>JAZRBV010000024.1:0-115855 GCA_045635225.1 Eubacteriales bacterium
GTTCCGTTTGAAAAGTGGCTTACCGACGTTACCGAATTCAAGTATTACATTGGTCCTGAAGTTAAGAAGCTTTATCTTTCTGCAATACTTGACCTTTACGACAGACGTATTATTGCGTACAAGCTCGGTGACAGCAACAAAAATGCGCTTGTAGTTGAAACCTTTGATGAAGCAACGAGCCTCTATCCAAATGCAAAGCCAATCTTCCATAGCGACAGAGGATTTCAGTATACAAACAAAGTGTTTCACCAAAAGCTCATAAATGCCGGAATGATCCAGAGTATGTCGCGCGTAGGTAGATGCCTCGACAATGCTCCGATGGAGGGCTGGTGGGGCATCTTAAAGTCCGAGATGTACTATCTTAAAAAGTTCACAAGCCGTGAAGAACTCGTTTCCGCTATTGAAAACTACATACACTTTTACAATACTCGCCGCTACCAGAAGCGTCTTAATTGTATGACGCCTTGCGAGTATTATTTCGCCACCGCCGCGTGACGAAAAATCTCCCCCTGCTGCGCAGCAGGGGGAGATGAAAGAAACTTATTCAATTAACAATTTCTTTTTGTTTTTTAGTCTGTCTACTTGACAGGGGGCACATTATTGCACCTCGGGCAGTCGCTTTTTTTCGCTTTATTATTCGGGATACTTTTAGTGCATAGACGGCTAGGACTATTTGCGTATTACCTCATAGAATACGTCGCCGTCGCGGCGGGTTATAACACTTCCTGCGCTTTCGTAGTACAGCTCGTCGTAGCTGCGCAGCTCAAGACCGCTAGATAGGATTATTATGCGCTCCGGCGGTGTGATCCGCTCACCGAGATAGGTTGTCTCCTTGTATTTTCTGCCGTGCATGCCGAATATCAGTATATCTGCACCGTCTAGCTCGTCCACAACGGCAGAATAGGTCTCGGAGTCAAGCATTCCCGAGGAAAGATATACCGTGCGGTGTCCCTCCGATGTCAGAGCAAGCGCACACTTCACGCTTCCTTCACCGTAAACTACGCGATAGATAGGGTCGATGCAGATATCGCCGACGGCTACCGTGCCGTGCGCGTTGTAGTATACTATTTCGGTATCAAACTGCGAGATCACGTCGGATGAGAGCTTTTCGAGATCGCGCTCGGTGGAGTTTTCGGGTGCGGGAAGGTATATCCGATCGATCTTTACGTAGCTGAGTAGGGTATCCAGTTCCTTCGGTAGTGCGTAGCTGTAATGCGTAACGCAGTATCCGTCAAGCTCCGAAAGATGGGAGATGGAAAGCATATTGACTGATGTGAACGCTGATTCCTCGGAATGAAGTCCGGAGCTAACGAGGAGCGTGCTGTTGCCATCGTTAAAAAGCAGCTTTGTTGACGTCGAGTCGGCGTAGACCACATCTGTATCTCTTACAGTATCCGAATAGTTTGCGGCATACGTAACGGCAAAAACCGATGCGAGCGACAGCGCAAGTGCGGTTAGCGCGATCTTTTTGTGCCGTATTTTGAGTATAACAAACAGAAGAAGAATTACGGTAAATACATAGATTGCTATTTCTGCCTCGAAATAATCTGTAGAAATATAGATATTTCTAATTGAAGACAGTTCTGAAGCCATCCATTCGGTGAGGCGTACGATAGGTGAAAGGAGAGCGTTTATCGGGATAAGTGCTCCAACTGCCAGCAGTAGCATTCCGAGGTACATTATAAGCACGATTATAGGAGAAAAGATGAACGTTACGATCGGTGACAGTATCGATACATTGTCGAAGAAAATGCTTGATGCAAGAAGCGTTGCACCTACCGCGAACACAGATGTAAGGATAGCTGTAGCCATCTTCTTCAGAAGCTTAATAACCGCGGCTTTTATGCGACGGCGGTTATGAGGAGCGTATGGCTCACGCGGCTGAGGCGTTACGCGCTCGCGGCTTGAAGTATAGCTAACAAGTCCAAACGTTGCAAGCGCTGAAAGCCACAGTGAAATATCGTAGCATGCGTACGGTGTCACGAGAATTATAAGAAATACCGATACGAACAGAGAAGTGAGCGGATCGCGGGTACGCGAGAGCAATGTCAGAAGAGATGCTATAGAGAGCATCAGCGCGGCGCGGACAACAGAAAGCGGGAAGCCTGTGAAAGCCATGTATGCAAGTGAAAGAATCATGGTAATCAGTGTAGAGACACGGCGCCCGACTCTGAATGCGGATAGCAGTCTCGTAACCGCAAATGCGAGGATTGCAAGGTGCATACCGCTGAGTGCCAGTACGTGAGAAAGACCTATTCTGCGAAAATCGAGTGCTAACCTCGGTGAGAGATATTCGCGCTCGCCGAGCAGTAGTGCCGCAACCAACGTGCCTATATCCTCATCCGAGAGCATAACAGCATGGCGGCGGATACTCTCACGCATTTCTGCCGCACTTGCCGCAAACGTAGTGCGTCCGGAAGATATCACCTCGATATCGTGCGCATCGTTCAAAAATCCGTTTATGCCTCGGGATATAAGGTTATGACAGATATCCTCGCTGTAGACCTCGTAGACGGAGATAGGCGTTGCCTTAAAGCGAATTACGTCACCCGTCGCGAGATTGTCGCTTGACTCACGCGGGGTGCTCATCTTGAATCTATAGCGGCTGAGTGTATCACCGTTTACGTTATCGGCAGCGACGGTGAGAGAGTTGTATGGGTCATCGTAGGATATCTCTTCAACCGTCGCCTCGATCACGACCTCGTTGCTATATCTCTTGCCTGCGTCAAACCAGATTCCGAAGTAGAGCTGTGATGCAAGCATGGATAAGGCGAGAAGAATGGCGCAAATCGAGCAAAATATTCTTTTTGAACGTAAAAAGACGGGCAGAATGAGTATGATGGCCGGTATAATAAATAGATACGGTGACCATTTAGCATCGACGTTTGTGTAAAGAACAAAGCCGCCCAGCATAATACAGAGTATTAAGCTGAGCGGTCTTTTGTGGAAAATATTCATAGCTTTTCCTTTATGAATTATTTTTCGTTAAGCTTGCATCCTTTGGGGATAACGAAATTGAAGGCGTTCTGTACAACTGAAAAATCAATATTTTTAGCGCCTCTGATCTCACCGTCAACGCAGACGGGGATCGGTACGTCAAACTCCATCTTGAAGTGGGGGACGCTTCTGTGTATAAAGTACTTGAGTGCTCGATGGTTGCTTATGTAAGTGCCCTTTTTATATGCGCCGACGAGCGATAGGAAGGTCATACGCGATACCTTCTTTACTGCCGATATCTCCATCAGTCCGTCGGCAAGCTCAGCGTGAGGTATAGCCTTGAAGCCTCCGCCACAGAATCTGCCGTTGCCAATAGCGGTGAGAGTGAACTCCTGCTCGAAGACCTCGCCGTCGTCGAGAATGATCTTCATCTTAGTGCCGAACTTACGGAAGAGGACTATGACCACTCCCATAATGTAAGACATAGAAGGGGTTACCCACTTGAATCTCTTGAGGTGTGCCGCCTCCTTTGCCGCCGCGCAATCGAATCCGATATTGATCATATTGACACAATAGTCGTCATTGTACTTTATAAGATCAAAGGATCTTACCTCACCGTCTATCTGAGCATCGATATTGCTGAACAGCTTTGTGTTCGTGAAATTGCGGACGAAATCGTTTCCCGAGCCACTCGGGATAACTCCGAATTCAACGTTGGGGTTGCAGGGGGCACTGTTAGCGATCTCGTTAATGGTGCCGTCACCACCAACGCAGATAAATCTCTGCTTTTCCGCTGAAATACGGACCATAGATTTAACATATTCGGTGGCGTCACCTGCGCAGGTAGTGTAATATATATGATAGCTTAGCTGCCTTTTTGTACAAGCAGCCTTGATCTCCTGCTCGAGTTTTTTCTGCTTGGGACTTCTGCCTGATTTCGGATTGAGTATAAAATGGAAGATCATAAAACCTTTCCCTCCGATTCGTATCTTCGAATATTATATCAAATATGGAGATATTTGTCAAGATTTATCGTACAATTTGGCAGTACGAGACGGATATTACTGATTTTTTAGCTTATTTTTGCAGTTTGCACGTATGTAATCGTAATATGCCTTGGCGGCTTGTTCTGTCTTGTTGGTGCCAAATGTATAATAATGACGGTCTGAAAGATCGGTCGGTAGGTAGGTCTGCTCGACGTAGTCGTTTTCGTAATCGTGTGGATATTTATACCCCTTGAACTGCGGGCTCGCGAGATGCTCCGGTACGGTTATACCCAGACCGCGCTCGATATCCTCCATAGCCGCGTGATAGGCGAGATACGAGGTGTTGGATTTCGGAGCCGTTGCAAGTATTGTGACGATATTTGCCAGAGGTATAGCCGCCTCGGGCATGCCTAGTGAACGTGCGCTTTCCGTACAGGCGTATGCGAGCGACGCGGCCATCGGATACGCACAGCCGATATCCTCGTTTGCTATAACCAAAATTCTGCGGCAGGCAGAAAGCAGGTCGCCGGATGCGAGTATTTTCGCCAGATAGAATACAGCAGCGTCAGGGTCGGAGCCGCGGATAGATTTCTGCAGACAGGAGAGCAGGTCGTAATGCACGTCGCCGTTCCTGTCAAAATGTCCGATCACGGAGGGCACGAGAGATTTGACCGCCTCCTCGGAGATCTCCCCATCTGAGATGTAGAAGGAATTTTCGAGAATGCTGATGCTCATACGCACGTCGCCGCCTGCCGCATAGGAAATACCACGCAGAACCTCCTCGCTCGCCGTTTTGCTGTCACCGAAATCGGCATTGAGTAGCTTGAGCGCGCGCCTGAGTGAAGGAATACAATCCTCGGGCGTTACCGGCTTGAATTCAAATACCGATGAGCGAGAGAGAAGGGCATTATAGACGAAATAATATGGATTTTCGGTCGTCGAGGCAATGAGCGTCAGTCTTCCGTTTTCCATAAACTCGAGCAGTGATTGCTGCTGCTTTTTATTAAAATATTGGATCTCGTCAAGATAGAGAAGCGTGCCCTTACTCGAGAACATATTGTCGGTGTTGGCGATAACGTCCTTGATATCCGAGAGAGATGCTGTCGTCGCGTTAAGCTTATAAAGCTGCATGCCCGACATATCGGCAATTATGTTAGCAACGGTGGTTTTACCGATCCCGGGGGGGCCGAAGAATATCATATTCGGTATCCTGCCGCTCTCGGTGAGACGGCGCAGTATACCGCGTGGACCAACTAGATGGGCTTGTCCCGCAACCTCGTCGAAGCTTTTTGGACGCATGCGGTCTGCCAGCGGTTGAAGTGCCATAAATAAACCTCTTTAACTTTTTTGTAATAACCGTTTTGGGGTGCGTTCCGATCTGCGGTGCCAGGCGCAACAGCAGAGGAATGTATTATCGGGTAAGTTAGGAGATGGATGAAGCTGACGCGCTAGTCAGCTTGATCATCTCAGCCTTCAAGGCGGCGTGCTCCGGCAGGGCGAGCTCGGGGTCGAGCGCAACTATTGCTTTAGCGGCCGAAAACGCCGATTCGAACAATTCGGCGCTATCGCACATGGTTGCAAATTTGAACTCAAATCCGCCACTCTGCCTCAAATTATCGGCGGAATTAGATGAAAAGAAGTCGCCAGGTCCTCGTAACATAAGGTCGCATTCCGCAATTTTGTAACCGTCGTACGTAGTGCGCATGACCTCAAGCCTTGCTCGTGATTTTTCAGCTCCTGAATCCGAAACGAGAACGCAATAGGATTTGCGTGAGCCGCGCCCTACACGGCCTCTCAGCTGATGGAGCTGTGACAGACCAAAGCGCTCAGCATTTTCCACTATCATAAGTGTTGCGCCGGGGACGTTTACGCCAACCTCTATGACCGTGGTGGAAACGAGAACATCGGTCTTGCCATCAGCGAAATCGTTCATCACCGCATCTTTTTCCGCCGCTTTCATTTTTCCGTGCAGAAGTCCGATTCGCAACTCGGGAAGAGCTTTTTTCAGTTCCTCGGAATATTTGACCGCAGATTTTAGATTAAGTGAGCGAGACGAGACCGTAGTGTCGAGTGAGTAGGGAATCACGGTATCCGTGTCGTCTTCGCCGTCCTCGTTTTCGATAGATGGGCATACTATATAACACTGACCGCCGAGGCGGACCTGCTTTGATATAAAATCGTTGAGCCGATGCCTGTACCCCTCGTCGACTACAAAGGTGTCGACCCTCTGCCGTCCCTTTGGCATCTCGGTTATCCTTGATATATCCAGGTCTCCGTAGAGTGTCAAGGCTAGAGTGCGGGGGATAGGGGTAGCACTCATAACCAGCAGATGTGCCTCGGTAGCTCTGTCCTTGAGAACGGCTCTCTGACCGACGCCGAAGCGGTGCTGCTCATCTGTGACGATAAGACCTAGTCGCGCAAAGCTCACTTTATCTGATAGAAGTGCGTGTGTTCCTATAACAATATCCGTTCTGCCCGATTCTATATCCGCATAAATGCGTTTTTTCTCCTTTTGAGAGGTTGATCCGAGAAGCAATTCAACATTCAGTCCTACTTTGCCGAGAAGCTCTGTTACGTCGGAAAAATGCTGTCGCGCGAGTATCTCTGTCGGAACCATCAGAGCTGATTGATATCCCGATCTCGCTGCGATATACATAGCCAACTCAGCACACACGGTTTTGCCACAGCCTACGTCACCGACGATGATACGTGCCATCGGGGATACCTTACCGTCTTTACCGATTACGGTATCGCGATATACGTCGTTTACCGCATGCTTCTGCGATTCTGTGAGCTCGTACGGTAGCAGAGAGGTGACAGGTTCTAGAGAGCAAGGGGAAAATTTAACGCCTACCCCGCGTTCCTTGTTCATAGCGGAGGTGGATATGGCGACGCCAAAACGGAACATCTCGTCAAATGCGAGCCTTGTGACCGAGCGCGAGAGTGCCTCCTTATCATCGGGGAAATGTGCGTTTTTTATAGCGTAAGAAAGTGTCGGGAGCTGCTCTGCGAGTCGAACGCTCTCGGGGAGCGGATCGGGAATAGAGCGCACGACATCGTTTATAGCTTGGGCGACAAGCTTTTCAAGCTGCTTTGAGGATATTCCGGCCGTTAGTGGATATACCGGAGTAAAGTCAGGTAGGGGAATTCCCTCGACATACGCCTCAAATTTAGGATTCAATAGCTGTAGCTTGCGCTTAGACCAGGACGCCTTACCCCAGAAGCGGAAGGTGGAACCGATATGGAATACGTCCTTTACATACGGTGAATTGAAAAATACCACCTCGACCGAGCCCGTGTCGTCGAATGCACGTAGCTTTGATATCGTCATACCGCGATTGATGCGCGCGGAAGTTACCTCGGTAGCTACCGTCAAAAGAAACGCCGACGTGGTATCGGGGACGGCATTTCCGAGTGAAACTACGTCGCCGCGATTCTCGTAAGCACGAGGGAAGTAGGTGACCAGATCCTCGAGCGTTACTACGCCGAGCCGCGCGAGGCGACCTGCCGTGACCTTGCCGACACCGGACAGTGCTTCTACCGGCGTTTTGGGCGTTAACTCTGCCATACCGTCACTCCTTTCGTTATCATTTCCTCTATTCTACTACATTTCAAGTGAAAGTTCAAGATATTTTCGAAAAAATGAGCTAAAAAGCCGTTTGTTACGAAGATTTGTTACTGATTTCCAATTATTATTTAAATAATTTATTTTTATACTTTACAAAACGCTCGCATTGTGTTATAATGTATGATAAGGTCAAAAATATGTCCCTCGGAGGATATTCGTTTATAAATGAACAAGCAAACTAACACAACACTATTTTTGACGGTGCTCGCGATTGCGTTTTCGACGTTTGCATCACTCCTTGGTGAGCCGTTTATTCCGTTCGCCTCGGCACTCGTCGCAGCTATTTTTGTAACCGATCTTACCCCACGGCGCATTGCTTCTATCGTTGTATCCGTCGTGATCCTTCTCGTAAACTGCCTGATCGGAGGTTTTGTGTCGGTGATCGGTTTAGAGATACTGATGATCTCTTCAATAACAGTTCTAGCCTTCAAGCACAGGAGGAGTAAGGCGGAGGCGGCACTTGTGCTGACGGTGCTTATTGCCGTGTGTACCGTTATCTCCCTGATATTCGGTGCTATGAACGCGACCGGGGTATACACGCTCGAGTCGGTAAAGAACTTCTATGGCGATATGCTTGATAAGCTTCGTCAGACCTTTACCTCTATGACAGAGTCGTATCTTGCGGCGTTGCCGTCCAAAAACGGTGCGGTTACCGTTCCTACCGAGGATATCAGCGCGGTATTCGATGCCATGATAGGCGGTATTGTCGGCGTGCTGATAGTCGTAGCCTTTGCTGTTGCAGGCTTCTCGCTTAAGATATTTACCTCGATCATGCGCCGTCTTACCCCGGATGATGAGTTCGTTCTCAATTGGCGCTTCTCGACTCCCCCATCATATGCGTATTTCTACTTCGTGCTTTATCTACTCAGCATTTTCCTCAGAGGAAATGGTGCGCTTGCTCTCACGGTGGCAAATCTTTCAACGGTATTTATGGCTGTTTACGCCTACGTCGGCTTCGACGGTATCGTGTCGATCGCTTCGCAAAAATTTGGCAGAGCAAAAACTCTTACAGTAGCTCTTATCGCGATCCTTTTCTTTTCTACCCTCGCGATGCAATTGCTTGCGCTCTTCGGTGCGTATGCTACTATCGCTACCGCAAAGCTCACTAAGCACAGAGGAGACGGCGTGTAAGCCGCCGCATGGATTTTTTAGCTAAAAGTATAGGAGACTAAGATGAAAAAGAACGATAAGGATAATAAGCGGCACGTACCCTACGCCTCGCGCGTGGATTTGGTGGTATACGTTTCGCTCGGATGTCTGAATATTGCGATCGCAGTGCTTCTGTCCTCGCTTTTCGATATCGGTGAGGTGCTTCTCGCCGTGACGGTGGCACTCGCGTATCTGCTTGAGGTAGCCGTTATAAATCTCCGCCGCTCGTCGTTTTCGGATATGCTCCCGGAGGCAAGTATTCATTCACTGCTTCACGAGGACAGCAGCGTTGTATTCAAAAATTCCTCCGCTCCCGTTGTCACGTTCGATATGCAGGGCAGGATACTCTGGTACAACGAAGCCATGGCTAATGCGCTTCCCGACGACGACAGCTACGTCGGCAGAGATCTTACCGATATTGCCGCGATAGAGCTCTCCGAGATAGTGAAGAGCGACGCTGTCGCGACTGTCGGTAATGGTATATATAAGGTTGAGGGCTTTGAGATCTCCGCACGTTCCCCGGGACTATATATCGCTGTATTCTCGGATATTACAAAGCTTACGGAGACCGAAAAGCGCTATAATGATGAGCGCGTAGCTGTCGCGTATATCGCTATCGATAACGTTGAGGACATTCTCCAGTACGTTCACGACAAGTTCGCGACCGCCGTATCTCACGTAGATGAGAAGCTTAAGGCGTGGGCGGCGTCGATGAACGGCATTATTAAAACCTATGAAAACGACAAATACGTCATGCTCTTCGATTCGGTTTATCTCGATAAATGCATAGAGGATCGATTTGCGATACTTGACGATATACGAGACACGAGAGTGGGCGACGGCGTTTCGGTTACGGTATCCATAGGCGTTTCTCGCAGTAAGAAAACTCTTGCGGAGCGTGAGCTTGATGCGCGTGATGCGGTTGATCTTGCTCTTCAGCGCGGAGGTGATCAGGCGGTGTATAAGTCTGCTGACACCATCGAGTACTACGGAGGTAGAACTAAATCCGTCTACAAGCGCTCTAATGTACGTTCCCGTACCTTTGCGAGCCAGCTGACCGCCCTTATGGTTCGCGCAGATAACGTAATAATTATGGGTCACCGCTACGGAGATTTTGACTCGTTTGGCGCTGCTGTCGGCGTTGCACGTCTTGCTATGCTGTGCGGTGTCAAAGCGAATATCGCGGTTGATTTGCGTGACCGCAACCTCTCGCCCTGCATACAGATGATGCAGGCGACGGATATGTATTCGCAGACCTTCATAGATAACGCGGAGGGTCTCGATCTTATCAGCCGCGATACTCTCGTTGTGTTGGTAGACCATAATACTACGGTAAGGGCACAGTTCTCTGATATCGCGAACAAATCCAATAACATCGCCGTTATCGACCACCACAGAGTCGTCGGCGCAATATCCTCCGCTATTCGCATAGCTTACATAGAGCCCTCTGCATCCTCTACCTGTGAGATGGTAACAGAGATGCTCGAGAGCGCAGTAAGCTCGCAGAATCTTCTGAAGCAGGAGGCTGACATTCTTCTGGCGGGTATCCTCCTCGATACCAAGCAGTTTACCAGAAATACCGGTACGCGTACATTTGGTGCGGCTCAGTATCTGCGTGGCGCGGGTGCCGATCCCACCGACGTATACAATCTGTTCAAGACCGCTCCCGAGGATCTTTCGAAGGAGGCACGCTTCCATACCGCTATCACACTTTACCGTGATAATATCGCCGTTGCGTGTTGTGACGGAGAGACGGACGAGTCCTACCGTATCATCGCATCAAAGGCGGCGGATAAGATGCTTACGCTCCGCGGCGTTGAGGCGGCGTTCACCCTCGTGCGTATCGGTGAGCAGATACACATTTCGGGTCGTTCATCGGGTGTCATAAACGTTCAGCTGATACTTGAGAAGCTGCATGGCGGAGGACACTTTGACGTTGCAGGTGCACAGGTCACATCCGACTCGATAGTTGCGGTGCTCGAGACTCTTAAGGACAGCATCGACCAATACTTTGAAAACAATTAAGGAGAAAAGCAATGAAGGTAATTTTACTTTGTGACGTTAAAGGTCAGGGAAAGAAAGATCAGATCGTAGACGTATCCGACGGATATGCACGCAATTTCCTTTTCCCTCAGAAGAAGGCTGTTCCTGCAGACTCTAAGGCTACTAATGAGCTGAAGAGCAAGGAGGCGGCTAAGCAGTATAAGATTGACGAGGACAGAAAGGCGGCGCAGGCTCTCGCTGAAAAGATAAACGGCGTAAAGCTCGAGATAAAGATGGGTCACGGCGCAGACGGCAGACTCTACGGCTCGGTCACCGCGAAGGATATCGCAGAGGAGCTCAAGAAGGCTATCTCCCAGGACGTAGATAAGCGCAAGATCCAGATGAAGGATACCATCAAGGCGTACGGTAATTACGACGTCGAGCTCAAGATACTCGGCGATATCGTAGGTAAGTTCACCGTCAACGTTCATGAATAATTTTTTCAAAGAGGATTGAAATGGATACAAGCATTATCAAGCAGATGCCTCTATCGGTAGAGGCGGAGCAGGCTGTACTCGGATCTCTCATAATTAACCCCGACTCATTTGACAAGGTCGGAGGCTTCCTCGCGGCAGAGGATTTCTACGTAGAGGAGCACAAGCATATCTATAATACGCTCTTTAAGATGTATTCGCAGAGCAAGACCATAGACGTCGTAACACTCGTCAACGGTCTCGTTGAGGAGGGGTACAGAGACGAGACGGGCGGTATTCAGTATATCACCCTCATCGCAGAATCGGTTCCATCCGCGTCTAACATCAAGGATTATGCCAGAATTGTTAAGGATAAATCGCTCCTTCGCCGCCTCATTGCAATCTGCGATGAGATAAACGAGGATGCCTATTCCGAGACGGACGACGTCCGTACCATAATCGACAGCGCGGAGCAGAAGATCTTTGATCTCTCGCATAACAGCGATACCAAGGAATTTAGACATATCCGCGACGTTCTCCAGAACGTATATAAGGACATAGAGCAGCTCTCCGAGACCAAGGGTGCTGTTACAGGAGCAAAGACCGGTTTCTCCGGTATCGACCGTATGCTCGTACAGATGGGTCAGGGCGATATGATCATCGTCGGTGCCCGTCCCGGTATGGGTAAAACCTCCTTTGCGCTGAATATCGCGACCAACGTTGCTAAAAGCTCGGGTAAGGCGGTCGCTATATTCTCTCTCGAGATGTCTGCAGAGCAGCTCGTAACGCGTATCATATCAAGCGAGGCTATGGTCGACTCTCACGACCTGCGTACCGGTCAGCTCGATACGAAGGATTGGGAGAATATCGCCGACGTTATCACCTCGCTGTCTGGCTGTGATATACTCATCGACGATACCTCGGCGATCACAACAACCGAGATGAAGTCAAAGCTCAGGCGTGTCAAAAATCTCGGACTCGTCGTTATCGACTACATCGGTCTTATGCAGACTACGGCGAACACCGACAACAGAGCACAGGCAGTCGGAGAAATATCGCGTAACCTGAAGATCATGGCAAAGGATTTCGGTATTCCGATCGTCTGTTGCGCACAGCTTAACCGTGGAACGGAGTCTCGTCCCGGAGCGGGTAAGCGCCCGACACTCGCCGATCTGCGTGACTCGGGATCTATCGAGCAGGATGCAGATATAGTTATGTTCCTTTACCGAGACGAGTACTATAAGGACATCAGCGGTCACAGCGGCGACGAGACCGTCGACCCCGATGCAGCTAATACTGCCGAGGTTATTATTGCAAAGAATAGACACGGCTCGGTTGGAAACGTAAAGATGGGCTGGATAGGTCAGTTTACGAAGTTCAGAACTCTCGAGGACGATTACGGCACAGATGGACAGTAAGCTTACGGCACTCTTTGCGAGCGAAGGTGGTGCCGCAATATATAAATCGGTCATGGCGACCGTAGAGCGATATGGTATGCGTGAGAGGCTGTCGAATAGGATACTCGTTGGTCTCTCCGGCGGGGCAGATTCCGTCATGCTTCTCGCCTGGCTCGTGAACTACGCGCGCGTGAACGGAACGCCTACTCCGCTTGCGGTGCATATAAATCACCTTATTAGAGGTGATGAGGCGTATCGCGATGAGGCTCTCTCCCGCGAGCTCGCTAAGGAACTCGGCGTTGAGTTTATCTCTTATGCCGTTGACGTACCGACTCTCGCTCGTGAGCGTGGCATCGGTCTGGAGGAATGCGCTCGCGATGTCAGGTATTCTAAATTCAGTGAGATAATTTTGAGCAGAGAAGATATATCAACCGTTGCGGTTGCCCATAATAAGGATGATAATGCGGAAACAGCCATCATCAATATTATGCGCGGAACAGGCACCAGAGGTGCCGCCGGCATACCTCCCGTACGCGATAACGTTATCCGTCCGCTGATTTCCGTTAGCAAATCCGATATCATATCGGCGCTCGACGGTGCAGGAATTCCTTACGTCACCGATAGCACTAATCTGTCCGACGATTATGATAGAAATTATATCCGCCATGAGATCATTCCGGCGCTTTTTGCTTTGGGACGTGATCCGCTCGAGCAGTTTATGCGCCTATCGGAAAATCTGCGATGTGACGATGATTTTATTGCCTCTGTTGCATCCGAATTCATCGCTAGGGGCGATTTCAACTCGGCATCTCTCGCGAGGCTTCATAAAGCACCTCTCACTCGCGTTATAATGCGAATGGCACAGGATTTTGGGGTGTCGGTCAGTTCGGCTCAGATATCAGCTATCACGGAGCTTCTTCCGGCTGAGAATTTTTCCTACAGTCTGGGCGGCGGCTTCTCATTCGTTGCGGAGCGTGGAGCTTGCTCTGTACGCCGTGACGAGTCACCTCTTTCATACGAGTTTAATATCCATAATGGAAGAAATATCCTTGGGGAATTCGGAGCAGAGCTGCTACTTACCGACACGCCACCGGATAAAACTTCTTTGAATATTTACAAAAAATCAATACTAGGCGATCTCTCTTCTGCTATAATTAGTGGTAGCTTGTCTCTGCGCCCGAAGCGGGACGGCGACACCGTATATTACGGCGGAATGACGCATAAGCTGAAGAAGCTGTATAATGATCGCGGCATACCCGCCAGCTTACGTTCCTCTATTCCAATTCTATGTGACGGTTCAGGCGTGCTTTGGGTGCCCGGAATTGCGTCGCGTGACGACGGTGCGTCAAAAACGGAGAAGAGAGGACCGTACGTTACACTCTGTCTGGGCAGAGCAGACGGCAGCTGCGACTCGGTTTTACACTGGGCAGAAAAATTTAAGTAATAAAACACGTGTATGTGTGTTACAATATCCCATAATGGGTACAGGAAAGGCTTGGAATATACTTAATGAAGGGTAAGTTTAAGAGTATAATATCGCTCGTTGCGATCGCGACACTGATGTTTGTTCTTATTTCGTTTATCACTCAAAAAACGAACAAGGACGACGAATTCGTATACAGCGATCTTATAGAGCTCTTTGACGAGGATCTTGTCACGTCATTCGTTGTTGATGGTACGAATACCATTACAGTGAAGGCACTTAAGCCGCAGAAAAACGAAAACGGTGAGATTGTGCGCGACGATAACGGCAAGATCGTCGGTGAACAAAAGGACGGAAAGCCCGTTCTTGAGGAGTTCAAATATAAATTCAGCTATACCGCACAGATCGAGGAGATCAACAACCGTGCGGCGGAAAGCTTTGCAAAAGAGGACTCGCGCCTCGAAAATTACGATTATAAGCCTGCAGAGGGAACGCCGTGGTACGTTATGTATCTCCCCTATATTCTTACCGGTGTTCTCGTTATAGGTCTCGTGATATTCGTTATCAAGCAGTCGGGTGCGGCAGGTGGCGGCGCGGGCGGCCGTATGGGCTCCTTCGCAAAATCACGCGCCAAGATAACCGTCGATGATAAAAACGCCGTTAAATTTGCGGACGTTGCAGGCGCCGATGAGGAGAAGGCGGAGCTCGAGGAGGTCGTTGAGTTTCTCAAGGATCCCGCAAAGTTCGTCAAGCTCGGTGCGAGAATTCCTCGCGGTGTGCTTCTCGTAGGCCCTCCCGGCACCGGTAAGACGCTTCTTGCGAAGGCGGTAGCCGGCGAAGCAGGAGTTCCGTTCTTCTCAATTTCCGGCTCAGATTTCGTTGAGATGTACGTTGGTGTAGGTGCATCGCGTGTCCGCGACCTCTTCGATAACGCGAGAAAAACTCCCGCCAGCATCATCTTCATAGACGAGATAGACGCTGTCGGCCGTCACAGAGGCGCAGGTCTCGGAGGCGGACACGACGAGAGAGAGCAGACACTTAACCAGCTGCTTGTAGAGATGGACGGCTTCGGCACGAATTCAGGTGTTATAGTTATGGCGGCGACAAACCGTCCCGACATACTTGACCCGGCGCTCCTTCGTCCCGGACGATTTGACAGACGCATAACCGTAAATTATCCCGATATCAAGGGCAGAGAAGAGATCCTCAAGGTGCACTGCCGTAACAAGCCCCTCGAGGAGACTGTGGATCTTCATAAGATCGCGCAGACCACTATCGGCTTCACGGGTGCGGAGCTCGCCAACCTGATGAACGAGTCGGCGCTTCTCGCGGCTAAAAAGAATAAGGCGCTGATCGGTATGGAGGATATCGAGGCATCGTATATGAAGATGCTCCTCGGTCCTCAGAAGAAGACCCGTGTCCGTACCGAGAAGGATAACAGGCTCTGCGCATACCACGAGGCGGGTCATGCGGTATCCTCCTACTATTGTAACAATACTGATCCCATTAAGGTGATCACAATAATCCCCGCGGGAAATACCGGCGGCGTCACCGTCAGCGTTCCCACGGAGGATAAGTTTGGTAGCTCGAGAAACGAGATGCTTGACAGCATCGTATGGAGTCTCGGCGGACGTGTTGCTGAGGCACTTGTACTTGATGATATTTCAACGGGTGCATCGGGTGATATCAAGCAGGCAACAAATATCGCACGCAATATGGTTACCCGTTACGGTATGAGCGACAAGCTCGGTACCGTTCTCTATGGCTCTGAGCATTCCTCCGATGAGGTATTCCTCGGCAGAGACTTCTCCAGTGGCAAGAACTATTCCGAGAAGACTGCCGCGGATATTGACGACGAGATTCGCGAGATCATCAAGCAGTCCTATGTTAAATGCGAGCAGATCCTCAGCGAGCATATTGACAAGCTTCACTTCGTAGCCGAGTTCCTTCTTAAGAACGAGACCATGGATGAGGATCAGTTCCGTGCCGCTATGGAGATGACTAATCCTACGATGGAGTCGATCGAGGAGATCGCAACCGAAAAGTCGCGCAAAAGCGGTGAGGAGAACAAGACCGCTCATGAAAAGAATGCCAAAGCAGAGGAAGAGGAGCGACTTCGTCGCGAGGAGCTTGCGAAGCGCATGGCAAACGGCGAGGAGCTTACTGACGATATGCTGCGCGATATATTCGAGAAGCATACTGCAAAGGCGGATGATGACACCGTGGGTGATAATAACTCTGACAAGGATTCATCAAACGACGATAACAGCAAATATCTCTGATAACCTATTGCTACGAGCTTAGGTGAAAAAATGAGGCACCGATCTTTCGGTGCCTCGCATATTATTTGAGGGTAGCCTTTGCGGGCTACCCTTGTATTTTATTTAACCGACGCGAGAACTCAAGAGGTGAGGGGCGTGGTTATAAAGGTATCATTTCGTTGCCGCAACACCAAAGAGCACCAACGTTTCCGTCATGCTTTTAGATACGTTTATCGGCTTGATCTTAGCGATTTTTTTCTGAGGATACGGATTGCGCCACTCGTACATAAATACGTTTATATCTCCACTGAATATAGGTGATGTATTGTACGCAAGACTCTGATACCAATCGTGATTATATGTAAAATACGGGGATAATTCAGAGCAGTTTGTTTTTCCGGATATGTCTATATCTATTTCAGCACCCTTATTTTCTGCGGCAGTCCTATGTCTTTCGCCATTTGTAACAAGCGCACCGACCTCGATTCCGTAGTATACGGAGGCAAGCTCAACCGTGCCGTCCTCATAAACTACGGCATATGTACCTAGTGCCCAATTTTCACGGCTCTCGAACAGGTGACTTGCCTTGAACGCCTTTTCCTCGGTAGAGCTGTGGAAAAATATGAGCGAGCCTGCATAAGCATCTGGGCGCAGAAGAATTCCGGCAGTGTTGATAGGAGTGCCGTAGAGCTTATCAGGAAATCTTGATAGCACCGTTTTGGCGCGAGTACCGTGAGCCGTTGCCGTATCAGGGTCGATCGTAGCCACCGACTTACTTTCCTCACCGCAGTAAAGTATCTCGACATTCTGCGCAGGAGAGCATTCACGTCCGTCGGATCGCATTATAGCGCGAAGATATGGCGCAATACGGAGCACCTCGGCGTTGATCTCGTCATGTGTGCCCGACATACGATTCCAGAGGAGCGCGGCGGAGTACGCCATATCAAAGAATATGCCGTCGCGTGCAAAGGTGTATTCATCGGGCGGACACCATGATGATACCTCGGCACCGCGTATGCAGGATTTCGTAGAGCGGGTCTCCCATTCGGCAAATTCACTGCCGTGATAGTTACCGTATATCACCTCGAATCCGCGCGCAGTGAAGCCGTCCTCGGAATCCTTACCCAGTGAGTGATACCAATCTAGTATCAGAATATCGTTTGGGATAACTTCGATAGCTCTATCGGTTGCGAGCATATGATAGTCGTAGCCAAACTTGGATTTTTTGTGCAAATCATTGCCGCCAATCTGTGAACCGGTATACGTAACAAAATTCTGTAGTGACTCGCCCCACATAGCGATCCTGATTCCGCGTGATTTGTAGAAGGCGTGCAGACGCGTCAGCTCATAGGTAAGAAGCTCATGACCTGTCTTTTCCTTGCATTTATCGCACCAACCGAGCACGCGTATCTCGTCGTGACCGATGGAGACGGTCTTGGGCTTGAATACCTCGATGACCTCCTCAGCGACCTCGAAATAGAGCTTGTAGCTCCTCTCGTCGAGTGGACAGTAGGTATCGGGGAACGGATCGTCCTTCATCTCTGCGATCTCCGGATGCGCTACGGTGAGGTAGTACGCATGACTCAGTGCCTGAATTTCGGGAATTACATCCATTCCGCGTGCGCGACAGTATGCAACGAGGTCGCGCACCTCATCCTTAGTAAGAAATGATCCCCCGGCAAGCTCGGTGTGAACAGAGTCCTTCCAATATATATCCGAGCCTTGTAGGCTTCTGTACTGACCGTGACCCGGGAATTTATTTATGAGAGTGTCACAAAAGCGCTCCCACGCAACGTTTATCTCGGGATGACGGTCATATTGCATTCCTCCGCCAACCTCGAGGAATACGGTGTTCATCTTAAGATAGGACATGACGTCGATTATTCGCTTGAAGGATGGGATGTTTTCTCTCGAGGGCATATAGAAATGAACTCCTCGGATAGCGGTATATGGTTTGTCCGCTATTTGTACGTAAGGAAGCATGCGTCCGTCCTCGATCAGCTGAACGAGTGTGGAAATTCCACAATGAGCAGAATGAACGTCTGCTGCGGTAACGACGGCACCGCCGTCATCAACGCTTATCGTGTAACCTTCGATGTTCTTATCGAGAAGCAACGAAATGTCACACACGTCGCTCCCTTTCTTAGGCGTGATGCCTGCGAATAGCTTAAGGTATTTTGAGAGCATCTCCGCGGTTGAAGAAAGACCCTTGTCGGCTTTAATTAGTATAGATGAAGAAAGGATGTACTTTCCTTCCTGCTCGTCTATATGGTTTGGAATAGGAAAAATGTAATTCATAGTATGAGGTTGGCTGAATCAGCCGTTAAAGCTCCTTTTTTCGTTATTATATACGTGAGCCGAACTCATATAAGCGTGGCTCTCTTCCGAAATCATGAAATCACACCAAAGATAGTGCATGTGACACGCACTTGGAATATTGCTTCCGTGAACTGCTCCAAGAGGAATATGTATCACCGAGTTACCGCCGAGATAGACAGTGCCCCCGTCGATAAAAAGCTCGCTTTGGTTTTCGGGTAGTGTGAAGAAAAATTGATCGACTTCAGGGTGACAGTCATCAGAGACCTTGTCGGGACCAATGGTTTCTACAGACCCCATCGCGAAACGGGGAAGCGTGCCGTCGGAAATGATCATTCGGTTAATTGTTTTTATACTTTTGCAGGATTCGGAATACTGTAGACTGTCGTCATATGCAAAACGCAAGGGTAGCTTTGAGGAAACTTCTGCCAGCTCATCCCTCGTGAGATAAATTCTGATTTCTAACATCACAGTAGTGTCAAGTATGCTAAGGCACGTATCAACGTCGGTACGTGGAATAAAGGTTGTACGTGTAGGAAGAACCGTATCTGTATTAAGGACCCTTACCTTTCCTTCAGATAAAAAGAGCAATCGTATGAAATCATCACTCTGCTCAAAATTAAAATGGGAGTTTTCAGATAAATAGTGCACAAGCACCTTTGAACCGGGTATCACGTTATCATGTACGATGAAGCTTCCGTAACCTCTTTCTTTGTCTAATTTAAAATGATTCATTTAAATCTCCAAGTTATACGAGATTCAATCTGATCTCGATCATTGAGTGCTCTTTCACGCCGAGGTGCGCATTCTTTACAATATCGCCGATGTGGGTATAGAGATACTCGTCATCGGTGAGAATTACCTCGCCGCGGTTGATGTCTGCGCCGCCAACGTTGAATTCGAGCGTCGTGGGCTCGTCGGCAGTGTTCGCGATAAGTATTACACCGCGCGTGTCATTTCTTGCCGCGATAACGTAGAGACCGTCGCCGATTGCGTCGGACGTAACTTCACAACCGAGCTTGTATGCTTCGTTGAAGGATTTAAAGGCGTAATAGGTCTTGTAGGGATAAAATGTATCGGGATTGAACATAGCCCTGTAAACGCTCGCGCCTATCCCCGCATCGTAGAAGTTAAGCATCGCAGTTTCGTTGCGCTGTGAACCTAGCATAACGGCGAGTGTGTTGGCCGCCGTCTCGGGAGTGCCCCTTCTGCGCACGTCACGCCGCTCAGTATTCCACTCATTCAGGAAATCCGGTACGTTATCAAAACCGTATCGCGAAAGAATACGTCTGCAATGTTTTTCACAGGCGAGTATGACCTCGGGACCAACGTTGGTATAGCAATGCCAGGAGAAGAAATCAAGGGGAAGAGCGTTATCGCGAACAAATTTAAGGAATCTATGTGCGTAATCTATTCGATAAGCACGCTTCCATTCCGGATCGTCATAGTCGGTATAGTCGGGATAGGTAACGCCGGTTGCATTAGGATCCAAGCGCTCGAATCCGCCAAAGCCCATAGAGGCATAGCCGCCGACTTGGATTGAGTCTCCGAAACGCGATTTCAGATGCGTCGCGGCGGTCTTGTAAAATTCAAAGAACTCAACGTCCGTGCCGTGCCAGGTCTGTGCAATATTATTAGGATTAAATACCACGTCAGGCTCGTTCCATATCTCCCAATACGTGATTCCGTAATTAAAGCCGTCTGCCCAGCCCTCGTTATAGTGCATTATTATATGCTCGCATATCTCTGCCCATTTTTTGAAATCCTTAGGCGGAAATACGTGAAATGCCTTTATATTTGCCGAATTCTCGATGGTGATGCCGAGTCGATAGATCGGTTCGACTCCAAATCTATATAACTCGTGAATAAGAACGTCGGTGTGTTTAAAGCTGTAGGATGCGGGATCCTTTACGTCGGCATCAAAATCAGGGAAGATATTCGGAACGTCAACGAAAACACCGCCGCCATACGAACCGGCAACGTCGTGAAGGCGCGAGTAGGGAATTCCCGCCTCCTCAAGATAATGGAAAAGCGTTGGAGTAACTCCGGGCTCACCACGGAGAATGGGCGGTTGACCTATACCGTGCATCGGACGTATTTTTCTTCCTGTCCGATTATTAAAATCAACATTTATCATACAGTTTTTCATATTTTCTGCTCCATATTAAGTAGTCTTTTTGCATTTTCAGCAAATATCAATTGCTTGTCGTAATCAGAGATCGGCTCGCCGAGCACGCCATCGACGTACATAAATGGATTGCATATCGGCATGTCTGTGCCGAATAGTATGCGTTCAGCTCCCACCTCGTGTACGAGATGCGAAAGCATACCGTAGCGAAAGAGCCCCGTGCCGGATAAATCTAGGTAAACGTTTTTATGCTCACGCATGATTTCGATATGAGCCTTTACTCTGTCGGCTTCGCCCGGATGTGCAAACACGAAATTGAGATCCGGAAGTGCCGCTGCAACGTCACGCATAAGTGAGAGATCGGTCGTGTGCATGCTGACAATCATTCTCGCTTCGCGGACAGTGCGGAGTATATCATAAAACGCAGGGTGTGAATATTCCCAACCGTAGAAGTATGGGACAAGTTCACCGATAAGTCGGACTCCGCGCATGCGTGCTTCTCGGATCTGTGCTATGGATTCCTCCGGAAAATCGGGGTCTATCTGTATGCCCGGAATATATCTTCCGCACCATTTTTCGGCGAGCGAGTACGCCGCCTTGTTCGCCTGCCTCATGGCACAAAGTCTATCGTCACTGCGATATATTACGCTACCTGCAAAGCGGTCGATACCCGCCCGAGTAAGATCGGCGGCAAAATCGTCGGTATCGCTCGGAATATCATTCTTGTATATGCAAATGTTCTCATCAGTCGTAGAATACGGATGAGTGTGAAAATCTATAATTTCATAAGGAATTTTCAGGTTTTTCATTATGTTCTCCTTCAAATCTTTACAAGTAAATTATAAGTGATTGCTCACGCAAAGTCAATACCATACGGCAGAAGTGTGCTATTTTATTTTTAAAATTCGAGCAAAATTATTACGTTGCTATAGAAAAAGGTGCCTCGGAATACCGGAGGCACCTTGTTTTTAAATTTAGATGGTGTGGATACCGTTTGACGCGTCGGCGTTGGTATCGAGGTTGTACTTCTGCTGCTTTCTCCAGTCGAAGAACTTGATAGCTACCTGCTCGAAGAGAGCGAGAGAAAGAAGATCCTCGTCCTGCTCTCTGTAGGGAGCAACTCTCTGACGGAGAGAATCGATCTCGGGTGCGATCTTGTCAGCGGGTCTGTAATCGATAACCTCGTCGTTACCGATGATCTTCTTGCGGAAATCGTCGGATACGGGAGCGGGGCACTTACCGTACTCACCGCGAACGAGACCCTTGAACTCCTTGGTAACTCTTGCGTATCTGCCCTCACTTGCGAAGAGGACGTTGTTGACAGCCTGAGTACCTACGATCTGAGAGGTAGGAGTAACGAGGGGCGGGAAGCCTGCATCGGCACGAACGTTTGCAACCTCCTCGAGAACCTCGTCGAGCTTATCCGACTTACCCGCCATCTTGAGCTGAGAGATAAGGTTGGAGAGCATTCCGCCGGGAACCTGATAACGGAGAGCATTTACGTCTACCTTGAGAACCTTGGGGTCGATGAGACCGCTTGCGAGATACTTCTCGCGGATGCCGTTGAAGTGCTTAGCTACTACGTCGAGCTTGGCAAGATCGAGACCGGTATCGTAGGGCGTGCCCTGAAGGGTCGCAACGATGGATTCTGTGGGAGAGTGAGATGTACCCATAGCAAGAGGCGAGATCGCGGTATCGACAATATCAACGCCTGCCTCAATAGCCTTGAGGAGTGTCATCGAGCCGAGACCTGCGGTGTAGTGACAGTGAAGGTTTACGGGAATACCAACAGTGCTCTTGATGGTCTTGACGAGCTGGTATGCCTCGTAGGGCTTAAGAAGACCCGACATATCTTTAATACAGATGGAGTGCGCACCCATCTCCTCGAGCTGCTTAGCATACTGTGCAAAGCCCTCGTTAGTGTGGAAGGGAGATGTGGTGTAGGAGATAGCCGCCTGAACGTGACCGCCCTCCTTAATGGTAGCCTTGATAGCGGTCTCAAGGTTGCGAGCGTCGTTGAGTGCGTCGAATATACGGATGATATCGATACCGTTAGCAACAGACTTCTGCACGAAGTACTCAACAACGTCGTCAGCATAGTGACGGTAGCCGAGAATGTTCTGTCCGCGGAAGAGCATCTGGAGCTTGGTATTCTTAACGTGATCCTTGATGGTACGGAGTCTCGCCCAGGGATCCTCGTGGAGGAATCTGAGACAGGAGTCAAACGTAGCGCCGCCCCATGCCTCGAGGGAGTAGTAGCCGACCTTATCCATTTCGTCGAGGATAGGAATCATCTCCTCGGTAGTCATACGTGTTGCCGCGAGAGACTGGTGTGCATCGCGGAGCACGGTTTCTGTAATCAAAACTTTAGACATTTGTGTTTATCCTTTCGTTAGAGTGCTCCCGATCAACGGAAGAAGCTGAGGAATACGCCTGCCGCAACGGCAGAGCCGATAACGCCGGCAACGTTGGGTCCCATAGCGTGCATGAGAAGGAAGTTCGAGGGATCGTACTTACGTCCTACGTCCTGCGAAACTCTCGCCGCCATAGGTACTGCAGATACGCCCGCAGAGCCGATGAGGGGGTTGATCTTACCGCCTGTGAGCTTGCACATGATCTTACCGGTTATAAGACCACCGCAGGTGGAGACGCAGAATGCGCAAAGACCGAGCACGATGATGTAGATGGTCTCAAGCTTGAGGAAGTTCTCAGCATTTGCGGTAGCACCGACAGATACGCCGAGGCAGATGGTAACGATGTTGATAAGCTCGTTCTGGGCAGTCTTCGAGAGTCTGTCGGCAACGCCTGAAACGTTGAAGAGGTTACCAAGCATAAGGAAGCCTACGAGAGGAGCCGCATCGGGAATGATGAGACATACGATGCCCGTAACTACGATGGGGAAGATAACCTTCTCGAGCTTGGATACGGGACGGAGGTTAGTCATCTTGATGGTTCTTTCCTTCTCGGTGGTGAGCAACTTCATGAAGGGAGGCTGAATGATCGGGATAAGAGCCATATATGAGTAAGCCGCAATAGCAATAGCACCGAGCAGCTGAGGTGCAAGCTCCTTGGTTACAAGGATAGCCGTAGGACCGTCAGCACCGCCGATGATACCGATAGCTCCTGCCTCCATAGGAGTGAAGCCAAGGAAGAGCGCTGCGAAGAACGCGACGAAAACGCCGAGCTGTGCGCCAGCACCCATAAGGAGTGATTTGGGGTTAGAGATAAGGGGAGAGAAGTCGGTCATAGCACCAACGCCCATGAATATAAGCGAGGGATATACACCGAGCTTAACGCCGAGATAGAGTATATCGACGAGACCGCCGTTGTTGATGACCTCTTCGATCATTCTCGTCATCGGTACGTGACCGTGAACGAGCTCCTCGGCGGCAACGAGACCGTTCTCGAGGTAATAGTCATCGAAGAAATACTCGAGGTGAATAAGGTTTGCGCCGGGGAGGTTAGCGAGAAGCATACCGAACGCGATGGGCATAAGAAGGAGCGGCTCAAATTTCTTGACGATCGCAAGATACATAAGCGCACCGACAATCACGTACATCGCAAGGTACTTCAAGCTATCGACGTTGAAAGCTCCCTCACTCGTCACAAACAGCTGATATACACCTGTTGTTTTGAGAAAGTTTACTATAGCATCTGTCATTTTTATATGTACCCGTGCTTTCTTTTAATCAGTTGAGGGTAACAATTACGTCGTTTGCGGCAACGGAAGCGCCCTTCTGAACGTTAACGGAAGCAACGGTGCCGTCACAGGGAGCGGGAATGTCGTTCTCCATCTTCATAGCCTCGAGAACGCAGATAACGTCGCCCTTCTTGACTGCCTGACCAACACTTACCTTTACGTCAAGGATGGTGCCGGGCATGGGAGCGGTTACAGAGTTAGCTCCTGCGGCGCCCTGTGCCTTGGGAGCGGGAGCTGCTGCAGGTGCGGATGCTGCTGCGGGTGCGGGAGCCGCCACGGGAGCGGTGAATACGGGAGCGGTATATACGGGAGCTGCGGCAGGAGCACCGCCAACCTCCTCTACGAGAACCTCGTAGGTGTTTCCGTTAACTGTGATATTATACTTTTTCATTTTAGTTAATTCCTTTCGTTAATCATTTTCTTCTGAAGGACACGACTCTGAACTTGAGTCCGTCGCTTTCGCTCTCAGCTATCGCGATAGCAGCAGCAATAACGGCAACTATCTCGTCATTCTGACTGTAAGTAGGCTGTACGGCAACGGGTGCGACAGGCGCCACTGTTGCTGCTTTTCTTTTCTTCTCCGGAAGATCGTGGAATACGAGCTTGAAGAGGGTGAGACAGATCCAGATGATAATAAGCACGGCAAATACGGTTGCCATACCGATAAGGACCATCGAACCTCCGAACAGAAGCGCGTCACCTAGATTTTCGATCTTCGCTGCGTAATTTTCTATACCAAACATACTTTATCTCCTATCAAAGAGGAAGTACCTTGCGGAATGCCACCGCGCTTGCATCACCCTTAGCGGAGAGCATAAGAAGAGCAGAGCAGATGCGTGCTCTGAGCTCGCTGACACCGATGATGTCGTCGATCTCGCCGCTTGCTGCCGCGTTGACGGGAGAGGATACGCTATTCTTCCAGTCGGCGATGAGATCGTCGCGGGTGGTCTCCTCTGTGATGTACTTATCCCATGCAAATGCTACGCCGCTCTCTGCACAGAGTGCACCGATCTCGGAGTTGTCGAGTGCGTACACAAGGTCAGCACCAAGCGACTTCGAGCCGAGAAGCACGAAGGATGCGCCGATAGCGTGACCGCATATAACGGTGACCTTCGGGCACTTTGAGGAAGCGTAAGCAAACGCGAGCTTAGCAAGCTCGGGAGCAAATACAGACTCGTTAGCCTTGTCGATCGTGAGACCGAGAGAATCAACGAGAGTAACTACCGGAATAGAGAAGCTGTCGCAGAAGGTAACGAATCTCGCTATCTTTCTTGCCGATGCAGCGCTGATCCTGCCCTCATCCTTTGCAAAGGAGGTGGCGACGATACCGCACTTAACACCGCCGATAACTGCGAGAGCGGTGGTAGCCTCCGGCGCATACTTGCCGCCGAGCTCGTAGAAGAGTCCGTTATCGACGATCACAGAGATTGCCGAGAGAGCATCGCCTGCAAAATCGAGGTTGCCAAGCTTACGGTTGAGATTATCGGTGCATACGTCGGAGCACTGAATACCGATGCTGGAGTTAGAGGGGAGGAAGGACACGAGGCTCTTTATGTAAAGAACACACTTGTCGGTGGTGTCGGTGTAGGAAACCACCGCATCCTGAGCGTCCTCGGTTCCGGTAAGAACGGGGGAGGATACGTAGAAGGTTGCGGAGCTGTCCTTGATAACGACGTCAAACATGGATGCGATAGCGGCGGAGGTGCCGATGCACTTGCCCGCAACGTATGCTATCTGAGGGATAACGCCCGATGCCTTGGTAACGGCGGACATGATCCTGCCGTATGCAGCGAGACCTGCGGTGCCTTCAAAAATGTTGGTACCGTTGGAGTTGAAAATGCCGATCACGGGTGCACCGTTGCTGATAGCAAGGTTGTAAAGATCGACAATTTTCTTTGCGTGGCGGTCGTCGATTGCGCCGCCCATTCTCGAGCAGTCCTCACAGAATGCGAAGACGAGCTTTCCGTCAATCGCACCGTAGCCGGTGATAACTCCCTCGAATTCATTAGATTTCTCCGTAGTGATAAAATCGGAGAAGCCGCGCTTTGTGTACGCGCCAGTCTCAACGAACGTGTTAGCGTCGAAGAGCATAGCGATCTGACCTCTTACCTCGGAGCTTTCACCTGCGGTAAGCTCGGCGCGGAGCTCTGCGGCTGTGGGAAGCGCGCAGAAAGTGGGTTTTGTGTATTTGTCCAAAACGAATTCCCGATTTGCCTTTACAGCAAATCTCTCCTTCCATAATAATAAACTGCGTAACTGTGGCAAAAAAGGAACATAAATGAGAATTGCCCAATTTTCACCAAATATAATATATCACCAAATTAAGATTAAGTCAAGGCTTTTTTTATATCTTTACTATTATTTTGCCGAAAAAAGCAAAAAAAGATCCCGTGAGCGTTGTCTTTGGGATCTTTTTCGTAGGCATTGGACTCATCTACGCCTTGAAGCCCTCAAGCATAGATAGTCTTTTACTTGCATATTTATATGCGCCCTCGTAGTCTAGCAGTTGTTTTGAGCACGCCTCCATATCGGCGTAAACCGAGAACATAACGTATGCGTTGTACATACCCGAGTTCTTCTCGTTAACGACGTTGTTCAGTATGGCAAGCGCTTCGAAGTATTTGCGCTCTCGCATCAGTATTTTGGCACTGACGTGCATCTTATATACGGCTGTCTTGTACTGAAACTCGGTGTCGCCGAGCATATACCGATATAGCTCGTAATCGAAATCACGGAGCAGGTGTGCCGAAAACGCATCGGAATCAAACTCAAGTAAAGGTGCCTGGATATTATCTGCAAGAGCAGAGTAGAGTAGTAGACGAGCTTCGATATAAGCAGTGTTCAGCACCGTTTTTGCACAGCACTCTCGGGATCGTGCGAGGTATCTTTTGGCTGTGAAAATCGATCCTACGAGGACGGCGGCGCGACCCGCTTCGAAATACGAGTCGGCTAGCAGGTAAGAAAGCTCGTCGTCACGCGATGAAAGCGATTCTATAAGCTCGATGCACTGTCGGTATTTTCCGGTGGAATAGAGAGCGTATATCTGCTTTGACACCGCCTGCTTTTCGTAGTAGAAAAGATCGTCGTCCTGCGACACGAGATAGGAAACCGGAATCGAGAGACGCGATGCGAGGTAATATAGAGTATCGAGAGACGGAGATGCCTTGCCACGCTCGATCGCGCTCAGCATATTACGGGTTATTTTATCTGCACATAGATTCTCTTGGGTTATCTTTTTCTTGATTCGTGCAGTTTTTATCTTTTCACCTAAAGTCATAATAAACTCCAAAAAAATATCAGAATAAGAGTAAAAAATAAGGCAGAATACTACTTTTTGATAATCACATCGGAAAGAGGGTTGTTAGCCAGAGCTTCCTCAATGTTCCTGTCGACCACGTGCGTATATATCTGCGTCGTATTAAGCTGCTCGTGTCCGAGTATGTCCTTGAGGACTCTGATATCGACCTTTCCGCTTTGATACATGAGAGTCGCGGCTGTGTGACGGAGCTTATGGACCGAAAGTCCACGCGAGCCGAGACCTGCGCGCATCAAATATTTTTGTACCATCCATTGAACGGTTTTTGGCGAAATGCGTGTCTGACGAACGCTTAGAAAGAAGGCGTGATCAGAGGTCCTGATATGCTTTGGATCGAGTCGCACGCGCAGATAGGATATTACAGCGCTTTTTGCAGCTTTATTCAGGTATATCATTCGCTCCTTGTTGCCCTTACCGATAACCTTTACTGTGTTGAGCTCAGTATCAAAGCTCTCGAGATTGAGTCCTACCAGCTCTGCAAGTCGCATTCCGGTATTTAAAAATAGTGCAATGATTGAGTAATCCCTCTCTACGGTTTTTGATTCCTTATCGGCTCGCACTGTTTCGAGAAGCTTTACTGCCTCCTCAACAGTCAGAAATTTCGGTAACGTCTTGTTTTTCTTCGGTGCATCCACCTCCGAGGTAGGATTGACGTCGACGAGGTGCCTCTTACCGCACGCGTAGTGATAGAAGGACTTGAGTGAGCTTATCTTTCTCATTCTCGTAGTAGTGCTGTTATTTCTGTCGGTGCGCGTGTACAGCAGAAAATCTATTATCAGCTGAGTAGTGACGACGCGGGCGTCCTCGACAGTGAGATGACCTATATCAATTTTTTCAAATTCGCTCTCGTCGGTCTCGAGTCCGAGTCTGCGCATCTCGTAAAAACGGAAGAAAGTGCGTAGGTCGGATAGATATTCGCATACAGTTTTTTCACTGTTGCCCTTGATAGCGGCGAGGTAGGATGCGTAATCCTTTAAAAACTGTGGCAGCTTTTTATAATCCTCGCTTTTAAAAGTCAATACAGACATACTCTCCTCCGTAAATTTAATTTACATTTTTATTATATTATACAAAATTTTATATGCCGATAAAGTGGACAAACTGTAAACATTTACGCGTTTTACTTGTTTTTCTTGAAATTTATGCTAATATATTATTGTAGATAACGGTCAGGTGCACAGGGAAGACCCTGCGCCGACTTTAACGAGGTATTTATGAAGCTTATCAAGGAACATTCCTATGATGCCGTCCGCCTGTTTGTAAATCAGGTAGGTATAACTATTTTTTCGCTTGTAATTTACACTGCGGCAAATCTTATCGATAACTCCGACCTTTCCGCGACACTGCGTCCGTGGCTATCGGTCTTCGCAATACTCTTTTACTTCTCACTAATATACAACGTAGCGTGGGAGATGGGAGCTAAGGATAGTCTCAGGCTTTCCGCGGAGGAGCTGCACACCTCCCGCTTCAAGGGAGCTTTGGTTTCGCTAATCGCTAATTCTCCGAACCTACTGCTCGCATTGCTTGCCATTGTATGTTCGCTTGTCTATAATTTCGGCGGAATCGAGGTGTTCAACACTATCTTTGCGCTGTTGAACTTCGCTATGAGATTCCTTTCTGCGATGTTCCTCGGTATTATACAGAGAATATTCGTATCTGTCGAGGATGTAGATACCCGTTATCTCTACGAAACGATCGGATATCTCGTCGGACCTATGATCGCGATCGGTGTGACCCATCTCGGGTACCTGCTCGGTACGCGTGAATTCAAGATCCGCTCGATCTTCTCCGGTAAAAATTAACCGAATATAATCATAATATCCTTCATATAGTTAATATACTAAGGTTAACTGGATGGAGGATATTTTATGTTTGGTGTGATTGATCTCAGATTCCGTCGCAGTCGCGAAAGCTCGGTCGGTATACTCGTCGCATTGACGGTCATACTTGCGCTCTCGGTCAATATCGTGATGCACATATTTGATGAGGAGATATTTATACGCTCTGCAGTTGGTATAAGCGAGGATAAAATAGTAATTATCGATGCAGGTCACGGCGGTATTGACGGTGGCGCCGTAGGTACGACCGGAGTTCCCGAAAAGAATATTAATCTTTCTATAGCACTTAAAATGGGCGCAGAGCTGGAGTCGCGAGGATACGTAGTTGTTTATACTCGCACCGACGACAGATTGCTACTGGGTGAAGGGGAGGATATCAAGGGAATAAGGAAGATATCCGATCTTAAAAACAGATGCAGGGTGGCAGAGAGATATCCTACGGCGGTATTTGTGAGTATACATATGAATTCCTACGGGGAATCGAAATACTCCGGTCTGCAGGTATATTATTCGGACAGAAACGGCGACAGCAGAGTGCTGGCTGACCGCATACAGACGGCGGTAAGAGAGGATATCCAACCCGATAATCACCGCAAGATAAAAGAAGGTAAAGGCATATATCTGCTCGATAATATTGCTAATCCTGCGGTTGTTGTTGAATGCGGATTTCTGACTAATGACGAAGAATGCAAAAAGCTTTCGGAAGAAAATTATCAAAAGCAATTGAGTTTTTCGATAATTCGTGCTATTATAGAATATATGGAAGATAAATCTGCGACTGTGAGTTAGTTGTTATTGACGCGTGCTCGACGGATCGCGATGATGAGGTGACGTAAAAAATGAAAGGACCAAAGATCATATTTGTATGCAGAGAGTGCGGAAACACAAGCCCTAAGTGGCTCGGTAAGTGTCCGGAATGCTCCTCATGGAACAGCTTTGATGAAGAACAGGTAATCGAAAATCCCAAAACAAGTGGTTTAAATCGAGGCAGAACTGTGAATCCCAACAATAGAGCAGAGAAGATATCGGAGCTTAAGATGCCGACGTATATGAGGACGAGGACAGGAATGAGTGAGCTCGACCGCGTGCTCGGCGGCGGACTCGTAGACAGCTCTGTCGTGCTATTGTCCGGTGAGCCGGGTATCGGTAAATCCACACTGCTTCTGCAGATATGCTCTGAGCTTGCGACAACGAGAAAGGTCCTCTACGTTTCGGGTGAGGAATCGAAGGGACAGCTCAAGCTACGTGCCGACCGTCTCGGAATTACAGGTGACAGCATTTATCTGCTCACCGAGACCGATACCGACTCGGTGCTAGCCGAGTGTGAGGCGCTTCGACCTGACGTTATAATCATTGATTCGGTGCAAACTCTCTCGTCAATGCGATTTACCTCGGCGCCGGGCAGTATAACTCAGGTGCGCGAGGGCGCGATGTCGTTTATCAATTATGCAAAAACCTTCGGTGCTGCCGTTTTCCTGGTCGGACACGTAAATAAAGAGGGCGGTATATCCGGTCCGAAGATCCTCGAACATATGGTTGACGCAGTGCTCTACTTTGAAGGCGAGCGTACCAACTCCTACCGCATTATACGCGCCATCAAAAACAGATTCGGATCAACCAACGAGATAGGCGTTTTCGAGATGGGTGACAACGGTCTCAACGAGATCCCCAACCCCAGCGAGGTCGTTATGGCTGAGAGGCCGCAGAACACAAGCGGATCTTGCGCCGGCTGTGTAATTCAGGGCACACGACCTATCATCTCGGAAATACAGTCTCTGGTTTCAAAATCGGCATACGCTACGGGCAAGAGGACTGCCGACGGCTTTGATCACAACAGAATGTGCCTTTTGATCGCGGTCCTCGAGAAAAGAATGGGACTAAAATTCTACGAGAACGACGTATATGTGAACGTTGCTGGCGGAATTCAACTTGACGAGCCGAGTGCGGACCTCTCGATAGCTATGGCACTTATCAGCGGTATCACCGACAGAGTTATCCCCGACGATCTCATCGCATTCGGCGAGATAGGTCTTGCGGGTGAGGTTCGCGCTGTGTCGCACATTGATTATCGCGTCAAGGAGGCTGTGAGGCTCGGATTTACGAAGATATTATTGCCGAAAAAGAATCTTACTTCGCGTCTTAAGGCAGGGGAGGGCGTTCAGCTCGTCGGTGTCGATAATATCTACCAGGTACTCGCTCATATGGTCGCAAAAAAACAGAATAATTTACCCGAGTAAAGCGCACAAAGCGTACATAAGCCAAATAAACACGAGATTTTTTGTCTATTTTGCACAAAAAAATCTCGTGTTTTTCTACGTTCGGTGAAAAAAATGTTGATCAAAAAAACTTGCAATTGTTTTTGGTGTGTTGTATAATAATGTTAGATGTTTTTGCGCGCAGCGCATAGCAGCAAATAAAATTCAAGGAGATCCCTTCCCATGGAAAAGGTTTACACCAAAAGTATTCGTAACGTCGTGCTCCTCGGACACAGTGGAGGCGGCAAAACTTCACTCGCTGAGTCTATGCTCTATATCTCCAGACTCACTGACCGTCTCGGTAATATAGCTGACGGTAACACAATATGTGACTATGACCCTGAGGAGGTCAAGAGAGGATATTCCATTTCTGCTGCTTCGGCACCGCTTCTTTGGAACGGCGCTAAGATCAATATACTCGATACACCCGGCTTCTTCGACTTTGAGGGCGAGGCAAGACAGTGCGTAAGAGCTGCTGACGCCGCTATTATCGTTGTTGACGGTAAGGCCGGAATCGAGGTCGGCACTGAGCTTGCATGGAAGCTTGCCAACGATGCAGGTGTTCCCAAGGCGTTCTTCATCAACCGCTTCGACGACGGCGAAGCGAGATTTTATAAGGTATTCGGCGCTATAAGAGAAAAATACGGCGTCAATGTTTGTCCTATTCAAATACCTATCATCGACGGCGATACCGTTATAGGCTTCGCTAACCTTGTTGAGATGTGCGTTTACACCTTCGAAAAGGCTACCGGTGAGTATGTACGCAGTTCCATTCCCGAAAAGTTTGCCGACACCTGTGCTGAGTATCACAATATGCTTCTTGAGGCTATCGCTCAGACGAGCGACGAGCTTATGGATAAATTCTTCAACGAGGAGCCTATCGAGCGCGATGATGCCCTCGAGGCTATTCACCAGGGTATTATCACCGGTGATATCGTTCCTGTATTCTGCGGCGCGGCTCTTAAGAATTGGGGTATCAAGACCTTCCTTGACACTATTGCAGAGTCCTTCCCGAGACCTACTGCACGTAAGACCGAGAAGCTCGTTGCGGCTGACGGCTCTCTTGTAGACGTTGCTATCGATCCCGATAGCGCAGACACCTCCATATTCGTATTCAAGACGGTTGCCGATCCCTTCGTAGGTAAAATGTCCTTCTTCAAGGTTATGAACGGTACTGTTAAGAAGGATATCGTTCTTCGTAATACTACCTCCGGTGCATCTGAAAAGCTCAATAAGATCTTTATGCTTCGCGGTAAGAAGCAGATAGACGTCGACGAACTCGCATGTGGAGATATCGGCGTAGTTGCAAAGCTCTCCGATACCAACACCAACGACACTCTCACGACTCTTGCGGGCGACGTTAAGTACGCTCCCGTCGTTTATCCCAACCCCTACTTCTCCATGGCTATCAGACCTATGGCTAAGGGCGATGAGGATAGAATATCCTCCGGTATCGCAAGACTTCTTGAGGAGGACCTTACTCTTAAGTATACCAACAACTCCGAGACCAAGCAGCTCACCATCTCCGGTCTTGGCGATATTCACCTCGATATCATCGTCTCCAAGCTCAAGTCCCGCTTTGGTGCAAACGTTGAGCTTACCAAGCCGAAGATCGCTTATCGCGAGACCATCAAGAAGAAGGTCGACGTAGAGGGTAAGCATAAGAAGCAGTCCGGAGGCTCCGGTCAGTACGGTCACGTTAAGATCACCTTCTCGCCCGGTGAGGAGGACGGTCTTACCTTTACCGAGACAGTCTTCGGCGGTGCAGTTCCGAGAAACTTCTTCCCGGCAGTAGAGCAGGGACTCAGAGACGCTATGCAGAAGGGCGTTCTTGCGGGCTATCCCGTAGTGCGTCTTGCGGCTAATCTCTATGACGGCTCCTACCACGACGTTGACTCCAACGAGATATCCTTCAAGCTGGCGGCTAACATCGCTTACCGTGACGGTCTTCCTCAGGCTAACCCTGTTCTCCTTGAGCCCGTCGGCGAGCTTAAGGTGTACGTTCCCGACAACTACGTCGGTGACGTTATGGGCGATCTCAACAAGCGCCGCGGCAGAGTTATGGGCATCGATCCCAGCGACGACGGTACTCAGACCGTTCTTGCAGAGGTTCCGTTCTCGGAGATGACAGATTACGTTATCGCTCTCCGTGCAGCAACACAGGGAAGAGGCAGATTCGATTTTGAATTCATCAGATATGATGAGGTTCCCGCATCTATTACCGAAAAGATCGTTGCAGAGTCTAAGCGCGAGCAAGGTTAATAGTTATTTATATTTAAATATTCTTTTAAGGAAGGCACGACGGGTCGTGCCTTCCTTTTCACTTTTGAAATTGCTAATACATATTTTGAAACGAAAAATAAGCGAATAAAAATCCCGATCATAACTAATACGTAACGTTTAGTGCGCGAATACGACAATATATAAAATTTAAATATAAATATTGCGCCTAGGACTTGACTAATTTTAATAAATATGTTAAAATGTTACATAGGTGTAATATTTTTATTTTTAGGAGTGTTTATGGATTCAAAATACGACGGTATTCTCGAATACGATACGCCGGCATATAAGGTGAGGAAGAGGCGGTTCGGCGACCGTAAGGATGGAAGGCGACTTCGCTCCTTGCCTCCGATGCAATTTATGACGCCGTATATTATGAAGGTTAGGGCGGATTCTCAAAATCACTTTGAGGACGTTATCGACATCACTAATATAGAGCATTATCTGGACGCGAAGCATCGCGAGGGCTATACCGATATGACGCTTTTACACGTCATGCTAGCCGCTTACGTCCGCGTTGTTTCCGAGCGACCTGCGCTCAACCGCTTTATAGCAGGTCAGAAGATTTACGCGAGAAACAAGATAGAGTGCGTTATGACGGTAAAAAAGGAGATGACGCTTGAGTCTCCCGATACCTGTATCAAGGTAGCGTTTGATCCGCGCGACGACATCTTCAATGTGTATAAGAAATTTCAGATCACTCTTCACGAGGCGACCAGCGGACCGTCCAGCTTCGACAATACCGCTGCGACTCTTATCAAGCTGCCGGGTCTCGTGCTCAGATCGGCTGTTGGTATACTTCGCTTTTTAGATTATTTCGGCATGCTGCCAAGGATGCTGCTGGACGTCAGTCCGTTCCATGGCTCGATGATAATCACGTCTATGGGCTCGCTTGGCATACCTGCAATATATCATCATTTGTATGATTTCGGCAATCTTCCGTGTTTCCTCTCGTACGGCAGCATCTTTTCCGGTGACGCCGTTCGCCGTGACGGAACTCGTGAGAGACATCATTTCGTTACCTTTAAGGCTGTTCTTGACGAGCGCATTTGCGACGGCTATTATTACGCTTCTGCATTCAAGCGAATCAAAAAATACCTTATGAGACCCGAGCTTCTTGACGTCCCTGCAGAGAACGTCACAGAGGACGTTGATTAATAAATTCGTAGTTAATAATTGAGCAGAATTGCTCACTGGAGGATATACATATTATGAAAAATGCTTCAGCAGTGTTGATGAAGCTGTTAGCGCTTGGACTTTCCTTTGTGCTCGGCTTTCTTGCATTCCCTGCGACGATTCTGGGCGCCGGATTTGTGGTCTACTCCACGCTTTCCATTGATACGCTCAGAGATTTCGGTCTGGTAATCGAGACCGATGATATCTTTGCTGACGATCCCGAGGTGGATCTCGAGCAGATGACAATGCACGATCTTCTTATGGAGATACAGGCGCTCTCCGCTCTCGGGGACGATGTCAGCATTGATCTGCTTATAGAGCGCTACGGACTCAAACTGGACGAGGAAACTTTGGCTTTTCTTCCTGCGCCCTTGCGCTCTCTGCCTCTTGCACAGCTCTTTGCGGCTGACGGTGGAAATTATTTGCTTGAAAACCTGAAGGTTGGCGATCTTCTCGTCTATTTGCCCGAGGGTATTCTTCCCGATCCTGCGGCTGTAACTATGTCTGACAGCTCTCTTATGGATCTTGTTAATATGAACCTTGGCGGTGTTCTCGAGGGAATGAAGCTCGGTTATATCGTCGGCGTTCAGTACGAGACTGATGAAAACGGCGACCTCATCAAGGACGAAAACGGTAATTTCATCGTCGTCTATGAGGATGAGTCTGCTCCGACTCTTATGGAGCTTCTTGCGCCTCTCGATATCGGTATGGTTCTTGACACTATGTCCGAGAGCGGTGACGGCGACCTTTACGGCGCTATCAAGGAGTCCATCGGTCACGTAGCTCTCGATCAGATGATCACCTCCGCGCTTAAGAACGAGGATATGGCATTCTCGGGTATTCTTGAAGGTAAGACCCTTGCCGATCTTATTAAGCGTGAAAGCGAGGATGATCCCTATTATCTCGATCCCACAGCTCTTCTTGACGGCGTTTCCCTTGGTGCAATGATGGGTTACGTAGCGGTGGATGAGGTTGACGGTGACGGCAACGTTGTTTCCACTACTTGGCACTTTAAGAATGAGGACGGTACGGCGGGCGAACAGGTTGACGGCATGATGTCTGCGTTCTGCGGAATTGAGATCGATAGGCTTCTTGATCCCAACGCCGATGCAGAGCTCGGTGACGAGAATCTTACTCAGGTTGACGTCATCCTCGAGGCATTCGACGGACAGACCCTTGGAAATATTATGGGTTACGTAGCGGTAGATGAGGTTGACGGTGACGGCAACGTTGTTTCCACTACTTGGCACTTTAAGAATGAGGACGGCACAGCGGGCGACCAGGTCGACGGCATGACCGGTGCTTTCTGTAATCTTGGTCTCGGCGATCTTATCAACCCCGGCGAGGACCGCACTCAGATGGACGTTATCCTCGAGGCGTTCGACGGCCAGCTTCTCGGTGAGCTTATGGGTTACGTCGCAGTAGAGGAGACCGACAGTGACGGTAACGTTACGACTAAGTGGTACTTTAAGAATCAGGACGGCACAGCAGGTGACGCAGTTGACGGTATGACCGGCGCGTTCTGCAACGTATCTCTCTCCGAGCTTCTCGATCCCGGCGAGGACCGCACTCAGATGGACGTTATCCTTGAGGCGTTCGACGGCCAGCTTCTCGGTGAGCTTATGGGTTACGTCGCAGTAGAGGAGACCGACGTTGACGGTAACGTTACGACTAAGTGGTACTTCAAGAACGAGGACGGCACAGCAGGTGACGCAGTCGACGGTATGACCGGCGCGTTCTGCAATGTATCTCTCTCCGAGCTTCTCGATCCCGGTGAGGATCGCACTCAGATGGACGTTATCCTTGAGGCATTCGACGGACAGCTCCTCGGTGATATGATGGGTTACGTCGCGGTAGAGGAGACCGATGGCGACGGCAACACCGTTACAAACTGGTACTTCAAGAACGAGGATGGCACTCCCGGCGACAAGGTCGACGGTATGACCGGTGCTTTCTGTAACGTGGAGCTCGCTGAGCTTCTTGATCCCGGTGTCGGCGAGGACGGCGAGGATCGCACACAGATGGACGTTATCCTCGAGGCATTCGACGGACAGCTCCTCGGTGATATGATGGGTTACGTCGCAGTAGAGGAGACCGACGGCGACGGCAACACCGTTACCAACTGGTATTTCAAGAATGATGACGGTTCCCGCGGCGACAAGGTCGACGGTATGACCGGTGCGTTCTGTAACGTAGAGCTTGCAGAGCTCCTTGATCCCGGTGTCGGCGAGGACGGCGAGGATCGCACACAGATGGACGTTATCCTCGAGGCATTCGACGGACAGCTCCTCGGTGATATGATGGGTTACATCCCGGTTAAGGAAACCGATGCAGGAGGTAACGTAGTTACTAACTGGTACTTCAAGGAAGAGGACGGCTCCCGCGGCGACAAGGTCGACGGTATGACCGGTGCCTTCTGTAATCTTGAGCTTGCCGAGCTTCTCGATCCCGGTGTGGATGAGGATGGAAACGAGCTCACTCAGATGGACGTAATTCTCGAGGCGTTTGACGGTCAGCTCCTTGGCGACGTTATGGGTTATGAGTACGTAGTAGTAGATACGGATCCTGTAACAGGCGACGACGTTTACGGTTGGCGTTCGGTTGATGAGAATGGCGACTACACCGAGCTTGATGCTATGACCGCAGCACTCTGTGACATCGAGCTTGCACGACTCTTTGATCCCGGTGAGGACGAGGACGGTAACGCACTTACTCAGAAGGATATTCTTCTCGAGGCATTCGATACTAAGTCTCTCGGTGACCTTATGGAATACTACTACGAGGACGGCGTTTGGTACGTTGATGATACCAAGGCAGAGCGCGTAGATGCTATGACCGCCGCACTCTGTACTATAACTATTGCAGAGCTTCTCGATCCCGGCGTGGACGAGGATGGCAATGCACTTACTCAGAAGGACATTCTTCTTAACGCCTTTGACGATCAAGGCACTATGCTCGGTGACATCATGGGCTACGAGAAGGAAGCGGAGCTTGACGAGAACGGCGAGATCGTTTACAAGTGGTATGAGGTTGTTGACGGCGTACGTGGTAACGAGGTTACCGGCGTCGGAGCAACCGTAGCATCCTACAAGCTCTCAGACATGATGGATGGCGGATTCGATACCGACGACATCATGGAGGATATGACTATCGCTAGCATCTATAACCTCACCGAGGTTACAGATCTCCCTGTATACATTTCAACCAATCTTAATGACGAGATAACGCTCGACGATGAGAACAAGATCTCCGTTTGGGTAGACGAAGCAGGCGTGCCCGCATCCAATCTCATCGGCGCACTCGCCCCCTTCAACGTTGAGTCTCTCGATAAGGAGATCGACAAGATCGCTATAGGCGATATCATCGGTATCGTATCCTATAACGGTAATAATTACACTTGGGAATATGATAAGGTTAATGAGAGAATAATCCTCACCGAGGATAACGGCGTAACCGCTGAGTTCGCCGATCTCTCGATCAATGATATCTCCAACGGCGGACTTGATAATAAGGTCAAGACCGTACAGATAGGTAAGTTCCTTGGATATACCTATGATCCCGTAACCGAAAAGTGGTATGACGGCGAGATCTCCGAGGAAAACGTTGTCGACGGTATTATGGGCACTGTTGCAGGTGCTACCGCAGATAATCTTGATAGCACCATCGACGGTACGATGATAGGCGATATTGCAGGCTTCACTAAAGTTGAGAAGCTCGACAGCGAGGGCAACCCCGTGCGTGACGAGAACGGCGACATCGTTTACATCTGGTACGAAGATAATACTATGACCAATGAGGCGGGCGGCATTCTCGGTGCACTCGCAGACCTCAAGGTTGAGCAGATGACCAATAACGATCTCCTCTCCGAGAAGATCAAGACCATTACCGTAGCAGACGCACTCGGCTATGAGCAGGATAACAACGGTAATTGGTACGAGGACATAAATGATCCCGACACCAAGATTGACGGCATTATGGCTCAGATCGCAGGCACTCCTATCGGAGAGCTCAACGACGAGATCAACGATATGCAGATCGGTAAGATCGCAGGCTACGAATACAAGCAACAGGTTGACGGCGAAGGCAATCTCGTCTTTGACGACGAGGGCAATCCCGTATACGCTTGGTACGACGGAGCAAAGGAAGCGACCGGTATTCTCGGCGCACTTGCAGACCTCAGCGTAGACGATATGACCAACAGCAATAAGCTCACCGATAAGGTGCAGTCCATCACCGTAGCTGACGCACTTGGCTATGAGCAGGGTAACGACGGTAATTGGTACGAGGACGTAAATGATCCTGACACCAAGATTGACGGCATTATGGGTCAGATCGCATGCACTCCTATCGGAGAGCTCAACGACGAGATCAACGATATGCAGATCGGTAAGATCGCAGGCTACGAATACAAGCAGCAACTTGACGGCGAAGGCAATCTCGTCTTTGACGACGAGGGCAATCCCGTATACGTTTGGTACGACGGAGCAAAGGAAGCGACCGGTATTCTCGGTGCACTTGCAGACCTCAGCGTAGACGATATGACCGACAGCAATAAGCTCACCGATAAGGTACAGTCCATCACCGTAGCTGATGCACTCGGCTTCACTTACGCCGACGGCAAGTGGAACGACGCTAACGGAGAGGTCACGGGCATTATGGCACAGATCGCCGATAAGAAGATCGGTAGCCTGAGCACCGAGATCAATAATATGACCATCGGTAAGATGGCAGGCTACTATCAGCCCAAGGGCTCCGATCCCGAAAACGATCCCTGGTACACCGACGAGGCTTGCACCGTGGAGGCAACCGGTATTCTCGGCGCACTTGCAGGACTTACTGTTTCTCAGCTTACCGACGGTAGCAACGCACTCACCGACAAGGTGCAGTCCATCACCGTAGCTGATGCGCTCGGCTTCACTTACGAAGGCAGTAAGTGGCACGACGGTAACGGCGAGGTCACGGGCATTATGGCACAGATCGCTGATAAGAAGATCGGTAGCCTGAGCACCGAGATCAATAATATGACCATTGGTAAGATGGCAGGCTACTATCAGCCCGAGGGCTCCGATCCAGAAAACGATCCCTGGTACACCGATGAGGCTTACACGAACGAAGCAGGCGGTATACTCGGCGTTATGGCAGGTCTCACAGTCGATAAGATGACCAACCCCGACGAGCTTTCGAAGAAGATTCAGAACGTTCACGTTGGTGATGCTATCGGTTACTATCAGTATAACGGTGTCTGGTACAAGGATGAGGCTCATACTCAGAAGGTCACCGGACTTATGGGTACCATCGCAAATTCCACTATCAGCTCGATCGAGGACACCATCAACGATCAGTATATGGGTGATCTGCTTGGATACGTTGAGGTTGGCGGTGTCTGGTATGAGAGATATGATCCCAGCGATCTCAGTGCACCCGCAACAAAGCAAGCTGATACTCTTATGGCAGCTGTCGCGGCAACTAAGTTCTCTGAGCTTGGCACACTCTACACGAAGCTGACTATCAGCGACGTTATTGATGAAGCAACTCTTAACAGCGGATTCCTTGTGCTCATCGAAAAAGACACAAAGCTTTGCGATCTCGGTAGTGAGGTCAATAGCATATTCCAGGATTCTACTCTTGAGACGTTTATTGCCAACGGTCTTATCAATATCGATACCGATACGCAGAGCTTCCTCGATCTGGCAGCTCCAGGTTGGAGAGATCAGAAGCTCGATAATGCATTCCAGTTTATAATTAATGGAATCGTTGAGTACTATTCCCACTTTATACCCGGTATGTAATGATTAAAATCGCTATTTTATAAGCGAACGACCGCACCCATTGTGGTGCGGTCGTTTTTTATAAGTGCTATCGAAAATGAGTAAAAAAGAAACTGCCACCGAAATATCGGTGGCAGTAAAAAATGTAAATTACTGAGTAATTTTGAGGCAGAATTAATATCCAACCTTCTCCCAGCACTCAAAGGGAGCTGCAAGCTCTTCAGAGATGTAGACCTGAGTCTTCTTAGTCTGGAGCATGGTGGAGGGAAGGTAAGGAGTGATAGGACCGTGTGTGCAAAGACGGCTGGTCATTCTCTGCCAGGAGGAGAAGGTACCGCAGGTAGCAAGTGCGTGAACCTCGATTCTCTCCTTAGCGCGCATTACGTCAAGAGGACCGATAGTTGCAGCGCAGGGAGGAACGTTAGCGATATCACCGGACTGACCGAACGTACCGTTGAGGGAGTTCTGCATAATGGTCATGGGGTGAAGCTTGACGATCTGTGCGGGCTGGTTGAGCCACTCCTCGATGTCGCCGGAGCCGATGAACTCAGGAATAGGATCAACGAATGCCATGTGGCCTGCCCATCCGGGAGAGGTGGATGCGATATCAGCACCGGTACCCTCAGTGATGTCGTCGATGATCTTGGAGTAATCCTTGATGTTAGCGTTGGTGGGGAAGTGAACGTTCTCCATAGGCATACGGAGCTTCTCGTCGATCTGGTAGTAGAGATACTTGATCATAGAGTGAGCAAAGCCTGCCTCGTAGGTGATAGGAGCGATGTTACCGTCCTGATCAGCCCACTCGTCCTCTGCCACAAGGTGTACCTTGGAGCAGTCAACCTTGAAGTAGTTGATAAGCTGTGCAAGAGGAATGTAGGTGTCGGGCTCAGGGTTACCGAGGATCATAGTGAAGGACTTACCTGCCTCGGAAGCTGCCTTAAGACGAGTGAAGAGGGTAGAAATGAGAACGGGATGAGGGTTCATCATAACCTTAACCTCAAACTCGGGATGCCACCAAGCCTCGCGCTTTTCGAGATCCTTGCCACTGAGGCTGCGAACGTACTCGCAAACCTTCTTGTCCTTGAAGGGAACAAAATCAGCAGGCATGAAGTCAAACTTGGTTGCGGGATCTGTAATGAAGTTCATTGTTTTTCTCTCCTTTATTTAAATTTATAATAGATTATTTAACCTTGTCGCCACCGAGATATACCGACTGAACGTTGAACTCGGGGTCTACGGTGATGAGGTTTGCAACGTTGCCCTTGGCAATAGTACCTCTGTCGGTAAGACCGAGCATACGTGCAGGGTTAGTCGACGCGTACTTAAATACCTGACAGAGAGACGCGCCGGTGTGTACCATCATATTGCGGCAGGGACCGTCGAGTATCATCTTGCTTCCTGCGATCTCACCGGTAAAGTCAAAGTTGATGTCGGTAGCCCCCTCGTAGAGGTCGCCGTCGGGAATAGGTCCGTGATCCACGAACGCATCGGCAATAAGAATGATCCTGTCGTCACCCTTAATCTTCTTAACGAGTCTGAGCAGATAGGGGGATACGTGGATACCAACCTTATCACAGATGAGCTCGGTGTAGATTTCGTTGTTGTAGAGTGCTGTTTCGTCAACGCAAGCGGTGCGGCATTCGGGATATCTCTCAATGGTGCCGGTGGCATTCATGTGGTGAGTTGCACACTTGAGACCGTAGGGCATTATCGCCTCAATATCCGAGGGCTCAGCTTCGCTGTGTGCTACGGAGAATACCGCCGCAGGATTCTTTTCCTTTACGTACTTAACGAACTCGAGAATATTCTCGCGCTCAGGTGCGATGCACCATACCTTTGCAATATCATAAGCCGCATCTACGATAGGCTGGAATTTTTCCTTAGCAACCACGTCGCGCCAGGGATTGTTTTCCTTGTTACAGCCGAACTTGGGGTTGAGGTAGGGCGCCTCCATATAGAGACCGATAATGTTCTTTGCCCGTCCGGACTCCATAACGCTGCGAATATAAGCTATCTGCTCGAGGAGCTGCTCGCCGGTAGCGCTGAAGTAGAGCGCAGGCATAACGTCGGTGACACCGTGCTGAAGAAGGGTTGCGGCGCACTTAACGGCATCCTCGGTAAAGAATGTATATCCGTCTGCGTGAGTATGTATATCTATGAGACCGGGGCCGGTATAACCGCCCTTTGCATCGATGATCTCCATACCGTCGGTGTTGATCTTCTTGCCGAAGTCGACGATAACGCCGTCCTCGATAACGATCGTGCCACCGATTATGAGATAGTCGGGCATAACGATGTTAGTATTGATTATAGCCTTTTTCATAATAATCTCCTGAAAAATCTTATACTTTCGGTGCTACATACAGCACTACATTAATTATAATACATTTTAATGCACTTTGAGTACAAAATAATTCGCACTTTGTATAAAATTTGTACGAATAGACTAAGTTTCGTATATAGTAACGCCCAGTTTTCTGAGGGCGGCAAGTTCCTTTTCCTTATCGCTTGCATTAGTGATGAGAATATCGGTGTGCTTCGCGTCGGTAATGCGTGCGAAAACCTCTTTTCCTATTTTTCCGGAGTCGGCTACGACTATCGTTTTGGATGAATATTCTATCATCTTGCGAGCGATAGACGCCTCGTTGGAATAGTAGAGCGTCAGACCTGCCTCTGCGCTTATTCCGTCGACTGAAAGTATAGTCTTCATTGCGTGGTAATTCGCCAACTGTGCCTCTGCGTCCGTGCCGTAGGTGAACTGATATTTGGAGTCAACCTCACCTCCGAGAAGTATTACCTTAAAGGACGAGAATAGAGCAGCCTCGGTTGCGTTTTGTATTGAGTTCGTAACCAGGCTGATATTTTGCTTACCTTTGATAGCACGTAGCACGTAGGTCAAGGTAGTGCCGGCGTTCATAAATATAGTGTCGTTATCGTTTACGAAGGATGCGACCGCCTCCGCGAGATGACGCTTCGCCTGCGAATTGGTGAGGTATCTCTCAGAGAGATCCATATTCACGTACAGCTTATTGAGTGCCACGGCGCCGCCGTGTACACGCTTTAGGTGCCCCTGTGCTTCGAGAGCCTCGAGATCCTTTCGAATGGAAACCTCGGATATCTTATATTTCTCACTTAACTCGGATACCTTTACTCTTCCGAGCTCGTGTATCATAGCCACGATATTCTCGCGGCGTTGTTCTGTAGAGAGTTGCATGTTTTGTTTGCCTTTCGTTTTAACAATAGGATTTGTTTCTATTATAACATAAAGGTTTCGAAAACTCAATACTAAAATACAAAAATAATTATTACGCGACAAATAAATAAAATTCATTTATAATACTTGACATTCGTCTTTAAATATGATATCATAAAGTGAATAGAATCAAACGGTAAACGAAACCGAAACGAAACTTGCCTAACTAAATTTCACCGAAAGGAAACAAAAATGACCACCGAAAAGAAGTATTTGGGTATCGATATCGGTACCACCTCGCTTAAGGCAGCCGTTTTTGACAGTGAGGGCACGAGACTTGCTCTCAGATCAGTAGATTACACGCTCGACACCGATTCGACGACCGGATTTATCGAGTTTGATGCTATGCGCTACGTCGCCATGTGCCGCGAGGTCATAGATGACCTCACCGCCGAGTGCGGTGCGATCACGTCGCTCTCTGTCGATACGCAGGGCGAGACCATCATCTTCACCGATGAGTGTGGAAAGCCGCTATATCCGGCTATCGTTTGGCTCGACAACAGAGCTATTTCCGAGGCAGATGCGATCACCGAGAAATTCGGCAATGAGCTCGTATATAACGTTACGGGACAGGCAGAGATCGCCGCAGGCTGGCCTGCATCCAAGGTTATGTGGATGCGTGATAACCGTCCTGATGTCTTCGCCGCTACGAGAAAGATTTTCCTTCTCGAGGATTGGATACTGTACAATCTCACCGGTAATTTTGTCACCGAGCCTACCATACAGTCGTCGGCGCTGTACTTTGATATTACGAAAAACGCATGGTGGGGTGATATGCTCGATTTTATCGGTATTGATGAGTCTAAGCTCCCAAGGATCGTAAAGAGCGCATCTCCCGTAGGTGAATACAAGGGTATTACCGTCGTTTCGGGTATGCTGGATCAGATAGCAGGCACCATAGGTGCAGGAGTCACCAATAACGAGCGTATCAGCGAGATGACCGGCACAATTATGGCGATATGTGCTATGACCGATGAGATCCCCGCTTTTGATCCGGCAAGCATCGTTCCTTGCCACGTTCACGCAATTAAGGGTAAGTATTGCCGTATCCTTTGCTCTTCTACTGCCGGAATGGCTCTTAAATGGTTTAAGAATCAGCTTGCAGAGGGCTACAGCTTCCGCGAGCTCGACGGACTTGCAGAGAAAATCGCACCCGGTTCCGACGGTCTCGTTATGCTTCCGTATTTCTGTGGATCATCGACTCCTAAATATAATCCTTCTGCACGAGCTGTATTTGCCGGCATCGATCTTTCTCACACCCGCGGTCATTTTGCCAGAGCTATAATGGAGGCTATCGCCTTCAATCTCCGTCAGAATCTCGAGTGCATTGGTATTGATACGGTAAAGGAGCTTCGTATCACCGGTGGTGGCGCATCGAGTCCTCTCTGGGCAGGAATAAAGGCTGACGTTGTCGGCAAGGAGCTCTCAACGCTCCTCGAGGGCGAGACTGCGTGTCTCGGCTCAGCTCTTGCCGCGGCGGTCGGAGTAGGGGATTTCACCGATCTTGCTACTGCAGCAGACAAGGTGGTTAAGACCAATAAGGTATATATGCCTACCGGTGCAAGCTACGAGGCGGCATACAGAAGCTATTGTGAGCTTGACGCAAAAATGAACTAAATTTTCGTGACGTAAGCACGAATCAAAATAAGGAGAAACATCATGGTAAAGAATTACAAGATCCGCGCTCCGTACTTTGAGATCGGACCCAAGTGCTTTATGTGGGGTGAGCGTATGCTCAAGCTTGCAAAGGCAGTTGATAAGATCGCGTACAAGTACGATCTGGACGTTATCGTCACACCCCAGTACGCCGACATCAGACTTCTCGCAGAGAACACCGAGTACATCCACGTATATGCACAGCATATGGATTCTCTCCGTCCCGGAAGAGGTCTCGGCTCAGTCCTTCCCGAGTCTATCAAGGAGGCAGGCGCGGTGGGCGTTATGCTCAACCACGCAGAGAAAAAGCTTACCCTTGAGGAGGTAAAGGCGGCTATTGAACGTGCCGATGAGGTAGGACTTGCATCTATCGTATGTGCCGACTCTGTTGAGGAGATCAGACAGATCGCGCTTCTCGCTCCCAACCTTATCGTTGCAGAGCCCACCGAGCTCATCGGTACCGGCGTTGCCAGCGATATGAAGTACGTTAAGGATACCATCGAGGCAGTTCGTCTTATTAACCCCGATATCATGGTCCTTCAGGGCGCAGGCATTTCCGGCCCCGACGACGTTGCTAACGTTATCCGTGCGGGCGCACAGGCTACCGGCTGTACCAGCGGAGTTATGAAGGCTGCCGACCCCGAAGCTGCTGCCGAGGAGATGCTCTATACGCTTCGTAAGACCTGGGATGAGGTGAATGGAAAGTGAACGAGAATATAATTGCATCGGCTTATGAGACCTTCAAGATCGAGGCTGAGTCGCTCGCTAAGACCGCCGAGGTGCTTGATAAGGCCGAATTCGAAAAGGCTGTAGTTGCTCTTGCGAACGCCGAGAGAATATCTGCCTCCGGATGCGGTCACTCCGGTATCGCTTGCCGTCATTTTGCACATCTTATGTGCTGCGCAGAGCGCCCCGCTCGCTTCCTCTCTCCCGCAGAAGCAGTTCACGGCGGTCTCGGATACGTACAGAAAGGCGACGTCATTCTTCTCGCATCGCGCGGCGGTAAGACCGACGAGCTCATCAACATTGCCGAGGTTGCAAGGATCAAGGGTGCGTTTATCATCACCGTAACAGAAAATATCGAGTCTCCTCTCGCGAAGATCGCAGATGCAGTCCTTCGCATGGCAGTAACCAAGGAGTGCGACAAGTACAACTGTCAGGGAACCACAAGCTTCGCGGTAACCTCTGCGATATTTGATGCGCTTCAGTCCGCAATTGTTGAATATACGGGATATAAAAACGAGCAGTTTGCTCTTATTCATCCCGGCGGAGCGGTAGGCAAGAGACTCAACAACAAATAATTTTTACATAGCTCTCAAAAATAATTTTATATAACAAGGAGAAAACAAAACATGGAATTCAAGGTTTATCAGAAAGAAATCGAGCTTCAGTCCAGAGGTTGGATACCCACCTTCCACGACGTAACCAGCGACATTCTCAAGATCGTTGCTGACTCGGGCGTTAAGAACGGTACCGTTTGCATCGCATCTCACCACACCACCTGCTCGGTAATGGTTCAGGAGTGCTCTCACGACATCGACTCCTTCGATCTCGAGTATCTTCAGCACGACCTTCTCGACATCATGAGAAAGCTTATCCCCGACTTCGCAGAGGAGCATCAGTACCGTCATCCCGGTCCTATCCACTCCAAGTTCGGCAGATTCGTTAACGAGCCCGGCGATTTCACCTCTATGAACACCGACGGTCATCTCCGTTCCTGCTTCTTTGGCAGAAGCGAGACCATGACCATTAAGGACGGCGTTCTCGACGGTGGTGAGTTCGCTCACGTATACTTCATCGACTGGGACCACGTTCGTGCGCGTCACCGTCAGCTCAACGTTACCGTTATGGGTACCTCCGAGCCTGTAGAGGACAGAAAGTACAACAACGGTGAGGTTGTAAATACTCTTCGCAGATATACCGACGAGGAGAAGGCAGACGACGTTCACTACACTCTTAACTGGAAGAGATAATTTTTGATCACATAATATATGCGCATACTTTTAGACACAGCAAATCTCAAGGATATAAAGTACTTCAACTCATATTATCCGATCGAGGGAGTCACGACCAACCCCACTATCCTCTCAAAGGAGGGCGGGGATGTAGTTGAGCAGCTTCTTGAGATCAGAAGGATAATAGGCGATGAAAAGGAGCTTCATATTCAGGTCACCGAAACCAAGTTTGAGAAGATCATCGAGGAGGCTGAGGCTCTCGTTTCGACTTTTGGAAAGAATACTTACGTAAAGATCCCCGTCACCGACGTCGGTCTCAGAGTTACGAAGTATCTTACCGATAGAGGCTATAAGGTAACTGTAACTGCGGTGCTTACCGCGGCGCAGGCGATGCTCGCATCAAATGCGGGTGCAACCTATGTAGCGCCGTATATCAGCCGTTCCGAGAATCTTTGCGCAGACGGCGTCGGCACGGTTGCCGATATTGCCGAGATATTCAAGGTCTCAGGTACCGATACGCAGATCCTTGCCGCCAGCTTCAAGACAGCGAAGGAGGTTCTCGACGTTGCGGTTGCGGGCTGTCACTCGGCTACGATCGGCTCCACCATTATGCGTATGCTGATCTCTCATACCACGACGGATACGTCTATCATAGGCTTTGAGAACGATTGGAAGCGCGTGTTTGGCGATACGACTCTACTGAAGCTTATTAAGAAGCACTGATATCCGATAATCTAAACATATTCTGCCGCACAGTTCTGTCGGGCGGTGCGGCAGTAAAATACTAAAGGAGTTAAATTAATGGCAACAGTCGTAATAATGCCCCGTCAGGGACAGAGTGTTGAAAGTTGCATTATTACCGCTTTTAACATCAAGGTTGGAGATACCGTACAGAAGGGCGACGTGCTCTTCTCCTATGAAACGGATAAATCTTCGTTTGACGAGCCCGCTCCCGAAAATGGCAAGATCCTTGCTATTTTTAGAGAAGAGGGCGATGACGTTCCTTGTCTCGAGAACGTACTTGTAATCGGTAACGATGGAGAGGATTTCTCGGAATTCGTACCTAAAACAGAGGCAGAAACCGCACCCGCAGCACCCACTGTCGCTGAGGCTGCACCGGTGGCAGAGGCGGCTACCGCTCCTGTCGCAGAAGCTACCGCAACCGCCGCCGGCGGCATCGGTTCTATTTCTCCCCGTGCGAGACTTCTTGCTGAGAAGACTCACGCGGATCTTCTTAAGGCAGTTCCTACCGGTCCTAACGGTCGCATTATCGAGCGCGACGTGCAGAAGCTCGTTGATATGGGTCTTACCGTATCTCCCGCAGCACGCGATGCATACGATACGGCACGCGATGGCAGCGGTATCAGCGGAAAGGTCGTTCTCGGCGATCTGAATGCTACCGCAGTAGCACCCGAAGCACCTGCTGCACCCGTAGCAGCTGCAGTTCCCGTAGCTGCGTATGAGGATGTTAAGCTTCCTAATATCCGTAAGGTCATTGCAAAGTCAATGCACGCATCCCTCTCGAATATGGCACAGCTCACCCTCAATTCCTCCTTTGACGCTACGAAGCTTATGGCTCTTCGTGCAAGCCTTAAGGCAAGTGCAGAGAAGCTTGGCATCGGCAATATCACTCTGAACGATATGGTGCTCTTCGCAGTCTCCAGAGTTCTTCTTAATCACCGAGATCTTAACGCTCATTATCTCGATGACGTTATCAGATACTTCAACACCGTTAACCTCGGCGTTGCAGTTGATACCAAGAGAGGTCTTATGGTCCCCACCGTATTCGGTGCAGATAAGATGACTCTGAACGAGCTTTCGAAGGCTGCTAAGGCAGTTATCACCGAGGCTCAGGAGGGAACTATCAATCCCGATAAGCTCAAGGATGGCAGCTTCACCGTTACCAACCTCGGCTCTCTCGGCATAGAGAGCTTTACTCCTGTTATCAATCCTCCTCAGACCGGTATTCTCGGTGTTGGTACCATCACCAAGAGAATCAAGGAGGTTAACGGTGAGGATGTAACCTATCCCGCTATGGGTCTCTCTCTTACCTTCGACCACAGAGCGCTCGACGGTGCTCCTGCGGCTAAGTTCCTTCGTGAGCTCTGCGTAGCTCTTGAGAACTTTGATATTCTTCTTACGAAGTAAGGAGGTAACACAATGTACGATCTGATAATTCTTGGCGGCGGCCCCGCCGGATATAATGCAGCTGAGCGTGCAGGCCACGCAGGTCTCAAGACCCTCGTTATCGAGGAGCGTGCGCTCGGCGGTGTATGTCTTAACGAGGGATGCATCCCTACCAAAACTCTCCTTTATTCTGCTAAGATCTACGATTACGCAAAGCACGGTGCTGATTACGGTGTGAGCTTTGGCTCTGCCTCCATCGATCATCACTTCGTTGTTGAGCGCAAGAACAAGGTCGTGAAGCAGCTCGTTTCCGGTGTTGGCGCGAAGCTCAAGAAGGCGGGTGTCGAGGTAGTTAATGCGTCCGGCGTTATCAAGGAAAGAAATTCCGAGGGATTTGTAGTCGTTGCGGCTGACAAGGAGTATGTCGGTAAGCAGCTTCTTATCGCTACCGGATCATCTCCCGCGCTTCCTCCGATCGACGGTCTCGCTGATTCTCTTAAGTCCGGTTATGCTCTCACTAACAGAGAGGTGCTTGACCTCAACGATATCCCCAAGGCGATAGTTGTCGTCGGTGGCGGCGTTATCGGTCTCGAGATGGCGTCGTATTTCAATTCCGTCGGCACAAAGGTGTACGTAGTTGAGATGCTCGACCATATCGCAGGTGCGACCGATCGCGAGATCTCGAAGCTTCTTCAGAAGGAATATGCCGCTCGCGGTGTAGAGTTCATTCTCGGTGCACGCGTTACCTCTATCAAGAATAACGCCGTAACCTACGAGAAGGACGGTAAGAGCGTAGAGCTCAAGAGCGACTACGCACTCGTTTCCATCGGCAGACGCGCACGTACCGCAGGTATCGGATGCGAGAACATTGGACTCAAGCTTGAGCGTGGCGCGATCGTAACCAACGAGTACGGCAAGACCAACGTTCCCGGCGTATGGGCGGCAGGCGACGTAAACGGCAAGTCTATGCTTGCTCACACCGCGTACCGCGAGGGCGAGGTCTGCATAAATAATATTCTCGGTAAGAAGGATAGGATCAACTATAACTCGATCCCCTCCGTTATCTATACTAACCCCGAGGTAGCATCGGTTGGTGAGACCGCCGAGTCTGTAAAAGAGAAGGGAATTGACGCGCGCGTTGAGACCGTTACTCTTAAGTACAGCGGCAGATATATCGCCGAGAACGAGCACGGAAACGGTATTCTTAAGGTCATCACCGATAAAAAACATAATAATATTATCGGACTCCATATGATAGGCTCGTATGCGTCCGAGATCATCTACGGCGCCGCTATGATGGTAGAGACCGAGATGCGAGTTACCGATATTCAAAAGCTCGTATTCCCGCACCCCACCGTATGCGAGGTCATCAGAGAGGCTATGTTCCTCTGATAGAAATTGAAAGGAGTAAATCACAATGCCTAAGAGTCAATACGTAGACCCCGGCAAAGCTTTTGAGTCGGGCTACATACATTTTGAAGACATACCCGTATGTCAGTACAACAAAACTCTCGCACAGGAGAAGAAGATCTATACCAAGGACGACTTCCTTCGTATCTATCGCGACATGGCTATCATCCGCGAGTTTGAGACGATGCTTAACGAGGTAAAGGTTAAGAGCGAGTACAATGGAGTTAAGTACAACAACCCCGGTCCCGCCCATCTTTCTATCGGTCAGGAGGCTTCCGCTGTCGGTGAAGCATACTGCCTCGATATAAACGACTTTTCTTTCGGTTCTCACCGTAGCCACGGCGAGATTCTCGCAAAGGGTCTTTCTTCCATTTACAAGCTCGACGACGCCGAGGTATATGATATTATGAAGGAATTCCTCGGCGGTGCGGTTCTTTCCGTAGTCGAGAAGCATATGAATGCGGGCGGCAACATCAAGGAGCTTGCTATCAACTTCCTTCTTTACGGCGCACTTGCTGAGATCTTTGCACGTAAGACCGGCTTTAACCGCGGTCTCGGCGGATCGATGCACGCATTCTTCATTCCCTTTGGTCTTATGCCCAATAACGCGATCGTAGGTGCAAGTGCTCCTATTGCTCTCGGTGCGGCTCTGTACAAGAGATCCAATCACAAGCCCGGTATTGTTATCTCTAACTGCGGCGACGGTGCTACCGGTCGTGGACCCGTGCTTGAGGCTCTCAACTTTGCTTCTATGGACCAGATCACCAAGCTCTGGGGTATGGACGGCAAGTTCAGCGATGGCGGTATGCCCATCCTCTTTAACGTATTCAATAACCACTACGGCATGGGCGGTCAGACTCGCGGCGAGACCATGGGCTTTGATATGGTTGCACGTCTCGGTGCAGGCTTCAATCCCAGCCAGATGCATGCAGAGCGCGTAAACGGCTACGATCCTCTCGCTGTTATCGATGCTGTGAGCCGCAAGAAGCAGCTCCTTCTCGAGGGTAAGGGCCCCGCGCTACTCGACGTCGTTACCTACCGTGTATCCGGTCACTCTCCCTCCGATTCTTCGACTTACCGTACTCAGGAGGAGATCGATGCGTGGAAGGCAGCAGATCCCATCGTTGCGTTCAAGAATAAGCTCGTCAAGGGCAAGATCGCAACCGAAAACGAGATCGCTAAGCTTCACGAGGATATCACCAACCGTATGACCGAGGTTATGAAGCTCGCTATTAACGATGAGATCTCGCCCAGAATGGACCTCAACAAGGAGCCTGATGCTATCTCTTCTATCATGTTCTCCAACCAGAAGGTTAAGAGCATGGATCCCGCACGTGAGGCTGATATGCTTCTTCCCAAGGACGAGTGTCCCAGAGTCAAGGAGATCAAGGGCAAGGTTCGCACCGCTACCGATGCAAACGGCAAGCCCGTATCCAAGATGAAGATGTATAACATCTGCGACGCGCTCTTTGAGCCCATTATCGATAAGTTCTACGACGATCCCACTCTCATCGCTTACGGTGAGGATAACAGAGACTGGGGCGGAGCATTCGGTGTTTATAAGAAGATGACCGAGGCGGTTCCTTATCACCGCTTCTTCAACTCTCCCATCTCCGAGTCTGCAATCGTCGGCTCCGCAGTAGGCTACGCAATGTGCGGCGGCCGTGCTATCGTTGAGCTTATGTACGCCGACTTCATCGGCTGCGCAGGTGATGAGATATTCAACCAGATGGCTAAGTGGCAGGCAATGAGTGCAGGTATCCTCAAGATGCCTATCACTCTCCGCGTTTCCGTAGGCTCCAAGTACGGCGCTCAGCACTCTCAGGATTGGACCGCTCTTTGCTCTCATATCCCCGGCCTTAAGGTAGTATTCCCCGCAACTCCCACCGATGCTAAGGGTCTTATGACCTCCGCTCTCGAGGGTACCGACCCCGTCGTATTCTTTGAGTCTCAGAGAATCTACGGTATCGGCGAGGAATTCCGTGAGGGTGGTGTTCCCGAAGGACACTTTGAGATCCCCTTCGGCGAGCCCGATATCAAGAGAGTCGGTAAGGACGTTACCATCGTTACTATCGGTGCCGTTCTTTACAGAGCTCTTGAGGCTGCTAAGATCCTCGAGGAGAAGTACGGCGTTTCCGCTGAGATCATCGACGCGAGATCCATCGTACCCTTCAACTACGAGAAGGTTATCGAGTCTGTTAAGAAGACCGGTAAGATCCTCTTCGTCGGTGATGCTTGCGAGCGCAACTCCGTAATGAGAGATATGGCTTCCAACATTACAGAGATGTGCTTCGATTACCTCGACGGTCCCGCAGTAGTTGTCGGTTCCCGCAACTGGATCACTCCCGCATTCGAGCTTGAGAAGAGCTTCTTCCCCCAGGCTGACTGGATCATCGATGCGCTTCACGAGAAGATCATGCCTCTTCCCGGACACGTTTCCACCAACAACTTCACCGATATCGAGAAGGTTGAGAGAGCTAAGCTCGGTCTCTAATTCTTGAAATTCCCTATAAATTACAAGGCAGAAATGGCTGTTTCGGGTGTAATGCCCGAAACAGCCGATTAAGTAAATTATGAAGCTGATCATACTTGATACTCATGATCCATATCTCAACCTTGCAATAGAGGAGCATCTCTTCCGCAATAGCAGAGACGATGTTTTTATGCTCTGGCAGAACGAGCCAACCGTTGTGATAGGAAAAAATCAGAACGTATACGCCGAGATCAATACCGAGCTTGCAGAGAAGCGCGGTATTCATATCGCACGCCGTATTACCGGAGGCGGGGCAGTATATCACGATCTCGGAAACGTAAATTACAGCTTTATTACCGATGCAAGAGGCGAGGGAATTGATTTTAAATCCTACACCGCTCCTATTATTTCAGCGCTTGCATCACTTGGTGTCGACTGCACACTATCGGGTAGAAACGATCTGATGCTAGGTGATAAAAAGATATCCGGAAATGCACAGTTTACATCCAACGGACGTACACTTCACCACGGCACGCTTCTCTTTGACAGCGATCTTACTGCGCTCTCCGACGTCTTGCGCGTTGACGAGGAGAAGATCAGATCTAAGGCTATTCGCTCCACCGCATCGCGCGTCACTAATATTAAACCTGCGATCTTGCAGCCAATGTCCGCTATTGAGTTTATTATGGCACTTAGCAAGTTTATTCAGCGGGAGTATAGCGCAATCCTTACCGAACCGCCCACTGCGGACGAGGTCTCTTGTATCCTTATGCGCAACCGCTCACGCGCGTGGCTTTACCCTGAACGCTCCCTCTCGGCAAAATACAATCTTATACGGAAGAAAAAGCTTCCGTCATGTCTTCTTATGATTGAACTTGAGATGACTAACGATACTATTATTAGCGTCGCTATATCCGGAGATTTCTTTGGTACGCGTGATGTTGCTGAGCTCGAGGCGCTTATTGTCGGTAAGCATCTCGGAGAGGTTAACGACGTTCTTTCACGTGTTTCCGTAGGCGACTACATTCACGGAGTTGATGCGCAAGAGCTTTGCAAACTTATAATTAACGGTTGATTTTCGTATTGACACACGATCATTAAAATGTTATAATTAATTTGACGATATTATTCTTACGGAGTGTAATGAATGAATATATATAGAAGACTTTTTCTAATATTGCTGGTACTTTCGGTATCGATTTCAGCCGCCGGATGTGACGGCAATGATGGAAATGACGTTTGGCCGATGAGCCATACCAGTGATCAGATCACTATTACCTTGACCAATGAATTTTTCGTGCTTGATCCCGATAGCAGTACTGCTCGCTTCGCATCGAGATCTGTTACCGTGACCGCGCAAAAAACGCCTTTTTCCTCGATTGGCACATCCGTGCTAACGCCGGCGAGCTACGCGCTTGAGATGATGAGTCTGCACGGTATCGCCTCCGAGGTGCATGAAACTGATGACTATGCTCGTTTTAGCTTTAATGAGGCGGTTGATGGTGATGAATACTATTACGAGGCTTATTGCTATAAGACAGAGTCTGCATACTGGGTCGTACAGTTCTCTTGTCCCATCTCGGTACGCAGTGCCTACGACACACAGTTTGATGTCTGGGCGTCTACCGTCATCTTTGATGAATAATATCGATTGCTGATCTCCTTGATCTAGTATGATAATGTGTTCTACCTTGATTTTAATATCGAAAAACAACAGAGGCGCCTACCTCTGTTGTTTTTGCTTGCCCAGACTTACGTTTAAGCTTCGAATTATCAAAATTTTTATCGTCAAAAAATGATATTTATTTGATAGAAAGATGATATTGTTATCTGTGCTGTTTTGTGCTAGAATAAGGATGAAATACGATATTCGGAGGTAATTGAACGTGCCTAATACAAAAAGATCGCGAATTGCTACGTTATATCTGCTACTTGTAATACTTCTGATACTTGCTCCGTCGGTGACAGTCCACGCACTTGCCGCTGAGCCCACAGGTCTTATTCCGTCCGAGGAGGAGCGTGTCAAATACACTACAACCGCAGTTATTTCGGAGTTACCGAGAACGTACGAGGTGACTGTAAAGCTTCCCTCGGACTACTCTAAAGCCTATGCGATATGCTCGAGTGCCTGTGATCCCACGCTACCCGCATTTTCACTTTGGATAAATGCCGACGGGCATCCTGTCATTACCGTCTATTCGGGTGTATATGAAAATACTGTATTGAAAAGCGAAACCGTATTCGAAGAAATAGATCTTCGTACAGGTGAGTGGGAGCATCTGTCTATTGTATTCGATGATAGATTATCCGAATCGCGTTGCTACGTCGGAGGCGAGTTGAAGAGCACAAAGAATGCAAGTATACCCTCAAGCATCGTTATTAAAGCACCGATTTTGATAGGAGGCAGCTATTCGCGCGCAAGCTTTTTCAAAGGTGCAATACTAGACGTTGCTCTTTTTTCGGATACGCGGACTGACGATGAGATAGCAAATGATGCGTTCACCGTACCGTCCGGTGACAATATGCTTTGTTACTACGACTTTTCAGAGTTTGACAATTCATCCCCGCCGAGCACTGTCCAAGATTTGTCGCCAAGACAGAACAGCCTTGCATTATACTCGGAATTTTATGACGCGCCAACAGTCCCTCTCAATGATTACGCATATTCGTTCGCGATTATAGGAGATATTCAGACAATAACCTGTAACGCGCCGGATAAGCTGCATTATATATTCGATTGGATTGAGGAAAACAAGGAAGAAAAAAATATAGCCTTTGCCTTTAATTTGGGTGATTTTACTGAATATGATACTGATAAAGAGTGGCAAGCAGCGGCAGATGCTGTGCATTCGCTTGACGGAGTTGTGCCTTATTCTATTGTCAGAGGTAATCACGATAAATCTACCGATAAATACTCTCAATATTTCGACTACGCAGATCATGAATATATGCTCGATGGGTCTTTGGACGGCACCATGATGAATACGTATCAGACGTTTACGGTTTTCGGTAATAAGTATCTCGTCTTAAACCTTGATCTTCAGATCAATAGAAGAATACTTTATTGGGCAAACGAGGTTGTTGAACAGCATCCGGATTATAACGTCATTGTTACCACGCATATATACCTCAACAAAGACGGAACTACGTTAGACAGCGGTGATGCCGGCTCACCGGAAAAATATGGCTCGATCTTCGACGCTGAAGAGCTGTGGGACAAGTTTATCTCACGGCACAAAAACATTACAATGGTCATCAGCGGGCATAAAAGTACATCGGGAATTATAACCGCTCAGAGAACGGGGGTACATGGAAATACCGTTACTCAGATACTCGTCGATCCGCAATATGAGGATCTCTACTACAAGGGACGCGTAGGACTCGTTGCAATGCTGTATTTTTCAGAGGACGGTAAGTACGTTCAGACACAGTATTATTCGACGGTAAAAGATAAATACTTTTTACCGACAAATGAATATGATATAACACTTGATCCTATCCAGAGCGGTAGCACCATAGAGCCGGCACATGATCTCTCCTCAAAGTATAGCTTCAATGAGACGTTCCACTGGCAGGAGTGTGTCTGTGGAAAAAATCAGAACGAAGAAGAGCATTCTTACGGTGAGTGGCTAGTTATGAAGAGGGCGTCCATTGGCACCCCCGGATATCGATTCAAGGAATGTATATGCGGTTATAGATATTCAGAGAATTACGAGTGGAGCTTCGAAAACGGCGCAACTTTAGTCTTTATAGGTATTCCAGTGATGTTGATTTTTTCGACGGCAATCATAATTATCAGATGCGTAAAAAGGAAGAGTGTGGGGCAACAAGAATAATTATCGATGTTCGAATCGGGACATTCTCACAGCCATAAAATAATAAATGCACCCCGTATTGTGGGTGTCGGAGAATGGGGTGTTCGCTTAGGGCGAATAAACTCACGCTTGCCGCTTACGAGCAAGCTCGACGCGCTCTGCGCGGAGTTTGCGAACCCATGCATTGCTGCGCAATGCTGTGTTCGAAGTTGGCATTCGCTCAGCCATAAAATAATAAATGCACCCCATATTTGGGGTGCATTTATTATGGCGGAGAGAATGGGATTCGAACCCATGATACCGGTTAGGGTATACACGATTTCCAGTCGTGCGCCTTAGACCAACTCGGCCATCTCTCCACGGACTATTATATTATAGCAGAGTAAAATCAAAAAGTCAAGAGATTTTTTGAATGTTTTTGATAAAAAAATAACTTTTTATGGCGAAATATCATTATATCACTTGACAAAGCCTCTTTTTTTACATATAATAGTAATGTATTTTTTAGTTTTAGTTCAGGAGTTTCAAAAATGAGCCTTAAGGTACTTAAATTCGGTGGCAGCTCACTCGCGGATGCAGAGCATTTTCGCCAGGTAGCAAGCATTATTAAAGCGGATCCTACTAGACGTTACATAGTTGCTTCGGCACCCGGCAAGCGTCATTCCGCAGATTCCAAAATCACCGATCTCTTATATAAGCTTCACGCTCTTGCCGCAAATGAAGAGAATATCACCGAGGTATTCGATGAAATTAAGGATAGATACAACGGAATTATCGCCGAGCTCGGTATTGATCTCGATCTCACCGAGGTGTTCGAGAAAATAAGACTTTCCGTGCTTCACAGCTCGGGTAGAGACTACGTAGCATCGCGCGGTGAATACGTAAATGCTCTTATTCTCGCGAAATATATGGGATTCAGCTTCATCGACGCGAAGAAGGTTATCTTCTTTAAGGAAGACGGAACCTTCGATGCAGAGAAGACCAACGACGTGATGCGCGACGTGCTCTCGAAGCATAATTACGCCGTTATCCCCGGATTCTACGGATCTATGCCTAACGGTACCATCAAGACATTCTCGCGCGGCGGATCTGATATTACCGGCTCCATCGTTGCCAGAGCAGCTTCGGCTACTATATACGAGAACTGGACCGACGTTTCCGGCTTCCTCATGGCTGACCCGAGAATAATCCTCAACCCGAAGCCTATTAACAAGATTACTTACAAGGAACTCCGCGAGCTCTCTTATATGGGTGCAACTGTGCTTCACGAGGATTCTATATTCCCCGTAAGATATTCGAAGATCCCGATCAATATCAGAAACACTAACAGTCCCGATGATAAGGGTACGTTCATCGTTCCTGAGACTGATGAGATCAGCGAATACGTTATCACCGGCATCGCCGGTAGGACCGGATTCTCTAGCATCACTATTGAGAAGGCGATGATGAACTCCGAGCTTGGTCTCGGCAGACGAGTGCTCCAGGTCCTCGAGGAGAACAGCGTTTCCTTTGAGCATTTCCCGTCGGGTATCGATACTATGACGGTCATCGTGTCGACCAAAGCGCTCCAGGAGAAGCGCGGCGACGTTCTTGCCGGCATCTGTAAGAATATCAATCCCGAGAATATCTTCGTTGAGGAGAATCTAGCGCTTATTGCAGTTGTTGGACGCGGTATGGTTAAAGCGAAGGGAACTGCGGCACGCGTGTTCGTAGCTCTCGCCAATGCAGGAGTTAACGTTCGTATGATCGACCAGGGCTCCAGCGAGCTCAATATCATCGTAGGCGTTGATTCCAACGACTACGTAACCGCACTTAATGCAATCTATAAGGAATTCGTTCCCGCAGATTAATAGAAAAAAGATCGCTACTCTTGATAGGGTGGCGATCTTTTGCGCGAAGCAAAACGGAGCAGGGAATACCCACTCCGCTTTGCGTATTACTTAAGGTTGGCAAGCAGATCCTTAGTCCACTCACGAACAGTTTCAAGCTCCTCGGGCTTAACGCTTTTCAGGAACTTGAAGGGAAGTCCACCCTCAAGATAAAGAATTCTGTCGTCGTGAACCTTCGCATCGTTGGTTTTCGCCATCTCAACGATCTTCGCCGCATTCTCGGGTGTACCGTCAATGATGAACGCAATGTTGGCAGCATAGCTTCTCTTAAGCGATCTGACGAAACGGCAGAAGTGCTCGGGCATAGAAGCCTTTGCGGTAGCGACAATGATAACGAGACGCTCGCCGTCGCAAGGGTATGCGGGCATAATAACGTCGGGATCCTTATCGGCATCAATAAGCTTGGATACCTCATCGGCAACGGCGATGAGTTTGCCCTTGCTTGTCTGTGTAAGAACGCGCATTCTCATAGTAGAAATCCTCCAATGTTTTATTTATATATATTGTATCATATTGGGAGAGGAAATGCAAGAAGAATTTGTAAACAAAGTCGGGCAGGAAAGCACGCCACGGTGTGGCAGCTAAAGATACTCATTAAGAAGCGCGGTGCAGAGAAGAGTAGCGCAGGCGAGCTGCCGGCAATATGAGTGTGTAATTTATGCACTCGCTTCATCTAAGAAAGACGTGAAATATAACGGTATTACCCCGTTTGACGTAAATGATGCGGCAGGGCAGAAGTGAGGTATAACTCCCCTATAAGAGTGACACCGAGCATAGAGAGGCGATATATAGGTATGTCTGAATATATACACAATTATACAAAATGAAAATTTTGTATAATATAGGGAAGAAAATGTTTTATTTGATAAGTACTGCTTTTCGGCACTTATTTTAAGGCAAAATCCACATTTGCATATTTGATATGAACATTCGTTCTATAGTTTTTCGAAGATTAATGTTTCCGGCTAACCGATGACTGTTATATGATAACTATTCCTTGTATTGCGGTATTAGCATCCTGAATTTAAAATTCGCCGTTATACGTGGGCTTGAATATTTTTCTTTAAAATTGGTTTTTGCATCATAGTTAAATTATATTTTATATTGATCGGTGGACCGATTGTACTAATACGAATATTTTATTAAATAAAAAACCGTCCGTTAGAACGATAAACGTACAGATGTACGTTTTGATTTCCAACCCACGGTTTTTGTTTTATAAGGATTGTCCGGATGACGTGTTATTTGTCAAAATAATAGTCTATCAGATCCTGTATCCAAGAAATGCATATAAGCTTATTTTAGAACTGTTATCGAATGGCGCACGAGCGCACAACATTCCTAAAGCTATCGGTACAATAAATGCGTAACTCGCTTGCGCTTTATAAATTCGGAAGACATATAGTAAATCAGCTGACAAAAGCTTAAAAAACGCTTTTAGCTGACAAAAAACGCCGATATAGGTCTTGAAAAGCGGTCAAAAATAAGGTATAATATTAGACGTAAAAGCAGAGTAGGGCACTTCCCTATAATTTTGTTACCTGCTTTTTTCTACTCGACGCTGCATATATTTTTTTCGCGTGGCTTCCCCGCCCCGTATATGTCTTTCGGACTTATTTGTGTCTAGCACTTGCTTCACTGCACTGTAAAGCGCAGGATTTAGCTTCTTCAGTCTATACACGATATCCTTATGTACGGTGCTTTTACTGATGCCGAAATGTGCCGCTGCAGCGCGTACGGTCGAACCGGTTTCAATTACAAATTCGCCGAGTATTTCGGCACGCTCTCTACCAATCGAATCTATCATAGTATCAATACCTTTCGGTTAATTTCTACTACAATATATGAGAGGACAACGTATAAAATGCAAAAGGAAGATATTAAATTTCAGAATTCATCGGTCTTTGAAGGAATGACTTCGGTGCGCGCCATACTGCGCGGAGTCGATTCCGGAGTTAATGACAGACAGATAGAAAAGATCCTTTTTGATAAGAAAAAACTGAATAAAATCGCGAAAGATATAGGATATTTACGGGCAGTTTCTGAAAAATACGGATATGAAATTGTAGAATCGAACAGTGAAGAGTTGGATCGAATAACTCTCGGCACCTCTCATGGAGGCATCGTTGCGGTTGCAGGAGAGCGAACGCTTCCCCGTCTTACAAGTGGCGATTCCCTACCCACAAACGGATATTATGCAATGATACAAGGTATCGAGGATCCGTATAATTTCGGCTATTCGCTCAGATCTCTCTACGCCATGGGATGCAGCGGTATCATTCTGGATGAACGCAATTGGATGAGTGCCGCCGGGGTCGTTGCGCGCAGCTCTGCCGGCGCCTCGGAGCAGTTCAGTATATTCGTTGGTGAGCCAATGGAGGTCGTTGGGATATTTAAGTCACGCGGATATAAGATAGTTTGTGCAGACGAGCGCACCGACAACCTGCTCGGTAGATGTGCTCTTCCACTCCCGCTCCTCTTGATCGTAGGTGGTGAGAAGCGCGGTATATCCCGCTCACTACTAGATACCGCGGATATCCTCTTGAAAATCGATTATGCGCGAGAGTTTCGCGCCTCTCTTTCTGCCGCATCGGCTACGACTATGTTTGCATATGAGATTGCGCGCCAAAACTTTAAATAATTCAAAAACTGCCCGAAAAAATCGGGCAGTTTTGTTTTAGTGATTATTTACAGCCACAGTTTCCCTTGCCGCTACCCTGATTTGCCTGAGCTTCATTACCGCATGTAGAGCCCTTAAACTGTATCGAGGGGAAAGGCATGGTTCGGAATAGTGCGCAGGGGTTATCTCCGTTAGTTGCCGGTGCACATTCCTTGTCGGGCACTGTGTAATCAGTTGCCTGAATAAGAAGTTGAGCCGGTCTGACCATTCTGATGACAGAGAAGATACCGAACGAGACGTAGATCTTAGCTCCATTCGTTCCGGTAACTATCTCGTCTCCGAAGAGCTGCTCTACGCTCTCGGGAATGTCAACGTACTCTGCACAGCAAGGAGTGCAATCGCATACCTTGCTACCGAGAATGACAGGCTCTACTGTGTCAACGATAGCCGTAGGATCGTTGGTGGTCGCTGTATCAATGCTGCAAGGAGCGCAATAGGTATCGAGTCCGTTTGAACTGAACGAAACTGCCCTGCCCTCACCGCCGTACAGGATAACGTCCTTCTCAAGTACGGCAAGACCCGAGAAGAGCTGGCTTCTTCCGGCGGCAACGCACGCCTCGAGCTCTACCTCAACGTAATATTTAATAACTACCTTGTAGAAGCCGCGGTTGAACGGTACCTCCTCAACGCCAACGTAGGCGCAGAGTATCTCAGTGCCCTTCGTCCTGACGTTGCTCGCATTTGCGAGAAGAGATTCTCCTGCGGAGGTGAGATATACTCTCACGTTTTCAAAGCAATCTCTGTCGCGACAGGAGTCGAGCACGCGTTTAGTATCTATACAGACCGTTCCGTTACCGCCACAGTAACCGTTTGTGGCATTTTTGTAATCTTGCATCGTAATGACCGTTCCTTATAAAGATTGGGGTAAGAAATTCTTACCTGCTATTATCCTATGTGGGACGGCTCATTTTTGACAATCAGTTCATCCAGGTATAATGTGAGCGAACACCGTCGTATACCTTATACCAATCGTAATCGTAACGCTTATTATCTCTGTCAATGAAGTGAGAGGGGTTGTTGTGCATAAGCCAATCTGTAGGTACGGCATCACTTCCACCCTCGGAGGCTATCTTATAAATGCCGCGTATACGCGCGAGATCAGCACCCTTAAGAATACCGGGTGTAACGGATGCAAGTGTTACCATACCGGTAATAGCGCATTCCTCGAGATAGTCGAGATTTGCGCCGATGGGTACTCTGGAGGTAAAAGCAGCGCAGTCGGGATCGGAAGCGTAGAAGATATTATTTTGAGGGAGTCTGAGCATCGATGCGGGACCGGATATTCTCGTGATCTCAAAGCTTCTGCCGGAGGTGTCGTGACTTACTCTCATAGCCTGATGTATGCCGGCTGCAAGATGGTTTATAGCGCTGCAGCCAAGGATGACCGATTCGCCGGCCGCTGCCTGAATGGCATTATACATATTCTTGAGAATGGTTGCATTCGTGAGCGTTTTATTGTAAAAATGGCGGTTATCATCAGGCAGTTTTCCAAACAAGTCGATCGTATCAAACGTAGTAAAGTCATACTTAATAAGATCGTATCCCCAACCGCTGATCATTTTTACGTTGTTTGTTATGTCAGTAAGTACCTCGGGGTGCGACGGATCCAGAAGTATACCGTGTTTGCTCTTAAGAAGCTGAGACTCCCACTCGGCGGGCACCTGCTTCGCTGTGAGGAGAGGTCGGAACCATATACCGCTTTTCGCACCGTAGGAGTGGATCATATCGGCGGTCTCCTGCATTGAGGAGAATCTGTCCGGGTTGGATAGCTCCCATGGACCGCCATTATAGCTGTCGCGATCCGCCTTTAAATATCTCGATGCCTGCCAGCCGTCGTCGATTATCATATAAGGGCTGCCCTTTGCATCGGCACACATATCCATAAGATTCACCGTCTCCTCACGTACGCCCTCATGGCTGGTATTACCGTATGCCCAATACCAGTTATTAACGCCATATATAGGAGATTTCGGAAGATTTGGCTTCTCACACATTATCTTACAGAAGGTGCGAGCGGCAAGAAATGGATCCTCGCCCATCACACCGCGTCGGCTGACAACTCTTGCACACACGAGTGGCGCTGTGAGCCGTACTCCGCCACCGCCGTTGCGTACGTCGAGCCAGAGGGTGATACCGCTTTCATCGACCTGAAAGTGACAGAAGGCATCAGCTCCCGTCTTTACACCGTAGCAATGGAGGGACTCGCCGTCGTAGGTATGGAAATACCAGGGTAAACAGATCTCGGGACATATCGAGCGCCACGCAGGAGCATGGTTTGCACCAAAGGCGATGTCATATAGGCGTTCAAAGGTGTCGCCCAGCACTGATATCACCTCGGAGAGATCGGCACGCCAGCGTAGCTTTATTCTTCTTACCGGACGCTCTGAGGGGTAAAGCGTTATTATTCCTTCACCATTAGATATCGTATAATCAATGCGAGCATTCTGCTCTTCCCTGCTATCAGGCTCTTCAAAGCGGATGGTACTGTCTTCAAATTGAAAGAGAATGCTATCCGGCTCGCGCAATATATCAACAAACGTATTCTTCATAATTCTGTTATGCGTTCCTTTCGTTTTTTGCGGAAAATATTATAGCATTTTTATAACCGCCGGTCAATGGTTGACATTGTTATTTTATTGTACTAAATTATCTGAATGTACAGCAAAGGCGGCCTATAACAAGCCGCCTTAGTGTTTTATACGTGGTTTACGCGTAAGCCTTGATCTCTGCAGGGCACTCCTCGACTGCGATGGAAGCAGTCATAACGAGATTAACGTCTGCGGTGATCTTCTCGAGCTTATTGAGCATAGCAGCAAAAGCATCGTTGTCGTTACCAACGATCTTGAGAGCGGAGTCAACAAAGATATCGGTGATGTCGGAGTTGGATGCGAGGATACCTGCGATGAAGCCGTAGAGAGCATCAGCATCGGTAACTGCGTATGCATCGGTGTCGATAAGTCTTGCCTTATATGTAATGTCGAGCTTAAGCTTATCACCCTTCTCGATGCAAACAACGTTGCCATTCGAAGAAGAGGTTGCATTGTTTACCATCTCGATGAGAGTCTTGGTCTTGCCAGAGCCTTTGCCGCCAATAAATAACTTGATCATGTTGAAAATCCTCCTAAATTTGAGAAATAAAATCTCTTACTTATATCTTACACTAAAATAACCGAAAATGCAATAGTTTTATTCTAAAAAATATCGCAAATTCTAATATTTGTTAAAAATAAATAATAAATGCGACTTTTATTTGTTGGATATTCTGGCTTCGAGCGTAGCCTTCATATCCTCGTATCCGGGTTTACCGAGGAGCGCGAACATATTTTTCTTATACGCCTCGACTCCGGGCTGATCAAACGGGTTGACACCGAGGAGATATCCGGACATAGCGCAGGCAAACTCGAAGAAGTAGACCATATAACCAAGAGACTCGGCACCTCTGTCCTCGAGCTCGAGCACAAGGTTGGGCACGCCGCCATCGTTGTGGGCGAGGAGTGTTGCCGTCATCGCGGTCTTGTTGACGTAATCAAGCTCACATCCGGAGATGAAATTGAGCCCGTCGACGTTTGCAGGATCGTTTGGAATAGTGAATCTCGCACCGGGATCCTTGACGCTGATGACCGTTTCAAATAGGTTGCGCTGACCCTGCTGAATATACTGACCGAGAGAGTGAAGGTCGGTAGAGAATATAACGGAGGTCGGGAACAGTCCCTTACCATCCTTACCCGAGCTCTCGCCATACAACTGCTTCCACCACTCGGCAAAGGTGAGCATATAGGGCTCGTAGCCTACGAGGATCTCGGTGGTTTTACCCTTTCTGTAGAGCACGTTTCTGATGACGGCATATTTGAGTGCATCGTTAGCATTGATGTCAGAGGTAGAGAATGCCTCGCGCGCCTTCTGCGCACCCGCCATAAGAGCGTCAATATCGATACCTGCACACGCAATGGGGAGAAGACCGACTGCAGTGAGGACGGAATATCTGCCACCAACGTCGTCGGGAACAACAAAGGTCTCATATCCCGCCTTATCCGAGAAGCTCTTAAGAGTGCCACGTGCCTTGTCGGTGGTAACGAAGATACGCTCTCTGGCACCGTCCTTACCGTATTTTTCTTCAAGAAGAGACTTGAAGACTCTGAAGGCGATCGCAGGTTCGGTAGTGGTTCCGGATTTTGAGATAACATTCACCGCAACGTCGCGGCCCTCGCATATAGCGAGAAGCTCTGTAAGAGCGGTGGGAGAGATATTGTTGCCGGCAAAATAGATGTCGGGGGTATTCTTTTTGAGGTTATTATAAAGAGGACTCTTGACAAACTCTATCGCAGCACGTGCTCCGAGATAGGAGCCGCCGATGCCGATAACAACGAGCACGTCGGCAGTATTCTTTATCTTTTCTGCCGCCAGCTTGATACGTGCGAACTCCTCTTTATCGTAATTTACCGGAAGATCGCGCCAACCGTGGAAATCGCTTCCCTGACCTACGCCGTTCATAAGCAGGTCGTATGCAACGGTGGCAAAAGGCTTCATATATTCGAGCTCATGCTCTGAAACGAAGCTGTCAAGAAACTTGGTGTTAAGGTTAATGCTCATTTTTTGAACCGCCTGTTTTTTTATTTTCAACAATTATTATACTATATAATATCGAGTTTTTCAAGGGGAAAAATGTATTTTTATGTCCCGCTTGAAATTCTTTTGAGGATTCTCAGATAAAGCTCTAAAAAGCTTATATGCGAAATGTCACCTCTTGCAACTATCGGAGCTTCTCCTATCTTTTTTCCTCCCAGATAATACTCGATCTTACCGACTGTATCACCGTCCGATATCGGTGCCGCGACACTCTCGGGGATAGTGTATTTCAGTTCTACTTTGCCCTTGTCACCGCGTGCCACCACGGTGCTGAATCCACCCGATGCGAGAGGGACACTGTCCCTCACTCCTCCGTGAACCTCTGCATTCTCAATGAACCGTTCGCTGTCGGAGTATACGGCATAATTTGCAAACCCATAATCAAGAAGCGAACGTGCGGCATTATTTCTCGCGTCACGCGTTTCTGCACCCATAACAACGGCTATAAGCTGCATACCGTCGCGGCGCGCCGTAGCCGTAAGACAGAAGCCCGCCTTATCCGTCGAGCCAGTTTTGAGGCCGTTACAGCCCTCGTAATATCGGACAAGGCGATTGGTATTCGTCAGTGTGAATTCGCCGCCGCGAATGCTGTCTTGCCATAGCGAGCTGTATTTGAGAATTATATCGTGCTTGATCAGCTCTCGTGACATCAACGCAATATCGTAAGGGGAGGAATAGTGACTTACGGTATCGTCGTCGAGCCCTGTCGTGTTTTCAAACGACGTGTTCCTGAGTCCGAGCTCTTCGGCACGCGCATTCATGCGGCGTACGAATTCGGTCTCGGTACCCGCGACCAGCTCTGCCATAGCGACCGTTGCATCGTTGGCGCTGGCGATGACCATGCATTTGATCAGCTCCTCTACGCTCATGATCTCCCCCTCCTCGAGGAAGACCTGGCTACCGCCCATAGATGACGCATAAGCACTGACGCGGACCTGATCGGTGAGGGTAATGCACCCACTCTCGAGAGCCTCTGCGATGATTAAAAGTGACATTACCTTTGTCACAGATGCGGGAGATGCGGAATAATGCTCCTCGTTGGCGTAGAGGACGGTGCCGCTCGATGCCTCGATAAGGCAAGCGCCCTTTACTCCAAGATCGAGATCCGGTTGACTTATCGGTGAAAAAGATATTACTTCTGCCTTATTTTTTATACCTGCTTTTGGAAATATGGTCGCAGACAGAACGAGGATGATCGTTGCTACGACCGCGGATACAAACCGTTTCATAAAAAACCTCCGTGCGTTTTTAATCAATTATATTAACGCACGGAGAATATTATGATTTAGTTTCTTTGCGGTAATCGTCTGCGGTCATCGCGGCTATACCGATATCACGGTATCTCCCCTTTACACACATAGCCTGTCGCATAACCCCCTCTTTTTTAAATCCGCAGTGCAATGCTACAGCCAGACTGGCAGAGTTTTCATTTATATACTTGATCTCCAGGCGGTTGAGTGCAAGGTGTTCAAAGGCATATTCCACTATTCGCGAGAGCGCCTCGGTGGCTATACCGCGTCCCCAATAGTCGGCACTCAGAACGTAACCGACCTCTGCGGTGCCGTGCTCAAGCGAGAAACAGTTGAAGCCGACGGTGCCGATCAGTTTCCCCTTGTACTCTATGCCCCATGTATAGAATTCGCCGGTTTTATATTTCTTATCTACACTCTTAAGATAGCGACGTGTCGTGGCAACGCTCGTATGAGGGTACCAGAGCAGATATTCGGAAACCCGAGGGTCTCGCGAATACTCGTTTACGTCAGTAAGGTCGCTCTTCTTTATCCTTCTGAGAATGAGCCGTTCGGTGCAGATCATCGGAATATTTATAAATTCGAGTAGGTGATCGTATCTCATAATGCCTCCGAAGCAGGTTTATATAACAAGTATACCAAAAACGTGACGAAAATTCAATCACTGCGCGAGATTTTTTAATTTTTACTGAACTTTTCGCACGGTACTTGTATTCTCGTAAAAAATATGTTAATATATAATGTAGAAATTTGGAGGTCAGACAATTGAAGACTAATGATAATAAAAAAAGACTGAGAATACTGGATATCCAGCGCGACGGAAAGGGTATCAGTAAAAAAGAGTCTCTCAGTCCATCGGGATTAAAAAGGTTTTTCCTCACGTATAAAGACAACTTCGGCAAACTAATATCAGTCAACATGTTTTTTGTGCTGGGTAACTTCCCGCTCTTCTTTCTTATAATAACTCTGTCGGGATATACGAAGCTGGATGCATATCTTCCCCTATCCGATCTGTATCAGAATCTCGCTGCACTGTTCGATATTGCTCCGCGTGATCCGCTCACGATGTCACTGTATGCACTCGACGGTCTGCAGAATCAGATACTCGTCAATACCACGCTCACGTACGTATTCTACGGAATCTCCGCTCTGTCGCTTCTGACGTTCGGCTGTGTAAACGTCGGTACGGCGTATATACTCCGCAATATCGCTAAGGGTGAGCCGGTATTCGTATGGACCGACTTCTGGTATGCGGTCAAGCGTAACTGGAAGCAGGCACTTCCCTTTGGTATCATTGACGGTATCATTAACGTGCTGCTGATATTCAATCTTTACACTACTACCGCGAATACATCCGATTTTCTCGGTTCTATGATGTTCTGGGGAAATATCATATTGATGATCCTCTATTTCTTCATGAGATCTTATATTTACGTACAGATGCTGACCTTCAGCCTCTCCGTATTCAAGGTACTGAAGAATTCGCTTAGCTTCGCCCTTCTTGGCTTCAAGAGAAACGTTATGTCGCTCCTCGGTGCTGCGGCTGTTATTCTCCTTGAGGTGCTATTCCTATTCGGTAGTGGAGGAATACTCCTGCCTCTCGCTATCGCGCTTCCGCTCGCGATAATGTTCTCTACGCTTGCGTATATGAAGGTGTATGCAGCATATTTCAAAATTAAGGATATAATGATCGATCCCTACCTCGCGGAGCATCCCGAGCTTACCGAGTGTGAGTTTGACGATGACGTTATCATGCACGACGACGTTACCGAAAGGGAGAGACTCGAGGAGATAAAAAGAAGAAACGGAATCGTTTAAATTTTTAATCAATAAGTATAGGCAGAGGCTTCTCGCGAGTCCTCTGCCCTTTTTATTTACTCGTGTGTCAACTCGTCAAGCGTACCGAAGGAATAACCCATATTGCGCCATTCGCATATCAGCCGCCTCATTATCGAGGCGTTGGTAGCTGACGTCGGGTGCAGAAGAATTACCGCGCCGTTATGAGTATTCGAGAGTACCTTACGTATTGCATAGTCCTCACTCGGCTGGCGAGCATTGTCCCAGTCCTCGTAGCCGAAGCTCCAGAATATACTCTTATACCCAAGCTCGGATACCGCTCGCACGGTGTTGACGTTATACCTTCCCTCCGGGAATCGGAAGTATCGTGGCATATCCTCTCCGATAAGTGACTTGTACGCATCGGCAAGCTCGACTATCTCCATAGCGAGCGTCGCGCCGTCGCAAGCGGTCAGATCCTTATGATTAGCGGTATGGTTGCAGACGAGATGCCCCTCGTTGTGCATACGTCGCAAAAGCTCCGGATTTTTTGATATGAGATTTTTCAGTATGAAGAAAGCGCCGTGTACCCCCTCTTCTCTCATTACGTCAAGTATTTTTGATACGTTGCCGTTTTCATATCCAACGTCAAAGGTGAGATATATCCGCTTCAGATCCGAGGTGTCTGAAAGCGACTTGTCTATATAATATCCACCGTATTTGCTGACCTCCTCGGCATTTTGCGGAAAACCGGGGCGTAAATTTCCGTTACGCTTGACGTACCAGCCGTAGCCCGTTTCGGCATAGGTGCGTGTCATAAATATGCACAGGAGAATCGGTAGTAGAAGTGCCGAAAGTATTTTTGTGCTGTTTTTCATATTTTCAACCTATAATATTCTGCAGTGGCAATAGTTATTATTAGCGAATAGAATAAAAATAACCGCAGAAAAAAAGAGAGGGACACTACCGATAGGTAATGTCCCGTGAAAGGTATAAATTACTTATACTTACGCTTTCTAGCAGCCTCAGCCTTCTTCTTGCGCTTTACGCTGGGCTTCTCATAATGCTCTCTTTTGCGAAGCTCGGTCAAAATACCGGACTTAACGCACTGTCTCTTGAAACGGCGAAGTGCGTTGTCAAGAGTCTCATTTTCCTTAACTCTGATTTCAGCCATCTTAATATTTCCCTCCCTTCAATTGGCAAAGAGAAAATCTCTTAAAAAATCAACAAAAGCATTATATTACATTTACGTCGTTTTGTCAAGTGCTTTTTTGAATTTTCCAAAAAAGAATTTGTTAAATTTTATTAAATAATTCAGTGCTTTCCGGAGAATTGCTTCCCGGCCGCTGTCAGCGTATTTCGAAGCAGCATAGTAATGGTCATAGGACCCACACCGCCCGGCACCGGAGTGATAGCCGATGCGATCTCTGATACAGGACCAAAATCAACATCACCGACGAGTGTACCGTCGGCAAGTCTATTGATACCGACGTCTATAATAACGGCACCCGGCTTCACCATCTCACGCGTGATAAAGCGAGGCTTACCGATAGCTACGACAAGAATGTCGGAATCGGAGGTGATCTTCGCAAGGTCCTGTGTACGCGAGTGACAGAGCGTAACGGTACCGTTCATCTCGGTAAGAAGATGAAGCATAGGCTTGCCGACTATATTGCTTCTGCCGATAACGGCGCACTTTTTTCCTGTCGGGTCGATACCGTAATGGCGCAGAAGCTCAACGACACCTGCGGGAGTACAAGGAAGCATATCGTAGTTGCCTATCATTATTCTGCCGACGTTCTCGGGGTGAAAGGCGTCGACATCCTTGGTAGGTGATATGCGCTCTATAACACGGCTTTCGGAGATATGAGCGGGGAGCGGGAGTTGTACGAGAATGCCGTTTACACGTTCGTCGGCGTTCAACTCGTCAATTCGAGCGAGCAGTTCATCCTCGGTTGTGTTCTCAGGCAACTCTATCTGAAATGATTCAATACCCGTCTCAACACACGCGCGATGCTTATTGCGCACGTATACGCAGGAAGCGGGATCCGATCCGACAAGCACTACCGCAAGACCGGGTCTGCAACCGTACTTCTGTGCAAGGATTTCTACCTCGGAGCTTATCTCTGAGCGTATCTTAGATGAAACGAGCTTACCGCTAATAATTTCTGCCATAATTTAATCACTTTTTACGAGACTTTTTCTTTTCGGGAGCAGCAGGCTTACAGTAAAGAGGCTTGTTAGGCTTGCGGAACATAAAGAAGATGAGAAGCGCTGCTGTGACGGCAAATATAACTGCTGCGAGCACCTGCGAGGTTCTGAACTCCCAGCCGAATATCGTGGAATAGAGGCTGTCGGTCCTTAGGCCCTCGATGAACATTCTGCCGAGACCGTACCAGCCGAAGATCATAAGGAACTGCTGACCGTCGTACTGCTTACGCTTCGTGAACAGATGCACGAGAGTGAATCCAAGGATATTCCAGAGCGACTCGTAGAGGAAGGTGGGATGGACGTAAACCATTTCAGTGGTAGCGAAATCAGCGAAGGTATTGCCGTTTTGCAGGCCCATACGGCAGAACCAATCGGTCTGTGCTCCATATGCCTCACCGTTCATAAAGTTGCCCCAACGGCCGATTCCCTGTGCCAGAAGCACCGCAGGCGCAACACAGTCGGCGAAGGCAAGGAAGTTGATCTTTTTAAAATAAGAAACAACAAGCACCGTGAGACCACCGGCTATGATACCGCCGTAGATGGCAAGACCGCCGTTCCAGATGCTGATGACGTCCATAAACGAATGGTAGTTTTCAAGCGTTGTGAAAACGTAATAAAGACGGGCACCGATAATTCCGATTGGAATGGTGAAGAGCGCATAATCGATAACATCCTCGGGGGTGATACCGATCTTCTTCGCACGCCAGGTGGCGTAGACGACGGCGGCTATCATACCGCAGGTTATTATGAGCGCGTACCAGGCAATCGATACGTTGTTGAAGAGATTGAGCGCTTCACTATCCACCTCAAACTCGCCGATACCAAGTCCCGGGAATGAAATTTTTGAGATTTTAAGCATAGTTACTGATCCTTTGACGTATGAAGTTTTTCTATCACGTCTGAAATTCTGATATTGTCAAGTTTTTTAGCAAGCTCGAGGCTGATGCCGTCGAATATGTGATGGTAGATGCAGGCAGTCTTGTCGCAGTTGAGCGAGCATCCCTCACCATTATCGAGACAGCGCGCGATTGCGATCGGACCGTCTATCAGCTCGATGACCATCTTCAGAGTTATCTCTTCAGGAGGAAGCCTGAGCTTATAGCCACCCTTAGCCCCCTTGTAGGATGTAACGAGATCACCCTTAACGAGCTTATGTAGTATTTTAAGTGTAAATCTCGGAGTTACTGAGGTGCTTTCGGATATTGTGCCCGCATCTATAAGCGTGTCGCGCATTGCCATATCCGTAATTATTCTCAAAGCGTAATCCGACTCAAGAGTGATTCTCATTACTCTACCGCCTTATGATCTTGCGTGATTATTTTTTGGTTGCGAGCTTTTTAGCCTCATTGTGCTTATCGAGGATGGCATGTATCTTCTTGGACTGATCCAGAAGATTGCTGATAGTTCTGTCGTGGTTGAGGGTATCGATGATATAGGCAACGTACTTGCACATATTTACCTCTGCGTACCACTCACGAGCAAGCAGCTCGGGTGTTCTGTACACCAGGTTAGTTGTAAAGATACGATTGATAACGCCTTCCTTGTAAGCCTTATCAATATGATCGAGACCGTTGCAGAAGAGACCGAAGGTTGCAAATACGGAAATGCGTTTAGCTCCCTTTGCCTTCAGCTGGCAGGCAACGTCGATAACAGAATCGCCGGAGGAGATCATATCGTCTACGATGATGACGTCCTTATCCTTAACATCGCGACCGAGATACTCGTGAGCTACGATAGGATTTTTACCGTCTACGATAATGGAATAGTCGCGTCTCTTATAGAACATACCGAGATCTATACCCATGACCGAGGAGTAGTACATACATTTGCCCATACCGCCCTCATCGGGAGAAATGATCATAGTTTTATCGGGATCGATCTCAAGATCGGGATACTCGCGAAGCATAGCCTTGATCATCTGATATGCAGAACGGACGTCCTCGAAGCCGTGGAGTGGGATCGCATTCTGAACTCTGGGATCGTGAGCATCGAAGGTGATAAGATTGGTAACACCCATTCCTACCAGCTCCTGGAGTGCAAGAGCGCAGTCGAGAGACTCTCTGTGCGAGCGCTTGTGCTGTCTGCCCTCGTAAAGCATAGGCATAATAACGCTGATGCGGCGAGCCTTGCCGCCGATAGCGCCGATAATGCGCTTGAGATCCTGAAAATGATCGTCGGGACTCATAGGAACGGTATTGCCATACATATTATATGTTACGCCGTGATTGAATACGTCGCAGATAATATAGACGTCGTTACCTCTGAGCGAATGATGAATAGTTCCCTTTGCCTCACCGCTGCCGAATCTCGGGCAGGAGGCATTGACTAGGAAGGAGCCGTCATTGTCGTGATGACGCCATTCCTTGAGGTAAAAGTCCACCTGGTTTGCGAAATCCTCGCATCCCTTCATACCAATTACACTGAGTTCACCGTATAAGCTGTCCTTCATTTTTCCACCCCAAAATTAAATTTTAATATTAACAAAACAAAAATGCCGTATCGGTAATTTCAAATAAACTCCTGGCACAGCATAATTACGCATATATTATATAACATAATTGAGTCATTGTCAAGTGGCAGGCATAAATAAAATATTCACATTTCCGGAGGTAATCTATGTATACAGGCTTCGGCACGCTCTCGGTGAGGGCGTATACCGCGGGAGCGATCGCTCTCGAGGGGGTGACCGTGCGTATAACGGGAGCCGATGAGGAGAATAGATTTGTCGCCTATTCCCTCTTAACAGACGTCGACGGTGTCGCACCCGAGGTGCAGCTACCGGCACCGGATCAAAACTATTCGCTCTTACCTACCTCGGTGGAGACGCCGTATGCGACATATGACATAATGCTCGAGAGGGACGGCTTTTTTACGCGACGTATATACGGTGCTACCGTATTTTCGGGAGTGAGATCCCTACAGCTGGTAAATATGATCCCGACGTCGGAGGATACGATAAAAGAGGTGCCGCGTGGCAATCTCAACGTATTTATACCCAGAAATTATGATTTGGAGTAATTAATATGCCGCTTACACCTAAAATTCCGGAAAAAATAGTAGTTCACCTCGGCGCGCCGGATTCCGAAGCGCAGAACGTGACCGAAGCATTTCCGGACTACATAAAAAACGTTGCTTCGAGCGAGATCTTCCCCACCTGGCCCCGGGAGGCGCTGAAAGCAAATATACTCGCACAGATATCAGTGGCGATGAACCGCGTTTACACGGGATATTACCGAAACGCGGGTTATAGCTTTGACATAACGAACTCTCCGGCATACGACCAGACCTACGTCTACGGCAGAGATATTTACTCAAATATTTCAATGCTCGTCGATGAGCTCTATAACAGTTATATACGCCGTGACGGCAACGTAGAGCCTCTGTTCGCAGAGTTCTGCGACGGTGTGGAGGTAACGTGTGACGGTTTGACACAGTGGGGCAGCGTCACGCTTGCAAACGACGGACTCGATTACGAGGCAATACTACGCAACTATTACGGTGAAAATATAGTTATCGAGCGTGACGTTCCTGTGGAAAATTCAAGATCCGAAGCACCTGATGTCACACTTCGTGTCGGAGATACAGGGGCAGATATAGAGCTATTGCAACGAAGACTGAACAGAATATCGGTCAATTACCCCGGAATACCGAAAATATTCCCTGTCGACGGATACTTTGGTCCCGGCACCGAGGACGCGGTGCGTAAATTCCAGGAGGTATTTGGACTGACGGTCGACGGACTCGTCGGGCGTGCAACCTGGAACGAGGTGCTGTTCATCTATAACGCGGTCAAAAGACTGTACGAGCTGAATTCCGAGGGACTTAATATTGCCGATATAACTACGAGCTACGTGACAGAGCTATCGGAGGGATCAAGCGGTGAGGGGGTGCTTACAGTTCAATATTACCTCAGCTACATTGCACAGTTCGTGCCAACCGTATCCGCGGTAGCATACGACGGCTCCTTTGGACCGGAAACCGCAAACGCCGTGCGAAGCTTTCAGGGTACTTATTCTCTGCCGCAGACGGGAGTTGTAGACCGATTGACCTGGGACAGAATGGAAAACGTGTACTATAGTTACGTACGTGAGCTTGATTATGAATTCAGAGTCGGAAGAATACTTCCCTATCCCGGCAGGATCATTACGTCAGGTACTGAGGGGAGCGACGTGCGAGTATTGCAGGAGTATCTGAATTATATCGCAACCGCATACCCGGATATCCCAACGGTAAACGTAGACGGCGTGTACGGTCCTGCTACCGAGGCACAGGTTGCGGCTTTTCGGCGACTTTTTAATATGCCGAGCGAATCGAGACGCGTTACTGCACCGCTCTGGGCGGCAATAGCTAACGTATACGACGACGTCTACGTAGGTAACGGAGTACAGTCGGGACAGTATCCCGGGTATGAGATAGGATGAGCGTGGAGGGATCATGTATAGAATTGAGAATACTTCGTCGGCAATAAAGGAAATACAAAAATATCTTTCACTTGCGGTGCGCGATATGCACGTTGTTCAGAACGGTAGCTACGACTCTGATACGCGCGCAGCGGCAGAATCGTTTCAAGGCGAGGTAGGACTCCCGATGACGGGCAGGATCGACTACGCTACCTTCACAGCACTCTTCGAGAGGTACACTGCAGAGCGCAGAAAAGGCGCGGTAGCAGAGGCTGCCAGAGGTCATCTTTCACTTCCGGTGACACGCGATAGTCCCAAGAAAGATATTTATTCTGTTAATGCAAAAATTCAAGAAATACTTAAATATTACGGGGCAGAAATCACGGATTACGTGTATAGCATATTTAACGACGAAGTTGAGGAATCGATAGCTATACTGTGTGAAATATTCAGCTTAGATGGCAGGAAAACGGTTGACGATGAACTGTATGCCCGCATAGTACGAGAGTACAGCTCGATAAAAAAACTTACAGAATCAAACGAGACCGCGTAATTTTAGTTGCATGGGACATAATCTCTAAAAAACACTTGGAGAAGAAAATGAATAAATTTACCGAAAAAGCTGAGCGCGCACTGAACGCATCGGTTAGGATCGCGCAGGAGCTCGGACACACGTACGTCGGAAGTGAGCACCTGCTAGCGGCACTATCAGCAGAGGTCGGCAGCTGCGCCTCGGTGTTGCTGGCACGTAATAAATTGAAAAGCGACGTAATTCTCGCCACGGTGCGCGAGTATCTCGGATGCGGTACGAAAGCGGAGCTTTCATCACGTGATGCTACCCCATCCTACCGTCGGATACTGGAGTCGTCGTATAAGGCCGCAAAGCGCTTTACATCCGAGAGGATAGGGACCGAGCATCTTCTGTATGCTATACTCGAGGAGCGTGACTGCGTCGCGCAAAAAATCATCTTACGTATCGGAGTCGATGCCGTTACGCTGAAGGATAACGTTCTTACGTTTTTACGTGCCAGCGAGAAGGGCTCTGTAGGTATAAGCGGAACAAAAGATGCGAATCTGCCCAATCTGACTAAATACGGAAGAAATATGACCGAAGCGGCGGAACGCGGAGAATTTTCTCCTGTAATAGGTAGAGACCGCGAGACCGAAAGGTTGATAAGGATACTCTCCAGACGTAGCAAGAACAATCCCTGCCTCGTCGGTGAGGCCGGTGTCGGTAAGACCGCCATCGTTGAGGGTCTGGCTATGAGGATATCAGAGGGGCGAGTCCCCAGATCTTTGATCGGAAAAAGTATCTACTCGGTGGATCTCACAAGTATGGTTGCGGGTGCTAAATATCGTGGAGATTTCGAGGAGAGAATAAAGAGCGTGCTGTCCGAAGCAGCTAAAAACCGATCAGTAATACTTTTCATAGATGAGATACACACGATAGTCGGTGCCGGCTCTGCAGAGGGAGCAATCGATGCCGCGAACATTATGAAGCCGGAGCTTGCGCGGGGTGATATTAGAGTGATCGGAGCCACAACTCTGCGTGAATACCGAAAGTACATCGAGAAAGATTCAGCGCTCGAGAGAAGGTTTCAGCCGATAACGGTAGAAGAATCCACAGAAGATGAGACTTTAAATATTCTCAGGGGTCTGAAGCCACTTCTCGAGTCTCACCATAACGTTACGATTACAGACGACGCGCTTACACAGGCAACTGTACTGTCCGAGAGGTATATACAGGATCGATTTTTGCCGGATAAGGCTATCGATCTATTGGATGAGGCGTGTGCAAGAGAAAACAGCACGATATGTTTCGATAACGAAAAAATTAAAAAATTAAATCATAAAATCAAGCAGATATCAAAAGATAAATGCCGAGCTATGGCAGATAGAGACTACGAGCTCGCAGCTAATCTCAAGGAACTGGAGCAGATATATCTCGGCGAATTAAACGGAGAGCTGATGGATAATGAGGAGCTGAGTGCACTGCCCGCAGTTGACGGAGGCAGTATCCGCGAGGTGCTCTCCGAACTGTACGGAGTTGAGAATATCTCCGGTGAAAATAGCACGGAGTGTGATATTGAGGAACGACTGTCGCGGCACGTAATAGGTCAGAGCGTGGCTACACACGTCCTTGCTACCGCGATCACTCGCAGCTCGGTAGGACTTGGTGATGAGCGCAGACCGCGTGGCGTATTTCTTTTCATCGGCGAGAGCGGAGTCGGAAAGACCGAGCTCGGTCGCGCTATGGCTAAGGAGCTCTTTGACAGCGACGAATCGCTGATACGGCTGGATATGTCCGAGTATTCAGAAGCTTATTCGGTATCAAAGCTGGTCGGCTCTGCCCCCGGATACGTTGGATATGATGAAACGAGTCTGACTCTCGAGAGGGTTCGAAAGCACCCTTACTCGGTGATACTGCTCGATGAGATCGAGAAGGCGCATCCGGACGTCATTTCCCTATTTTTACAGATATTCGACAACGGATTTATAACCGATGCGAGTGGCAGACGGATAAGCTTTCGTAATGCGTATGTAGTAATGACGTCGAATATCGGTGCCGACAGATTCAAGGGTCGATCGCACGTTGGATTCCTTGAAGGTGAGGCGCGAGAGGACCTACGCGAGGCTTTGCGAGAATATTTCAAGCCGGAATTTATAAACCGAATCGACGAAATAGTGCTCTTCTCTCGCCTAGACCACGACGCATTGTCGGAGATCGCAGATAAAATGCTGTTAGAGACCGCAAAAAGACTCGAGAAATTAGGTATGCATCTCGTATATTCCAAGGACGTCACGCGGCATCTTGCTACACTTGCATCAGAGTCACGCGGATTCGGCGCACGTCCGCTCTCGCGTTTGGTAATGCGAGAGATAGAGAATCCGATCGCCGACATCATAGTAAGCAGAGGTGCGGCAGACGGTACAGATGCGTATCTGGAGGTTCGGGACGGTAAAATCCACATTACAGTTACGGAGAACGCATTGATATGATTACGTGACGATTGTCACTAAGATATAACGATCGGCTGAGCCACGTGATGCGGCTCAGCCAAAATATTTTCATTACCTCTTGAATTAACGTGGCGTTTGTGATAGAATATTAGTTAGCGGCCATCCGCAAATTGCTGAATTTTACGAGGACATCATGGCGACTGATATTTCAAAAAGGATTTCCGGCGTTTTCCCTTCTCTCTCGAAGGGACATAAAAAAATCGCTACCGCGATCATAAACGATTACGACAAGGTTGCCGATCTGACTGCCGCTCGGTTCGGCGCTATGATCGGTGTCTCTGAGTCTACGGTAGTGCGCTTTGCCGCAGTTCTAGGGTACGAGGGCTACTCGGAGCTACAGAACGCGATCGCGGAGCTTGTACGTACGAAGCTGACGCCGGCGCAACGAATAGAAATAACCAAAAAGCGCATCGGCAGAGGTGACATTATAGATGCAGTAATGGAGGCCGACGTAGAAAAGATCAGACATACCTACTCTACCCTCGACAGAGATACGTTCTACCGCTCGGTAGAGGCAATACTGTCCGCAAAAACTATTTACATATCCGCGGCAAGAAGCACCGAGCCGCTCGCAAGAGTGCTCTCTTATAATCTCTCACTCATTTTTGATAACGTAAGATTTGTCACTCCCACCTCGTCGGCGGAGGTGTTCGAGCAGATGTTTTCGATATCCGAGGACGATCTGCTTATCGCCTTCACATTCCCGAGATATTCCTCGAAGATCGTGAATGCGGTCAAATTTGCAAGACAAAAGAATGCAAAGGTGCTTGGATTCACTGACTCGAAGACATCGCCTCTCGCTGAATATTCAAACTATCTGATAGCAGCGCAATCGGATATGGCATCTTTTATGGACTCTCTGGTAGCTCCTCTCAGCATTATCAACGCGATAATCGTTGAGATCACGCATCGCAAGGAGCGTGCTATAACCGCGAGATTTGATGCGCTCGAAAAAATATGGGACGAATACGATGTATACACAAAACGATAATTTCGCATACTCACCTAACCGCATCGGAGTGATTGGAGGCGGTCCTGCCGGCATGATGGCTGCGGGCACCGCCGCACTTTACGGTGCTGAGGTCACTATACACGAGAGCATGACTCATCTCGGTAAGAAGCTTGCGATCACCGGCAAGGGCAGATGTAACGTTACGAATAATTGTACGGTTGAGGAATTTCTCGAGAACGTCACGAAAAACGCACGTTTTCTATACGCTGCGCTTAACGCATTCTCTCCATCTGATGCCATGACTCATTTTGAGTCGCTCGGCGTCACACTCAAGACAGAGCGAGGTAAGCGCGTATATCCGGAAAGCGATAAAGCAAAGGATATTGTCGACGCTATGCGCTCATATGCTGCCGCCGCAGAGGTGGTTTACGGCAAGGTCACCGCCATCAGACGTTCTGAGAGCGGCTTCACCGTTACGGCAGGCGATAAGGAATATTTCTACGATAAGGTGATCATTGCAACCGGCGGAAGATCATATCCTCTCACCGGCTCAGACGGCAGCGGCTTTAGACTTGCACATAAGCTCGGGCATACGGTAACTGAGCTTATTCCGTCGCTTATACCGCTCGAGAGTAAGTCCACGCTCTGCTCCGAGATGCAGGGACTATCTCTGCGAAACGTGGCGATACGCATATTTGACAAGAGCGGCAAATGCCTGTATTCCGATTTCGGAGAGATGATGTTTGCGCACTTCGGTGTAACGGGTCCCGTGATACTCTCTGCGTCCGCGCATCTGCGTGGCACTGACATCTCCGAGCTTACGCTCTCGATAGATCTGAAGCCTGCGCTCGACGAGAAAACTCTCGACGCAAGACTGCTCTCTGATTTCTCGAAAAACACGAATAAGGACTATATCAACTCGCTTGGAGCTCTCCTTCCCTCAAAAATGATCGAGCCGTTTGCACGTCTTACCGGCATTGATCCCAGGAAGAAGGTCAACTCGATCACACGCGAGGAAAGAAAAAATATTCTTGCATCACTCAAGGATATGAGAATACCGCTTTCCGGAATGCGTCCGATAGAGGAAGCTATAATAACATCCGGAGGTATAGACGTTCGTGAGATCACCCCAAAATCTATGGAATCAAAGCTCGTTCCCGGTCTTTATTTTGCCGGTGAGGTCATTGACGTAGATGCGTATACCGGAGGATTTAATTTGCAAATTGCTTACTCAACCGGATATTTGGCAGGAAAATCCGCGGCAGAAAGTTAAAATATAGAAAGGCTTGGTAAAGATAAGTGATAAGAATTGCTATAGACGGACCTGGCGGTGCGGGTAAATCAAGTGTTGCGCGTGCTGTCGCAAAGAGAATGGGCATCATATACGTGGATACCGGCGCTCTCTACCGCAACATAGGCCTATATATGCTTGAGTCCGGCATTGATCCTAAAGACGAGGAAAGGGTCGTTGCTGCGCTCGACGGTCTCTCGCTCGAGCTCACGTTCAAAGAGGGACGGCAGATCATACTTCTTAACGGTCGCGACAGAGGCGATGCTATCCGTACCCCGGAGGCATCAATGGCTGCATCTGCTGTAAGTGCAATAAAGGAAGTACGTACGTATCTTCTCAATATGCAGCGCGATACGGCAAAGCATAACAGTGTCATAATGGATGGCAGAGATATCGGAACCGTTATACTTCCCGATGCGGAGGTGAAAATTTTTCTTACTGCCAGCGCTGAAGCGCGTGCTAAGAGGCGCTACGACGAGCTGATTGCAAAGGGCGTAGAAACGACCTACGAGCAGGTATATTCGGATATGGTCGAGCGCGATAAAAACGACTCAACGCGCGATGTAGCTCCCTGCGTGCAGGCTGAGGATGCAATACTGCTCGATAACTCCGATTTTACCCCCGACGAAACAGTCGAGCGAGTGCTCTCTATAGTTCACGATTACGAGAAGAGCAAAAACCCGACATACTGGAGGGTTTATAAGGTTTTCGCGCCTATAATTCGGTTTATGTTCAGGATAAGCGCAGAAAACATAGATAATATTCCTCTCACCGACGGTCTCATTATCTGCTCAAACCACATATCCTTCCTTGACGTGCTTTCGATTGCCGCTACATCCAAAAGAAAGATCACCTACGTTGCAAAGAAGGAACTCTTCTCTATTCCGATCATAGGACAGCTTATCCGCGCCTTCGGTGCTATCAAGATAGATCGCGGAGGAAATGACGTAGGTGCTATCAGAGCATCGGTCGACCGCGCAAAATCCGGAGCTGCGGTGGCTATTTTCCCACAGGGACACCGATACCCGGGTGTCGATCCTAAAACAACTCCTACGAAGAACGGTGCGGCAATGATAGCTTACCATTCCGGATGCGACGTACTCCCCGTGTTCATTCTTACAAAAAATGCAAGATTCGGCCTTTTCAAAAAAACCAAGGTGATCTACGGTAAGCCGATAAATCACGCGGATCTTGGCTTTGAGAACGGTGGAAGAGACGAGTATGAGAGAGCAACGGCGCTTATTTTCGGTAGGATCAACGAGCTCGGTGACTACTCTTACCTTCCCGCATATACCGAGAAAAAGAGGTAACAGTCGTTGAAGGTCAACCTTTCAAAGTACGCAGGCTTCTGTCCCGGCGTGCGGCGTGCGGATAGCGAGGTAAAACGCCTTGCGGAAGAGTACGGCAACCATACGCATATTTTTACTTTGGGTAAGCTCATACACAACGATATCTACGTGCGTTCTCTCGAGAAGCTGGGTGTCGGCGTTATCGGAATCGACGGTATTGAGCAGATGCTCGCCACCGGTATCGACGTTACTCTCGTTGTCAGGACTCACGGGATCACCCTGAACGACGAGCAACGACTCGCACAGCTCGCTACAAGATATCCGCTTCTCAAGGTAGTGGATATGACCTGTCCGTACGTAAAGAAAATACACCGTATAGCCGAGGAGGAGACGGATAACAGCACGCTTTTCGTTCTGTATGGAGATCCGTCGCATCCCGAGACACAGGGCATATTCAGCCGTGCAAAGGGCGAAAAAGTAATAATCACCTCTCCGGATGAGGTAGAAAAGCTTAATTTTATTGGCAAAATACCCATTTTATGCGCCCAAACGACGCAAAATTTGGTAGAATTCGAAAAAATTAAAAAAATATTCGAAAAACTATGTACAAATGCCAAAATATTTGATACAATATGTATAGTCACTGAAAATCGTCAGAACGAAGCAATTGACATTGCACGAAAGTCCGATGTGATGATAGTCGTTGGCGGCAGAGAGAGCTCTAACACAGCGAAGCTCTATAAGCTGTGCTCGGAGAACTGTCCGCATACCCAATGGATAGAATCAGCGGCAGATTTAACTGATTTTCCTGACAGCGCAAAAAGCGCGGGAATAACCGCGGGTGCTTCCACACCCGACGGCATAATTTTGGAGGTTATTAAAGCTATGGAAAACGAAAACTTTAGTCAGATGCTGGAAGGCTCACTCAAAACTTTACATACAGGAGAAACAGTTACCGGTACCGTATTCACAATCGGCGAAAACGAGATCAAGCTTGATCTCGGTGCAAAGTTCACCGGCGTGCTCACCAAAGAGCAGATCACAGACGATCCTGCTGCTAAGCTCTCCGAGATGTTCAAGGTTGGCGATGAGGTAGAGGTCTTCGTCATCAGAGTTGAGGACGGTAAGGGTATTGCAACCGTCTCCAAGAAGAGAGTTGACAGAGACAACAGCTGGGTTGTTCTCAAGGATGCATTCGATAACGGTGCAGTTCTCGAGGGCAAGGTGGTTTCTGTTGTTAAGGGTGGCGTAATTCTCGCTACCGAGGGCAATACCGTATTTGTACCCGCATCTCAGACCGGTGTTGCAAAGGGCGGCGATCTTTCCGTTCTCGTAGGCACTACCCAGAAGGTTAAGCTTCTTGAGTTCGATGAGACCAAGAAGAAGGCACTCGGCTCCATCAAGGTTATCCTTGCAGAGGAGAAGAAGGCTGCTGAGGAGGCAGTATGGTCCACTCTCGAGGTTGGTCAGCACTTCACCGGTACCGTTAAGAATCTTACCAACTACGGCGCATTCGTCGACATCGGAGGCGTTGACGGTATGGTACACAACACCGAGCTTTCCTGGAAGAGAATCAAGCATCCTTCTCAGGTAGTATCCGTCGGTCAGGAAATCGACGTATTCATCAAGGAGCTCGACGTTGAGAAAAAGAGAATTTCTCTCGGATACAAGACTCAGGAGATGGATTCCTGGTTCAAGTTCACCCAGCAGTACAACGAGGGTGATATCGTATCCGCTAAGATAGTTTCCATCATGCCCTTCGGTGCTTTTGCAGAGGTATTCGAGGACGTTGACGGTCTCATCCACATCTCCAAGATCTCTTCTCAGAGAATCAACTCCCCTGCTGACGTACTCAAGGTTGGCGATGTTGTTGACGTAAAGATCACCGAGATCGATGACGAGAACAGAAAGCTTGCGCTTTCCATCCGTGCTATCACCGAGGCTGCTGAGAAGGCTGCCGCTGAGGAGGCACGTGCTGCTGCAGCTGCTGAAAAGGCCGCTGAGGATGCAGCTGAGGAGGAGAGACTTGCTCAGGAGAGAGCTGATATGGCTCCCTACATCGTAGGTTCTATCTAATTAAATAATTTTGGCGTGCCGAGAATTTCTCAGCACGCCAATTTTAAAATATCACACACTCTCTGCGTTATTACTATACCCGGTTTTGTATTCGCTGATGGTCCTCATTTTTGGATAACCGTTGATCTAACTCCCATTCATGCTTCTGTAGGGCAAATCGCTTCCGCATATTTTGAATCAAGCCTAAAAAATGTATGACATCCTAAAAGGAGACTTTATATGATAAACATAAAAAATAGACGCGAGGTCTTTTTTGACGATTTTCTAATAAACGAAGAAAAAACCACGGCAGAAAAGCGCTTACACAGACCCATACGCAAAGGAGCGGTTATTATTCACGACGAAATCTGGGAAGGAAAATACTGTCTGTTTTCTTCCGTATTCTACGCCGAAGGAAAATGGAGACTCTATTACAGGAGCGGCTCCGGCGAACCCGGGCGTCCGAACTACGTCGGTTATGCGGAGAGCTTTGACGGAATAACCTGGAAAAAGCCGGCACTTCAACTAGTAGAAATAAACGGCTCAAGCAACAATAACATTATATTGGATATGGAGATCGTGAAAAAGTGGGGCTGCAAACACCTTAACGACTGTCACGTTTTCTATGACGAAAATCCTAACTGTCCAAAGGACCAAAGGTACAAAGCAGTTATATCAACTGCGGGTGACGAAAGTCTCATTTCGCTAGTAAGTTCCGACGGACTGCACTTTGAATATCTTGGATTAATTACAGACAAGGGAGCCTTTGATTCCCAAAATCTTGCTTTTTGGAGCAAAGAACACGGAAAATATTTTTGTTATTTCAGATGCGAACATATTCCCGATGGCACGGCAAGCTTTGACGAATACTCGCTACTTCAAAATACAGCAAATAGGCTGTGGGACGAAGAAACGATGTCCACCCGGCTCCCCGCTCCCGAGGACGAGGATCAAAAAATGATGCGTGACATACACGTAATGGTTTCCGACGACTTTATTCATTGGTCAGAAAGCTCACTAATCGGACTTAAGGATGACCGTGTTCAGTTGTATACCAACGTAGTATCCCCCTACCCTCGCGCTCCGCACGTGTTCGTTGCTTTTCCGACGCGATATCACGAGAGGAAAGCTTGGACTCCAAATTACGACGAGCTTTGCCGTCGCTCAACTCGCCTCGCTGATATGAAGCGCATTTACGCGCGAGCAGGTCTGGCGATTACCGACGGACTCTTTATGTGCTCACGCGACGGATATAATTTCACAAGATACGACGAGGCATTTCTTCCTCCACCCGTAGAAAACCCCGAGTCCTGGAGATACGGTGATTCCTACGTTACAGCGGGACTTATTGAAACACCCTCCGACATTCCTTGGGCGGATAACGAATATTCCCTGTTTGTTGTCGAAAATTACGGTTCAACAAAGGGTTATGATATACTCGTCAGATATGCTATCCGCCTTGACGGATTTATTTCACGTCATTCCGGCGAAGAAGAGAAGCTCCTCGTTACAAAGGAATTTATCTATGACGGCAATAATCTGTACGCCAATATCGCAACATCAGCAAAGGGACACGGATATTTCACCCTTAAATGCGGTGAACAGACATACAAGTCCTACGAAATATTCGGCAACTCGGTTGATAAGAAAATCAGCTTTATTGATCCCGAAGCTGTAAAAAAGTTAAAAGGAAAGCCGATAATTCTTGAGGTAAAGCTCCTTGATGCCGATATTTACGCAATAAGGTTCGGAGATTAAGTAATATAGAAAACACGGTATATCTGTTTATGATACACCGTGTTTTTTGTAAAAATCTTACGACAAGCGGAGCTTGAAGTGACTTTATTGATTGAATGATTTTTTATATTCCAAATACTCCTCGTAGCTGCACTTGCGATCAATGAATCCACCGCCGGGTAATATTTCAATAATTCTGTTTGCAACGGTGTTGATGATCTCGTAGTCGTGCGACGAGAATAGGATATTGCCCTTGAAGGATTGCATGCCGTTATTGACGGCGGTGATCGATTCAAGATCAAGGTGGTCTGTCGGCTGATCGATGATAAGCATATTAGAGCCGAACATCATCATACGCGATAGCATGCATCTGACCTTCTCTCCACCGGAGAGAACGTTGACCGGCTTGAATACCGATTCGTTCGAGAACAGCATCTTGCCTAGGAAACCTCGAAGATACGTCTCGGTCTGATCCTTTGAATACTGCCTCATCCAGTCGAGTATGGATTCGTTATGTCCCTCAAAATAGGCGCTGTTATCGTGCGGGAAATAAGAGGTGGTAATGGAAACACCTATCTTATAATCGCCACTGTCGGCGGTATCCTCGCCGTTGAGTATTTTAAAGAGAGCTGTGACGGCGAGCTCGTTACCGAGAAATGCGATCTTATCGTCCTTGAATACGTGGAAGGACAGATCCTTAAACAGTACATTACCGTCAAGCGTTTTGGTGAGTCCCTCTACGTGAAGTATCTCCTTGCCGGGCTCTCTGTCCATATCGAAGCCGACGAAGGGATAGCGGCGCGACGAGGCAGGCATCTCCTCAACGGTAAGCTTGTCAAGCAGTTTTCTTCTTGAGGTAGCCTGACGTGATTTGGATTTATTTGCCGAGAAGCGCTGAATAAAGCTCTGCAGCTCTGCAATTTTTTCCTCGTTTTTCTTATTCTGCATCTTTATCATACGCTGGATGAGCTGGCTGGATTCGTACCAGAATTCATAGTTACCAACGTACATCTTGATGCCGGTAAAATCAATATCGACTATATTGGTACATACGTCATTTAGAAAATGACGGTCGTGCGATACGACGAGCACGGTGCCGAAATAATCAGCGAGGAAGGATTCGAGCCACATCACTGCGTCTATATCAAGACCGTTTGTGGGCTCGTCGAGGAGAATGATATCAGGATTGCCAAAGAGTGCCTGAGCAAGAAGTATTTTAACCTTTTCACTCTCCTTGAGTGAGGACATATACATATAGAGATAATCGTCTGTAAGACCGAGACCTTGTATTAGCTTCGATACGTCGGATTCAGCCTCCCAACCGTTGAGCTCGGCAAACTCACCCTCGAGTTCAGATGCTCTGATGCCATCCTCGTCTGTGAAGTTCTCCTTGGCGTAGATAGCATCCTTCTCCTTCATTATATCGTAAAGGCGTTTATTACCCATGATTACGGTATCAAGAACGGTATATTCCTCATATGCAAAGTGATCCTGCTTCAACACCGACATACGCACGGTAGAAGGAATGGATACCTCGCCACGGGTAGGCTCGAGCTCGCCGCAGAGTATGCGCAGGAAGGTGGACTTACCTGCTCCGTTTGCACCGATTATGCCGTAGCAGTTGCCGGGAGTAAATTTAAGATCGACATCCTTAAAAAGAAGCTGACCTCCGAATTGAAATGCTAAATTATTAACTGTGATCATTTTATAGGTCCTTATCATTCACGAGAGCGTTATAAACCTCTCTTATGTTTTTCATAATATAGGTGGGCTTTGTATCGGTATTTTGGGCATCGGCAACAGTTCCCTCACCCGAGAGAACGAACACCGTATCTATTCCGGCGTTATATCCCGATGCTATGTCGGTATACACTCTGTCACCGATCATCACCGACTCTTCTCTTGAATAGCCGTACTTTTCCATAGAAAGTGTGAGCATCTCGGGACGTGGCTTGCCGATAAAGTGAGGAGATTTGCCGGTTGCGCGCTTCAGCATCTCTGCTACCGATCCGCAATCCGGAACGTAGCCGTATGAGGTGGGACATACCCAATCAGGGTTAGTAGCGATATACGGAATATCGCGCAAAAGAAGCCTGCAGGCATCGTCGAGCTTTTTAAAAGTAAGCTCGCTGTCGTTTCCCATAACTATTGCCTCTACGTCCTCGGAGTAGTCTGTCGTGACGTCTATCCCGGCATTGGATAATTGCTTTGTAAAAGAGGAGGTTCCGAAAGAATAAAACTTTCTGCCCGGTAAATTCTCTTTAATATAAAGAATTGTAGCATCCGTTGAGGTGAAAAAATCATCCTCAGTCGACTTTATTCCAAGTCTTTCAAGTTTCTCTACGTATGCCGAAACACTCTTCGAGGAGTTGTTAGTTACAAAAAGATATTTGCCGCCACGGCGCTTGACCTCCGAGAGAAAATCAAGTGTTCCATCGAAGAGATCATAATCCAAATATAGAGTGCCGTCCATATCGAGAAGAAAGAATTTTTTATCGCGTATGCCTGCCATAATATTTACCTTTCATAGAAAAAGGCTGCCACATTTGGTAAGACCGAAAAATACCTATAAAGATCAAAAAACGTCTCGTCTATAACAAAAGCCGTTAATGAGACAGTTTGATGTAGAGATCATACGGATCTCATTATTTAAAAGTATTTGTCTATTGCCGTTTCATCCCCTCAACGCATGTATACGCCCTCGTGCGGAAACGTCACTTCTTTCACAAATCTGCTTAGCCCTTTATTAAATTCGAGAGGCTGTCTCAAATGTTGCATTCAAGACAGCTCTTTCGTTTTTTTATCAGTCGGGATAACCGTCAGGATTCATCTTCTGCCATCTTGCAGAATCCTCACACATCTTTTTGAGATCGCGCTCTGCGTGCCAGCCGAGCACATTGTATGCCTTCGTAGGATCGGCATAGCACTCTGCAATATCGCCCGGACGGCGCGGACCGATCTTATACTTAACAGGACTGCCCCATACTTCGCCGAATGCACGGACCATCTCGAGAACGGAATATCCGTTGCCCGTACCAACGTTGAAGTAATCAATACCCTTGTTCGATGCAGTGTAACCGAGAGCCTTCAGGTGAGCGAGCGCGAGGTCAACGACGTGAATGAAGTCGCGAACGCCGGTGCCGTCCTTAGTATCGTAGTCGTCACCAAACACACTGAGACACTCAAGCTTGCCGGCAGCAACCTTTGCAATATAAGGAAGAAGGTTGTTGGGAATACCGCGGGGATCCTCGCCAATCAGACCGGACTCGTGAGCTCCGATAGGGTTGAAGTAACGAAGGACGCATACCGAGAGCTCGGGGTTTGCAGCAGCGGTATCCTTGAGGATACGCTCGATCATAAGCTTGGTCTCGCCGTATGGGTTGGTCGTAGAGAGCGGGAAATCCTCGCTGATAGGCACAGACTTCGGAAGTCCGTACACGGTTGCGGAGGAGCTGAAAACTATTCTGTATACCTTGTGCGCAAGCATACACTCGAGGAGATTAAAAGTTCCTGTCAGATTGTTGTGATAGTAAAGAAGAGGGAGTGAACAAGACTCACCTACCGCCTTCAAACCTGCGAAATGAATCACAGAGTCGATATCGGGATTCTCCACGAAAACCTTATCAAGGGTTTCTTTATCTAGCAGATCACACTTAACGAATACAGGTCGCTTGCCGGTTATGGTCTCGATCCTGTCAAGCACACAAAGCTTGCTGTTGGATAAATTATCAACGATGATTACCTTCTCGCCGACATTAAGTAATTCGCAAACGGTGTGAGAGCCGATATAGCCCGTACCGCCCGTAACTAAAATTGCCATTGCATAACTCCTATCTTGGACAGTATTTGATTTACATATATATTTTATAATATACTGTATATTGTTTCAATGGAAAATTGCATAACAATTTGTAAAATAAAGCAAAATGCGTAATATTATACAAATTATATAAAACAAAAAGAGCAGACAGTGCCTACTCTTTTTTGTATTAAATTAGTCAGCGTAAACGCTAACCTGCTTCTTGCCGCCGGTGATGTGCTCGAACTTAACCTTACCGTCGATAAGTGCGAAGAGAGTATCGTCAGAACCGATACCTACGTTAGTACCGGGATGAATCTTCGTGCCGCGCTGTCTTACGATGATGTTGCCGGCAATAACTGCCTGACCATCAGCCTTCTTAACACCAAGACGCTTGGACTCGGAATCACGACCGTTCTTAGTAGAACCAACGCCCTTCTTGTGAGCGAAGAACTGTAAACTGAGCTTTAACATTTCGTGTACCTCCATATTTATTCGTGGCATATGCCAATGCAAGTGTGCTTAAATTTCCCTTTCGATCTCACAAACATCGAGGTAATCGTAATAATCCTCAACGAGATCCATAAGTTGGAAAAAGTAAGCCTGTATAAGACCCGAGATAGCATACTGCTTTTTCTCATCCTTCTCATATTTAGGAAGAGCGGACTTGGCAATAAGACGGATATCGGTGGTTTTCTCATCAATGGTATACTCAACCTCCGATGCATAGGAAACCTCGATCGAATTAATGATGAGCATAGTCATAGCGGAAAGCGCCGAGCAAAGAATATCATCACCCGATTCTGCGAATCCGGTGTGTCCCTGCTCCTCAAAGCCGTAATAGAAGCCGCCGGTCTTATAAAAAGTGATTGTTGTCATTTTTAGAATCAGCCCTCGATCTTTTCGATCTGGATCTTAGTATAGTCCTGACGATGACCGATCTTCTTCTTCTCGTTCTTCTTGGACTTGTACTTGATAACGTCGATCTTCTTGGACTTGCCATTCTTAACAACGTTTGCAACAACAGTTGCACCTGCTACATAAGGAGTACCAACAGACAGGGTCTCACCGTTTACGCAGAGAACCTTGTCAAACGTAACCTTCTCGCCTTCTGCAACGCCAAGCTTCTCTACGAAGATAACGTCACCCTCGGCAACCTTGTACTGCTTTCCACCTGTTACGAAAATAGCGAACATGAAAAAGCACCTCACTTTCGTGTAAAATCGCTATCATAGGCGTCGGTCAAAAGACCGCACTTGCCGAGCCTATCAATAAGCGTCGTAATATTATAACACTACTGCGGTTATTTGTCAATAGGTTTTTGAAAAAAACTTTCATTTCAAAAAACTTTCATTATTTATTATATAACGAAAAGGAGAGCCGCTGTGACTCTCCTTTTTGGCTATTATTTCTCGCAAGCGTCGCAATCGGAGCAATCTCCGTCGCAGATCTCAACCTCGCCGATCTTCTCACCGCAAGCAGGACATACAATGTCCTCGGGATCGAGAGAGTCGTCGAAGCATACCATCTCGCCACATGAGGGACACTCGATCTCGTAGTACTCAGAGTCATCGTCGTCCTCGTACTCCTCATCGTCGTTAAGATCATCGTAATCCTCATAATCTTCGTCATCGAAGTAAAGTTCCTCCTCTACCTCTCCGAGATCATGGTCGAGCTCCTCAACGTACTCGTGAAGCTCCTTATTATCGTCCTCGAGTGCCTTGATCTTATCCGCCATATCGCCGATAAGGTCAAGCATCGCGCCGATGAGCTTTGCCTCCTTGGAGGTGTTGTCAAGCTCGTAGCCGTCAAAGAGGCCCTTGAGATATGCTGCATTCTCTGTAATTCCCATAACTATTCTCCTATCTGAAATTTAATGTAAAATGCTCCCCTTGAGAACGGAGAGCATTTTGCGTTATTTAAGCTCTTTCGAGATACTCACCGGTTCTGGTGTCGATTCTGAGGAGATCGCCCTCGTTGATGAAGATCGGAACCTTAACTACTGCGCCGGTCTCAAGAACTGCTTCCTTGGTAACGTTGGTAGCGGTATCGCCACGAACGCCGGGCTCGGTTTCGGTAACTGCAAGCTCCACAAATGTAGGAGGCTCTACGGAGAATACGCTACCCTTCCAGGAAGAGATACGGCAAACGGTATTTTCCTTAACAAACTTGAAGTTGTCGCCGAGCTTATCTGCGTTGAGAGGAATCTGCTCGTAGGACTCGGGATCCATGAAGTAGTAGAGCTCGCCGTCGGTGTAAAGATACTCAAGATCCTTACGCTCGATAACTGCGTTCTCAAACTTTGCAGTGGGGTTGAAGGACGCCTCACGGATAGCTCCGGTTACAACGTCTCTGTACTTGGTTCTTACGAAAGCAGCGCCCTTACCGGGTTTTACGTGCTGGAATTCGATAACCTGGTATACCTTACCCTCCATCTCGAAGGTAACGCCATTCTTGAAATCACCTGCTGTTAACATAATTTACTTCCTTTTCTGTCATTTGGCGAAAATTTCCGCGTTGCGTGCGATTCGCCATGACCTTATTTTTTAACAGTGCACACAGTGCACATAGTTTACGCAAATATTTTACTATAAAAGATTGAATTTTGCAATAGGTATTTGAATATTTTTTTGAAAAACGGCTATTTTTTTCACAAAAAACGCTAAAATTACAGTATTTCAATTAGTTCCTTAGTGGAATGAGTGAAATTGTAGACGCCATCGTCCTCGATTTTTACCATGTCCTCGATTCGACAACCGTATTTACCGAAGAGGTATATACCCGGCTCTACGGTGAGTATCTCACCCGTACGAAGCTTTCTGCCGAAGGAACGGAAGGAAAGACTCGGCGCCTCGTGAATGAAGAGACCGACGGAATGTCCGAGCGAGTGACCGAAAGCTCCGTCGTACTCGGTGTGAGAGTAGATGATGTCGCGCGCGACCTTATCAGCCTCACCCGCATCAACTCCCGCTTTCAGAAAATCAAGAGCGGCAAGCTGAGCCTGTAGCACCGTGTTGTAGAGCTTTTTCATCTCTGCATCAGCGCGACCGATAACGATGGTACGTGTCATATCCGAGCAGTATCCGCCGCACTTTGCGCCGTAATCGAGTGTCAGGAATCCCGATTTAAGCTTGACGTTTCTCGGTGTACCGTGAGGTAGAGAGGATGCATCGCCCGAAACTGCTATCGTGTCAAAGGCTATGGCGTCTGCCCCGCTCTTACGCATGGCGTACTCAAGCTCTACGGAGACGTCAAGCTCGGTCATATTTGGAGTTATCATCTTCAAAAGATGGCTGAATGCTGCGTCTGCGATATCCTGCGCCTTCTGCATCTTTTCTATCTCATCCTGAGTTTTAAGCTGGCGGATAACCTCAATAGTGTTGCCGATATCTACGAGCTTACACATAGGATATTTCTCGCAGTAGCCAACGTACGTGTTATAGGACACAAAGCCACCCTCAAAGCCGATGGCCTTTACGGAATTGTCGGATATGACCTTTGTAATATAGGTCTGTCTATCAGAATCCATGGTCACTTTGAACTCGGGATTCGCAGAACCGAGCGCCATCTCATAATATCTGAAATCCGTGAGAAGGTGTGCCTCGTTATGCGTAACGAAAAGGAGACCGTCGGTGAAGGCGAAATCCGAAAGATAGTGCTGGTTGAGCTCGTCGAGAACTATTACGGCATCAACGCCGATATCCTTCATTGCGGCTCTTAATTTTTCAAGCTTTGTCATTTTTTAGTACCTCGTAATATTTTTTCATTGCAAGTGCATCACGTGATTGCGTGCCCGCTGATTCACATATAATTGTAGGAGTGAGACTGTTTTTTACGATTGCCTCTATAAGAGGCTCAAAGCACGGACCGTAGACATCATCATCAAAGGTCAGATGCTTTTTCTCTCCGCCGCCCGTCCACTCGATCTTTGAAAAGTGGCAGTGCAGATTTTTAGCGACGTATGCACCGCAAGCACGGTCGATTTTATCAAAAACACGCAGATAATCATCGGCAGTTTTAAATACGCCACCGAGATCTCGGGCATTGAGATGTCCAAAATCAACTACCGGAACGAATGCCGGATCGATTCTGCAAAGCTCTAGCACCTCGTCGAGAGTGCCTAGCTGATTGATCTTGCCCATAGTTTCTAGACCGATATTTATGCCGTGTGTATCCACCTCGCCGAGCGTTCTGACCAACGTGTCGGAGGCAAGTCGCATAGCCTCGTCTCGGGATATTTTTGCCGCCGATCCGCAATGGACCACTATTGTTTTTGCACCCAAAAGATGTGCAGCATCCAGGCTCTCGCGAATATATTTTATGCTGTTCAGTCGTTTTTCCTCAACCACACCGGAAAGCGAAATAAAATATGGAGTGTGGAATGACATGCTGATGCCACGTGATTTTGCCTCGCTGCCGAGCGCAGCAAGCATTGCAGGTGATGCAGAAAGACCGTTGCCGGCCTCATACTCGTATGCATCAAGACCTATCTCGCACAGCCATGCAGGAGCATCAAGCGTTGACGTATGGCCCGCCTTGCGAAAATCGTCACTGTTTCCGCCGGGTCCGAAATATGCTTTCATATTTTCTCCTATTCTTATTCTGCCGAATAATATATCTTTAGTTTTAATGATTTGGAATTGTTTTTAGGAATGAAATCGACGAAGTACGCCGTGACGTATCTTCCGGTGTCCGATATACCGATAGAGTATCTGGTCTCAAACTCCGCGGTAGATACCTTTACGTCGACAGGCTGGTCGGCAACTATCCTGCCACGACCTACCCTCACTCCGTTATCTATCACGCAAGGCTTGATACGGAGCGCGATCCTATCGATGAAGGTGTGAGCATCCGATGCTCTGTCGAGAACCTCTATACCGGTTTCCGTAGAAGTGATGTCGCGAATGATGGCACGCGGCTCTAAGCCGTATGCACCCGAGAGATCGATTTCAATCCCCTGCCCGTCTACGCGCAGGATTTCAGCGCGATGCTCCTTACCCGGAAGCTGTGCGCCGCCGTCGACCAGCGGGACGCTGTGACCGAGAGAGGATGCACATATATAGTCATAGCGCTTTGTTTTATCAAAATATGACATATCGTACTCAGGCCAGCCGAGATCGTCAACTATATACTCGCCGTTAGCGTAGAAAACGAACGAGCCAATATCGTTGTGGTTGTGAGGCTCGTCATTGTGACCTCCCTTGGCGGCAAGCGTATAAGCTGAAGTGCGCTTGATATACCACTCGGCATTCTCGTAATACTTGAAGAAACTCTCCGCACCATCGGCAGTGAATCCCTTAGTCCAAAGAAGATTTCGCACCATATCGGGACATCTCCAGCGTAGATCGTAACCCGAGCGCACGGCACTCGACTCAGGGATCATAGGAAAACCGTACCGCACGGAAAGAAGAGTGATAAGCCCCGGGTGAAGATGTAACAGATGCCCGGAATCTGAGAAAGGTACTGTGTACGGAGGATCAACAAAGGCATAGCGGTAAAACTCCGCCATACGTCTGACCTTCTCGCTTTTGAAAAGATCTACCTTGCCGCCTGTGTGATTGCATATGATATCGGCAGCGTAAGCAAAATAGCCGAAGCCATAGCGCCAATAGAGCACGCCCTCCATGCAGGCTCCATCCTCTGTGTAGCTATCGATGAATATATTTAATCCGTGTACTATCTTATCAAGCGATTCATCAAACTCATCTCGAAGTCCAAGCTCGATCATAGACATCGCAACACAACCGTTGCATATAGCCGACCAGTTATTATTGCCGTAGTTTTTGTCAGAGCTCATATAAGGCTCGATGACGCGCTCGATAACATTATGCCTGACCTCCTCGGTAATCCTCGAGGGGAGGCGTTCGCCAAGAAGGAACAAGCACTCGGAGAGCTCCTGTGCCGTTTCTGCAGCAAAAAGATCTACCGTGTGTCGCATCGTGAGAAACGAATCGCTCTTGTTGACATGTGCCGGAAACGCCCAAACGCTCTCCTGACAGATAGCATCGAGTATATCGGAAAGCGCATTTATCCAACGCTCGTCGCTATCGACAAGCGCCATAGCGAAGAAGTACCAGAGCTTGCGTCGATGCTCCATATAAAGAGTCTCGTATTCGACTCTGCTACCGGTTGCAAATGAGCGTTCAAATTCACTGAACGGAAGCACGTACGTAGGTGAGGAGAGCAACTTCTCTGCCTCGGCTCTAGTGTCGGAAACAAATTCACGTATCCACTTACTATCGTACAATTCGGTATCGCGTGTCAAATTCATTGCTTCTGCTCCTTTCTGTACTTAGCCACGAATGGGCGCTCAAGCCATCTTTTGAAGCGAGTCAAGAAGCCGGTCTTATCCTTTATCGGCGGTACAAGCACCGCCCTGATGCCCGCGTTATGAGCCGCCCAGACATCGGTAAAAATCTGATCACCGATGAATATTGCATTAGCAGGAACGGCGCCTAGATCACTGAGCGCCCGTTTAACCTTGCCGGCAAACGGCTTTGCGGACATATAGTATGCAGGCATTCCTATATCAGCGTTAAAGGTTTCAACCCTCTTTCTATTATTATTGGAAACTATTGCTGTTACGATACCGGCGGCGCGAAGCTCCGAAAGCCACGCGCGGACTCTGTCACCCGGCTCGGCGTTTTCATAGGGCTCAAGTGTATTATCGATATCAAGTATTACGGCGCACACTGAGATTTCCTTTAGAAACTCGCTTGTCACCGCATCAAACGTGGGAAAGATATAGTCCGGTATCAGATTTAAGCTCATATTTACTCCATAATTCGTATTTATCGCTAATATTATAGTATAATTCGAGGCGTGTGTCAAGACTGTGAAAGTATTTATAAAATTTTAAATAATTATTTTCTAAAAGGGGTTGACAAATAAAAAGTTTTATGTTATTATATATAGGCTGAAAACGAAATGCGAGTGTAGTTCAATGGTAGAATTCCAGCCTTCCAAGCTGGTCGCGTGGGTTCGATTCCCATCACTCGCTCCAAAAGCACGCGCCCTTAGCTCAGTGGATAGAGTGCCCGGCTACGAACCGGTAGGTCGAAGGTTCGAATCCTCCAGGGCGCGCCAAAGACGGTAAGCGATAGCTTGCCGTCTTTTCTTTTATTTGTACGGTATGACGACAAAAGAGTGTTTGTATGCTCAACTGTGTATTTTTTTAAACTTTTTGCTCAAACTATTGAAAAAATCAGATACTTAGTGTATAATATTATAAAAAATGAGGGTAAAGTTATGCCAAAATACGAACAAACCACAGAGCACAGATTTGAAAAGCTGATAGATATAAGTGCGCTGTCCTCAATACATTACTTTGAGTTTGACGACAACTTCGTCGACACCCCCGAGGAGCACGAGCCGTGGGAGCTCGTCTACGTAGACAGAGGTCAATGCAATATCATCTCCGATGGTTCCACTATTCCCTTGCGTCAGGGTGAAATGTATTTTCATAAGCCGCATGAGGTTCATATGCTCGAGACTGTTAAGGGCGTCGGACCTAATATATTCATCGTAACCTTTTATTCCTCTTCACCGTCGATGAAATATTTTGAGAAAAGAAAGCTTACTGCTTCAATGTCTACAAAGCAACATATTGCGGCAATAATACACGAGGCATCCAGCACGTTTGACCTCCCATTCAACAATCCCGTAATGCAGAGTCTGAAGCTCAAGAGCGAGGGCGCACTGTGGGGTGGAGAGCAAAGCGTTATGCTTAGGCTGGAGCTTATGCTCATAGAGATCGTTCGCGAAAATCATTACTACATAGACAAAAAGCGCATGTTTGTGAGCAAGGATATCATTGACGACGAGTTCGCGCTTAAGATAATTGACTTTATGGAGGAGCGACTTTACGGCAAGTTCACGATGGACGAGCTGAGTCACGAGATGTCTTTCGGCAAGACCTATATCTCCAGATGCTTCAGCCGCGCGTGCGGATACTCCATAATAGACTACTATAACAGAATGAAAATAAACGAGGCAAAGCGCCTAATACGCGAAACAAAATACAATTTCTTCGAGATATCCGAGATGCTGATGTTCACAAACTCGCATTACTTCTCTACGGTATTTAAGAAAAACACCGGTATGACACCGTCGCAGTATAAACAATCCTGCAAAAAGGAATAACCGATAAAAAGGCAGTATGTAAGAGTGATATGCACCTCCAAAAGTGTCTAACTTTTGGGGTGCATATCAATGACACACTGCCTTTTTTTATTTAATTTAAACATCAATACGGTAGAATGAGGGGCGGTACGTATTTATCCTTATAAGCGACGGCGAGTGACGCTGCGGCAATCTCGCGCGGCTTCATCTGTCTAAGAAGTGCGGCACACGCTCCAACAGACGAGCCGGTGGTAATTACGTCGTCGACGATTATCACTATCTTGCCTGTGAGATCAAGTTGACGCTTTATACGGAACTTAGCATTGATACGGCGTTCCTCCTCCCGCTTCGCCTTCTGCGGTGTGCGAGCACAAGAGCGCAGAAGATCGGCATACTCGGCACCGAGCTTTCTTGCTGTGGCGCGTGCAAGGCGCGCCGCGTGATCGTAACCGAACTTAACTATAGCCAAATTTCTTCTGGGAACGTTAGTAAAAATCACGTCATCGAAGCTCTCGAAGGTGTTACGTATAGCCTCGCAGAGCACATCGGACGCATATTCCGTAACGTCGAATCTGTCGTCCTCCTTCAAACTGTATATGAGTCTGTTGGCGGTGAGATTCTCATCACGGTTTTTATATCTGAACACCTTGACGACGCGCTTTACTTTCATAGACTCAAGATATTCGCACGAGCATGAGCACTTCGATAGAATATTATTGCAAACAGAGCAATTTCGCGATGCAATTTCTCTGAATTCGATAGAACATTCCGGGCAGAAAGCCATATCGTGCTTATCGATACGTTTTCCGCATGAAATGCAACACGGAACCGAAAGGTAGAAAAGTATATCGCGAAATATGCTTTTGATCGTCATTATTTCTTATCCCTCGGGAAACTGTCCTTGAGTCCTACAATTCGATTGAAGGTATTATCATGCTTCGTGTCCTTAACAAAATAGCCGGTTCGGACGAACTGGAATCTCTCGCCTGCTACAGCGTCCGCAAGAGTCTGCTCGATCTTACAGCCGTCAAGGCGAGTAACGGAAGCGCGGTTAAGATAATCGTCGAAGGTCTTACCCTCGGGAATATCGTTTACGTTCTCTATATCGAAGAGGAAATCGTAGAGCATAACGGTAGTATCCTTAGCATAATCAGAAGAAAGCCAATGAATCGTTCCCTTCACCTTTCTGCCGTCGGTGGGCATACCGTTTCCGGTCTCGAGGTCCGCGGTACAACGGATCTCGGTGACATTGCCGTCCGAATCCTTCACTATCTCGTTGCACTTAACGATGTATGCACCCATAAGTCTGACCTCGCCGTCGGGCTTCATTCTAAAGAACTTAGGCGGAGGTACCTCGGCAAAGTCCTCACTGTCGATATAGAGCTCGCGTGTAAAGGGAACGCGTCTTGTTCCTGCGGTCTCGTCGTTCGGGTTATTGGAAACCTCAAAATACTCTACCTTATCCTCGGGGTAGTTGGTGATAACAACCTTAATGGGATGAAGGATGGCTATCCTACGCTGTGCGGTCATATTGAGTTCTTCTCTGATGCAGTGCTCGAGAAGCTCGTAGTCGACGACGCTATATGCCTTGGCAACACCTGCACGGGATACAAAATCAAATATGGATGCAGGTGTATAGCCTCTTCTGCGAAGACCGCAGAGGGTGGGCATTCTCGGGTCGTCCCAGCCGTCAACGAGACCCGTCTCGACAAGATTTCGGAGATATCGCTTCGACATAACTGTGTGAGTCACGTTGAGACGAGCAAACTCACGCTGCTTCGGCTTCTGCTCAAAGCCGATATTATCTATTACCCACTCATAGAGTGGACGGTGATTCTCAAACTCGATGGAGCAAAGAGAATGTGTGATACCCTCAAGAGCGTCCTGGATAGGATGCGCGTAATCGTAGAGGGGGTATATGCACCACTTATTGCCCTGTCTGTGATGGTCGGTATGAACTATTCTGTATATCGCGGGATCTCGCAGATTCATATTCGGAGACGCCATATCGATCTTGGCACGAAGGGTTTTGGTACCGTCCTCGAACTCGCCATTCTTCATTCTCTCAAACAGCTCTAGATTTTCCTCAACGCTTCTATCTCTGTACGGAGAGTTCTTGCCGGGCTCGGTAAGAGTGCCTCTGTATTCGCGCATCTCAGCAGAATTGAGGTCGCATACGTACGCCTTACCGTCCTTGATGAGCTGAACTGCAAACTCATAGCACTTATCAAAATAATCCGAGCCATAGAAAATGCCGCCGCTGGGCTCACAGCCAAGCCACTTCAGATCCTCGTAAATGCTCTCAACGTACTCGTTGTCTTCCTTTGCAGGGTTGGTATCATCATAGCGAAGATTGAAGAGACCACCGTATTTTTTAGCGGTATTGGCATTGATCCAAATAGCCTTGGCAGAGCCGATATGGAGATATCCGTTAGGCTCCGGTGGGAATCGGGTATGGATCTTTAGCTCGGGATTTTCCTTAAGATCCTCGTCAATAATGTCATGAATGAAATTGTTTCTGAGTTCTTCCATCATAATATCCTTCTGTATTTATAGTCTGATTTGTATTCACCGACAGTAGTAGGAGCACCGTGTCCGCAATATAAGACGGTCGCATCGGAAAGGCGCGTCAGCAGAGTATCTATAGAGGCAAAAAGCTTGTCAGAGTCGCCGCTCGGGAGATCCCATCTGCCAAATCCGCCGCCCGCAAAGACCGTATCACCGACAAAAGCCACGTCGTCGCAAACGTATGTTAACGATCCGTCAGTATGACCCGGGCAAGAGATAACGGTGAGCGTTGCGTCACCGAGTGATATATTATCGCCATCGCATACTGTACGATATTCTCCGTTGTAACCTCTATCAACGCCCAAAAACGGCTTATAGCAGTTGAGGTGAGCATCGCCGAGAAGCGTCGCATCGGAGACGGAAACTATCACCTCTGCCCCTAATGAGACCCATGCATCAATATCGAGCATATGATCAAAGTGAGCGTGGGTCAGAAGCACGTATCTCGGTGTAAGGTCGGGGTCAAGTCCGTCGGGCGGTGCCGATGGGTCGACGACAGCGCACTCACCGTTGGATACGAGCATATACGTATTTGAAGAAAACGGATGATGTCCGTACAGTTTTTTAACCGTCAACATAGTCGCTCCATATCTAATAATAACAAGTATAACATATTATTTTCGAATTGTCTAGCATTTTCGCATAATTTCATCATAATTTCATCAACTTTTTTCGCGGATATCATAAACTGTGATTGGGTTCAGATTGAATCTTCATTCCGTTCCAAATGGACGTCACGGAGGTAAAAAGGTTGAAGAAGATTATCATCACGGTAGGCGCCGTTACCTACGCAGTCAAGGCAAGAAGACTACTGAAGGCGGCAGGGGTAGAGTCGCGACTCGTAAAGGTTTCGCCGGAAAGGACACACAGTGGCTGTACACACGGCATAGAGATAAACGAATTAGACCTGTTCGCCGTAGCCGGAATCCTGCGCAAAGGCGGTATAAGCTACGCATTATATAACGAACAGAAATGATATATCTGGATAACGCAGCTACTACCTATCCGAAGCCGCGCTCGGTGATAAAAAAGCTGAATGCCTGCCTCCGAGAAGCTTGCGGAAACCCCGGAAGAAGCGGTCACGTACTATCGCTAATGGCAAGCGAGGAGATATACTCTGCCCGTGAGGCAGTCTCTGAGCTGATAGGTCATGATAAGCCGGAAACCGTGATATTTACCTACAACGCTACGCACGCGATAAATTTGGCGCTGAAAAGCTATATAACCGGACCTTGTCACGTTATATGCTCGGATATAGAGCACAACTCGGTAATAAGACCGCTTGAGGCAATGAAGGCAACGCACGGAATAAGTTATTCCGTGTTTTCAAGCGACGGCGACATATACAAGAATATCTCCGAGCTCGTACGCGATGATACAGTATGTATAGTATCAACGCTTGCGTCAAACGTCACCGGACAGGAGATTGATATCGCCATTCTTTCCAGAGTAGCGAAAGACTATAAGTTATATTTGATCGTTGATGCTTCACAGGCAATAGGTCACAGGGATATTTCGGTAGCGCGTACACCCTGCGACGTTCTGGTGGCACCGTCGCACAAGGCACTCTTCGGCATTCAAGGGAGCGGATTCGCGGTTTTTCGCGAAGCAAAAAGGCGCAACAGCTTTATAGAGGGCGGAAGCGGCTCCGAAAGCAGGAATACAGAGATGCCATCCCTTCTACCCGAGGGATACGAGGCCGGAACACCGTCTACTCCGGCTATTGCGACGCTGGCAGAGGGAATAAAATTCGTACGAGAGATCGGTGTCAGAGAAATAGAGAAAAAGCTGAGCATGCTTACGTCGCTCGCGAAGGAGAGTATAAGTACAATAAACGGCGTAACGCTCTACGCAGCACGTAACGGTATAGTAACCTTTAACCTTGAAAAGTATTCATCGGCTTACGTGGCAAGAGAGCTGGATAAGAGCAGGATATGCGTAAGAGATGGTCTGCACTGTGCACCGTCGGCACATCGAAAGCTCGGTACAGAGGAGCGCGGCGCAATACGAGTATCATTCTCCTATTTCAATACGGACGAGGATATATCGAAGCTCGTAAAAACCCTGAAAGAAATACAAAAATAACGAGGGGGTGCCTCAAATGCAAAATTTGAGACACCCCCTCATTGATAGTTAACAGAGCTAATATTCCACAGCTACTATTACGTTACGTATTTTGCTTCATTAGCGCCTCAAGCTTATCGATAAGTATGGCGCGATATCTCGAATAGGCGCTTCCGTTACAGCTGACGGTAAAGTCGGCGTATTTTTCGAAAAGCGGCGCACGTTCCCTGTACAGATCGACCAGAGTATATCCATCCTTAAGTACTATGCCGCGCTTGGAATAATCGCCCAATCGCTCAGTAAGCACCTCGGGTGTAATATAGAGATAGACAACGGGACCCCTCTGCTTGAATTTTTGCATAACGCTATCATAATAGACTGCACTGCCACCCGGCGCGAATACTATATTATCCTCATCTACAGAGAGAAGTATCTCCTCCTCCAGCTTTTTAAAAGCGTCTCTGCCATCCTCGGTAATTATGCTATGTAGCTCCCGTCCGGTGACCTGCTCTATAAGCTTGTCACCGTCGAGAAATTTCATCTTGAATCTACGGGCGATTATCTTGCCCATGCAGCTTTTTCCTGCACCCGGCATGCCTATCAATGTAATGATCATTTTATACTCCTTATACCGTTAACGATACCGTTTTTACGTCGGTGGATTTGAAAACGTCGGCCGACATAGCCGGAAGTGCAAAGTCGCGCGACTCAAGTCCTGAGATTAGTGAAATACATATGCCGTCAAAATTGACGACGATGGGAATATCTGAATTATTAAACACTGTGATATAAATCAACGCACCGAGGCGCCGTATGAATACCATGAATTTATCCGTTAATGCTATTATGCGAAAGCTTCCCTGCCCAAACACGGGGTTTTCACGGCGCAAGGCGCCAAGGTGCTTATAATGCGAGAGGAGCTCTCTAGATTCCCTACCCCACGGATAAGGCATGCGGTTGAATGGGTCAGCGTATCCCTCAAGGCCGGCCTCGTCACCGTAGTACACCGTCGGAATGCCCGGCAAGGTATAAAGCACCGTCGACAGAGCCTTGAGACGGCGAATAGCCTTGGTGCGCTCCCGAGGGGTCAGGCGCGTCGATACGAGCTGTGAGTTGTCGTCACTTTGTAACGGATCACCGAGCAGCGTCAGTATCCTCTCGGTATCGTGTGAACCGAGCAGATTCATCTGCATATGCATAACCTGCTCCGGTGCGTTTGGGATAACCTCGTAAAGCGCATAGCGGAGAGTGTCAGTGCGCTTTTTGATAACGTAATCAAGAAGTCCGGTTCGCAACGGATAGTTCATAACTCCGTCAAGCTGATCCCCAAGATAATATCGTCGACGTCTGCCATAGGCAAGCTTATTCGATGCATCCTCCCAGACCTCGCCGTAAAGAACGTAATCTCCGTTTTTACTCATAACGTGAGCAACGCCCTCGATAAACTCGTCGGAAAGCTCGTCTGCAACATCGAGTCTCCAGCCATAGATACCAAGCTTGCGATAATGATCGATAACTCCGTTGTCGCCTAGAAAATATCGCTTGCAGTCGCGAATGCTTGTGTTAATTCGTGGCAGAATATCAATTCCCCACCAACATTCGTATTTATCCGGATACTCACGAAAGCTATACCATGGGTAGTACGGAGACTCTGTAGATTGATACGCTCCCGGGGATGGGTAGCTCCCCTCGCGGTTAAAGTAGATGCTGTCAGCACCCGTGTGATTGAAGACACCGTCGAGTATAATCTTAATATTTCTATATCCCGCCTCACGTATAAGAGAACAGAGTGCCGCTTCTCCGCCAAAGCCGGGATCAACGGTCATATAATCCGCAGTATCGTATTTATGATTAGACGGTGACGAAAAAATCGGGCTTAAATATATTGCCGTCGTACCGAGAGAGGCGATATGATCGAGTTTATCAATAACCCCGTACAGGCTACCGCCATAGAAGGTGTTATTCTTGATGGGTGCACCTCGGTATGCCGGATACTCCGGTATGACTTTCCACTCACCTCCTATAAGTTTGTCAGAGGATCTGCGCGACATATTCACAGAGGCACGGGAAAACCTGTCGACGAAAACGTGGTAGATCACACCGCCAACAATCGCATGCTCACGTTCCTCGGATTTGTACACGGTCAGCTGTGGGAGACCTATATTTGGCATTTCGTACGAGAACGCGATCTCACCGTCATGTTTAATAATATACACTATTCCGAAAAAAGTGTCAAGAGTAATAGCAAAAAAATATAATCCTACCCCTATTGTTTTTTTATTTATTGCTATTTTATACTCGTCATACCCCGCGGACATCTCTCTCCAAAGTGCCTCTCCGGAATATACAACAGCTCCGAGATCTTCACTGTAGAGATCAAATTCGACACTACGTGTACCAAGAGTGCGTGGCAAGAAGATCGAGAGCTCGACCGTTTCGTCACTTCGGTATGCGCCACAGTTGCAGTCTGTAGCATGTCTGTATTCAAGACTTCCTCTCAAGCGGCGTATAGAGTTGGCATCGGCAAGGTGCCCCATTATACTCTTCATCATTTGATCACAGGCCTTACGTGCCATATTTCATCACAGTATTTACGCGTGCTGACATCGGATGAAAATCTACCCGAGGTCGCTATATTGATAAGCGACTTTTCGGCCCAGATGCGCGTATTCTGATAGTCATTTATTACCGCCTCATATGCGTGCAGATAACTGTCGAAATCGGCAAGGCACATAAATGGGTCGGCAACTCTTCCACCTCGCAAAAGATATTCCGCGATAAAAGAGAAGTCTTCCCCGCCTATCCTTGTGCCCAGTGCATCGACCGTGCGACGTGCGCGCTCGCTACGGCGATAGAAGGAATAGGAATTGTACCCGCTGTGCCACAGCTCGTCTACCTCTGACGCATGCATACCGAAAATATATATATTATCCGCACCGCACGACTCGGCGATCTCGACGTTGGCACCGTCAAGCGTACCGAGCGTTACCGCGCCGTTCATCATAAGCTTCATACAACCCGTACCGCTTGCCTCTTTTCCTGCAAGTGATATCTGCTCGGATATATCAGCTGCAGGTATGAGTATCTCTGCGGTTGATACGTTATAATCCTCAAGGAAGCAAAGGCGCATTACCTCACGCGTTTTTGGATTGTTCTCGAGCTCGCGTGATAGACAAACCAAAAGCTTGATAAGCTTTTTTGCCATATCGTATCCGGGTGCCGCCTTACAGCCGAATATATAGGTCTCAGGTGTCGGGTCCTTTATAACTCCGTCGCATATATCAAGATAGCGTGAGATTATCTTCATGGCGTTGAGCAGTTGCCTTTTATATTCGTGCATACGCTTGATCTGCACGTCAAATACACTCTCGGGGTCTATACTGATACCGTGGCGTCTCATTGCATATTCAGCAAATTTATGCTTGTTATTTTTCTTCACGCAGGCAAGATCGGAAAGCAGTTCGGAATCATCTGCATGATTCAAAAGCTCGGAAAGCAGTGTTGGATCACGTCTGTATCCATCACCTATTGTGCGGTCGATCAGAGATGCAAGCTCAGGATTCGACTCGAGAAGCCACCTGCGATGAGTTACGCCGTTGGTGACGTTAGTAAACTTCCATGGCGTCATCTTATAAAAATCGTGAAATACCGTCTTTTTCAAAATGTCGCTGTGCAGCATCGAGACACCGTTGACCGAATGCGATGCGACGACCGAGAGGTTAGCCATTCTGATCTGTCCGTATGCCACGACCGACATTCCTGAGATCCTATCCCAATCACCCGGATACAAATCCCACAGATCTGCTGTAAAGCGACGATTGATCTCCCGCACTATCATATATATTCGCGGAAGTTTGATAGAAAAAAGATCCTCACGCCAGCACTCGAGAGCCTCCGGCAAAACAGTATGATTCGTATAGGAAACGGTGCGCACGACGATCGCCCACGCCGCATCCCACGAATAAGAATAAACGTCCATCAATATACGCATAAGCTCCGGTATGCAAAGCGCCGGATGAGTATCATTGATATGAATAGCAATTCCGTCGGCAATTCCGTCAAGCGTACCGTGCTCGGCCAGATAGTCGGCAATTATGCTTTGAAGCGATGCCGAAACAAGAAGATACTGCTGAGATAGGCGCAGAAGCTTACCCTCGTCATAGTTATCCGGAGGATACAACTGTCTCGTTATCATCTCAGGACCCGCGTTACCCGTAAGACGGACATAATTCTCCTGGCGCTCAGGCGGCGCGTTAGTGGAGTGTGGAGCGGTAGCTCGCCAGAGCCGTATGGTATTTATCGCACCGTTACGGTAACCGGGTATCATAAGGTCGTACGGTACGGCTATCACCTCGTCGTAATCCAGGTGCGTGACCGAATGCGATCCACCGGTCCAATTCTCAATTATTCTGCCGCCAAAGCGCACTCTTACAGATCTATCGGTTTTCGGCACAAGCCTCTCACCGCCGATCGGCAACCAGACATCGGGGAGCTCAATCTGCTCACCGTCGATTATGCGTTGCTTAAAAAGCCCGTTTTCATAAAGCAACGAATACCCGCTCGCCAAATATCCAAGCGACGTCAGCGACTCCATAAAGCACGCGGCGAGTCTACCGAGACCGCCGTTACCAAGTCCGGGGTCAGGCTCAGCCGAAAAAACGCGATCAAAGGTTGTGCCGAAATCTAGAAGCGCATCTGAAAGCGCGGGATACAGACCGAGATTTGCGCTATCGGAACGAAGACCGCGTCCCACAAGAAATTCCATGCAAAGATATGCAACCTTCTTTACACCGACGGATCTTGCACGTCTTTCGAATCGATCTCGGTTCTCGGTCATTATATCCTTAATTACTCCGCAACAGGCGAAGTACATCTCTTCATCCGTCGCGCTTTCAGCACTATAGATTCCCTTCGATGCCAGCTTAGATACCAGCTTATCCTTGATATCTATTTTGTTCAATAACGGACAACCATCTCCCTGACGCATGACGCCATCAATCATAATTATGCGCTCCTCCCACGAATGAGTTCAAGATAGATTTCAATATACCTTTTTGCCGACTTATCCCAGGAAAAATCCGAATTTATAGCAGATAAAACAAGGCAGTTCCATATTTTCTTATCTTGATATACTTGAATGGCACGCTCTACGGCAGCAAGCATTTCGTGCGCGTTATAGTTATCAAACATAAAGCCGTTAGCACCTTCCTCGCCGTATGGCACGATCGTATCCCTGAGGCCTCCGACGGCGCGCACTATCGGCACGGTACCGTATGCACAGGCTATCATCTGCGCAAGACCGCAGGGTTCGCTACGAGACGGCATAAGAAGCATATCGGCGGATGCGTATATCCTCTTTGAAAGTGCTCTGTCAAATTCTATCATAGCGATGAAATTTTCGTGTGATGCGTCAATACTCCGAAGACTCGACTCGTAATCAGGTCTCCCCGTGCCTAGGATGACGAGCTGAATATCGAGTGAAAGAAGCTCCTCTATAACACCGAGCAGGAGATCTATTCCCTTACCCTCGGCAAGGCGCGTCACCATACATATTATCGGCGATGACGTTTCCCGCAACCCCAGCTCACGTCGCAAAGCAGCTTTATTATGTCGCTTTCCTACGATTACGTCAGCCTTTCCGTAATTCTCTGCAATATACGGATCGCGTTCCGGCGAGAACGCCATATAATCTATTCCGTTTACTATACCCCGCATTTTCTCTCTCGCGGATCGGATGATCGGTGAAAGTCCAAAGGAAAAATAGTCGTAATAAAGCTCGGTCGCATAACTTTCGCTGACTGTAGTAACGAAATCGGCGGTAACTATAGCCGCCTTCATAAGATTGATGCAGCCGTCGTATTCCAAAACACCAAAATAGCGCTCCGGTATCCCGAAAACATCAACAAGTAGCGAAAGAGGCACCTTCCCCTGATATTCTATATTGTGTATTGTGAATACCGTTCTCACATCTGATAGGAGTGCACCGCGCTCTCGCACCGTACGTAGATACACGATGCTCAGCGCGGCGTGCCAATCGTTAGCATGCAGAATATCAGGAATATCACCCGATGCAAGCATGTATTCGATCACCGCACGTGAGAAAAATGCAAATCGCTCTGCGTCGTCGTACTCTCCGTATAACCTCGAGCGTCCGAAATAATAAGAGTTTTCGATAAAATAATACTCTACGTTCGCTTTCTTTAGAACGTACACCGATGCACCGGTACTTCTCCAGGAAAGATTAAAGGTAAGGTCGGTGAGATGCTGCATTTCACGCCGATATTCGTCTCGTATGGTATTATAATACGGCAGAAAAACGGCGGTGCTCACTCCCAGCCTCCCTATCTCGGCAGGAAGAGCCCCCATTACGTCGCCAAGCCCTCCGCTCATAGCATATGGTGATACCTCACTCGTAACGTAAAAAACTCTCATATTCTGCGTCCCCTCTGTATATAAAAAGGCATATTCAAACTGCCTGTAAGCATTGTACCACGCGATATCGAAACATCCTTATCCGTGACGATAGAACAAAGTCGTGCACCACTCATCACGTGCGTCCCCGAAAAGAGCACGGAGTTTTCAACAACTGCACCGCGTTCTACAGTGACTCCTCTGAAAAGGATAGAGTTTTTAACCGTACCATCGATAATGCAATCGTCGGCTATAATGGAATTTCCGACTGATGCAGACTCCGAATATCTCGTGGGTGCAGAGCTGTGCACTCTGGTATATATCGGCCTTCTGCGGCATTCAAAAAGTGATTCGAAAGCTGCGTTATCCGAGACGAGCTCCATTGAGCATCTATAATAATCCAGAAAACTAGACACGGTAGCTATATAACCGCCAAAGGTGTAGGATCTAATACCTATCTCACGATAGGTACGCATAAGATAGGACGTCAAGCTATCGAAGCCGTATGCTGTTGCCTCATCGAGTATCTTACGTAAAAAAATTGTTTTAACAATCAAGATACCGATCGAGAGTTCCGGATCGGAGGGTACGTAGTGTGAAGACATTGCAAGGTCGCAAACGATACCGTCGTTTGAGGCAACCATAAGGCGTGAATTTTTCGAAGAGAAATCCTCTGAAAGCTTCTTAGTAACGAGAATGATGCTTCCACCCGACGCCTCAAGCTGCGAGATCACGTCATTGATATCAATATTCAATACGTTATCGGAATCCATGATAACGAAATATTCCTCTTTCGCGGAATCTATCACCGCCCGCATCTCACGAAGCGCCTCGAGATGAGTGGAAAACATTCTTCCCTCGCCTCGACTGACCGATGACTGAAACGGTGAGATGAAATTGATGCCTCCTTGTCGGCGTGCGAGATCCCAATGCTTTCCGCTTCCTATGTGCGAAAGCAACGAGCGGTAATTATAATTGACAATAACGCTGATATTGGAAATACCTGCGTTCACCATATTTGAAAGTCCAAAATCCACCAGCCTGTACCGAGCGGCAAACGGTATAGCTGCAACCGTCCTGTCGGTCGTCAAACGCGAATGCGTGTTGGAATTAAGGCTGGAGAAAATAATACCTGCAGCTCTTGTCATTTTCTTACCTCCGATCCTTAAACGACGTTTTCGAACACAGTGACACCGCTAGGAACAACTGTGATATTATTTGGGTCGGCGCCCATTCTGCCTACGATTATACCCTCGTTTATGCGAGTATCAGCGTCTATTATTGAAGAATATATGCAAGCCCCGCTGGAAATATGGACGTTCTCCATAATCACCGAATCCACGACGGTAGCACCCGACTCTACCGTAACGCCACAGGATATTACCGAATGGGTTACGTTACCGTTTATACGAGAGCCCTCTGCTATAAGCGAGTCGTTTATGACGGCACCGCAACCTATGAGCTGTGGCGGTCTCGATACGTTGTTCGAATAAACGCGCATCTCGCGGCTCCTGATGTTAAGGGGTGGTTCATCACATAGCAGTTCCATATTTGCCTCCCATAACGAGCGTATGGTTCCCACGTCCCTCCAATAGCCCTCGAAGCGATATGCGTATATCGGTTCGCCGTTATTAAGGATATTCGGGATAACGTTTTTACCAAAGTCGTTTGAAGACTCCGCATCCGCCTCGTCTACGGTCAGATATTCAATGAGAGTATCTGTGTTGAAGATATAAATGCCCATCGACGCCTGATCGTTCTTCGGTTTCCTCGGCTTTTCCTCGAATTCAGTTATAAAGCCATCGCGGTCGGTGTTGCATATGCCAAAGCGCGATGCTTCATCAATAGGTACGGTGATCGTTGCTACCGTGCAAACCGCACCACGGCGCTTGTGCTCGTCCAGCATCCGACGGTAATCCATACGGTAAATATGATCTGCCGAGAGAATAAGAACGTACCTAGGAGAATAGCGCTTGATATAACCAATATTCTGATAGACAGCGTTTGCCGTTCCGCGATACCAATCCGACTGTCCACCGCGCTGATACGGCGGCAGGACGGTAAGCCCGCCGTTCATGCGGTCCAGATCCCACGGCGCACCGTTACACACATATTCGTTAAGAAGAAGCGGTCTGTACTGCGTCATAACGCCAACGGTATCGATGCCGGAATTTACGCAGTTGGAAAGCGGAAAATCAATAATCCTGTATTTGCCGCCAAAGGACACTGCGGGCTTGGCGATTTTTTCTGTAAGATCGTAAAGACGGGAACCCTGACCACCGGCAAGCAACATTGCTATACATTCCTTCTTGTAATGCATATCCACTCCTATAATTTAAATTTTGACCGACCGTTGTCAACCGTCATTATAATTCCCGCGAATTTCGGGAGATATACGCGAGCAGAATATTCGCTTTCGGTTGCTATTATCGGTATTTCGCAGTTCTGTGTGAAGAGATTTCCCGTGTCAAAGATGCGTCTGTATACACCTGCACACCCCACGGGTACGCACAGCTCGATATCAGAGCCTGAAAAGTTAATTATCACGTCGACGGCACTCCCATCACGAGATATACGTCGGTATGCCACGGCGTTTTTATCCCTTTCTTCGGGAAGCAGCCATTTGAATCCGCATGACTCGTGATCAATCTCCCAGAGTGCGGGCGTTCTCAGATAAAAGCTATTAAGCTCTGCCACATATTCGGCAAACCTCCGATGAGCTTCATAATCCAGCATAAACCACTCGAGTGAGGAGGAAAAGTCCCATTCACGCATTTGTGCGTATTCCGTGCCCATGAACGTAAGCTTCTTGCCGGGAAACGTCATTATCATCATAAGAGCAGCTCTTGCCTGCTCCAGCTTACCATTAAAATCTCCGTACGGCTTATCCGCAAAGGAGCGCTTGCCGTGTACAACCTCATCATGTGAAACCGGCAAGCAATACCTCTCGTTAAAGGCGTACATGATCGGAAACGTCAGCGCTGTATGCTTATGACGTCTGAACACGGGATCCCAGGAGAGATAATCGTAAAAATCGTTTGCAAACCCCATATTCCACTTCAAATCAAAGCCGAGACCGCCTTTGCTAACCTCCTTGGTTATGGCACCGTAGCTTCCCGACTCCTCCGCTATCATCAGCACGTCAGGGTGATACTCCTTGACGACCGAATTGAGCTTTTTGAAAAATGCTACCGCCTCGGGATTTATATTAGTGCCATCGACACCGGGTATCCATTCACCGGGACGGCGATCGTAATCTAAATAAAGCATCGATGCCACAGCGTCAACTCTTATGCCGTCAAAGTGAAATTCTTCAAGATAATACAGGACATTTGAAACGAGGAAGCTCTGTACCTCCTCTCTGCCAAGGTCAAAAAATCGCGTCCCCCAAGTATCTGACTCCATGCGGTCGCGACCCTGATATTCGTATAGCGGCGCACCGTCGAGCTCATAAAGTCCCCAGGCGTCCTTTGGAAAATGAGCGCCGACCCAGTCGAGGATAACACCTAATCCCGATCGGTGTAAGGAGTTTACCAAAAGACGCAGCCCGTCCGGATCTCCAAAGCGCATGCTGGGCGCAAAAAACGCACATGGCTGATACCCCCACGAGGCATCGTAGGGGTATTCGGCAAGCGGCAAAAATTCAACGTGAGTATAACCCATACGCTTGAGGTATGGCGGCAGAATATCCGCATATTCACGATAGGTATAATACGAGTTATCACTGTGCCGCATAAAGCTTCCGAGGTGCATCTCGTATATGTTCATAGGATATGCGTGCTCTGCGTCACAGAACGTGCGCCGTCGATATTCGAGCCATTCACCGTCGGTAAAGTCGAAGTGGCTCGTGTAGATGACACTTCCGCCGTCGTCAAAACCGCGCGAGAAAACGGCGTAAGGGTCTCCCTTATCGAACACTCTATCTCCTCGAATTATTCGGTATTTATACGCTTTACCGTCCAGAGAGTGATCATAAGTGAGTGTAGTCTCCCAAACTCCGTTATCGGTTATACGATCGAGCGGCAATGCATCGCCCCAGCCGCTAAAATCTGATATTAAGCCGACCGACGACGCGCCCGGTGCCCATACTCGGAATGTGTAGCTATATGAGCCGTCGTGCTCTAAAGCAGAGCATCCGAGATATTTATAGGCTCTGTAATGCGTTCCCTGATGAAAAAAATATGCGTCGCTGTTATTCAACACTTACCCTCCGTTTTTTTCTTTTTTCGATAGCTGCTCTCTTTGATCGTAGATGCAGTTTTTTTAGTTTTACAAGCGCATTCGACCGCTTATTTCGCAATTCGGTAAAAATTTTCGTATTCGCTATGCGTATCAGCAACGATCGCAGAGGATATGTAAGGATGCGAAGCAGTATGACGAGTAGCGCGAATATGCGTGTAAGCAAAAACGTGAATATACGCAAAACGTACGGTCGGACAGCTACGCGCAGTGCATATCCAGACAAGAGTGCTATAAGCAAAGTATACAAGCGAAGTTCACCGTCAAGAGCAAAGTAGGACAAAAGCAAATATCCAAGCGAAAACAGAAGAACTCCAAGTGTGGATGCGATCAATTTCAGAGGGATATCAACACGCTTGCCATCGGCAAGATACTGCTCAGGATATACCGTGCAGAATATGCGCCCTTTATAAAAAAACGCTTTAACCGGCAATGCTAAAAACAGAGCTGCTAAGGCGTATAGTGCGGAGCAAAAAATGCAAATAAACTCAAAAATACCGCCGTAAATCAAGGCAGATATAATCGAATTGAATATTTCGTTGAGTGTGAAGTATCTCATCCCAGCATACGCTTGAATATACCGCGTCGTTCCTTCTCGGCTGAATAATACACGCCGTCAATTTTTCCCTTAATCTCTATTTTTCCATCATCCTTCGTTAAACTCTCTATCTTCATACCGCTCCCCTCAACTGTGATCTTCCCCATATTCGTCTCAAGCGTAACATACGAGTCGTCAAATCCCGTAACATTTTTAACGTTATCTATTCTGACGGTTGATCGATCCTTCAGCATAACCGTCTGCTCTGCCGTTCGTGCTTCCATAGTCCCTCCAAGACAAAATAAAAAAACGCTACATTCCTTTATATAAAGGTATGCAGCGTTTTCTGTTTTTATTCATCCGACTCGGAAATAACCTCGTACATTCCGACGGACTCGCTTTTCTTTGTGGTCTCTCTGATATCAAGAACTCTGACCGATACCGATTTGGTACCGAAAGTGACTGTGATCACGTCGCCGACCTTGACGTTGTACGATGCCTTCGCACTCTTACCGTTAACGGATATACGCTCGGAATCGCAGGCATCATTGGCAACGGTACGTCTTTTTATAAGTCTTGAAACCTTAAGATATTTATCAAGGCGCATTTAACTTAACCGTTTACAAGATCCTTAAGAGCCTTGGATGCGGAGAAGGAAGCCTTCTTAGCAGCTTCAATGGTGATGGTCTCACCGGTCTTGGGGTTGCGACCCTCTCTTGCTGCTCTCTCCTTAACCTCGTATGTGCCGAAGCCGATGATCTGTACCTTATCTCCTGCCTTGAGAGCCTCGGTGATTGCTTCGTTAGCTGCGTTTACAGCTGCCTCTGCTGCCTTCTTGGTAAGTCCTGTCTTAGTTGCTACTACGTCGATAAGCTGTGTCTTGTTCATAATTATTACCTTTCATTTTTAATTCTCGGGCGCGCCCTTTATTTTACGTTTACATTATATCACATATTTTTCGCAATTTCAATAGTTTATTTTACTTTTTTCTTATTTTTTTATGGTTTTTTACCATTTTTGAGAATATTTTTACCCATTCCTCTTATTCTTATCCCATATGGCATCAAGCTCTGTCATCGACAGCTCGTTTATGTTTTTACCCTCGGCGATAACGGCGTTTTCGATCTTCTCAAATCGGTCAATAAACTTATTTGTTGCCTTCGAGAGTGCAACCTCGGATTCGACTCCTATCTTGCGGCAAAGAGAGGTAACAGTCAAGAGAAGATCGCCAA
>JAZRBV010000025.1:0-4668 GCA_045635225.1 Eubacteriales bacterium
CGGAGGTGATGCCGGCATTATCGGTCTGCGAGATGGTCAGCCCATCCACCGTCACCACTTCGGCGGTAATATTGGAAGTGGGGATGGAGTTGAAGCTCGTAACCTTTGCGGGAGCAGTATACTCCGACCAATACACGGTACAGTTACCGCGCACATCGGTACTGATACTCTTGCTTGCCAGCGTAGCGGACAGAGTAGAAATCATCTGCTTCTGCGAGCTATTCAGAGCCGCCCCCTCTGCATTGTAGCGGGTGTTGGTCGTGACGCTGAACACACCCTCGTCTGTCGATTCCACGCTGTAGGACATTTCCACCACGGGGGAATTGTCTTTGGTTGGGGTGTCGGACAGGGCGAGCGTCTGCTTGGTCATATTGCCGAAGCTGTCGTATTCGTAGAGCGTCGGGGCGGTGGGTTCCGTGGCGGAGCCGGTGTCCTGATACTGCTTCGTGAGCTGCCCCTTGGCGTTGTATTCGCTGCGGGTGTAGATGAAGCCGCCGAGGGTGTTCGGCGCGGCGGTCGCGATTTCCTGCCCGAAGCCGTTGGTGATGTTTTGGCTCAGGATGCTGCCGTCGGCAAGGCTCACCGTGGTGGCGAGGTTGTTGCCATTTTGTCTTGGTTACGACCGCTCCCATAATAGCCTTTTTGTGACTGTGATTTTTAGTAACTCCGATGCGTTGTGTATAAATAACTTATGAAAATTGACTCCATTTTCTGAAAATTACCCCGAAATTCGCCTTGTCTCATAACAGGTTGCAGGAAGCTTTGGAAAAAGACTTGTTATTAAGGCTTTACAAAACGTGTTAACATTACGTGCTCATACTCTCATTGATGCCATTTATGACGTGATTTAAGGATAAACGTGTTCCATTCTGGTGTACTGCCTCCCTAGGTAGACGTACTCGATAGCGGATACAAGTGGAATGGCGAGGTTTACCCCACCCTCACCCACATCAGCAGGAAAGCCACCGGCTACCAAATCGGAGGCAACACATTCTTCGGGCTTCCTACCAAGCGCCGGGGCGAGTAAGGCATGCCCACTCCTCCCAATGGGCTTGTTCTTTAAGGGTGGGCGATGGGAGTCGAAAGTTTTCTTGAGTTGTGAAACGCTTGCGAATAACGTTTTTTAAAAATAAGGTTGCAAATGAAAGACAAAATTTGGCTTTTTGTTTTGGCGATTAGGTCGGTAGATAATGAAATACAGATGTTTCGACCTGAGTCACTCATGGCTGAAATCAAAGACTCCCAATCTTGCAGCTCTCGCAAAAAAAGCTCGACCGTACACTCCGTCATATGCTATAAAACATTTGCGCTCATCCGGGCAAAAAAACAAGAAGAAATGGCTTGTTCGTGTCAAAAGGAGGGCGACAGCTTAGTATTTCCCCCCGCCCCACGAGATAGTAATGAACAAAATTATTAAAATTATTAAAACAAGAGTTCTAATTGACTTTTTCATATCGATGTTTTTTATTCTGTCTAGCTGCAGAAATTCATGTGAAATAGGAAATATAATAGCGTATCCAGCAGAAGCTGATTCTGTAGATATGAAACAAAGTGGTTTATTGTGTAAGCATCCAACAATTACTATTGGTGCTATTAATTTTCAAAACAATGATTTAATAGAAGTTAAATTAGTTAAAAAAGACAAAGGTGTCGCTATACTTTTATTTTTTATCAAAAACGGAAGGGTTCATAAAGTTAAATCTCAAATAATTGATAAGGATAAAATTTACGCCTTTGGAGCATCCAAAGATATTTGCGAATATTATAGCAATAACAAAAAATGGTTCCTGCTGATTTCATGTAAAAATGACATTGTTTATATTGTTTGGAATAAGAAAGAAGCAGGTATGTGCCCTTTTTATATGAATTCGAAACATGATTATATTTACAGGAAAATAAGAGTAAAAGGAGTGAATTTTCATGTATTGTAAATTGTGTGTCTTGATTTTTTCATAAATTTTAACTTTACAAAATTCTCATAAAATCTATTTTTGTTGCTATTTATGGACTTAGCAATAAAACATAGCCGTGTTATAATTGCCCTGCATGGAACAAATACAGCCAAAAGAAAACCTCAAACATCGATCGAGGAATTCCAATCTTTTAGATACGGATAGACGTAGTGCATGCTTGGCCTTTTTTTCGGGAATGCTCGTTTAAACTTGAAAACAGTAGGGACGGCCAGTAGTTTGACCGTCCCCACATTCTAAATTAAGTCAACACATTACTTTTCGTTTATACCTCAATAATTTTAATAAAAATTCTTTGAAAAATATAATAACGTAATGTATTAATATTTAACGACAAGATTTTACACGGTCGTTTCCCGCATGCTTCATGATATCTTGCATTTTATCAGGAAGGGCAAAGGTAATCCTACTATATTTAGGATTAGTCCATAAAATATCTTTCTCTGAGAGGCTTCTTGGCAAAGACAGTATTACATAGGGATTAACATTGACACCTGCTTTTTTTGCTATTTTTGCTGCTGTGCTCGTACATTGATTTCCTGTTAATCCGTAATATTTTATATTTTTTTTAACTTCATCTATATACCTATGAGCTTTTTCATATTCATTTTTAGAAATACACCAGCTACATTCACTTGTAACTTTTTCATGTCCTCCGGAGCCTTCTGCCCAATGTCCATCTTGATATATGTGCCATAGCCACCTTATAGGATTTTGAGGATCAGCTTCTGGAATGTGAGGGAAAGGTGCTGTTTCTCCATTATTATACATATTCATTAACGCATAAACGCCGTCGCCATACGTTTCGAAATTCTCATCGTCTATTCCCGGTTCACGTATTTCAGGGTCTTCTCCACTATGTCCACCTTCAATAATTTCTTGCTCTATTGTATTTTCTAGGCGAATCCATGTATGCCCAACACTTGTTTCTTTCATTTTTTGATTTTTGGTCATGGACTTAAGAAATGTTTGACCTGATGAATAATTAAAGCCTACTGCGTCTACTTTAATTGTGAATATATAACAGCAGTCGCCTAACTCCTTTGAAGTTCCTAAATCAGGAGAACTTAATCCTAAATTATCAACTAAATACATCTTGTTGCTACAATATTTGTATATATTGTGACCATCGAAAACAATATCCTGAGATAACCATCTACCTGCTTTTGCATAATAATATCTCCAATTGTAGTACACCAAGGCGAATTCTTCGTCCCACACCTCACTACTCCACTGAATAGGCTGGGTAACGGAGCCGGTGGCGGTTACTGATCCGTAGGGGGAGTAGGTGTAGGTAGTGGCGATGTAGCCGGTGGAGCCGAAGACTTCGCACACGTTCTTGGTGAGGTCAAGGCCGTAGGTGTACCAAGTGCCGTCTTTTTGGATGGCAAGCGGGCGGGTGGCGATGGGTTCGGTGGGATCCCAGGTGATGAGCCAAAGACCCGGGTGGTGGCTACGGGTGAGGTCGATGCAGGCGATTTGCAGGTAACCACGGTATAGATAACGCTGGTGTAGCGTAACGGTACCGTTGACGGTTACTTGCTTGAAGCTGCGACGGCCCATGCTGTCGTAGGCGCAGGTGACCACGGTGCCGGTGGCTTCGTTGGTGAAGCTGACGGGGCGGTTCTCTGCGTTGTAGGCGGCACTCCAGATGCCGGTCTCGGTCTTGATGAGCGTCTGGTTACCGTCGGCATCGAAGACGGGTGTGAAGCTGAAGTCTGCTTCGTCCTCTGAGCCGGTGATATCCGTGTACTGGTTTAGCGCGTTAGCCTCATAGAATGCGTAATCACCTGCCTCCATCGACATACGGCGGTTACCCACGTTGTCGTAGTCATAGCCGTAGGTTTCACCATTCACCTGTGCACTGGCAAGCTCGGAGCGGGAGTTGTGCACGAAGGTATCGTTCACCACGTTACCCTGGCGGGAGGTCGTGCGAGCGGTGGGACGGCTGAGCACATCGTAGGTGTATTCACGCTGTGCCACAAGGGTGCTACCACGGTGGTAGGCCATGCCGGTGAGCAGGTCTCGCTGAGTTTCGTAAGACTGCGTGAGCATCATGCCGTTGGGCTTGGTGAGCTTGTGCAGCAGGTTGCTGCCTTGCAAGTACTCATAGCCGAACAGTTTCATCGCACCACCATGCAGGAAGCCTGCGCTGTTGATGCGTCCATCCGTACCGTAACCGGTGCTGACCGTCTGCAACACGCTGCCGTTCTTGGCGTAGGTATAGCCTGTGGAGCGACCGAAATCATCGCGTAACCCGGTGACGAGGTGGGTATCACCATCCACCACGAGGGAATCGCTTTCGCGTTCACCGTAGCTGTTGTAGGTGAATGTACGCACACCGCTATCATCCGTCAGCTGAGTCAACTGCCCGAGGTGGTTGTACGTGAAGCTGCGGGCAGATGTTTCCGCAGTGCCATCCACTACAGTGTAGGTGGTGCCGAGGTGCAGACCGCGAGCGTGCTCGTAGGAATGAGTCTTGACGTTACCACGGGCATCCGTCTCCGTTGAGAGTCGGTTGTAGGCGTCGTAGGTCTTCACCACAGCAGTGCCGTCGGCGTAGGTCTTGCTGAGTTCAACGCCGGTCAGCGGATGATATGTCCATGTGATCGTGTCCCTATCGTTACGCTCGGTCGGGTCGGTGGTGATGGTTTCATCTCCGGCGCGGAAGGTGGAGAGGGTGACCATGTTGTCCATC
>JAZRBV010000026.1:0-147164 GCA_045635225.1 Eubacteriales bacterium
GCCCGCGCGCTTATTAGGCTGCTATGCATAAATGAAAGGAACGTAAGCGAGGAAATAATGCTTAACATAGGCGAAAAAATTAAAAAAATAAGAAAAACGTATTTAAAGATTGCTGGCATCGTCGTTCTGATTTTGCTTGCCGCGCTTTTGCTTTGGTTTAATAACAGCCGTAGCATGCAGGCAGCGCCGTCGCTTGTCGGAGACGTATATTTTGAGGGCGAGTACCGCATCGCGGACGGAGAGTGGCGTACGATCGTTATGGGAGAGCATATTCCCTCAACGGAGGGAGACGTCACCCTGCGAGGCAATTTTCATATGCTGGACCCTGAGGGTGGATACGCGGGTATTTACAGATACGAAATACCGATCGCCTTTTATCTTGATCACGTAAATTTAACCCTTTTTGAGGCGGGATGCGATCCTACCGTGCTTGACACGGAAAATACATTGTACGGAGATTCGGTTTGCGTCGCGAGGTGGGAGGCGTATTCCCTGATGAGCAATAGCGAGGAGCCTATTTTAATCCTTATACATAATCCTCACGCCTTCGGAAACGAAACCGCAATTGACGAATTGCTGTCTAAAATGGGGCTATGGACGGGAATTGATTTTGAAAAAAGCGTTTCGGATAGCGGTGAGACGCAGAGAAGCTTCGGTATGATATTCATGCTCGTTTCTACCGTGTTCCTCGGTATTGCGCTATTTTCAAGCCTTATCCACGTAAAAAGCAGTAAGCTTATTTGGCTTGTAGGACTTATGGTCTTGTTTGCGGGATTCTACTTCTATTTTCGCGCGGAGGGTATACATTTTCATAGCGAGTCTGCGGTGACTAACACTACGATGCTCGGAGCGTCAATGATGTTCTATATGCTCTTCCTATGCGTGCTGATTTCTTTTCTGCTAAAGACGACGAGCACGGCAAGCAATATAGCCGTTATCGTTTTGGGATGCGCAAATGCGGTGTTCTTCGTAATACCGATTATCACCGATATGTCCTTTTACGATACCTGGGCGTGGTGGGCGCTGGTACAGCTCGTAGTGAACGCCGTGCTTGCCGTATGCCTCGTAAAAGAGTTCTTAACTATGAAATCAAAGGTAAGGTGGCTTTATATAGGAGCGTTTTTACCGCTGCTTGCCTTTTTTGCCGACGTCGTTGGAACCAAGACTGCCGTTTGGAAGGGCGGCGTAATTTCTCAATACGTTTTCCTTGTATTGGTTGCCGTAGCGGCAATTATGGTTCTCAAGTTCATACCGAGCAACATCAATGCGGTAGCCAAGGCAAAAGAGCTCGAGATGGAGAAGATCGTTCTGAACGCAGAGCTTGCCGAAAGCAGGATCTCCACGATGATGAGTCAGATACGTCCTCATTTCATTTATAATACACTTGGAAGCATCGAGCAGCTATGTAAATTGGATTCTCACAAGGCAAGCGACCTCGTGCACAATTTTGCAAAGTATCTCCGCGGAAACTTCGGAGAGCTTGATAATCCTAAGCCGATCTTGATGTCGCAGGAAATGGAGCACGTGCGCCACTACGTTAGTATTGAAAACGTCAGATTCCCCGATATGACGTTTATGTTCGAAATGAATTCGGAGGATTTCCATATTCCCGCGCTGACAGTTCAGCCGATCGTTGAAAACTCAATCAAGCATGGCTTGATGAAGCTGCAGAAGGGTGGAACGATTCGAGTTCTTTCCTATGAAACCGACACGGATTATTGCATTTCGGTGGTTGATGACGGTGCAGGATTTGATACAACTGCACTTGTCGATGAAAGAAAACACGTGGGCTTGCGGAATATTCGCGAAAGACTTAAGGTGATGGTAAACGGAACACTTGAAATTGAAAGTACGGTAGGTGTTGGTACTAAAGTTTTGATAACAATTCCAAAGGAGGTACGTAAATGAAAGCTATAGCGGTTGATGACGAAGCGTTAATGCTCGGAGCATTGGTGGCGGCGATCGAAGAATCTCCCGATATTACCAATGTAGCAAAATTTTCCGACTGTGAGGAAGCGCTCGAATTTGTGAAAAACAATCCTCTGGATATTGCCTTCTTGGATATTAATATGCGCGGTATGGGCGGACTTGCACTCGCAGAAAAAATTGTAGCTGCCCGTCCGAATTGTAAGATCGTATTCTGTACAGGATATGAGGAATACGCTATCCCCGCATTCAAGCTTCACGCATCGGGTTATTTAATGAAGCCGATATCAGCTGAGGATGTGCAAGCAGAAATCAATAACATTAAGGGAATAAAACAAAAAGAGAAGCTTCTTACCGTGAAATGCTTTGGCAATTTTGAGGTATATGCAAAAGAAGAAAAGCTGGTGTTTAAACGTATGAAAACAAAAGAGCTTTTCGCTTTTCTCGTAGACCGAAAGGGCGCGGGAATGACGGCGAAGCAGATCTGCGCCGTGCTGTTTCCCGACGATACGGACGACACCAAAAATTCCGCATATCTTCGCCAGCTCTTCATGGATCTTAAAAATACGCTGAAATCGGTAGGATCAGATGCGGTTTTATGCCACGAGACCCCGTGTTACCGTATTGACACAAGTCTTCTCAAGTGTGACTATATTAGTTATCTTGAAACAGGAAAGCCTGAATTTCACGGCGAATATATGACGCAGTACAGCTGGGCAGAGGAGACCTGCGCTATGCTTATGTTTAACTGATTTTCGAAAAACGGCAGATTTTTTTAAAAAATTTGCCGTTTTTGCTTTTTTTGTAACACATTTGTAACGCTCACTGTAATATAATAACCGAGCTACAACAGAACAGAATACGAAAAGCGTATTCGGAAAGAGTATACCAAATGAAAAAAACCAGAATCCGTTTATCCGCACTTGTACTTGCCTTGGTTATGTTACTTGCCGTGCTCAGTGGATGCCAGAAGCCAAGCGGCGATGTTGACAACGGAGGCAACGGTGGTAATACCGCGATTACCGAGCCTATTCAAATAACGACCACTATCTATGAGATCGCCAAGCACGGCAACTTGGTCTTGTACATGTACGGCTCAGACCTTTACGACAAAGGCTTTGAGCACGGCGACGTGGTAGAGATTGCTATTGGAGAGAAAAAGTGGGACGTTCCTCTTTGCACAAGCTACAGCGACGTAGATAACGGTGAAGTTGTTTTGCGTGCTACCGGGGCGACGGACGGAGTAGTTCTCGCTATAAATATGGGCGATTTTGCAACCACTGCAGGAATTGCTCAAAAGACCGCTATCGAAGAAGACCCGGGCTATCGTTGGGATTATCTTATGGAATCTGCCGTTGAGATTAAGATCACGATGAAGGAAGAGGGAGGCTACCGTGAACAGTGGCTCATCCGTCAGTTGGTTCGAACCAACGAGCGCACCGATTACTCTCACCTCAGCGACGAAGCGTTTGCAAACTTCCGCGTGATAGAAACCGGCGGTATGGGTAAGGGCGTTCTGTATCGCTCGTCTTCTCCCATCAATCCCGCATATGGACGAAACACGTACGCAGACAAGGCTGCCGAAAATGCAGGTATCATAACCGTTGTAAACCTTGCGGACTCCTCTAACACGTACGGGGATGCGGAGAATACCTATTACAGCACCTGTAATGTGACCTACGTAAATCTGGGAATGGACTTCCTCTCCGAAGCAACCTTGAACGGCTTGGCAGAGGGTATGCGCTTCATCATTAACAACAACGGTCCGTATCTTATCCATTGCAACGAAGGAAAAGACCGCGCCGGCTTTGTAAGCGCTCTGCTTGAATGTCTTATGGGTGCAACCTTGGACGAGGTTATTGACGATTACATGGTCACCTACTACAACTATTACGGCGTTGAGGAAGGTACTGAAAAATATGCAGCCATTGTGAAGAACAACCTCATCAAGGTGCTGAATACAACCTTCAGGGTAGATGACGTTTACAAGGCAGATCTTGCCGCAGAAGCCGCAGCCTTCCTTATGGAGGATGCAGGTCTTACGGCAGACGAGGTAGCCGCGCTCAAAGCAAAGCTTGCCATTACGCTACAGGAGATCTATGATGCTTCAAAGACCGAAGCTCTGCTCAAAAACCACGAAAGCGTATCTATTCGCAGCGAGATTGATGGAGAACTGCTTAATATTCAATATCTGACCAAGGGCTATGTCTTCAACTTTGTTCCCAGCGCAGAAGGCGATTGGGCGGAGTTTATGACCGACGATGTGTACTATGCCTGCCTTGATGATCTCTATGTGAGCTACATTCCCGTTACACCCACCGGTGTTAGCGACGGCTATGCAGCCGAGCGGGCAGAGAAGTATGCCTTGCTGATCCTGGGTGAAGACGCTTTAGAGGATATAATTGAGTCCGTGGAGATAAAAGACGGCAGTATTACCGTAACCGCCGCATTGAGCGATGAAAGCCTTGAAATTTGGGCTGAGTTCGGCGTGATAGCCGGTAGATTTGTCTATGTGCTGGATGCAAAAACACGTGAAATGATTTCCGTCACGAGCGATTACACCTATGTGGATGGATCGGGATTCAATTCGACGGTAGAGCTGACCTATGATGCAGAAGCGCCCGAAGCGCTCAAGGAATTTTTGGCGTACGAGAACCGTACGGAAAATCCGCGCAACGTCACGGTTGTCAGCAACCCCGGCACCGAGGAGGAAGTAAGCCGGACTGTTCAGATCCCCAAGGGCGTGGTCGCGGGCTTCAATTTCGCGGATGAGGTCGCAAATGCCTTTGGCGCATACACCGATGCCGCCTGCACGATAGCCTACGATCCTTATGCGGACGTCGATTCCGATCTTACCGTATACGTCAAGTGGAGCGAATAAAACAACTGAAATTTGTACCGCTCATTGCCGAAAAGCAACGTGATACGAGCGATCATCGGCTACATACAAAAAGTGTGCGAGAACGGTGCGTACTCTCAATGACGGCTTTTGAAATTTGATAGAATACGTACCTACCGTCCGCATACCGTAAAATGCAAAAAAATATTTGAAATAAAAAACAAAAGCACGATGCTGATCTCAATGACTCAGCATCGTGCTTTTGTTGAAAACCGTCCTGAAGAGAATTTTTTTAATCGCACATTTTTCGAATATTTTTTAATATTCTTTTGATTTGTAACACATTTGTAACGCCGTTAATGTTAAAATGATGAAAAAAGCATTGAATTATAATTATTTTAGACTTTTGTTCTCATCTTCACGCTTTGAACCGTTATGCAAAAGGGTTTTTATATAACTCTTATGTTCGGTCTGATATGACGATGGGTGATGCGGAGCGCATTGGAGCCGCTTCGTATTTCCGGGATAATTATAAAATCGTACTGAGACAGTATGGGTTACATAAAAACATTGATGGAGGGAAACAAATGACGATTGTTTGCGTGGATGATCATTCCGTTATGCTGAAAGGTACCAAGCAAAGCGTAGAGCAGATCCTGCCCGAGGCAAGCATTGTTGCTTTTGCCAACGCCGACGAAGCACTTACCTTTGTAAACGAAAACGGTTGCGATATCCTGATCACCGAAATCGAGCTTTTCGGTATGGACGGTCTTACACTCGCAAAAAAAGTAAAGAAACTAAATTCCAAGGTGAATATTATATTCTTGACGGTTTGCGATGAAAAGGAATATGCTAAAGAGGTGTTGAAAATTAAGCCGAGCGGTTATCTGTTGAAACCGGCGAAAAGAGAGCAAATTGAAACTGAATTGAACAATCTCAGATATCACGCATCCTAAACTAAAATCTAAGGAGTAAGCAGTTATGAAAACTAAGTTCGGGTGGAGAATTATATCGTTCATTCTGGTTCTCGCAACGATAATAACAACGTTGCCCCTGACGGTCTTTGCTGAGGAACTTAAAACGGAGGAGTCCGAGGATACGGTAGAGATCTATATCAAATCCATAAAGCTCGCTCAGGCGACAACCGCCGATGAGGCAAAGAGTATCCTTGAAGCAGAGGAATATATCTTCGTCGAGGGCAATCTTAACGAGGGTACGGGCGAGGACGGTGTCTGGTTCGGTTATCAGACTACCACCGATCCGTCTGAAGCTATCTACGATATGAAGCTTATGAACACGAAAGGTGGATTCACCATTACGAGTATGAAGGAGGCTCTTGCTGCACAGGAGTCGGCTTTTGCCGAGATGGCGAGTGATTTTGAATATCTCGTTGAAGAGTTTAGAGATGCTTACGAGGAGGAAAGCGTTCCTGCGCTGAAGGCGTATAAGGCACTTAACTTCTTCCGCGTTGTCAACGGCGAGACTAAGCTTGAAGAAGAAAACGGACTCGGATATCAGATCGTTCAAGGCAATATGAGTATGGAGAGAATTACCGAGATACTTATGTTCTGCGATCCCACTATCGTTGACACTATAGTTAAGCTTTTAACTATGGGCATACAGATAAGAAACGGTAACTGGCTTGAAAAGCTTTCCGATAAGGGTCCCTACGACTCGGAAACCGTGTACGGCGACAACGAGGCAGAGCTTCTTCGCCGTGCGGAGCAGCTTTTGATGATTATCGAGATTTATGCGGGTGCTTATGCCGCAATGGATAAATCCGGACTTATCCCCACCGATCTTGACGAGAATTTCGAGGCAAAGTACGACGGTGCGGTAAAGGACGGAAAGCTGACCGCTGAGGAGGCGGCTCTCAAGAAGGCAGACGAAGGCAGATACAGATACTATAAAATTGCCTTCGACGAGCTTGCAAAATACAGCTACGGTACTGATGGCGGAACGCTCAAGGACTTCTTCCTTTCCTTTGCCGATGGCGGAAGCGAAAAGGCTCTTTATCCGATGGTGTCGGTGCTTTCCGACGGTGAGTTCTCGGCGCTTTCCTACGGTTGCTTCCTTGAGGTAGTAACGGGTGTTAACGCAACGGTAGATGGCTTTGATACTTATGACGACGTTTATTCCGAGGTTACGAACGAGGTTGCATCGGTTTATCTTTACTCCGGAGTTGATTCCGTCCTTCTCGAGGACGATTCTATCGTTGGCTTTACCGATACTGCGACTCGCCATATGGCAGCTACCGGTGAAATGGAGTTCTACGAAAACGAGCTGGAATCCGAGTACGTATGGACAACGGGTAAGCACGTAACGATGGTTCTGGGATCTATCGGTCTTGCATTTATCGCTTTGCCAAAGCTTGCGATAGGTGTTACAATGATCGCGGGTGCTATCAGCGCAACCGTAGCAGGCTCGATACAGTCCGGTGTTCTTGCGGGAATGGTTAAGTTCTGCTCTGTAATAAGCGGCGCTACTACCTTCTGGATCGCAGTTGCGGCCGTTGCCGTTACCGCACTTGTATCCTTGATCTGGTCGTTAGTCGAGAAAAGCAAAGAGGACGATGTGGATTGGGAAAAGTATCCTATGCCCGAGTATCTCTACGACGTGAAGGAGGTCACCTTCAGTCAGTCCTCAAACGGCGGTATCGTCACTGAAAGCATGAGACGACCGGTGTTCACTTTTTACGAGGCTGTTACCGATGTAAACGATCGGATAATTGACCTTAACGTTAAATCCGAAGACGCGTCTCAATGGATCGCGATGTACGTCTCTTATGATAGACAGGGAGACGATGCAAAGCCGATCAAGGCTGATAGCCTACTCGTTCGTTACGGAAACGGCGAGACCCCCAACGGATATACACCTTTGACCCGCTTCGGCGAGATCGTCGCCTGTGACCTTAACCAGTGGGATGATAACGACGACGTCAACGGTATATACGTTTTCTACAAGCAGGATAAGGTTGCACTCGTTGAGAGTGATAAGAAATATTATATCTCCGACGTATTCCTTCAGTCCGGCGAAAGCCCCGATCACTGTATTGAGCTTCTCGAAAATGCGGGATACACTCCTCTTAACGTAAATCTTTCACCCGATTACTCTGATGCGGGTATCGTTAATGAGGTAAAAACCGCTACGTATCTTGGATATAAGGTAACGACCAACGCCGAGTATGCTATCCGCGATCTCCGTATGTTCCCCAAAGACAGCACAGCGGAGATAAGATACGGTGCGGCAACCTATGCGCAGTGCGGAAGCAATGGCAGAGTATCGCTCTATGCAACCAAGTATAAGGGTTCGGGTACTCCCATCCTTGCGGGCGGTATCATTTGCGTTAACAACCGTGCCGATGCGCCTCTTGGCTATGAGCCTGTCAATCAGTTCTCCGGAGGTCCTGCTATCACCTTTAATTTGGACCTTTACCAGCAGCAAAGAAACGGTGATACTCCTTATTATCTTTACTTCCTTCCCGAACAGACATTCACCGACGGTGATCTCTACCTCGGCGGTGTCGGTTTTTCGGACGGCCGCTCGAATTACCCCGACAGAGGTGAGGATGCATTCCTGAAGATGGGTTACGAATATGGCATTCCGAACACCTATGAGCTGTGTGATGCCGTAGTTTACAGCGGTACTTACAACCCCTACCGTGCGATATATAAATTAAAGGCAACGTCGCTTGAGGGATACCTTGAAAACATCAGCTTCGAGTCCTTGGGATACCACTCTTGGTCTACTTTCGGCTGGACCTACGTGCCTGCGTATGCTAACAGCACGACCATCAGCTACGTCAATCAATGGATGGGAGGCACACTATACGTATCGGGCAACCCCTCGAGCACAAACATCTTCACGGAGGAGATCGTAGAACTGCCCGTGGAGAAGGAAGAGACCACCGACAATTCCGCCGACGCAGAGAACGAGGAGCAGGAGGTCATAATAGAGATAAAGAGAGGAATGAGTGAGGTTCACCCCATAAAGCTTTCCGACTTTATCTGCACGTATAAGGGAAGTGAACTCGAAAAGAGTATTAAGGATAACAAAAACTCCACCTTCAAGCCCTTGACCGATGCTTTCGGTAACTCCAACGAGGCAGCTGTAGTAAGATGCAATGAGGGCGAGGATAACTCCAGATGGCGTAAGGACTTCGTCTTCTACGTTAATATCGACTCCGAGAGTAGACCCTACGTTTCCAATATCTTAGTTACCGATAAGCTCAGCGTAATAAGATCCTTTGGCAAGGATGCTGACGTTTGGTTCGACGATATCTCAGAGACGCTTCTGCTCTCGCAGCTTGCTAACAACGGCGCGACAAACTACGTTTCTTATACTCCCGTACTCCGCCAGACAGACGTTTGGGACAGTGATGTGCTTGATAGCTACGACGATCTTAACGCATATAAATTTGCTTATCAGAAAACCGAAAAGAAAAAGGAAGCTCTACGTGATATATTCATCTACTTCAACGAGTTCTCAAGCGACGAGCCTCCGAAGATCCTTTATAAGAACGGATACGAGTATAAGCTCCTCTCCGAGATTTCCTATAACTTTATGGTACATAAGGATGCACCGAAGCCGAGCGTATACGTTTACGGTACCACCGAAACGAAAGCGGGAGCTCCGATTATCGATTTTGACGTTTCGTCCTCGCCCTTCAAGAGCGGCTTCGAGACCGTCCGTACCATAAATGACAGATCCGTATATGCCGAGATCGACGAATACACGAATAAGGAGAAGAACTCCCACCCATTCGAATGGGCAAGGGAAATGTTCGATATCCTCCTCCACTACTTCAACAATGATGACGGCAAGGAGCAGAACTCCTACTTCTACCTTCACATAAAGCGCGAGGGTGATGACGTTCGTAAGCAGAAGCCGTATATCGCTAAGGTGCTTACAGCATACGGAGACGAGAGCAGAGAGACGATCGCTGACAGACTCTTCGATATGGGTGCAGAAGGCTTCGTTGACTTCGACCTTAACGAGGATGCGGGCGGTAAGAAGATATATATCGGTTACACCTACACGGCAGATCCTGCGGATGCTATCAAGGAAATTCGCTTCTATCACAAGAGAAATCCCCCGAAAACCTTGACCGATTCAGGTAAGGTGTTCACTCTCGCATCCGACCTTGATCTTAACAAGGGTGCGGGCGGTGATTATGTTTACATCTACACGACCACCGATCCTCGGGATGCAGATCCCATTATCAGTATGGAAACAAGGCCGTACTACGGCGGCTCCTTCTCGAGACAGATCTGGTATGACGGAAGCCAGGTATACACCGATGGCTCACCTGCACGTAAGTGGGACTCGTCCAGCTACTCCGACCTTAACGGCGGCACCGGGGACGATGCGATATACTTCTGGTATACCACCGTATCGTCAAGATTTGTCGGAACCTACAAGGCTCCGAAGGTAGCAAAGGATGAGACCTTCACAAGAGATGAATATAAGAAGGTTGAGGCAAACGGCAAATACATCGGCGGTCTTTACGTTATGGATAAGCTGACCGTCCTTAAGGAGAAGATTGCGGAGGGTACACTCGCCGCGGGAAGCTCCTCTGCAAGCGTAAGCGATCAGGACGTATTCGACAGACTTACCGCTATGGGCGCTACAACGATAGTAAAAACGCCCATCAGCGTTGACGATGCGGACTATTTCAGCGGTAACAAGAATAAGGCGTTCATCGGCTATAGCATGACGAACGATATGAGTAAGGCGATCAAGAATCTCGTGATCAAGGCAGAGGTTCTCTCGCTCGATGAGCCCAGGGAACAGATCACCGTGGGTGGCAGAGTATATAATCTCGTTGCCGAGGCGGCAAAGAAGGTGACAAAGCTTCCGGAGGCGATCAACCTCCTCGCTGTTGAGGGATATGAGGATGAGCTTCTTCCGAGACTTTATCTCTACTATTCGACCTCCGGTGAAGCTCCCATTTACGATATCACGATCGATGAAAATCCGCTTGTGAACGGTTGGAAGACCGCGATGTCCGGAAACGAGCTTGATCCCTTTGCGGATATTTACGAGCAGGCGTACGAGATGTACGAGATCGCAAACGAAGAGGACTATGACAGATATGACAGCGAGATCGTTTATACCGACGCACTCTTCGAGTTTATGTATCAGGTAAGCGAGCTCTTTGTTCCCAAAAATCCGGAGGTGACTCCCTTCTACGTACACTATAAGAACTATGCTGAGGAAAAAATAGAGGACGCCAAGCCTTACATCGGCGAGATATTCATCGCGGAGGGTGCCACCAGACGCGAGGCTCTTTCGAAGCTCATATCCTATTCTCCCGACGGCTTCGTTGACGTCAGCCTTAACCAGGATGCCGGCGGAACGGAAATCTATATGGCGTACAAGAGGGTAGAGAAGGCGAAGGATGCGATCACCGACATCGTCGTATACGAGGGTAAGAAGTTTGAGCCCTCGAGAAGGATCAATGTAAACGGCAAGAGCGTTAAATACGAGCTTGTATCCGAGATCGATCTTAACCACAGCGCGGGCGGCGTGTACCTCTACCTTTACGCTTCAACCTCTAGCAGCACGGGCAATCCCGTCACAAGCCTCAATATCAAGCAGGATACCGAAACTTACCTTAAGTGCGGTGTTGAGCGCGTGACCGTATTGCGTGCCGAAGGCAATGCCTTTACGACCGAACAGATCGATCTTAATAAAGAGGCAGGCGGAGATTATATCTATATGATCATGACTCGTTCTACCGATGCGGGACACAGATCCAACGGTATTGTATCGGAAAATATATTCATTAGTCCTACATGTATTGATGACGGCTGCCGTATCAGCGTTACGTTATGTGCCGATTGCGGTATGAGAATGGAATCCGTTGACGAGAAATTAAAGGCGAACGGTAATCATATCGATAGCGATCACGACGGTGACCACGATTGTGATATTTGCGATGCCATAGACGTAAGCGGACATCTTTTAGGCGGCGTTGTCGAGGAAGATCCGGATAACCCAGGTAAATATAAGTTCGTATGCCGTTGTCCCGACTGCGGAGAGCCTACCGGCGAGGAGTATCCCGTAACCGATACGTACAATAATCTCGGTTTAGGCGCTGCATCGCTCTTTAGCAGCGGATCGTCTATTGCGATCCTGTCTCTTGCGGGAATCGCTATTATCGCGGCTATCGTTATATACCTGCAAAAGAAGAAAAATACAAAATAATACCGGGAATGAGGTAATATGAAAAATGTATAAAAGATTACTTTCCCTGATACTTGTTGTGGCGATGCTCGTTTGCTCGGGCATCCCCACCTTCGCGGCAGAAATAGATGAGGAGTATATTTCCGACCTCAGACTCATCTATGCCGATGATTATGACGAGGCAAGAGAAGCTCTTGTAGACTCGGATTTTGAGAGCTACAAGGTCTTCAACTACAACCTTAACGACGACACCGGAGAGGTGGGCGTGTGGCTTGCGTATAAGACCACGACCGAAATCGAGGATGCTATCACTGATATCTCTATTATGCAGATGGACGGCGGTTACAGAGAGGGTAACTATCAGGAAATGATCAAGGATAGCTTCGAGGAATACGAGCGAATGGGCGAAAACTATATTTTAGCTATCGACTATTTCATCAATGCTTATGATGAGGGCGACTTCCTCGCACAGCTTGCCTACCGTCAGCTCAACTTCTATACGTCTATTACCGACGAGTCTCTAGGTATTGAGATCCCCGATTTCGACGGTGAGCCTCTCGGTGACGTATTCTATGACGGAATAACCGCAACCGAGCTAGCAACCATCTTCATGGAGGGTAACTCTTACGTTCTCGATAACATTCGTGCGCTTCTCGCAATGGGTGTTTCCTACAACGAGGACGGAAAGCACTACCTCGAGAAGGTAACAGAGGCTGCAGAGCTCTTCGAGGATGACGAAGATGCATTCGAGGATCACGATTACTATGACAATTTCGACGACCTTGCTACCGTAATTTACGGCAGCATCGAAACCTTTAAGACGATGTTCAAGGAGCTCGAGGCCATCGAGGATGATATTGATTACTTTGACGAAGAGGTAACCGAGCTCGAAGTTAAGTACATTGAGCAAAAGTCATTAGCTGATCGACTCAAAGAGGTCGATTATCTCGGCGGCAAGACTCTTTATGATTTCTGTCTTAAATATGAGCACGATAAGGAGGATCTTACTCCTCTATATCCTCTCGTTGCGGCACTTAACGAGGGTCAGATCGCTATGACGAAAGTAGCGCACTACAGCGATGTTGTTCGTTACAGCATGACCGATTATCCCGAGGATGAGCTTATTGCCGAGGTTGAAAGACTCGAGGCGATTTATTCAGCCGTTCCATTTAACGTATACACAGGCGTTGACCGTTCTATCTACTACGGTACTTTTGCTCTTACGAGCGCTGCATACCGCGCAAATGCGTACACCGGCGAGGGCCTTCTCAGCCACCTCTTTATGGAAAATGTCACTTCGACTATGATGGCTATCGACGCAGGATTTGCCAGCCTTATCTTCGGTGCATGGGCGATCAGCAGAACAAAGGCGGCTATCAGTGCCTCGAATGCGAGCATTTTAAGTGCAAAGAAGCTCATTGCGGATATGTCGATGTATAATTCGAAGGTCCTTATAATGGCAGAGGACGTAATCGCAACTACAAGCACGTCGACTCTCGGTATCGGAGCATCCTACGGACAGACCTGCGGTGAAGCGTTAAACACCATATTTGCAAAGGTATTCCCGGAATGGGGGATTGCGGGAGCGCAGCAATTTGGCGTACACGCTAAGATTACGATGCTCCACGAATCAACTTACCTTAAAGCTACTCTCACTTCTACGGATTATCAGACTCTCGTAAAAATAGGAAACGAGTATGCTGATTCGATGGGAAGTATGAAAAGCGGCTTCCAGGCTCAGACCGCAGAGGCGAAAAACATCATCGCAAGCGGCGGTATCAGCAACTATTCGATGTTCGGTACCGGTATGCTTTACGCAGTAAGTGCGGCGCTTATGCTTTACACCGCTTACACTCTCGGACACACAGTTTGGAACTACTATCACCCCGAGTACACCGATATTCCCACATCCCTTGTCGATCTTATCGATACCGTTGACGGCGACAGATATATAAAGTATGACGTCGTCTTAAACGCCGAGACCAACCGCGACGGCGTATACGAGGCGGCAGACCTCAACGCATTCGAGGGACAGAGATGGAACGCACTCTACTACACCAAGAGCTACGAGGCGGGCAAGCCCCTTCTTGCAGATACCTTCGTTACAAGCACCTCGAACAACAAACCGAGAGACGGTTATTCTCCCGTACACCGTTTTGGTGAGGTCGTATGCTATGACCTCAATAAGTACACATACGGTTTCACTACGAGCATTTACCTCTCGGTAAAGCAGTCGAAAAACAATAAATCCGCAGTTGCGGACGTTCCCGAGCTTGTCGGAAGCGTTATCGGAACAGGCTACATTCTGATTGCGGGCGGCATCGGTGCTGCTCTCGGCGTCGGCGGAACTGTCGCAACACATCAGATTTTAAAGAAAAAGAAGACTATGCCAAAGGCGCAACCACTCGATGAAGATGCGGCAGGGCAGTAATCCCGAATCCTTAAATTTTCAAGGAGTAAAACGTTGAAAAAGTTATACAAAAGAATTATCTCCTTTGTTCTCGTTACGGCAATGCTTCTTTGCTCGAACCTCCCCGTCCTTGCGGCGGAGGTCGAGGAGGAGTATCTCGCGGATATCAGGCTCGTCTATGCTGATGATTATGACGAGGCAAGGGAAGCTCTCGTAGGCTCGGCTTTTGAGAGCTACAAGGTCTTTAACTACAACCTTAACGACGACACCGGAGAGGTGGGCGTGTGGCTTGCGTATAAGACCACGACCGACATCAACGACGCTATAACCGACATCTCTATAATGCAGATGGACGGAGGTTATAAAGAGGGCAACTATCAGGCAATGATAGAGGAGAGCCGTACGGAATACGAGAGAATGTGCGACGTTTACCATGAGGCGATCGATTACTTTATCGAGGCTTATAATTCCGGAGACTTCCTTGCAGATCTTGCATACCGTCAGCTTAACTTCTACACCTCTATAACCGACGAGTCTCTCGGCATTGTGATCCCCGACATTGACGGTGAGCCTCTCGGTGACGTATTGTATAGCGGAATTTCGACAAGCGCGCTTGCCACCATCTTTATGGAGGGTAACTCATATGCGCTTGATAATATCCGCTCTCTACTCGCTATGGGTGTATCCTATAACGAGGACGGAATGCATTATCTCGAGAAGGTCGCAGAGGCGGCAGAGCTTTTCGAGAGAAACGAGGATGTATTTGAGGATCACGATTATTACGACGATTTTGACGATCTCGCACTTATAATCTCCGGCAGCATCAGAGCGTATAATGATATGTTCCGTCAGCTCGCGGTACATGAGGGCGAGATGAACTACTATGACGACGAGGCAACCGATCTCGAGCTTGAGTACATCGAGGAGAAGTCTATTGCCGACAGATTCAGAGAAGTAGAATACTTTAATGGTGAAACTCTATACGATTTCTGCATTGAGTACGAGTATGACGAGGATGATCTCACCCCACTTTATCCTCTCGTTGCGGCACTCAACGTAGGTCAGATAGCTATGACGAAGGTTGCGCACTACTATGACGTAGTTCGCTACAGTATGTCCGACTACCCCGAGGAGGAGCTTGAGGCGGAGGTTGAAGAGCTCGAGGAGGTTTATTCCAGAGTTCCCTTTAACGTTTATAACGGCGTTGACCGTTCTATCTACTACGGCACCTTCGCTCTTACAAACGCGGCATACCGCGCAGATGCCTACACCGAGGAGGGCCTTTTAAATCACCTCTTTGTAGAGAATACCGCTTGGACGGTTTCGGGTCTCGCGGCAGGAACCTGCGGCGGAATTCTTGCCGCATGGGCGGTGAACAGAACCATGGATGCTCTGAATGCAAAGGTTACCGTAGCCGGTGCGAAGGAGTTTGTTGCACAGGTAGCAATTTACAAGAAAAATGTGGTAGAGTTCGCTAACGAGGCTATGTCGAACATGACTCTTGCCAGTCTCAAAATCCCCTCTACCTACGGCACAAACTGTGTTGATGCAGTAAACACTCTCTTTGCAAAGGCATTTCCCGAGTTGTCGATGATGAACGGCTTCTCTACCAAGTTCGGTATGCTCACGGCATCAAAGAACGTTAGTGCTAATCTCTCCGCTGCCGATTACGAGGTGCTTAACACGATCAAAACGCAATATACCGAAGTGAAGGGCAGTATCGACAAAACCTTTGAAGGCTGGCGGGAAACCGGAATCAAAATTGCGGAAAGCAACGGAGTCAGCAAGCTTGCCATGTTTGGTACCGGTATGCTTTACGTTGTAAGCGCGGCGCTTATGCTCTATTCCGCGTACTCTCTCGGCACTACTGTGTGGAATTACTATAATCCCGATTTCAGCGATATTCCCGTGGCAATCGTTGACCTCATCGAGACCCCCGACGGCGACAGATACATAAAGTACGACGCCGCCTTATGCGCTGAAACCAACGATAACGGTGTGTACCTTCCTGCAGACCTTAATGCATTCGAGGGACAGAGATGGAACGCACTCTACTACACCAAGAGCTACGAGGCGGGTAAGCCCCTCCTTGCAGATACCTTCGTTACAAGCGCATCGAACAACAAACCGAGAGACGGTTATTCTCCCGTACACCGTTTCGGCGAGGTCGTATGCTACAACCTCAATAAGTACACCTACGGTCTCACTGACAGCATTTACCTCTCGGTAAAGCAGTCGAAAAACGATAAATCCGCCGTTGCGGATGTTCCCCCGGTTGTAGGCTCTATGATCGGCACCGGCTTCATATTACTTGCAGGTGGTGTTGGTGCTGTCGTAGGTGCCGGAGGCACACTCGGTACACTTGAACTTATAAAGAGAAAGAAAAATAAAGTAACCGACAAATAAATAACAGCAGAATAGTAATCAAGGAGATATATTATGAAAAAAGTATGCAAAAGAATACTTTCAATGATGCTCATTGTGGCGATGCTGGTCTGCTCAAGCATTCCTGTTTTCGCGGCAGATGTAGAAGAGGAGTATCTTTCTGACCTCAGGCTCATCTATGCCGACAATTACAATGAGGCAAAGGAAGCTCTCGTAGGCTCGGATTTTGAAAACTACAAGGTCTTAAACTACAACCTTAACGACGACACAGGCGAGGCGGGCGTGTGGCTTGCATATAAGACCACGACCGACATTGACGACGCTATCACCGACATCTCTATAATGCAGATGAACGGCGGTTACACGGAAGGCAACTATCAGCAGATGATCGAAGAAAGCTTCGAGGAATACGAGCGAATGGGCGAAAACTACGTTACTGCCATCGACTACTTCATCAATGCTTATGACGAGGGCGACTTCCTCGCAGAGCTTGCCTACCGTCAGCTCAACTTCTATACGTCTATTACCGACGAGTCTCTCGGTATCGAGATCCCCGATTTCGACGGTGAGCCTCTCGGTGACGTATTCTATGACGGAATAACCGCAACCGAGCTTGCAACCATCTTTATGGAGGGTAACTCCTACGCACTTGATAATGTCCGCTCTCTGCTCGCTATGGGCGTTTCCTACAACGAGGACGGAAAGCATTATCTCGAGAAGGTAGCCGATGCCGTAGAAAATGTTAAGAATGATGCGAATGCGTTCGAGGATTACGATCACTACGATGATTTTGACGATCTCGCGCTCGTAATTTCGGGCAGTATCAAGATCTTCCGTGATATGTTCGAGGAGCTTGCGGCCTATGAGACCGAGATGAACTTTTACGATAAAACGGTCACCGAGCTTGAATATAAGTACATGGATCATAAGTCTCTGGCAGACCGCTTCAGAGAGGTTGAGTACCTTGGCGGCACGTCTCTTTACAATTTCTGTATGAATTATGAGTTTGACGAGGATGATCTCGCTCCCCTTTATCCCCTCGTTGCGGCACTGAACGAAGGTCAGATCGCTATGGTAAGGGTTGCTCACTACGGTGACGTAGTACGCTACAGTATGTCCGACTATCCCGAGGATGAGCTTATCGCTGAGGTTGAGAAGCTTGAGGAAAAATATGCCGAGATGCCCTTCAACGTTTATACCGGCGTTGACCGTTCTATCTACTACGGTACATTCGCTCTCACGAGCGCGGCATACCGCGCCGATGCATACACTCAAGAGGGTCTTTTGAGTCACATCTTCGTAGCGAACGGTGACGTAGTTCTCGGCGCAATTCATACGGGCATGACCGGTGCATTCATCGGTGCTTGGGCGGTAAACAGAACGTTTGCGGCAATTGAGGCCAAAGCGACTGTAGCAACTGCAAAAGAGGTGGTTGCCGGAGTAGATGCTATTAAGCATAATCTGGCAGAAATGACCAATCAAACTATGGCGGCAATGTCGACAAAAACTGCCGGCATCAGCTCTACCTACGGCGCTACCTGTGGTGAGGCGGTCGATACTCTGTTGGCAAAGGCGATCCCCGATGTGGCTAACCAACCCTTCTTCCAAAATCAGACTATTGAATGGAAACTATATGCCCTTAATAGGGAAAGCGCCGCACGAAACTTATCATCGACAGACCTTAAAGTGCTCGAAGACCTCAACACGCAGTATGCTGATACACAGCAGGGTATAACCGACGCTCTCAATCAGCAGAAAGAAATAGCGAATAGCGTTGCGACAAATGCCGGTATCAGCAAGATGGCGATGTTCGGAACGGGTCTTCTCTACGTTGTAAGCGCGGGACTTATGGTTTACACCGCCTACACTCTCGGTAGCACCGTTTGGAGCTACTATCACCCCGAGTATGAAGATATCCCCACATCCCTCGTTGACCTTATAGAGACCGTTGACGGCGACAGATATATAAAATATGACGTTGTCTTCAACGCCGAGACCAACCGCGACGGCGTATACGAGGCGGCAGACCTCAACGCATTCGAGGGACAGAGATGGAACGCACTCTACTACACCAAGAGCTACGAGGCGGGTAAGCCCCTCCTTGCAGATACCTTCGTTACAAGCACCACGAACAACAAACCGAGAGACGGTTATTCTCCCGTACACCGTTTCGGTGAGGTCGTATGCTATGACCTCAATAAGTACACCTACGGTCTCACTGACAGCATTTACCTCTCGGTAAAGCAGTCGAAAAACGATAAATCCGCCGTTGCGGACGTTCCCCCGGTTGTAGGTTCTATGTTCGGCACGGGATTCCTGGTACTCGCTGGCGGAATCGGAGTCATTGCGGGTGTTGGTGGCGTGCTTGCAGCGCAGGGAATTGCGAAGAAAAAGAAATCCCATGCTGATAGCACCGATCCCATCTCCGAGCAAACCGACGACTAATAAAAATAATGTATTCCGACGCCCTGATTTCAGGGCGTTGGAATAGCTCTTTCATTGAAAGACTATTGAAAGGAGAAACTGTTTACGATGAATGATATTGATCTCATATGTCTGTGGATTGCAGAGCTTGTTCCTCTGGCAGCAACTTTGTTTTGCTCGATTTACGGTTTGAAGCACTTCTTTAAAAGAGGAATGCCACTCTGTTTGCAAAGCATTACGATGGCTATGGCAAGTCACGCGCTGGGAAGCATTTATCACCTCTGTCAAACACTTACAAATGAAAATATCGTAGAAGGATTTACACCCGCGTACCTCGGTCGCATCGGTTTCTTTCTCTTTATCCTTACCGCGAGCTACGGACAGCTTGACAGAATTGTCGACGATGGCAGTTCTAAAATGCGATATGCCAGAATCTTGGCTTTAATCGCCCCTCTCTTCGCTGTGCTTTTGTATATTCCGAATGCAATGATAGAGGAGGTACCGACAGAAACGAAGGTCGTATATGCCCTTGTGTGGATTCCCGCCGTCTTCGCTGTATATTTTAATTTGAAGCACGCGATCATTCCTGATTTCGACTTTGGTTTTATAAAAGCTATAAAGCCCTATAACATCTTTGTTTTGCTTCTTAGTTTTTCCGAACTATTGTGCTTGACCGCTTGGGATTATTACTATCCCGTGCAGATTGCGATTATGACGGTCGTATTTGCCGTGCTTTGCATTTGTACGATGATCTTCGCAAGGAAAGGAGTGAAAAAATGGACAATATAATTTATATTCTGTTCGTTTCGATCTTTATTCCGATACTCTTGATGGCTTTGCTTGTAGAAAAGAAATCGCGTTTCCCGATTATATTCGTTCTGATCGGAATCTTCGTTTCGGTATTTGCCTCGGAGGTTAACGGATTGCTTTCGCGGGTTTTAGTGATGGATATGTATAGCGTTACAACCATTGTAACTCCGGTAAGCGAAGAACTTTTGAAGGCGTTGCCGATTTTGTATTATGCGCTTGTTATATCGGATAAAAAAGAAAAGCTGTTTACTGCATCAATGGCGACCGGCATCGGATTTGCGATCCTCGAGAATGCCTTTTATCTTCTTAATTACCCGAATTTCGTTATGCTCAGTGCCATTATACGTGCCTTTGGCGCAGGCTTAATGCACGGCATGTGTACGTTACTTGTCGGTGTGGGTATATCCTTTGTAAAAAAGAAGAGTAAGCTCTTTGCCGTCGGAACATTCGGTCTGCTTTCTACTGCGATCGTTTACCATGGAATTTACAATATTCTTATTCAATCAGAGTACGTTGCAATAGGTGCATTACTGCCTATTATTACATATATTCCGTTCCTTATCTGGCGTTTTGTAATCAAAAGTAAAAAAAGTAAACCTACACAAGGGGAAATACAATGATTAAAAACAGAACAGCACAGCTTATTTTCCAGACGATTTATTGCACGCTCGGTCTTGTGGGCTGTATTGCCTGCCTTGGAATTTTCGATGACATCAAAATGTTTCGTTGGGATTTCTACGTATACTTTACCAACATTAGTAATTTTCTTTGTCTTGGCGTAATGATCGCCGAGCTTATTCAGACGGCGAAAAAGAATGAGGATAGCTACGTTAGCGCGGCTCCGATGATGAAGTTTGTCGGCATACTCGGTATATTGCTCACGTTCCTTGTGTTTAATATTATGCTGGCAGGTGCAGAGGGACGTGATCCACAGCTCAATTGGCGAATAGGAAGCCTGACGTTCCACGTCGTTCTTCCGATTATGTACATAGCCGATTGGTTTCTGTTCTATCAGCGTAGGAAATGCAGATGGTACTACCCGATCGTTTCCGTAGGATTCCCGCTTGGTTATGCAATTTTCCTTCTTATTCATGCGGCTGTTTTGAGATTTGACTCATCTATTCTGACTCCTACCGGAACCGGAATTCTTATCTACCCGTATTTCTTTGTGAATCTTGATGAGTTGGGTATTCCCGGAGTCCTTATGTGGGTCGGTATTCTTGCCGTCGCGTTTGCCGCGATGGGATTTGGCTTCCTTGGACTTGACAGACTCGGAAATAAAAACCAAAAAATGCACTAACAGTTGAGATGGGATTTTCTTTATTAAAAATCCATTATCCAACCGGGTAACAGCCGGCATACTTCTGCTAAAAACTATTCTTTTACTTAGTTCTACGCGTATATGACCGAAAGAGCGATCTTATACGGTACGTCTTATGACGGCAATCAAAATAACATTCCAAAATAATTGGAGAAGGATTATGAAAAAAGATTTGATTTTTGCCCCGATTCTTTTACTTGTGGGCGTGGCACTGTTCTTACTTAGATTTACCGGAATGCCGGTACATATTGCGACCTCTGTTGTGGGTGTGATCGCATTGGTGGTTTACACCGTCCTCACAAAGAAGGAGTGGAAGATTCCTGCTCTCGAAATCATTATGAGAGCTTGCTATGGCATCGCTTTGATCAGCGGTATTGTTATTATGAATGTTCATGGCATCGCTGCGCTGGCTATTATTCATAAGGCTAGTGCTGTGCTATTTATGGTATTGATCATCGTTTTGCTCGTTACCAAAGCGGCTTCGCGAAAGAAAGATTAATGCATTGATCCTTTGAGGAGTTATTATGAATATTCTTGTTAGAAAAATGAGTAGCCTTAAGCTTTTGAAGGTTGAGCTTATACTGGGCACTGTTTTTTCGGCTATAGCAATGATAGGTATTCCCGTCAGTATTTTCTGCATCGTACCGGATCTTTTTGGTGAGCCTCTTGCTTGGGGAATTGTGATTGGTATCGTTCTATTCTTCGGATTGGTTGGATACGGTCTTTTTGTTCATCCTTATCGTTTATATCTCAAGCTTCCCGACGTGCAGATGGAGTACGACGATGAATTTCTCTACATACACAGCAAAAAGGAAGCGAAAATCCCACTTGCTGACCTCACCTACGTACGCATCACCGCCGAGCTTCCTTTTCTGTTGCATGAAAGCTTTTTGCGCGAGATGCTGATCCACATGTGTTCCGACGAATACGGAAAGATAGATCTTGATATTGACGGATTTGGAAGCTATAAGCTTTATTTTGTTCCTCACGCAAAGGATATGGAGGGAAAATTGCTCGGATTTTTTGACGGTGTGATGAACAACACCTAAGGCAAAGCAGACGGATATTCAGACGCTTTGACGATTGAATAAAAGTTTACTGAATAAACTTGAAAGGGTACTGTGTTATGAAAACCGGAATGAAAATTTTAAAAATTATTATTAGCTTGTTGCTTGCATTTACTATGATTTTCAGCGCATTTTTTGCCTTTATATTCTATCTGTATTTTGCAAAAGACCCGTACGGTATTTATGTTGCCGGTATAGCCGTTAACAGAGATAATAACGAAGATGTCTTGGGCGACGGCACGGTATACTATGATGAAAGCAACAACATCCTCACCTTTAACAATGCTACCGTTGAATATAAAAGTACGGTCGTGTATTCGGAAATCGATCTGCATATTCAGTTGATCGGCGAAAATAAATTTATCTGTACCAATGAGGAATACGCTATCGGTATTTACGCAGGCGACTACAACTTGAACAAGGATCTTGCGATTATTGGAGATGGCTCCTTGACAATTGAGCTCACGAACGCAATTGATGAAGCGGTGGGTATTGCTGCTGATAATCTTATCGTCGAGACCGCTCTTACCGTCACAACTCCCGATTGCGAAAATAAGGTAAACGGAATTGTTTGCGCATCCGATCTGATGGTTGTGAGCAAAGCAACCGTTACCGTAAATGGCGGAACGGCAGCAAAGTATAGCTCAGCCGTACGTGTTCGCGGTAACGCCTTCTTCGAGGAAGGAACTACACTAAAAGCTGCCACGAATGCCGGTAGTATCGAAATTTGCAAGGGACTCACCGTTAGCGGAGATTTGTTCCTCGGCAAAGACGTGACACTTGAGATTTCCATTGATGACAGCACTACCGATCAGGGCGAGTGCATTCGTGTAAGCGGTCTTATGGAAATCGGACTCGGTTCAACCGTGACGGCTTCTGCAAAGAATGCTTATGCCATTGAGTGCTTCGGGACGATAGAAGCAAATAAGAATGCTGTTATTTCCGCGGCTTCCGAGAACAAAGACTATGATATTTTCTGTAGCGGAGCTGTGATAAATTACGGTGCGACATTTGCCGGAGAAATCGATGCCGTCGGAGGAATTCGCAATCAGTAAGGAGATGTGAATGGATAAATTAGTAAGAAAAATTGAGATTCCGCTTGCAAGACGAGCAATAGAAAATGCGGGCTTATATATTGTTGGAAAAAATGAGCTTGACCGCTTGGCCGAGGTTGCGGCGGATGCATATCGCGACTACCCTCTGCACAATTGGTTTACAAAGGGAAAATACGATGCCGGAGCATCTAAGCTGATCATGCAGATCTCCCTTAAAACTATGACGGAGGATGCGGTGATCTACGCCGACAGCGAAGAGATCAACGGATTTGCCGTATGGTTGCCCTTTGGGTTTACGGGCAGTAAAACTCTTCCGTTTTTAGTGAACGGAGGACTCAGCCTTATATTACATTCCGGCTTTGGTATTATCGGCAGACTGCTGACGTATGAAACGTATGCTATGAACCTGAAAAAGGAGTTTACTGATAACTACGATTGGTATTTATACAATCTTTCTATCAAAAAGGAAGCACAGGGAAAGGGAATTGCAAGCAAGCTTATGCGCCCCATGCTTCAGTTTTGCGATGACGAGCGTATGATCGCCTACCTTGAGACCAACAAGGAATCCAACGTAAGTCTTTATAAACACTATGGGTTTGATTTGATGAGAGAAGAATTGATACCTAAAACTCCCGTCACGCATTATGCGATGGTGAGAAATCCGTCATCTGAAAAGTAAAAATAGGTAGTCGCTCACGTTTTGGTCAGCTGATTATCACAAAATAAAAAATAAAATAAAGCACGCCACAATAAAACTATTTAAGGAGACTGAAAATGGAAAAGAAGGATTTAGTTAAAGGCTTTAAAAAGGTTATCGAAGATATACTTGATCACTATGAGCGGTATACTCCCGAAGAAAAAGCTAAGGTAAAGGAGCTCTTCGAAAAGGCTTCGGAGCTTAATACAGTTTTGGATAAGTATGATGTTGAATATAAGTTTGACTGGAATGAATATTTCACCTCCGTCGGCAGATATTTCGATTCATTTCACTGATACAATATCATAATTGATTCATCTTGTGGCACGGCTTCCGTTTTTGTTCTAGCGGCTTTAATACGCCTACTCCGTTTGGCTCTTAGAGCCGATAGAATCCGTACGTAATAAGTAAAATTTTGGAAAGAGGAGTGTTATGAACAATAGTTTTGTAATAAAGGGCAACTTCTGCCAAACTAAAAATCCGGGACAGCTTGATCTATACGAGAGTGCTTTTGCCGTTTGCGTGGATGGACTGTCTATGGGTGTATTTAACACCTTGCCGGAGGAATACGTGCAGCTTCCTCTTTATGATTACGGTGACTCGCTGATATTTCCCGGAATGATCGATCTTCACGTGCATGCTCCTCAGTATGCCTTTCGTGGGATGTGCATGGATCTTGAACTGATGGATTGGCTGAACCGTTATACCTTCCCCGAGGAAGAAAAATACGAAAATCTTGAGTACGCACAGAAGGCATACGGAATGTTTGTGGACGCATTAAAAAAAGGTGCAACCACAAGAAGCTGTATCTTTGCAACCAGACATCGCTTTGCAACCGAGCTTTTGATGGAGCTTATGGAACATAGCGGGCTTGTAAGCTATGTCGGTAAGGTTAATATGGACAGGGAAGCAAGCGAAGCTCTTACCGAGGACAGTGCCGACATTTCCGCATATACCACGTTCGGTTGGATCAATGCGGTAAAGGATAAATTCAAGAATACGAAGCCGATCCTGACCCCGAGATTTATTCCTTGCTGCACGGATAAGCTGATGGAGGAGCTGCGAGAAATTCAAATGACTTACGGCATTCCGGTGCAGTCACACCTTTCGGAAAGCAAGGGCGAGATCGAGTTTGTTAAATTCCTTCGCCCCGACAATCCCTTTTACGGGGATTCTTACAATGAATACGATCTGTTTGGAAAAAACGATGATATAAATACCGACGTTAAGACTGTGATGGCACACTGCGTTTGGTCCACCGACGAAGAGGTGGAACTTATGCGTAAGAACGGAGTTTTTATCGCACATTGTCCTGCGTCAAATATGAACCTGATCTCGGGTATTGCTCCGATACGCAAATATCTTGATCTCGGGTTGAATATTGGTCTTGGCAGCGATGTTGCAGGCGGACATAGCGATTCAATATTCAGAGCGATCACCGATGCGATACAGGTATCCAAGATGTATTACAGAATGGTTGATGAAGCTTACGATCCGCTGGTTTTCTCTGAAGCTTTTTATCTTGCAACCAAGGGCGGAGGATCGTTCTTCGGAAAGGTTGGAAGCTTTGAGGCGGGATATGAGTTTGATGCGGTAGTGATGGATGACAGTGTTCTTCCTCATCCTCAGAGCTTACGTCTTGCAGAGAGAGTGGAGCGCGCAGTTTATCTTGGACTTGATGAGAAAAATATTACCGCTAAATTCGTAGCGGGTAGAAAGATTATATAAAGAGGGAAATATTATGCCAAAAAAACAAAGAAAATTCGCCGACGACGGATGGGCTGTTTGGGTGGACGGCGATGACACGAGTACGGTTTATATAAACGATTGGTTGAATCCGAAGGGAAAAAGCTACGTGGATATTGCCATACGTATACGCGGCATAAAAACCGGAAAAGCCTTGCACGTATATGTCCCGTTTACCGTATCTCCGGATGAAATAGAAGACGTATCACTGCGCTTCAATGATACCAAAATATTACAGGCGACCTTTAGCGCGGCTTGTATCGTGGACTATATGAAGAACGAGCATACATCCGAGATCGCATATAACGGAAAAACTATAGATATCGTGCATTTAAGCACTTTGGATCATCAAGCTGCGCAGTTGGCTGACGGCACGCTGATCAGCGTAGATTTAGAGGCGTTGCAGTCCTTTTTGGATAATGACGAGGCATATTTTATCTGGCGAATGCCTCATAAATCCCTGAACGAAATATTCAAGCCGCGCGTTAATATGGGCAACGTGATCGAAAGGCTTCGCGATCTGATAACTACGCCGGTGGTTGCGGAGAAATACGGATATTCGGTGCGCATTAACGAATCCAGACTTTTGCCCGAGGAAATTACCCGAATAGGAGGATTCCACCGCCAAAAGCTTCAAAAGGCGGTAATCATGCTCTCAATAGACGAAAATTATGAGATGAACGATGCGGGATGCTACCGAATCCGACGCTTGGAGGAGAATTTGTATAAAGAATATCTCCCGACGGAATACAACAGTGAGGACGTTATCACTTATCAATGGCAACAGAACAGAGACCACAATTTGCACGGACATTTTAATTTTTATTACAGCATTAGTAAGAATTCGGTAAACGGTGGAAGTATGTCTCTTTATATGGTATTGCTTATGATAATTGCCGTTGCTGGTGAAATGCTTGCAGATTTTGTCAAGGCATTGCTTGGCATGGCGTGAGGGGGTGCCTGAATGGAATTAATTTTCCCCATATTACTTAACTGTCTACTCGTGCTTTGCATCTACCTGGCAGACAAATATACCTCAGCAAAAAACCTGCCTTACTTAACGAAGCAGATCATCATCGGCGTTCTTTTCGGCGGTGTATCGGCTTTTGCTTCAAGCTTTGGAATGGAATGGCTTGGTACGATTGTAAACGTTCGTGATGCGGCGCCGCTGTCGGCAGGACTCATATTTGGAGCGCCTGCAGGAATCATTTCGGGATTTATCGGAGGTCTTTACCGCTGGTTTTCCGTATATTGGGGTGCCGGAACTTACACGCAACTCGCATGCAGCTTAGCTACGGTTCTTGCAGGATTTATGGCGGCAGGACTCAGAAAGCTGATGTTTGACAACAAAAAGCCCACGTGGTCTTACGGAGTTTGCATTGCGATCGTTTGTGAAGTTATCCATATGATACTTATCTTTATTACAAATATGGATAATTCCTCAGAGGCGTTTGAGTTTGTCAAGGGCGCTACAGGTCCAATGATGCTAGGCAACTCTATTGCTGTGGGTGTGTCAATTATTCTCGTTTCTCTCATTAGCCGAGAGGGATTTTTCAGGAAGAAAACTTCAGAGGGAATTGCCAATACCTTTCAGCGCAGGCTTCTCAGCTGTATCGTTATCGCCTATCTTATCACAAGCACCTTTACCCTCGTTCTCCAGAACGGAATGGCTAAAATTGAAACTCAGGAAGTCTTTACCGTTTCGATAAATGACGTCGAGGCAGCGGTAAGAGAGAAATCCAACCTTCACCTTCTTGAAATCGCAGAGCAGGTGAAACAGGAATACGAAAACGATCCAACGCCCTCCCTGTCCGCTCTTACGGAAAAGCACGGTATCAAGGAAATCAACGTTGTTGGCTCTGACGGTATTATTACAAATTCAACAGAAGCCGACAGTATCAACTATGATATGAATTGCAAGGAGCAATCCAAAGAATTTGTGGATAAGCTAAAGCTTCAGGATTCCTTTGTTCAGGATTATTCTCCCAGAGGGAAGGATGAATCTGTATGGAGAAAATATGCTGCAGTGAATCTTTCCGTCGGAGGATTTATTCAGGTGGGATACGATGCTGAGCAGTTCCACAAGATGCTTAACGAGTTTGTTATCGACGTGACTAAAGACCGCCACGTCGGTACGGCGGGATTTGTCAAGGTTCTGGACGAGATGCTTTACATAGTTGATGGCAGTAAAGGCGAGCCCGTGCATATTTCTTCCATCGGAATCGATCCTCAGGATGGGGATGGAGAGATGGCACAGGGAAGGGCTGCTACAGCACTACACTATGCAAACGTCGCAGACGGCGTCAGTGATTTGAGTGCAGAGCATATGTACGTATTCAAGTTCGTAGAGGGATATTGCCTGATTGCGGCCATGCCTGTTTCCGAGGCGATGTTTATGCGAGACGCATCGATGCTGACGAGCGTTTTTATGCAGGTCATTATCTTTGCAACTTTGTTCGTCTTTATATATGTACTCATTAAGCGCGTTATCATCAATAATCTGAAAAAGGTCAATGACACGCTTGCGCGGATCACAAAGGGAGATTTGGATGTTACGGTCGATGTACGGTCGAACAAGGAGTTTTCGTCCTTATCGGATGATATTAACTCTACAGTTACAACGCTCAAACGCTATATAGCAGAGGCTGCGGCACGCATCGATAAAGAGCTTGAATACGCGAAGCAAATTCAGCTTTCGGCACTCCCAACAAATTTCCCGGAAAACGAGGAATTTAAAATCTACGCACAGATGATCGCGGCAAAAGAGGTTGGCGGAGACTTCTACGATTTCTATAAGCTCAGTAATACAACGGTTGCTTTCCTTGCTGCTGACGTTTCCGGTAAGGGAATTCCCGCGGCGATGTTTATGATGACGGCAAAAACTATCATCAAGGACCTTGCGGAAAGCGGAATGGCTGTAAACGATATCTTCACAAAAGCAAACGAAAAGCTTTGCGAAAACAATGAATCGGGTATGTTTGTTACTGCGTGGATGGGTATTTTGGATTTAACGACCGGAAAATTGCAGTTCGCTAATGCAGGTCATAATCCGCCTGTGCTCAAGCGCAGATATGGTGCGTTTGAATATCTTAAGACACGTGCAGGATTTGTTCTTGCCGGTATGGAGGGGGTACGTTACCGCGTAGGCGAGATTACACTCACACCCGGTGACAGATTGTTCCTATATACCGACGGTGTACCCGAGGCAACGAACACCGAAAACAAGCTTTACGGTGAGGATAGACTCCTATCCTTTATGAATCAAAATGCAACGGTAGATGCGACTGCGTTTTTACCTGCCTTGAAAGCAAATATTGATGAATTCGTAGGCGAAGCCCCGCAGTTCGATGATATTACTATGCTTATGTTTGATTATAAACCCCAACAAGGAGGTGTGCCGATGATAAATAAAACCTTCCCGGCAAAAGTAGAAGCATTGTCCGACGTGCTCGGATTTGTGGATGAAACCTTGGAGAACTATGAATGCCCGATGAAAATACAGACGGCAATTTGTGTTGCAATTGAAGAGGTGTTTGTCAACGTTGCTCACTATGCTTATGGAGACGGCGAAGGAGATATGACGCTCGGCATTGGATTTGATGCCGAAAGTCGCGAGGTCACCTTCCGCATGACAGATAAGGGCTCACCGTTTGATCCTCTGAAAAAACCCGATCCCGATATTACTCTCTCTGCAGAGGACAGAGAAATCGGCGGACTTGGCATCTTTATTACAAAGAAAACCATGGATACGCTTGAGTACTCCTACGAGAATTGCGAAAATATTCTGACTATGATTAAAAAAATTTAAGTTATACGGAGATTTAAAATTATGACAATCGAAATTAAGAGAAACGCAGATGAAACCATTATCGAGCTTGCAGGCAGACTCGATACCACGACAGCACCCGCCCTTGACAAAACCATCGGCTCTGACATTGAAGGCACTAAAAACCTTGTTATTGATTTTAAGAGCCTTGAGTATATCTCCAGCGCGGGACTTCGAGTTCTTCTCAGTGCACAGAAGAAGATGCAGAAGATAGGCTCCATGAAGGTGACCAATGTTTGCGAAGATGTTATGGAAGTATTTGAAATGACCGGCTTTGCCGACATTCTGACTATCGAATGATAAAAATACCAAAAACGAAATAATTGAGAATTAAAAAAGTGCGAGGTGATGAGCCATAAAAATAGGTAAGAAACTATTAACTATCGCGTTGGCGGTAAGCTTCCTCTTGAATGTAGCTATCACGGCAGCTGCTATCGAATTTGATGGAGCGGATATTGCCGGCGATTCCGGCATTTCCGCTTTGATGAATGCAGCCTCGGTTAATCCGTTGACCGGAACGGAAATCACCCCATTTATTTCCGCTCGCGATTCATCAGTTCTGATGTCCAAGGAAAACGAGCTGCTTCTCTATACCTCTAACAAAAAAGGTCTTTCCCAAAAGGATGACTTCGTCACCGTCTTTGAGAAGATGACGAGCGAGACCTCCTACGCGGAGGAGAGCGACGTATCTCCAGAGTTGGATCTGTTCTTCGTAACGGCGGTGGCGCTGAACGCATCGGGCAACGGTACGGACGATCATATTGCTTATCTCGGCGTGAAAGCGTTTGACGGAAATGACGGCGGCGCCAATGCAGGACGCTTTGGCGAGCAGGTTCTTATGTTGACGCTTTACAATGCACGCAAAGGATTTGTGGTGGATACGATTGAGCTTGGAAGCGTAAAAGGCTGGGTCGATCAAGTGGAGCAATACTCCTATAAGACTTTGTTTTCCGTTACCGCCGGTGACTACGACGGTGACGGCATTGACGAGATCGCATGCACCGATGCAAATATGGGCGTTCAGATGGTGGAGATAGATACAAGCAGGTCTTTTCTCTCTATGTATAAATCCGAGCGCTATGATTGGACAGATCTTGTATCCGAGCCAATTGCCGAAAAGATGAAAAAAACTGTTACTCCGTCAGCCATCGGATATAACAGACGCGCGTTTATAAGTTTAACAACGGGCAATTTTGACGGTACGGGCGCGGAGGAACTTGCCACGGCGGTAAGCACCAATTATCCGGGCGAGGACGATTTTATGCCTGATATTCCCGAGGCATACACCACGCAACTTGCGGTTTTGTCATGCCCGTTGTCCGATGACGTAAATGTAAGGACCCTTGCCGTTCATTCCACGAGAGTCTCCGATGACGAGGAAGAGCAGGATGACGTGATCTACCGAGTGATATACGTAGGTCAGATCACCGCTGGTGACGTGGATGCCGACCGTAAAGATGAGATCGTGGTTGTCGGCTATACCGGTGAGATCGAGGTGACGGAAACGGGCGAGTTTGTGGACGGTTGCTATGAGTATGACGATTCGAATATTGCTCTGTGCTATGCAAAGTGGGATGACTCTTACTTTAATATTTCCGAAATTACTGTCGATGCTATGACGCCATTTATCGAGGAGGGATTTTTTGATTCTTCGACAGGCCTTGTTCCTCTGTCCGTAGATGCAGCCAAGCTCCACGGACAGTACGGTAAAGAATCTGTTTTTGTGGGCGGTAAGGTGTATCAGTTCTCTTCGGAAGGTGCAATCTCACTTTATACGCATAAATTCTTTGAGGAGGAATCATCTTGGCTTATCACCGACGCCTACGTTGAGCACGTGACCTCGGGCGTTTTCGGAGGACCGGACTCCCTTAACGGCGATAAGCCGATGATTAACGAGCAGTTTGTTTTCACCGTTGTGGAGAAGGACAACGGTCAAAATGAATACAACTATAAAGTTGGCTTCATTTGTGTTAGCACAAATCAAGAGACCAATGCGGCGATTTTTTCTGACAACACAGACACTATGAATAGTGACGGTTACCTCTTGGAAGAACTGGTCGGCGGTTTGAAAACTTCGTATGGCACTCCGGATACCAGCTACGGTACGGCACTGGTTCCGGTGGCAGTTGACATCGACGATGACGGTATGCTAGTCAAGCACACTAATACCACTTATTTTTACGAGGATCCTTCGGTAGAAGCTATTCTACAGGCTGCACCGTATTTTGACGACCTTGGCAGCTGGAACGAGTTCAACAGCTCTACCACTTATTCTGTCAGCGTTTCTCGTTCTCTGATTGATGTTTGGGGCTATACTCATTCGATTCATGTAGGATTCAAGGGAAAACTCGACTTTAATACTGCAGGCGAGTTAGAGCTCAAGGTTGGTTACGCCTTGGATATGGACTTTGAGCACGAGTTGGCTTATACCACTACATACACTACCACCTTTGAGGCAGGATCATACGATACCGTCGTGGTGCAGCGTACTCCGTATGTTTGTTACGAGTATTCCTACGTTGATATCAACGGCAACCTTTTAACAGGCGAAGATGCCGGTTCGGTGGTTCTTATGGAGCCACTCCACCCAGTTTATTACCAGCTGAGCGTAGATGAGTACAACAGGTTTGTGGATGAATATAACGCTATTGCTGAAAAACACGACAATCAAGGTACGACGGAGGACGGAAAGCCTGTTGAGTCGGTTGGCGACAGCTACCGTCTGGCAAAGATCACGAACGATATTCTTCCCTCAGGCGCTACCGGTAATCCCGAAAAGTACTTCGATTTTATCCGCGGCGGCGAGTATATCAGTCAAGGTACATATGCGCTCGGTCATAACGGCGGTTATACCACCAGTGAGTTTTCTTACGAGGTGGAGCAGACGTATACGGCCACCTATGCCCACGGTATGCATTTTGAACTTGAGGGCGTAGGTCAGATCGGTGCCTCTGTTGTCGGAGTCGGCGCTTTTGCCGCACTGTCATTCCAGGAAACCTGCGGCTACGGTGACGCTACAATGAACGGAATCGGAACCGGTGCTACAGTGGCAAATATTATTCCCTCCAACTATTCCGAAATTGAGCAGGAGACACTGAAGCGATACGGATTTAATTGGCGCTGTGCTTTATGGAAGAAATCGTTGATGACGGACACAAAAGGGAATCCCTATTGCGATGCCAACGGAAATGAAATTAAAGTTCCCGTTGTGGGATACGTTGTTACCAACGTGAAAAGACCAATGTCGGCCCCCACCGAAGTGAATGCTTACCTTAGCGGAGACGGTTATCAAGTTACGGTGGATTGGACGCCATCTCTTGACGGTACCGATACGTTGCTCGGCTACTATATCTACCGTTCATATGATAATCATGAGGCCGTTCTTGTAAACTCTAAAATTTTGCCGTCTGCTGTTACAAATTTTGTGGATACTTCGGAGCTTAATCCCGGAAAAATATACACTTATTACGTCGTTGCCCGTTATAGAAGTGTCGATTCCGAGTATACGTCGATGAATCCCAAGAGCTCCTCGGTCGTCTGGGGAATACCTCAACTACCAAAAGATAGCTTGGAAAATATACAAAACAGCGGAAATATGCACGCCGCCTCTATGTTTGGTACAGGATCATTTGGTGTGGTCATTTCAATTTTAGCTCTCGGTATATCAGCGGCTTCTATCGGTATTTCCGTTTCTTTAAAAAAGAAGTCTGAGGATAATTCCGAGGACGAAGAGTGATTTGATTTAAATTTTGAGTTTGGATAATTTTTTGCAATTTAATAACAACATAATAAATGGAGAAATACTATGAGATCAAACGTATGCAAAATTGAAAACGGTACAAGAGATCTTGCAGAGATCCTTGCGGAAAGCGAAAGAGTAGCGGAATATAACGGTCTTAGCCATAAACAGGCTCTGCAGATGCGTTTGCTTTGCGAGGAAATTGACGGAATGCTTCCGAATATCATCGATGAGTTTGACGGTGAACTCTGGATCGAATTCGAAAACGGAGTATGCAAGGTGAATATTTCTATTCATATTCCTGAGTTTAACGCCGAAAAGAAGGAGGAGCTGATCAATATTTCAAAAAACAAGAAAAATTCCGCAGCTATTGGCATTGTCGGTAGAATTCGCGACTCTATTGAGAATTTCTTCTTGGATGAAACGAGAATAGAAGCTTTGCCGTCCGGAACCTTTGACTTGGGCACAGGATATAGCGAAGGTGTTGATTATGCTTACCTTTGGAGATTGGACGAATACCGAAGCACCGTACAAAAAGAAGCGCAGACGGAAACATGGGATGAGCTTGAGAAGTCTGTCATCGCTTCGGCGGCTGACGATGTGATCGTTGGTGTAAAAGGAAGAAAAGCAAACATTACCATCGTAAAAAAATTCGCTTAAGGAGATAGAAATGAAAATTGATTTCAACAACAAGAACGGGATTTTGAACGTGGCTCTTGACGGTCGTCTCGATACTACGACCGCCCCTGAGCTTGAAAGCTTTATCGGTAATAACTATGATGGGACCGGTTCTATCGTTATTGATTGCGAAAAGCTTGCGTACATCTCATCTGCGGGACTCCGTGTATTGCTCGCTACTCAGAAGAAGACTAAGGGCGCTATGAAGCTTATTAACGTATGTGAGCTCGTCATGGAGGTTTTCGAAATGACCGGCTTTGCCGATATTTTGGTGATTGAATAATGGAACTTGCAAGCGAGGCTATCGCATTTGCCGTGAGGGCTCACGACGGAATGCGACGCAAAAAAAGTGAGTCCCCGTACATATTGCATCCCATGGAAGCGGCAGTAATAGTAGGTACGATGTCCGATGACCAAAACATTATTGCAGCCGCAGCATTGCACGATGTTGTAGAGGATGCCGGCATCACCATCGAAGAGGTTGAAGCAAGGTTTGGCAAGCGAGTCAGGGAACTCGTTGAATCCGAAACCGAAGACAAGCGCGCAGATCTGCCGCCTACTGATACTTGGCGTATTCGTAAGGAAGAATCTCTCTCTGCTTTAAAGAACGCAGACGATATTGCCGTGCTTATGGTATGGCTGGGCGACAAGCTTGCCAATATGCGTTCAATTTACCGTGATTTTAAGACAGAAGGCGTAGGGATGTGGCAGAGATTTAATCAAAAAGATGTAACCCAGCAGGCATGGTACTATCGCTCAATAGTTAAGTTAACCGAACGCTTGTCTGATACATCGGCATGGCTTGAATACAAAACGCTTACGGAGCTTGTATTTGGGAAGGAGAATTGAAAGTTGAACGTTACGTACCGTATTGATAAAGACATTTTATATATCGCTTTGGAGGGAAGAATTGATGCTTCCAATGCGGCACAGGCAGAAGAAAAAATTTTCAGTATTAAAAACGAAAATTCAGGTAAGCATACCGTGATTGATGCAGACTGGCTGGAGTATATCTCTTCCGCAGGCCTGCGCGTTATTCTGAAGCTCAGAAAAGAAGAGCCGAATCTTGCCATTATTAACGTTGCACCCGATGTTTACGAGATTTTTGATATGACCGGATTTACCGATATGGTCACGGTTGAAAAGGCATATCCGAGAATGAGTGTAGAGGGCTGTGAGTTTATTGCAAAGGGAGCTAATGGCGCTCTTTACCGTTACGATGCTGAAACTATTATCAAGACCTATTTTGCAAAGGACGCACTTCCCGAGATTAAGCAGGAGCGGGAGAATGCAAGACGCGCATTCGTTCTCGGCATCAATACGGCAATTCCTTACGGAATTGTTCGCGTTGGCGACGGCTACGGTACGGTTACCGAGCTTTTGAACGCTACCAGTGTAGCAAAGCTGATTCGTAACGATCCCGATGATATGTCAGAGGCGGTCAAGTATTACGTAGATATGCTCAAAAGCATCCACGCCGTAGAGGTAGAGGATGGCGAAGTTCCGGATATGAAGGAGATAACGCTTGATTGGGCAAAATTTGTTGCTGATCACATCCCAAAAGAGCAGGGAAGAAAGCTGATCTCGTTGATCGAGGCGGTGCCAAAGCAGAATACGCTGATGCACGGTGACTATCATACCAATAATGTTATGGTACAGAACGGCGAGCCACTTCTCATTGACATGGATACGCTCTGTATGGGACATCCCGTGTTCGAGCTTGGTTCTATGTTTAACGCCTTTGTAGGATATTCTGAGCTTAATCATCAGAATATGTTAGATTTCTTTGGATATAGCTATGAAACTGCAGGCAAATTTTGGGATGCCGCCCTCAAGATGTACCTTGGTACCGAGGATGAGGCTGTGTGCCGATCTGTAGCTGAGAAAGCAATGGTTGTCGGTTATACCCGTATGCTTCGTCGCGCCGCGCGTCGTCCTGACGAAGCCGACAGTCCTGCAAAGATTGCAAGATGTAAGGAGATGCTGGCAATTCTCCTTGAAAAGATAGATAGCTTGTGCTTCTGAATTTAAAAAAGGATGTAATTATATGAATAGCAAAAAAATGAAATTACCGATCGTTATTTTAGTAATCGGATTGATTCTTGCGGTAGCATCCTGCTTGTGTACGGGTATTATGAAAGAGCCGACCATCAAGGAGCATGAGTTTGATTATTCTGTGACGTATAGACTTGACGGCGAGGTGAAGACTTATAAGGGCAGCTACTGCTGTAGCTTTATCGGATATGACGTGCACGACGATCCTACGCTCAGACTGTATGACGGAGTACATAAGATTGACGGAAACGTAACGGAGTCATGGTTTACAGTAGCGCATAAGGATGGGGTAGAGCTTTCCCTCATAATAGATCTGAATGCTGATTATCTGATGGGTGATCCCGAGAAATACGAATACGTGTCGGACAACGAAGATCCGTATCTTGAGGCTGTTGATGCGGATGGCCCTACTGTTGAAATATCCGAGGAGTTTGATGCCGAGATCATCAGCTGGGAGTATCCCGAGCCCATTGAAAATTCATTTAAATTCGTAGGATTTTCTCGCTTATATGCGATAAGCATGGTTGCGATGCTCGCTATTGCAATTCTGACAGTAATTGCTTGCACTATTTTTGTGAGAAAGGCAAAAGACGTTCAATACAAGTTGCTTGACACGTTTTCTATTGCTGCGAATTTTATCATTGGCTTCATGGCGATTCCCTTTATCACCGTAGTCGTATTCTCCCTGCCGCTTGTGATGGATTCAGACTCTCTTATATACCAGATTTATTTGTGTATTCCTGCTCTGACCGCATTTACGATCGCCGCTTCCGTTGCACTGCGACGTAATGGCTTCAGAAAGTTCGGATTTTTTGTACAGCTTGTTTTTCCTGTACTGTTTTTCGCTGAAATAATTGTAAAATCGGTTATTTACGATGTGTTTCTTTGATCTGTAATGTCCGATGGATGTGAGTCGGTCTCTGTTGTGAAAAAGCTTATCATTCTGCATTCTAACGATCTTCACGATCAAAATTATTCATATGCTCGATACGAATGTGGTTACTCATCTTTCTTGATATCGGGAAACCGCGCTTTGCGGATGAATAGTTTTTCAGCCAATTTAGAGATAACAAAAAAATCAGTCCTGATCTTTCGAACAGGACTGATTTTTTGCAAAAAGCACTGATTTGTGGTCGGAGTGACAGGGCTCGAACCTGCGGCATCGACGTCCCAAACGTCGCGCGCTACCAACTGCGCCACACCCCGAAATATTAAATTGCCCAATTATTATATCAAAACGCGAGCGATTTGTCAATAGTAAATAAGTAATCCGACCTCGAAAATTTTATTTAGATTTTTTGTTGCGAATTTTGCTACGGTATAAATTGCATTTTTGACGGAAAATGCTATCGCTCGCACAAAATTTTCTTTTTTTAGAAAAATAACTCGGAAAAGTTGACAAACGACGATAAATATGTTACAATATGATGATTGTAATTTTATTTTTGCGGGAGGTAAATACTATGTCTCAGGGCGATAATGAGAGAGACGATTTCTGGGATCTTGACAAGATAGTTCCAAAGAAGAAACCCGTTCCTACGACCTTCGCGACGACGCAGAAGACCACCGTCCACAAAATTGACGGCAAGGACGACGGTAGGAAGGATGAGCGTAAGCTTTCATTTGACAATATGCCGTCGAGAAGTACCTCGGAGGAGTTTACCTATTATCCCGAGAGTGCAGGCCTCATCAGGAGTATCACCATAAAGCGCTTTGTTGATAAGTATGATTTTTATGGCAACTTTCGTAAAGCTGCGCTCATATATTACGATTACAAGCAGCCGAAGTGCGACTTTGCATCCTTTTATTCATATATGCCTCAGTACACGCAGTTTAACGCACAACAGAAGAGCTATTACTTCTATTGGCGCGACGAGGTGCGTCACGGCAGGTATATACAGAGCGATTATTCCTACGTTTATCTTCTCGCGTACGAGATACTGAATCTCCCCGATAAGATACCGCCCGAGGAGGGCATCAAGCTGCTCTGCAAGCTCTGGCGCGAATACCGCGAGCCTCTCCCGAGGATCGATGCATACTTTTCACAGTGGATACAGGATTATTGCTTCGTCCATAATCTTCCGTGTCCTATGCACGAGATACGCGATTTTGTATTCGACGTCGTTGCATCCTCTGATTTCAAGGAGTTCTATCTCTCCGATCTTAAGAGCGCAGGAGATGACGGAGTAGAGGCAATGATCGCCTATCTTTCCGATTACGATTGGAGGAAGGGCAGGTTTGCAGAGGACGACAATCCCGACAACATACGCATCTACCGCAATCATATGCTCGGTGCTATGCGCATGCTTATAGGAGAGCTGTGCGGTGATTTCAGTGATCTTTCCACGGCTCAGACCGCTAAGCTTACACGCGACGCCTTTCCTCACTCGCTCTGCACTCATGCAGTTAAGTGTAAGCTGACTATTGAGTACGTTCCTCTCTCTTCTGACGAAAATCTTCGTAATGCAGTTACAGCGGGTGTCAGGTACACCGAAAATAAGCTGCGCGCCTTCTTCGGCGTGAAGAGCCGCCTTGGTATAAAGGATCTTCCCGACGAGGCAAAACGCATACTAGACTACTACTTTGACTCCATCTTCGAGATGGAGCGTCTACGTAAGGAACGCGATCTCGCGCCCGAGTATGAGAATCTCTATAACGCAGAGAAAAAGGCGCTATCCTTCGCCGACGCCGACGAGATCGAGCGAGCATCCTGGACGACTACCGCACGTCTTGTAGACGGATCCGAGGAGTACGCAGAGGACGAGGAGGACGTTGTGTCCGCCGAGGGAGAGAAGCCGCAGGCAGAGGATGGCAGTAACGTACCTAAGGAGACCGCTGTAGCAGGAAACGACAGCCGTCGCTTTGGACTTTCCGATGAAGATATCGCACTAATCAGGCGGGAACTTGATAGTGCCGATGCAGATATCGACGATATGGCATTCGAGCGCATAAACGAGGCGTTCGCAAACAACTTTGACGACATCATTCTTGAGCACGATGGCGAGAGATACGTTATCATCGAGGACTACCGCGATGATATTTCCGCTTGGCTCGATGAGGTCGCACCGCAATAACAGATAAGGATAAATTGACATGGCTCTTGAAACTGAAGTAAAAGTACCGAAAAGAATATTAAACACTCTTCTTTCCTCGCTTACCGCCGGTGTAGTACCGAGAAGCGGTGCGCCCTACATCGCGATAGGCAGAAAGGAAGAGATCAACTCGCTTCTTGATAATCTCGACGACACCGCTGAGGGCGGAGCATTCTGCCGCTTCCTCATCGGTAGATACGGTAGCGGTAAGAGCTTCCTTATTCAGCTTATCAGAGGCTACGCCCTTGACCGCGGCTTTATATGTGCCGACGCCGACCTTTCTCCCGAACGCAGACTGACCGGCGGCAGCGGAGCGGGTCTCGCTACCTACAAGGAGCTTATGATAAACATCGCCTGCAAGGCAAATCCTGACGGAGGTGCCCTTGCAACCATACTCTCCCGCCATTTCACAAAGCTTAAGACCGAGCTTATCGAGGAGGGACATATGCCCGATAGTGAGGGCTTTGAGGAGGGACTCAAGAAAAAGGTATTTGTGACCCTCTCCGAGTTGGAGGGCGACGTTGGCGGCTTCGACTTTGCGCGTGTTCTCAGCGAGTATTACCTTGCTACTATGCGCGATGCTACCGACGTAAAATCTGCTTGCCTCAGATGGCTGCGCGGAGAGTTTTCTACGAAGACCGAGGCGTCGGGAGCTCTCGGTTTCCGCGTCAGCACCGTTATAGACGATGAGAACTGGTATAACTTTATCAAGCTCTTTGCATCTCTTTCGGTTCGTCTCGGATATTCCGGTCTGATACTTTTCATAGACGAATGCGTCAACCTCTACAAGATTCCTAACAGAATTTCCAGAGAGGCGAATTATGAGAAGCTTCTGGCTATCTTCAACGATACTCTCCAGGGCAAGGCGAAGAGCCTCGGCGTTATCTTCGGCGGCACTCCGCAGTTCCTCGAGGATACGCGACGCGGTCTTTTCAGCTACGACGCACTTAAGAGCCGTCTCGCGGATTCTAAGTACTCCGAGCTCGGCTACCACAACCTTTCCTCTCCTGTTATCAGACTCCGCCCTCTATCCAACAACGAGCTTTTGGCTCTTGTAAAGAGACTTACGAAGCTTTACGCACAGCGTGAGGGTATGGATACGCTTCCGCTTTCCGACGGTGAGGTTGAGATGTTTATTAACCGCGCCTTTGCAAAGGCGGGTGCTGAGGAGATGGTAACTCCCCGTGAAATCATTCGCGATTTTCTAACGCTCCTTAACATTCTTAAGGATAACGAGGGCGCGACCTTTGAGAACCTGATGAGTAATATTACCTTCTCAAAGCACGAGGACGAGGATACCCCATCTTTCACCGACGAGGCACCCTCTCTCGCTTTCCCGAAGCCTAAGGCGAAGGTGAATTTGTTTGATATTGATATTTAATTTAAGGCAGAATGTTTTTTTGATGACTATATTTTGTGCGTCGAGCACGGAAAGGAATGAGCAATGACTGAAGCCGACAGAGTTTTCGGGCGTTTTCCCGACTTTATTAAGGAATATATTTACGGTCACGGCTGGTCTGAGCTTCGCGAGGTTCAGCTGGAGGCGGCTCGTGTTATTTTCGACACCGACTCCAATCTCCTTATATCATCCTCGACAGCATCGGGCAAGACCGAGGCGGCGTTTTTTCCGATCATCTCGGATATTTACGATGACCCTGACTGCAAAAGATCGGTGTCGGTCCTCTATATAGCTCCGCTCAAATCTCTCATAAACGACCAGTTCTACCGTCTTGACGAGCTGCTCGACCTATCCGGCGTTCCGGTAACGCATTGGCACGGTGACGTAGGAGCAGGGCATAAAGCCAAGCTTCTCAAGAAGCCCGAGGGCATTTTGCAGATCACTCCCGAGTCTCTCGAGTCGATGCTGATGAACCGTTCCAATGATATACCGCGTATATTCGGATCGCTTCGCTACGTAGTAATCGATGAGGTCCACACCATGATTGGTGCTGACAGAGGTAACCAGGTCCTCTGCCTTCTCGCCCGTATTGCGCGTCTTATAGGCCATCACCCGAGGCGCATCGGACTGTCCGCTACTGTAGGTGATATCAGACTTACCGCCGATTGGCTGGGTGCAGGCAGTGGCAGACCTACCGAGGCGCCCATTCCGCCGAAGACTCCCTTGAAATGGCGACTTTGCCTAGAGCATTACTATATTCAAAACGCCGACGAGGTACAAACGAGCGAGGATAGGCTCAAGGGCGCACCGCCTGAGGATAAGGGCGGTCATGCTATGCTTGATCCCGGCTACGAGTTTCTCTACGATGCCGTAAACGGCAGGAAGGCTATCGTATTTTCCAACTCCCGTGAGGAGACCGAGTACGTTACCGCAACGCTTCGCCAGATTGCCAAGGCGCGAGGCGACGACGACATATTCCTTATCCACCACGGCAATCTTTCGGCATCTCTGCGTGAGGACGCCGAGGCAAAGATGAAGGATGATACCGTCCGTCGTGCCGTTACGTGTGCGACCGTTACAATGGAGCTTGGTATCGATATCGGAAAGCTCGACAGAGTATCCCAAATCGGTTCGCCAACTACCATAGCCGGATTTCTTCAGCGTCTCGGACGTTCCGGACGACGCGGAACACCTCCCGAGATGATAATGGTATTCCGTGAGGATACCCCTCTACCCAATGCACCTCTTCCGCAGATAATTCCGTGGGATCTTCTCCGCGGTATTGCTATAATTGACCTTTATTCCGAGGAGCGATTTATCGAGCCTCCAAAAATTAAGAAGATGCCCCTAAGCCTTGCCTTTCATCAGACTCTCGCTACTCTCGTTTCTGTCGGTGAGCTGACGCCAAAGGCGCTTGCGGCACGTGTCCTCTCTCTTCCTCCTCTTTCCATGCTTGATAAGGACACATATCGCGCGATGCTTGTCTCGATGATCAACGACGATTATCTGGAGATGACCGAGGAGCGCGGTCTTATCGTGGGTATGAAGGGCGAGAGAATAGTAAATTCCTATAAGTTCTACGCCGTATTTAAGGACAGCGAGGACTACACCGTCAGATGCGACAGTGAGGAGATAGGTACGATCACGACGCCTCCACCGGTAGGTGACCGATTTGCGCTCGCCGGCAGGGTATGGGAGGTCAAGGAGATCGACAACCCCAGAAAGCTTATATTTGTTAAGAGTGTCGACGGAAAGATGGAGGTCTCCTGGCCGGGTGACGGCGGTGAGATCCACACTAAGCTTCTCGAGGCTATGCGCCGTGTTCTATTTAACGACAAGCAATATTCATTCCTTGGCGATAATGCACGCGCAAGACTCGAAAACGCACGCCGCGTTGCGCTTAACGCAGGGGTTGATAAGGATCTCGTTGTTTATCTCGGCGGACAGAGCTACGTTCTGTTCCCTTGGCTGGGCACGCGCCCATTCAGAACTCTGCGACGCCTTATGCAGAGAAATGCGGGTGAGCTCGGTATCAGCGATATACAGAGTGAGGGCTGCTGTTACATCACCTTCAAGGCAAAGGATGAGGTCGCTGGTCGCGATCTCGCCGCCGCAATAGCAAATATCATAGAGCGTGACGGTCTTGATACTCATAATCTTGTCTCCGACGGAGAGTGTCCCGTATATGATAAATTCGATGAATTTATCCCCTCTGCGCTTTTGAGAGATGCGTATGCCGAGGATAGACTGGAGGCCGAGGGTGTTATCACCAGATTCACAAGTGAGGGCTATGCGCTATGATCTACGATATGCTTGCTCCGTTTTACGATGCGATAAATTCCGATCTCGATTATTCCGAGTGGGCGGATTTTATAGAAAAGGTATTTGAGCGTGACTGCATATCACGCCCACAGCTCGTGCTTGATCTTGCCTGTGGTACCGGTAGAATGACGATCGAGCTTGCGCGCCGCGGCTATGATATGACCGGTGTCGATTACGCACCCGAGATGCTCGATATCGCTCGCGACGAGGCAGAGAAGAGCGGTCACGATATTCTCTGGTTATGTCAGGATATGACAGAATTCGAGCTCTACGGAACGGTTGACGCTGCAGTATGCTGTCTTGACAGCATCAATCATCTCACCGATCCCGACGATCTTGATGCCTGCCTTGCGCTTCTTCACAACTATCTTATCCCCGGCGGCGTTCTCGTCTTTGATATCAACGGCAAGTATAAGTTTGAAAATATCTATGCCGACGAGACCTACGCTATGGAGGAGGAGGGAGCCGTCTGCGTTTGGCAGAACAGCTACGATCCCGACACGCATCTTTGCGACTTCTATATAACGCTCTTCAAGGAATGCTCCGACGGACGCTACGAGCGCCACGACGACGAGCAGACCGAGCGCATGTACACAGTATCGGAAATAAACGCCGCACTGATACGTGCGGGCTTTGAGCCGACGGGCACGTATTCCGATTTCAATCTCACTCTCGCCACCGATGATAGCGAGAGAATATACTTCACCGCAAGGTGTATTAAAGATTAAAGCACCGAGGGCTATACTTTCGGAGGAGAAAACAATGAGCGAAAATAAGAATATACCGATGTCTACTATTCTCAGAGGTATGACAAGAGACGGTTCTGCCCGAATTTTAGTTATCAATTCGAGGAAAATGGTAGATGAAGCAATAAAGTATCATAAGACCTCACCGACCGCTACGGCAGCACTTGGCAGAACCATCACTGCGGCATCTATGATAGGCACGATGCTCCCGGAGGACGGTGACACCGTAACTATCAGCATCGACGGTGACGGACCTGCAGGCAAGATACTCGCCGTAGGTGATTATTTCGGAAATGTCAAGGGATATATTCAAAACCCTCTCGCAAATCCTCCGAAAAAGCCTAATGGCAAGCTCGACGTAGGTGCTGCCGTGGGACGCGGAACGATCTCGTTTGTTAAGTCGGTAGGCGCGATAGAGCCTCAGACAGGTACTATCGGTCTTGTCAGCGGCGAGATCGCCGAGGATATCGCGACATATTTTGCAAAGAGTGAGCAGATACCCACCGTCCTTTCTCTCGGCGTGCTCGTTGATGTGGATTACACGTGTCTTGCGGCAGGCGGTGTCCTAATACAGCTGATGCCTTTCCCTGATGATGAGACTGTTAACCTCATTGAGCGCAACGCCGCTGATCTTGTCAATATATCACGCTACTTCGAGCGCGGTATGACAAATGAGGAGATAGCCGAGATCGCAATGCGTGATATTCCGTACGATATCTTTGATACTCTCGAGGTGGCTTGCAAGTGTGACTGCTCCCGTTCGAGAATGGAGAAGAAGGTAAAGAGCCTCGGCAAAAAAGAACTGCTGAATATGCTGGATGAGCAGGTAGCAGAGGGCAAACCTCGCGAGCTCACCGCGATCTGTCGCTTCTGCAACACTAATTACACATTTACGGAGAAGGATTTAATATAACAAAAAAATGCGTGTCGAATCGACGCGCATTTTTTTGTTGGTGCTTTTCTTGTTAGCTACGTTTTCTATTCTTTTGCATATACTGTTGTATATTTCAAAACCGGAGGAACTTTATGAATACGTATGTCTTGCGCAGCTTTTTATCTCCCGACAATGTCAGACTTCATACCGACTATTTGAACATCTTAAAAGATACACACTCAATAAACGAAAAAAGCATTCCCGAAATCAAAGGGAAAACACCGTTTGAAATATCAAGATCATCTTTAAAGGAAAAGGATAAAAATGATATTCTGCTTAATTTTATATCCATAAAATCGCACGAAACTTACTTTTCATCCTTCACCCTAACGCCTGCGGCTTGTCCGGCTTTGAGAAAATACTATTCATCCGAGGCAGCCTTTCTTTTTGAGATTGCAACGGTCGCGAAGGATATCTGTTCCGATTTTCTCTACATACGTGCCGTGCGAGGCAGACCCGAGATCGTACCCACGCGCGCCGCTGGGGGCGTGTACGTTACCTGGACGCCTGTGCTGGCGCTTGATCTATGCGAGCACGCTTATTTTCTCGACTACAGATTCAGACGTGACGAATATATCCATCGAGCCATAGAGCATCTTGATCTCTCACTTCTTAACGCATACGTTAAATAAAACCTTGACTTTATAAACATTTAATAGTATAATGTTTTTGTAAATAAATATGCCACAACGGCGGAACGGAGAATAATAATATGGGAATTTTACGCGGAAATGCAGTAGTAGGACAGTCGGGCGGACCGACCGCAGCCATCAACGCCACACTCTCGGGTGTCATCAGAGGTGCTAAAGCGGCTCACGCTGACGGTGTCATCGGCACTCTTTACGGTATGAGAAACGGCATTGAGGGCTTCCTCGCCGAAAACCTTATCGATCTTACAGCCGCTTTTGAAGATGACAGTCTTCTTAACGTGCTTGAGCAGACCCCCTCTGCGGCTCTCGGCTCCTGCAGAAAGAAGATGAAGTCTCCTGACGTTGAGCCCGAGACATACGAGAAGCTCCTCGAGATATTCAAAAAGTACGACATTAGATATTTCTTCTATATCGGCGGTAACGATTCGATGGATACGGTATCCAAGCTCTCGCAGTTTGCCGCATCCCACGATTACGAGATGCGCGTCGTAGGAGTACCTAAGACCATTGATAACGATCTCACGCATACCGATCACACCCCCGGCTTCGGCTCTGCGGCAAAGTACGTTGCCACCACCGTCAAGGAGGTTCTTCGCGACGTATCTGTCTACACTCTTAAGGCTGTAACCATCATCGAGGTAATGGGTAGAGATGCAGGCTGGCTCACCGCCTCGGCAGTTCTTCCGAAGATCTCGGGCGGCAAGTGCCCAGATCTTATATATCTCCCCGAGCGCACCTTCGATCCCGATAAGTTCATCGCTGATATCGTCGAGATACAAAAGGATCATCCCGCCGTTCTCGTAGCGATCTCCGAGGGCATCAAGTTTGCCGACGGCAGATACGTAGGCGAGGGCTTCGGCGCGCGCAAGGTCGACGCGTTTGGACACGTAGCGCTTTCCGGCGCGGGTAAGGTGCTTGAGCTGCTTGTTAAGGAAAAGCTCGGCTGTAAGGCTCGCTCAATTGAGCTCAATCTTCCTCAGCGCGCGGCGGCACATATTGCATCGAAAACCGATATCACCGAGTCCGTTGAGGTTGCGAAGTGCGCAGTCAAGGCGGCAATCGACGGCGCAACCGGCGTTATGATGACCATCAACCGCACAGAGGGCGATACCTATTCCACCTACTACGAGCCCTTTGATATTTCGAAGATCGCAAACGAGGTGCGCCACGTTCCCGACGAGTATATCAATGCCGAGGGTAACGGTATCACCGATGCGGGTATCGCATATCTCCGTCCTCTCATCATCGGCGAGCTTGACATAATTTACGAGGAGGGCCTTCCCAAGCATATCGTGCTCTGAAAGGAGATCGTATGATCAAGATTATTTCGCTCACCAAGCGATATGGCGATTTTACCGCCATCGACAACATAAGCTTTGAGATAGAGAAGGGCGCGATATACGGTCTCGTAGGCATCAACGGAGCGGGCAAATCCACCTTGCTCCGTACCGTTGCCGGTATATATCAAGCGACGCGCGGAAGCGTGACCTACGACGGTCTGAACATTTTCGATAATCCGCGTATCAAGTCGCGCATAGCCTTCGTGCCCGACGAGCTTTATCTGCCCTCTGCGATGAATCTTGTGGGCATGATGAAAAAGTACAAGAATCTATATCACGGTAAATTCAATACCGAAAAATGTAAGCGTCTCGCTGCCGAATTCGAGCTGAGCCTCACACAGCGCTTCAACACCTTCTCAAAAGGTATGCGTCGTCAGGCGGCTACCGTACTCGCGTTATCTTTGGAGACCGAATATATCTTCTTCGACGAGACCTTTGACGGTCTCGATCCCTTCAAGCGTGCCTACGTGAAGCGCCTGATTGCAAACGACGTTCACTCGCGCGGCGCTACGGCCATAATATCCTCGCATTCATTGAAGGAGCTTGCCGACATCTGCGACAGACTTGCCGTCCTTGATAAGGGAGGTCTTGTATTTGAGAGTGACGTTGCCACCCTTGATGCAGGTGTCACGAAGATACAGATAGCCTTTTCTGAGGACTTCACGCGCGAGCGCTTCAAGGATTTTGACGTCATTGATTTCACGAAGCAGGGTAGAGTAGCCCAGCTTATCGTTCGGGGTAGCAGAGAAGCGGTAGACCGCAGAATGCAGGCGCTCTCGCCTATACTCTACGAGCCGCTTCCGCTTTCGCTCGAGGAGGTATTTACCCTTGAACTCGGTAAGCGAGGTGTTAACACCTTTGCTCCTACGGAAAGCGAGGTGAGATCTGATGCGTAGAAGAAGCATTTTTTCGTTTGCCTTTTATCGCGATTCACTCTCTCGCATTAAGATTGCCGCACTTATATCTCTTGTCATCTCGGTCATAAGCGCACTCGGTACGGGCTTTATCGAGTATATGCGCTATTACGTTGCGCTTCAGGAGGGCGAGCTTGCCGCACTTAGCATTCGCTCGCTATCAAATGCGACGGGACTTGGTAATCTGATGATCGTGCTTATGACACCGATCCTCACGCTTATCGTTTTCTCATATCTTATGAAGCGGTGCGACTCTGACTACTACGAGATGCTGCCGATATCCAGGCGTGCTATGGCGGTCTCGGCTATGGCGGCGGTATTTACCGTCACGGTAGTGATCCTTGCGGCTTCATTTGGTGCTTTTATGCTCGTGACCTTGCCTTGCTACGGAAAGAGCGTTGTTATCGACACAGAGCGACTTCTGCCCGAGCTTTGTACGATGCTTATAGGAGCGGTTATCGCTATATCTGCGACTACCGTTGCCGTGTCGCTCTCCGGTACCTTATCTGCAGCGACAGGTATGACTATCACGTTGCTTATCGTTCCTCGTCTCATTACATCGCTCTTTAACAGCACACTTACCGACCTTAATCCCTCGCTTATTCCGGGTCACGTATTCCCGCTCTTTGATGCGGATACAAACTTGTATTTTGCTCTTATAAGCGGTAACGTGCAAAACGGAGAGCCTTTGCCGTATATCTATTCTGCAATATTAGCGCTCGTCTATATCACTCTTGCAGTTCGTTTCTACGTGCGTCGTAACAGTGAGTATGCTACCCACAGATTTGCGAGCGGTGCGGCGCGGTATGCAACGCATATTCTCGACTCATCACTTATCGCGAGCTTTGCTATATCTCTTGCCATCGCGGATTTCACTATGATCGCGCTCTCGATGCTTATTCTGATCGTTGCGCTGGTCGTTTACGTGATAAGAGAGGCTATCGTTTCCAAACGCCAGAAGGGCTTCGCGCGTGCTATCCTCCTCACTCCGGTGATAATAGGTGTGTCCGCTCTCTTTGCGATCTCGGCGTTTGTGGGTGATCTGGCTCTATCGAGATTTACACCTGCGGCTGAGGATATCGACGAGGTGTACGTCATACATGACAGCGGCGATATGTACGGTTACAACTATATCGATTATACGAAATACGTTGAGATGAGAGCAGAGAATATCGCTATCAGCGATCCCGAGTGCTCGGTTATCATATCCGACGCGCTCTCGCGCGACCTCGACGAGCGTGATACGTACGAGTATCTTCGCACAGCTATCAAGGTTAGAATTGACGGAATTTATACCTACCGCTACGTTTATCTTGCGGAGGATGAGTATTCTACTCTTATAGAGTATCTTTCTGCGCACGAGGAATACCGTGAACTTTGGCTGGAGGCTTTTGATGGCGGATCGTATCCTACCGTTTACGCCGACTCCTACACTATCAGCGGTGAAGCGGCTGAGCGCATTGCCGACACGCTGGCGGCAGAGGTGCGCGAACTAGGCTTTGACAGATGGTATTCGCTTGTTATGAACGGTAGCGGAGATTACGGTTCATTTGCATCGATCGAATACAACGTAGCCGTTGACGGCGAGATCTATGTAGTCTCGCTTGATATTCCGTTGGAACTTGTAAAAACTACAGAAAAAATTGAATTCGAAAGAAAAAACGCGGCAGAACAGGAACTTCGTGAACTCACAGAGGTTCTCGACCATGCTGTTGACGGTAGCGGAGCACCTATTAGTGTGACGGTGTTTTACTATTCTGAGGATAACTACGCATACCGCGATCTCTTAATTTCCGAGGATGCGCAGTCGCGCGAATACTCCGATCTTATACTCTCTCTTCTCACTACCGACAGAATAGTATATTCGGACGGCTACGTCAGCATATCCGTATACGGCAACGGACTTTTCGGAGGATATGATTACTATTCCTTCGATGTTGATGACGAGATGCTCGACGAACTCTTTGAGCTTCTGGAGCTGGAAAAATAAAATTAAACGTCACTGCTTTCCTACAGGCATAACCGCAAAAGGGACTCTCATATACGCTTCGTGTGTAAAACTGCGCTTCTTACGCAAATCTACTCGGTCCCTTTAACAAATTAGAGGAGCTGTCTAAAATTTCTAGTTTGAGACAGCTCCTGATCTTATTTTTATCAATGCTTTGCTACGTTTGACATTTATATGAAGGGACGTCTGTCCAGCACGAGGCGTAGAGGCTTCGTGGAGTATAGCTCGCCGGGGAGCGCCGCCTGTAGTTCTGCCACGCAGCATATCATTCCGAAAAGACAGTGCAGATCGTTGAGCCCCTCGTGTGTTTCAAAATCGAGCGACTCGAGATAGTCGAGATACTTGTCGCAGAAATCCTTGAGGCGTGCCTTTGCCTCGTGAAACCTGTGCGGTGTCTCGCGCGTCGCGCGATTGAGCGCATACACCCAGTCAACCTGTGCAAATCCTATCCCCCTGGTAAAGCTACCTCCGAGTAGTTCGTCATCGTACATTCTGATGCAGGTGTCGACGAGTCTTTCGGGATACTTCAGCGGCTTGTGCGCGTATTGCATATTGAACATGTAGTGGAACCAACCGTACAGATGATGAAAGAGCGGGATCTTAGTTTCGTCGATCATTCCTTTCCGCGACATTCCCAGCTCGTCGTCGGTGTTATCGTAGAGTAGTGAAAAGTAGTAATTCTGCCACTCCTCGTCAACGTTATCTGTGAGCACGCCGACAACGTATGCGCCGGCAACCTCGTGCGAATCTCTCCAGGGCGCTGTCTCCCAACGTATATCGTTATACAGCTTCAGCAGCCCTTCTTTTGTAAAATACTTCATCATTGCCTTCTGCGGGTATAGGGGCTGTGCATCGAAGAGCTCGAGCGCCGCGATGCAATGTGCCGTCGTATGTATGAAGTGATGTGTGTGCTCCTCAAAAAGACCGGTGTCCTCGTGCTGGAGCGATTGCAGAGCCGCACGGCACCTTTCTCGCTCATCACCTGTCGGGAATTTACCGAGTGTGTAGAGTATGTTCATCGCGTCGGCACAGCCGTATTCGTTGATTCCCATCTTTCGGGTACCGTTCTTGTCCTGCCAACCGTATCGCGCGTATGCGCCGTCACCGAGGTAGTGATTTTTCACCGTTGCCTCGACCTTGCTAAGAAAATTATCTATGTTTCTCATTGCAATTATCCTCCGTAAACGTTTTTTGGGATTTGCTCGTCTCCGCCACTTAAATTTTATCACACGTTAACTGCTTTGTCAATAATCGAAGCAAATTTAGACGCGGGCATTATTATTTGATATTTTTTTGCGTTTTCTTTGCGAAAACTCTTGATTTTTTTCGCGAAATATGTTATACTATCCACGCTAAAATCAAATATGCTTATCAAGAGTGGCGGAGGGACTGGCCCTGTGAAGCCCGGCAACCTGTACTGTGTATAAGGTGCTAATTCCCGATAGATGAGTTTATCACGCGCTCGGGGATCAGCCGCCCCGAGCGCGTCGCTTTTGATACCGACTATGAAAGGAACAAAAAATGAACAAGCTTAATAAGATGCTTTTCACCTCGGAGTCTGTTACCGAGGGACACCCCGACAAGATTTGTGATAAGATCTCCGATGCTATCCTCGACTCTATCATAGAGCAGGATCCCGAGAGCCGCGTCGCGTGCGAGACCTTTGCTACCACCGGTATCATTACCGTTATGGGCGAGATCACCACGAAGGCTAAGATCGACGTGCAGAAGATCGTCCGTGATACCGTTACCGAGATCGGTTATGACAGAGCAAAGTATGGCTTTGATGCCAAGACCTGCGCTGTTCTCAGCTCTATTCACGAGCAGAGCGAGGATATCGCTCTCGGAGTAGACAAGTGCCTCGAGGCTAAGGAGGGTGAGCTCACCGACGAGCTTGACACCGGTGCGGGTGACCAGGGACTTATGTTCGGTTACGCCTGCGACGAGACCCCTGAGCTTATGCCGCTCCCCATCTCGCTTGCGCACAAGCTTGCTAAGCGTCTCACCGAGGTAAGAAAGAACGGAACTTTGTCCTACCTCCGTCCTGACGGTAAAACGCAGGTTACTATTGAGTATGTTGACGGCAAGCCCTCACGCATCGATACGATAGTCGTTTCCTCTCAGCATTCTGCGGAGATCGACAACGCCACCATTCGTAAGGATATTATCGACAAGGTTATTCTTCCCACCGTTCCGAAGGCTCTTATGGACGGCAAGGTAAATATCTATGTCAACCCCACAGGCAGATTCGTTATCGGCGGACCGCAGGGTGATACGGGTCTCACCGGCAGAAAGATCATCGTTGATACATACGGTGGCTACTCCCGCCACGGTGGCGGCGCATTCTCCGGTAAGGATCCGACTAAGGTAGACCGTAGCGCATCCTACGCCGCAAGATACGTAGCAAAGAACATAGTTAAGGCAGGACTCGCTTCTAAGTGTGAGGTACAGATCGCTTACGCCATCGGCATCGCGAAGCCCGTATCGGTAATGATCGATACCTTCGGAACCGCTACCGTAGACGAGGAAAAGATCGTTGCCGCAGTGGACAAGCTCGTTGATCTTCGTCCCGCCGCAATTATCAAAAAGTTCGATCTCCGCAAGCCTATCTATAAGGCGCTCGCCGCATACGGACACATGGGCAGAGAAGAGCTCGGTGTCAAGTGGGAGGAGTGCGACATCGCAGACGAGCTGAAGAAGCTTTGCAATGTATAATAAAACTTGAACACTTGAAATTGAAAGCACCGTCACAAACCGTGACGGTGCTTTCGTTATACCTTGCCCGAAGAGCCGAAAAGGCGCATTCTGGCCTTCACGACCTCCTTGACCGCATCTTTGCCCTCTGCAAACATTGACTCATGGTTTTTCGAGCCAATATACGCTTCACGCAGAGCAACGCACATTTCGGTGCAAATATTGATCTTTCTGATACCGTTATCGATGGTTGATCTGAACTGCTCCTCGGAAAGTCCCGAGCCGCCGTGTAAGACGAGCGGCTTCGTGCTTACCTTGTAAATGTCCGCAAGCCTGCCGATGTCTAGCTTCGGCTTTTTCTTGTAGGGACCGTGAGCTGTTCCGATAGCAACAGCTAGAGCGTCGATCTCGCTGCGGTCGATGAAATCGTTCACCTCACAGACCTTAGTGTATGCTTCCTCAATTCCGTCGTCCGCTCCTCCCTCGGCACCGCCGACGTGACCGAGCTCAGCCTCAACACTCACACCCTTAATGTGCGCCATACGGCTGACCGCAAGAGTATTCTTGATGTTCTCCTCGTAGGGAAGAGAACTTCCATCATACATTACCGAAGAAAATCCCGCATCCACTGCGGCTTTGATTTTGTCAAAATCGGTGCCGTGATCAAAATGTAAGCATACGGGGACGGTGGCTTTTTTAGCAATATCGTTCATTATAAGCGCCGCGTATTCAAAGGGGATGAGCGGCAGATGTACCTCGGCAACTCCAAGTATGAGCGGACTTCTTTCTTCCTCTGCCGCCTCGATGATTCCTCGAGCCATCTCCAGGTTCAGCATATTGAAAAGTCCTACTCCGTACTTTTTATTTTCGGCATCACGTAAAATTTCTTCCAACGTTACGAGCATTATTTTGTCTCCTTATATTTTACCAAATCTTCATAATTCGTTACCCAAGACGTAGCACCCTTTTTCATAACGCATAAAGCGCCTGCGGCATTTGCGAGACTCATACATTCATCTATTGGGAGATTTCTTGCAAATCCTGATAAAAATCCCGAGCAGAAGCTATCACCCGCACCAGTCGTATCGACAACGTCACGCACCTTTTTAGATGGAAATACTCGTCCTTTGCACTCTCCGCAAAGTCTTACGTAACTGCCGTTAGATCCTAGCTTTATAATAATATTCTTGGCTCCAAGAGATGTGAATATATCGGCTATTTCATCCGGAGTTTCGTCGCATTCGGATATCTCTTTCGCCTCGTCAATGCTGGGCATAAAGAAGTCGATGTAGGGAAGAGCGGGATTTATTACCTCGCCCCATCTTCCTTTCGCATCCCAGCAAACGTCGAGGAACGTGGTCTTACCCATCTCCTTGCATTTTTTCAGGAAACGAAGGGTTTGTTCTCCGTCAAAGGTATCCATAAGGAAACTTCCTGTTACAAAAACCAAGTCCGCCTTCTCAATTACCGAGAAGTCTACGTCCTCATAACTGAAGGTTGCATTCGCTCCGACACAGTGTAAAAAGGAACGCTCGCCTTTGTCCAAAAGGACGATGGAAACAGATGTCTGAACCATCTTATCAACCTTCACTCCGTCGGTAGAAACGCCGCCCTCTATAAGCTTTTCTATAAGGAATTTTCCAAAAATATCGTCTCCGACCTTTCCTACTAAGCAGGACTCTACACCGAGTCTGCCTAGGTTTAAAGCCGCAGTCATAGCATTTCCACCGTTATGCGCGGTAATCGACGCTACTCTTGACAGCTCGCCTCTTTTTGGCATTTCTGTGATGGGAGACATTACGTCAGCCACCAAAATTCCTACGGCGGCGACCTTTTTTATGTTAGTTTTTTCAGCCATTTTTATTCTCCCTTAAATCAGAACCACGTTTTCGAGTTTATCCTTTGCCTCGATTTGAGTCCACTTGTACTCCGAGAAATACAGGAAGTGGTCGAAGCAAACTTCGATTTCAGGCTCACGTTTTCCGAACTCCGCTCGCAGGCGCAAAAGCGCATCCTCGGCTTCCATGGCCTTTCCGTCTCCCAAAAGACTTATCCAGTCCGAAACCAAATCTAAAAAGTCGCAATGCTCAAGAAGCATTTTCGCCGATGCTGTCTGTATTCTTCGCTCAGGTTCGAAGCAGCTCTTTATAAGCTCCCTCTTTTCCTTTGTGTAGCTTCGTATCTGTCTGACCTTTTCAGCTCTTTCGGGGTTGTATCTCGGGTTTTCGGGCTTTCTTGTTTCGTCTCGGGAGAAGAACTCGAAGGGAAGAAACTCTGCAAGCTTTCCAAGATATTCAAGTATCGGCTCCGCCTTGTCACCGAATGCGGTATCGAAGTAATCCTTCTCTAACTCCTCGTAGGATAAGGAAGAATCCCAAAGCGTTCTTGCAAATGAGTAGAAAGCAAAACCCGTGGGGAAGAATGACCTCTGCGAGCCGCAGGCTATAACGCCGTCAATTCCGTTTTCCTCGTAAATTTTCACGTCGTCGTTAACTAACATTGCGTGGCGAAGTCCCGCAACGTCGTAGCATTGATGTCTCCAGAAGTGGTATTCGAAAGCAACGTTTGCACCGCCCCATACCTTTTTCCATTCGTCGAAGTAATCAAGACTTGCCGCAAGGCTCGGGGGGAATACGTTCTTGTTTCTCTTGTAAGGCTCAATAACCGTGTTTCCTCTGCCGTTCGGCATAGAGTAAGCGTAGCTTCTGAATATAGGAGCGAAGAGCAGTAAGAATCTGTCCTCGTTCTTTAATCGCTCGTATATCGGCGCCCATGTAGTGTCAACGTAAGCGATGAACACTATCTTTGTGTCAAGCTTCTTTGCACTCATCAACTCGTCAAGCTCGTTGAGCATGATAACGTAATAGTCGGAGGGCGTTTTCTTCAGACATTCCAAGCAGGTACAATGGTTGTTTGTTCCGTCTGCAAGCCAAAAGTGAAGATGAGTCAGATTTCTGTGAGAGTCAGCGTAGTTTGTGATGTACTCGTTTACCTTTCTTCTTGCCTCTGGATTAGACATACAAAGATTGGTGTTGGAGGGAATACCTTTGAAGAATCCTCTCTTTCCGTCTATCTCGGCAAGATAGGAAAGGTTTTCTTTGCTGATCTCATCATCAGAAAGCTTTCCCCAACCGCTGAAGCTCGGGATAAAGGGAGATGTGGTCCATCCGTGACCGATGTCGTGGAACTTCATCGACCTCTTGGAAAGCTCGGCTTCAAACTCCCTTTTCCACCTTGCCGTCTGACTCATGGAAACCGATTCAGCAGGGAAGTTTTCCGAGTTTTCCTCGTGATCGTATTTTCTTCTGTAAAAAACGTGTGGGTTAAAGAATTGTGACATAAAGAGATTCATACCAATCTTGGGCATAAACTCTATAACGTCAAGCAGTATATCTTGGGTAAATGCACCCTCAGCACATTGACCTCTGTATCTGCTTGTTGCTTTGTGACGGTATTTTACAGGCTTAATATTGCAGGTGGGAATATACTCGCCGTCCTTACCGGGGAAGAGCCAGCGGCAGCCGTTCTGTCTTAAATATTCGTAAACAGCAAGGAGTACAGAACGAACGTTGTCTCCGAGAATAAGTCCGCCTCCCACGTCACAGTCGATATAAACTATGTCGTCTTCGTTTGTGTCGGCGGCATCCGAGACGTCAAGCCCGAAATCCTGCATAAGCCCGAGCCTGAATCCGTCCGTAGCATCAGGATTATAAGAGATCTTAATATCCCCGCACTCGGGCATCATCATTCGGAGATATTTTTTTAACTCCTCCGCCGCAAAATTTACGGTGGAGTGATCTATTAACTTGTTTATCTTTATCATAGTTAGTTACACTCTGCAACGAGGGGACCGGCAAGCTCGGAAAGGAAGAAGAGTCTGCCGGGAAGAGTGGGTATATAAGATGAGGTTATCCAGGGAGTCTTTCCGTAGCGGAGCGTCATCCACAGCGACATACCCTGCCATTGCATTCCGCGTCCGAGAGTGCCGTCGGCACCGCCGATAGCGTAATCTGCCTGAAGGAAGAGGCCTGGACCTATCGTGTTGGCTCTGCAGGGGACCAGCGTGGTTCTCGATTTGAAGCTTGTCAGGGCGTTCTGCTCCACGGTCAAGGGGTGAATTTTTGCCGCAATTCTGTAGGGTGCCTTTTCCCACTCGGAGGCGCTTACGTAATCCTCTGCAAAGGTAGGCTCCCAGAAAGCGATGTGACACATTCTTCCGATTCCGTAAACAAGGACGAGCTTTGCGCCCTCTGCTTTAAGAGCGGCGATCTTTTCGGGGTAGGTGGGAAGATTATCCTTGGTCGCGAAATTTCTCTGTGCCTTAGGCACGGTATATTCTCCGAGAGGGTTGAAAAGAGCGTTCTCCATAGCGTATTGGAAAGAACCGGTATTGTCGGAGGAGAGAGTGTTGCCCTCCGAGTCTGCCCACTCGTCCATATTGAAGGTGTAAACGTGAGAGCAATCTAACTTCCACTCTCTGATGAAGTAAACCACCCACTTATACATACCCATAGGACCGACAGGAAGAATGAAGGCAACCTTTTCACCTCTGTCCTTTGCCAGCTTGATCTGCATTGCGATCTCGTGTCCCATATAGGTCTCAAATTCCGCAAGGCTTTCGCACTTGACCGGAGTAAAGCTCTCGCTCCAGAAATCCTGTCTCTCGCATATATTATCGGGATCGTCTATACACGCGTCGATCTTGTCAAAATCCCATCCTGCGGGGTAGAAGCCCTCCAGTGCGCTTCCTTTGAGTGTAGAATTAAAATTCATAGCATATTCTCCTTTTAAGGTAAAAGTCTTTTTGTGGTACCCTTGAGATACACGTTACATTGCTTGAAGCCCTCTGCGTACGTTGCTCCGCATTGATAGCCGCGGTAGCGGGAGCAGGTGCGGACCATATCGGGGAAATCTATTCCGTCGTGATCTCTCATCCAGACTATCTGTGAGGCGTGACAGTTCAGCATTTCGATCTTTTTATCAATCTCATTTGTTACGTCTACGTACTCTGTCGGCTCAAATTCCACACCCGCCAGAGTATCCATATAATAAATAGGGACGAGTCGTGCGCGACCACAGGCCTCCGTCATATAGTTTGGCAGCGTTGCGGTGAATGACGCATCGAATACCAAACGCGAGACCGCTGTATGATCGGGCATGTAATCGTTTGGTGCGTGTGTGATGATAAAGTCGGGATTGATTTCCTTTATAACTCTCACGACCTTGTCGCGAGCCTCTTTGTTGCCGTCGTAGATCTCGAGGTCGTGGAAGCCTCCCCACATCACCTCAAATCCCGCGAGTGCGGCACTTTCCATAGCCTCACCGCGCCGCATCTCGATCAGCTCCTCCGGCGGTATGATCTCGTGACCGAGATTACCGCTTGAAAGGTGGCAGACAACAACTCTGTCGCCTCTTTTTTTGCATTTCAAAAGCGTTCCTGCACAGGCGATCTCCATATCGTCCGGATGGCAGGAAATACATAGTACAGTATACATTTTTTACCTCCTTTTTTCTTAATTTTATCACGAATATATTGCAATGGAATGTAAAATTAGGTATAATATTTATAAAATCGGATACCGAGGTGATCTTATGGAGACTAAATATACAAAAATTGATCTTGACAGTCAAATATCTGTCGACTGCGTATATACGTTATTTTATATGGAAATGTCCAAGGATTTCTCTTACGGCGGTGAGAGCCATGATTTTTGGGAAATGGTGTATATTGACAAAGGCGAGATGGTTTGTACGGCGGGACAAAAAAGATTTATGCTGAAAAGCGGCGAGCTTACCTTTCATAGTCCGGGCGAATTTCACAACCTCTCCGGTAACGGCAAAACCGACTCGAATATCAGTATCATAACCTTTGACGTTTGCGGCATCGACCGCGATCTTTACGAGGGTAAGATATTTCGATTGAATGCCGAAGAACGGGGAGTGATATCCATGCTCTTTGAAGAGGGAACGCGAGCACTCGTTAAGGAGGATGAGAACGATCCCTTGACCCACGCTATGAAAGTGAGCGATAATGCCCTTGTCGGGTACGGACAGATGATAAAAAATCTGCTTGAGATATTTCTGATAAAGCTCGCGCGAAATAAAGTTGCGTTTACCAAAGACAGCAGACTAAGCTATAGGATAGACGGTGTGAACGTTCCACGCTGGATCAAGGATGTAGTGGATTATCTTGACAGTCATCTGGAGGATAAGGTTACCGTCTCTGAGGTCGCAACTCATTTTGGCGTCAGTGAGAGCCTTTTAAAGAAAGAGTTCGCTAAGTATTACGATGGAGGCGTGATCAATTATTATCATCGAAGAAAGGCTGAGGCGGCAAAGAGCCTCATAAGAAATACAAGAGCCTCCTTTTGTGAGATCGCCGACCGCCTGGGCTTTGACAACTCACAGTATTTTACTAAATTCTTCAAGGCTATGACAAAAATGACTCCGACAGAGTATCGAAAATCCATAATTTCAAGGAAATCCTCTTGCCAACGAGATGATAATTTGATATAATAGATATATCTAGCTTCAGAGGTGCGCTGTGAACGATAAAACTGTGATTGATACTATATCCGGCAAGATTGAGAACGTTGTATACCGCAACGAGTCTAACGACTACACGGTTCTCGAAATAACCGATAACGATAATAACCTTATTACTGCCGTCGGAATCATACCGATGGCTTTTGAGGGTGAGGAGGTAATACTGAAGGGCAGATGGACTTTCCATAAGGAATTTGGTAAGCAATTTTCCTTCGACGCGTTTGAAAAGATGCTACCTAAGGAAGTTGACGGAATACTTCAGTACCTTTCCTCCCGCACTGTAAAGGGGGTAGGACCCGTAACGGCAGTCAAGATAGTAAATCGCTTTGGAATAGACAGCTTTGACGTTATAGAGCACCATCCCGAGTGGCTCGCGGATATCCCAGGAATCACTATGAAAAAGGCGGCAGCGATCTCCGAGTCATTTAAGGAGCAGACAGGCATACGCGGCGTTATGATGTTCTGCAAGGACTATATGGCGACCTCTGAGATAACGAGAGTATATAAGAAGCTCGGTGCCGGTGCCGTCGGCATAATTCAGGATAATCCATATATCCTTTGTCACGAGGATTACGGTATTCCGTTCGAGAAGGCGGATGCGATAGCCAAATCACTCGGACAACCTCTTGATTCGGTAAATCGCGTGCTTAGCGGTATCAGATACGTCCTTAACTACAATGGCTCGACCAACGGTCACACGTGCTTGCCGGAGACAAAACTTGTCTCTGCATCATCGCAGCTGCTCGAGATCACCGAGGAGCGCCTTTATAACGTTCTCATAACTCTTCTTGACGACGGCGAGCTCTCGCAATACAAGATTGACGACACAGTCTACGTTATGACCAATGAAACCGCAGAGCACGAGGATGCTATTGCCAGACATTGCTACAGGATAGCCAACGAGGCGTACAATTACAGCGTATCCGATATATCCGCACTTATAGAGAGAGCGGAAGTGAGTCAATCCATCACGTTCGCAAAAGGGCAGAGAGAAGCGCTTTATTCCGCTCTTGTGAACGGTATGATGATACTGACCGGCGGTCCCGGTACGGGAAAGACTACAGTCATAAAGGCTATGATATCAATATTCAATAACATAGGTGTAAAGACCGTGCTTGCGGCTCCAACGGGACGTGCGGCGAAGCGAATGAGCGAGACGACGAGCGAGGAGGCAAAGACCGTACACAGGCTTCTCGAGATGGAAAAGAGCGAGGGTGGTCTTACTAAATTTGCCCGCAACGAACGCAATCCTATAAGTGAGGGTGTAGTTATCGTTGACGAGGCTTCCATGCTCGATGCCGAACTAATGTCCGCACTCGTGAGAGCGGTGAAACGCGGAGGTCGCCTTCTTCTTATCGGCGACTCCGATCAGCTGCCGAGTGTCGGAGCCGGAAACGTACTGTCCGATCTTATAACATCTGACAGAATAAAGACGGTAGAGCTAACTGAGATATTCAGACAGTCTAAGGAGAGCCTTATCATAACAAATGCGCATAGGATAAACGACGGCATGCCTCCGATATTGAACGTTACCGACAACGATTTCTTTTTTGTCAGGCGCGATAACGAGAGGGAGATCGCCGATACTATTGCACAGCTCATAACCGAGCGACTTCCAAGGACATACGGCGGTTCAATAAAGGAGCGCATTCAGGTCATCACTCCTTCGCGTAAGGGTGCTGGCGGCGTAGAGAATCTAAATACTACACTTCAGGCGCGACTCAACCCCGAGGGGAAGTTCAAACGCGAGCGACCGGCTCACGGCGTGATATTCCGAGAGGGAGATCGGGTTATGCAGGTATCGAATAATTATGAGATCGAGTGGGAGAAAAACGGCGCTGTAGGCGTCGGACTCTTCAACGGCGATATTGGTGAGATACTCAAGATCGATAACAACAACGACAAGATGCTGATTCGCTTCGACGATCGTGTTACGGAGTATCCATTCGATCTTCTCGACGAGCTCGAGCTCGCCTATGCCATTACCGTGCACAAAAGCCAGGGAAGCGAATATCCGGTTATAATCATTCCAATGTATTCCTGCCCGCCGATGCTTCAGACGCGTAATCTTCTTTATACCGCTGTCACACGAGCGCGCAGTATGGTAATAATGGTAGGAAGACCTGATATCCCCACCAGAATGGTTGAAAATAATCGCGAGGTACTTCGCTACACTACACTTGCGCACAAAATACGTGAATATTGTTAATTTAATTTAAAAATACACTTGAAATTCCAAAACAAATATTGTATAATGTTTGGTAGAGTACTTTATTATTCGATTTTTACGAAAGGATGACGGCATGGTAAGCAAGATAGGCCTAGACCTCGGTTACGCCAATATCACGCTTAGTGATGTTACCTCCGGTATATACCGTGAGCCCTCGGTAGCATTGATAGATAAGAATACTCGCCGCATCATTTCGGTCGGTGAGGAGGCACTCGGTGGCGACGGTAGTTCCGTAGAAAACGGACTCCTCGTTCGTCCGTTCAAGAACGGTCTTCTCTTTGAGCATTCGATAACTCAGAGCATTATCAACAATGCGATCAAGGCAATTTTGCCGGCTGACAGAGTTCGTTGTGTGATCGGCGTTCCCTCTGATTTTCTTCCAAAGCAGGAGAAGGTGATTTTCGGAATGCTCAACTCTGCCGGAGTTACAGATTGCTACTCGGTTAACCGAGCGGTTGCCGCTCTGGTCGGAGCAGGGTACTCACCGCTAATGAGTGTCATTTCAGTTAACATCGGTGCTTCTTGCACAGAGATCGCGGTAATGCATAACGGGGTGGTCACACAGACCGTTAAGGAAAAGGTTGGCGGCGAGGATTTCGATAAGGCTGTCAAGCAATACATATATGAGCAGGGCGACGTCAACGTTTCGCTTTCCATTGCCAGAGCCATAAAAGAGAAGCTTGGCTCTGTTTGGACGGGCAAGCCCAGCGAGTCTGTAGATATCGAGGGAACACTTTCTCTGACGGGTAATAAGGTGCGTATGAGCGTATGCACAGAGGACATCGTCGGCGTGTTTGAGAAGCCGCTTCATAGGATCCTTATGGCAGTTGCAGAGACGGTTAAAAAGATACCCCTCGACCACGTAGAGGCTACGTTTGCTAACGGTATAGTTCTCACCGGCGGCGGAGCACTCATTCACGGACTTGATCAGATGATGAGCAAGGTCCTCGGTATTCCGGTAACTCAGCCCGACGATGCGATGGATTGTGTTGCGAAGGGACTTTCCCGTATCAACAGCTTCATCCCCGTGAGAGGACGATCTGCTAACAAGAACATCACTCATCTTGTTGCCAAGTATTACGAAAGTAAAAAGACGGCTATTTGATAGCCGAAGCTGATATTTAGCCGTTAGGGCAGAATGGAGAATCGTATGAGACAGGTTAATCAGAAAAATAACACGACTGCCAAGATCATCGCAGGCGTTCTTGCAGGACTTATGGTCTTCGCGGCTGTTGCATCTGCTATTGCTTTGATCTTTGCATAAATACCAATTAAAAAAAGGAGTACGTTAGACCGTTGATTCGGTTGAGTAACGTACTCCTTTTTTTATTCTAAAAATTGATAGATCACTCAATAAATTTTGTTTTTGAAAGTGGAGACGAGAGAGCAGTATATAGGTAATGACGCGTATCCAAATAACGTAATATCAGAGTATTGGAGGGTGGTATCAAACAAACTACACTTTTCCGTTGAAGGCGAAATAACCTGTTGATGAATGTGGAAAACACAAGTACACTTTTTCAAGATGTTGAAAACTCGAAGCTCAAAAAGTATACTATTCCGTGATTTTTCGCAAAAACGGCATAAAATTTGGCTTTTTTATTCGTATGAATAGTCAAAATCTATTCACGGAAAAATATAATGGAGCTTTTTATATCAAATATCCGAGAACGGAAAAATGCACTTTTTTATTTTTCGAAAAAAACATCAACATTTTCGACCATGAAAAAAACGAGGCTGGGTTTTCGTCTCGGATCAGTCGGCAGAATAACTGTTCGGGATAAATCAAATATCGATAAAATTATATTGTATTGTCAAAAATTGCTGTTTAAGCGTTTTGTAAATTGGTGTCATACTACATGACGGTTATTGTTTTACTCATCTCCTGCTTGAATTTAGCTTAGCTGTTATGTGCCGCATTCTGATTATTTCTGCATATCGCAGAGCAACTTACAGGACTGTATTCTGCCATAGCAGCATTAAGGTGTAACTATGCTCCGTCGTCGTGTAAGTCGCTTGTGCGCCTTGTGGAAATACAGTCAGAGCTTCAATTCTGCACGGAACTAATGCAAGTTGCCAGGCGGTGATTTTCTGTGCGCCTTGCGATGTCTATCTAGCGATTTTTTCATCGTAACGGTTGTCGAAAACTCTAGTAACCGGCATAGTATAAGCCATCGTTTCGAATTGTATCGATAGGCTTAAGCGCAGAGCTTTCGCTGTGGTTTTAGTAATAGAAGCACGTGGCGATTGGCGTTTATCATATACTTACCGGTGTCCTTAGAGTAGGTAAGGGGTTGTTACGTTGGTGTTCTTTCGGGATAACCTAGATTCTTTACGTTGAGCGTTTCTCTGTACGTAATACATGTCGGGCTTGCGTTACACGCGGTATATCGTATTTTAACGGCTCTTGTGCGTGGTTATTCTTATCTGCTTTCCCTGTTGATGTTTGTCGCTCACTACGTGGATATTAGGCTTTCTCCCTGAGGATATACGGTGCGTAGGTAAGATCGTTTTTACAAAAATTCCTCGACACACAAAAAGACTGCTCAAAGTGCAAGGATTGCACTTTGAGCAGTCTTTTGATACTTTATATCTATATTGCGGATCAGAACTTCTTGATCTTCTTGATAGCGGTGAACATATCTGCGTATGCCGCATTTGCCTGAGCCGCGGTATTGATGTTTGCAGTCTGTGCAGTAACAGTAGTATGTACCGCAGGAGCAGCAGGTGCCGCGGGAGCAGCAGGAGCAACAGGTGCAGCGGGAGCTACAGGAGCTACGGGCTCAGCAGCAACAGGCTCGACAAACTCGGGAGCTGTAGGAACTGCAGTCTCAACAGGCTTGGGAGCGACTCTGGGCTCGCGTCTTGTGCTGCTTATACCACCCTCACCCTCAACAACAAAGCCGGTAGCGATGATGGTTACGCGCATCTCATCCTGAAGGGAAGGATCGAAGGTTGCACCCCAAATGATATTTGCATCGGGATGAGCCTCCTCATAGATCATATCGGAAGCAGCCGTGATCTCCTCGAGCTGGATATCCTCGGAGGCGGTGATGCTTACGAGAACGCCGGTAGCACCGGTGATGCTTGTTTCGAGAAGGGGAGAGGAAATAGCCTCCATAGCCGCAACCTGAGCCTTGTCAGCACCCTTAGCGGAGCCAACGCCCATGTGAGCATAGCCTGCATTCTTCATGATAGAGGTGACGTCAGCAAAGTCAAGGTTGATGAATCCGGGAACGTTGATAAGCTCGGATACCGACTGAACACCGCGGCGAAGAACGTCGTCTGCAATCTCAAACGCGTTAGCGAGGGTTATATGATTGTCCTCAACCTGCTTGAGTCTCTCGTTTGGGATAACTATAAGAGAGTCTACGTACTTGGAGAGCTCGGCAATACCTGCCTCGGCCTGAGCATATCTTCTGCGGCCCTCAAAGCTGAAGGGCTTGGTAACGATACCAACGGTGAGAATGCCCATCTCTTTGGACGTTTTAGCGATGATAGGAGCCGCGCCTGTACCGGTGCCGCCGCCCATACCTGCGGTAATGAAGACCATGTCTGCGCCTGCAAGAGCATCCTTTACAGCCTCGATGGATTCCTCAGCACTGCGCTTACCAACGTCAGGGTTAGCACCTGCGCCCTTACCGCGAGTGATCTTATCACCGATAACGAGCTTCTTTGCAGCACAAGAGCTGTCGAGTGCCATGCTGTCCGTGTTGATAGCAATGAACTCAACGCCGCGAATATTTGTAGAGATCATGCGGTTAACAGCATTGTTTCCGCCGCCGCCGACACCGATGACCTTAATGTTTACACCACTGTCATATACCTGTTCGAAATCGAATTCCATTTTATATTCCTCCGTTATAGTCAAGTCGCACTCGCGTGCGCGTATTTACATAAATATTTGACTTAATTATATCATATAATAAAATATTTTGCAATAATATTTTTAAATATGAATAGTTATTTACAAAATATTTTATTTTAGAGGAATAAAATTTGGCAGAAAAAAGCGCATACTGTCAATATTTGTTTACCAAAACGCGCTCGAAGCCGTTTTTACTGCTGCTTACGGAGAATTATACCTTTTCTTTTTCGCACTATGATTTCTTATTGCGTCTGCTATGGCGTTACAGCAATCTTTTCGAGCAGTGAAATTTGCAAACTTTTCTATACATTTTGACATTTGATTTCTTAGTGCTTTATCACGTTCGAGGCGCACTATCTCACGCAATAGGCGCTGTGTATCCAGATCCTTTTCTTCTATCATTACGGCGCCGCCTTCTTTGGCTATTACCTCGCCGTTTTTTCGTTGATGATCGTCGGTGACGTTCGGGGAGGGAATCAGTATTGCCGGCAATCCGACGTAGCAGAGCTCTGATAGTGTCAACGCACCGCACCTCGTTATTGCAATATCGGCGGCTCGCAGCATTTCGGGCATGTTGTGTATAAATGGCATGATACGTGATTTGGTGTCGGATGTTGCAATTCTGCCCGAATATTTCTCGTAATAGGCCCTACCCGTCGCGTGAATGTGTAGTATACTTTGCTTAGTGGCTGTGTATTTTCTCATAACCTCTGTGACTACGTCGTTCATCATTTCAGCACCACCGCTACCGCCGAAGGAAACTATTACGGTATCCGACTGTCTCGCCCCGAGCTTACGACGCGCCTCCTCTCGCGAAATACGGGAAAAATCCGTTCGTATCGGGTTTCCTACGGTAAGGGTATCTGCACATCGAAGTGCCTCTGCCGCCTTACTGTTATTCAGTAATACCTTGTCGCACCGTTTTGCGAGCAACCGCGTTACGAGTCCGGGATAGACGTTTGATTCGTGTATTACCGTCGCAATGCCGAGCGTTTGACCTGCGCGTACGACAGGCCAGCTTACGTATCCACCCGTCCCAACTATAACGTCGGGACGGAATTCTTTGATAATCTCTTTGGAGCGCTTGTATGCCTTTACCGCCATAACCGCCGCCTTAAAATTGTCTGTGGACAAACGTCTCTCCAGTCCTCGTATTTCGACCGTCTCAAGGTGGATCCCCGCGGCGGTGACAGCTTCGTTTTCTTTTCCGCCGCGGCGTCCAATGAAGAGTATTTCCGAGGATGGATATTCCGATCGAAGCTCTTCTCCGATAGCTATGGCGGGAGTTACGTGTCCTCCCGTACCGCCTCCTGTCAGAATTATTCTCATCATTCTACCTCTCGAATATTATTTTGCGATCCGCGCACGGCGCGAGATCGAGAGTATTATTCCCATTTCAAAAAACAGCATTACCAGAGACGAGCCGCCGTAACTGAAGAAGGGAAGTGATATACCCGTGTTCGGTATTGTATTTGTGACGACCGAAACATTCAGCAATACCTGCACTGCCATCTTTATGCATATTCCGAGCGCAACCAGTCTGGCGTACGTATCGGACGATCTCATAGCGATCACCGTGCCGCGAAGTATCAAAAAAGCAAACATCGCGAGCGCGAGTACCGCTCCGATAAGGCCGAGCTCCTCACACAAAATGGCGAATATCATGTCGTTTGCCGGCTCGGATACGTAGCAGTGCTTCAACACGCTTTTGCCGAAGCCTACCCCGAATATTCCGCCGGTGCCAATCGCCATCAGACCTTGCAGTGTCTGCCACCCTCCGGTGAGCTTATATGCCTCGGGGTTTTGCCACACGGTTATTCTGTCCTTGGTATACTCCGTGAAAAATGCAATATAAGTAACGGCACATACCGCGAAAAAGCAGAATACGGATATGTATTTCGGATTTACCCCCGCTGAAAATATCAGCAAAAGTCCTATCGCTCCGAGAATGATTATGCAGGACAGGTGCTTTTGCAGCATGACGAGAATTATCGGCAAAAGCATTAAGGCTGACGGAATAAGAGTTCCGTAAATCAGCGCGGTCCGTCCGCTTTTTCTTTGACATGCCCTATCCTCAAAATCCGAAAAATATCTCGCGAGCATCATAATGAGTGAGAGCTTTGCAATTTCGGACGGCTGTATCGTGAGCGGTCCTATGGATATCCATCTCTGTGCACCGTTCCCAACGAATCCAACGAGCAATACCAATACGAGCAGTATTACAGTTACGGCGTAGAAATGAGGTGAGTAGCGTTTATATTGCTCAATATTGATGTGAGAGGCAAAAAACATGACGGCGAGGCCGACGAGCAGCCATACCGTTTGCTTTTTCACAAAATACAGAGAATCTCCGTATCTCGCCGCCGCGTATGCATCTCCTGCGCTGAAAACCATGACCGTTCCATATGACGCGACCAGCATAACGGCTATAAGAAGTAAAAGATCGACATGCCCGTGTCGCGCTGCTGAAAGTATGCTGTCGCCCCTTAGGGAATTATTCATTCTGATCTTTACGATACCTTTCATTTCTCTCTCCGATCTTATAAAAGCAGGAGGGTGCCTAAAAGCGCGAAAAGAAACGTGGCGACTATTGCTATCACTGATATCTTTTCTTCACTCATGCCGCATTTTTCAAGGTGATGATGAAGCGGCGCCATTTTAAATATTCGCTTTCCCGTCAGCTTGTAGCAGATAACCTGTATGATGACGGATACCCCCTCAATCACGTACACCGCGCTGACAAATAGTAGCAGGATATGATTTTCTGCCGAGAATCCTATGGATGCAACTATCGCACCGAGAAACAACGACCCCGTATCTCCCATAAAGATCCTCGCGGGGTGGACATTGAAAATCATAAATGCAACCGAAATACCGATAAGAGAGGCTGATAGGCAACCGATGTCGGTGCGAGCCTCGGCAAAGAGAAAAAAGAATACTGCTCCGATAGCAAACGCCACGGATGCGGCAAGACCGTCGACGCCGTCCGTGAGATTGGCGCAGTTTACGATGCCGAGCAAAGCTATCATAGCAAAGAAGTAGTAAAATGCTCCTAACTCAACGGTAAAGGTACCTAAGGCTACGGTGGTGGTATCTCCCAATATTTTGTAACGGAGAAAAAGAAATATGGCTGAAAATACCGTTTGCAGTATCAGCTTTTGTAGGGGAGAAAGTCCGGCATTCTCGTGACGGCGTAACTTTGTCAGATCGTCTATGATTCCGACCGATGCGTTGGAAACGGCAAACATCGCAGCTAAGATGACCGTGTAGGCGGCACGCGCATCACCTGTCCGAAAGAGATAGAAGCATATTGCGATCACCGTTGGTAAAAACGATATAATAAATGCGAGTCCGCCCATCGTTGGAGTACCGCTCTTGGAAATATGCCAGCTTGGGCCGCCGTCGTAAATTGGTTGCCTCGCTGAGGTACGGAGCAGCGGTATCAGCCTACGCTCAACCATAGCAGTGACGGCAAATGTCGCAATAAAAGTCAAAAGAAAAAGCATAGTTTTAGAAATATCCATACCTCGTCACCTCCTGTCAGATTTAAGAATATCTTTAATGGCCGATACCGACGAAGCGTGCGAGCCTTTACACAGGAGCAGCTCGTCGTCGTTTATAAGTGTAAGTATCATCGCCGCGCACTCCTCCTCGTCGCCTATACCGAACGTATGTATCCTATCAGCGGAGAGACCCGAAAGACGTGCACCGTATGCGTAGTGCTCTGCATATTTGCCGCAGAGAAAAAGGGATCTTGGCATTCGCGATCCGATTGAGCACCCAATAGTGCGATGTATTTTTTCACTCATTTCTCCAAGCTCCAGCACGTCGCCGAGTAATGCGCTTTTTCCTGAGTATCCGCGCACAGCGAATAAAAGCTCAAATGCCGCCTCCATCGATTCGAGCGAGGCGTTATAGCTATCGTCAAGAATATAGAAGTTTTTTACATTTTCTATATTCTGCCGTGTATTAACATTGGAAATTGAAGAAACTTGACTTTCGATAACGCTACTTGGAACCTGCAACTCGCGACATGCGGCAATCGCAGGAAGGAGACACTCGACATTTTGTCGCCCCGGAACACCAAGATGCGCCCGAATATCTCGGTGCCCGACCTGCCTCACGCAGAGGTCATATCCCTTGTCGCTCTCAACAATTGTCTTAATGAATATGCTCGCATATTCGTTAGCGAAAGAAAAGGATGTAGCACCGTCTATATAACCCAGCAGCTTCTCACCGTAGGGAATGATAGCCTTCGCCCCCATCTCGAGTATCTCAAGCTTTGCTTTTGCTATCGCTTCTCTCGATCCCAGCTTGCCAATATGCGATGTACCGATATTTGTTATTATGCCGATATCCACCTCTGCACATGCATTCAGCTCTCGTATCTCTCCCGAATGATTCATTCCCATTTCGAGTATGAGGATCTCTGTGTCAGTCGGTGCGGTAAGTATGCTTATCGGCAGGCCTATATCGTTATTATAGTTTTCCGGCGTCGAATGCACCCTGTAGCTTGTAGAGAGAAGCTTTGATAAAAATTCCTTCGTAGTAGTTTTGCCTACACTTCCGGTGATCCCGATCACCGATATAAGCCGGCGCAACTTTCGTTTATACAACCTCGCAACCGACAGCAGTGCTTGCTGTCCCCGACCGACAATTACATCACATTTGTCGGCTCCTACCGTTACAGCACCCGCACGCTTGGCTTCTAGTATGTGCCGCAGACGTTCGCTCTCCTTTTTTGCCAGAGCAATAAAGAGATCTCCCTCTTGTATATGACGGGAATCTATGGATATCGCGCGTATCACTTTTTCATCGGTTATATTTCCGACTCCCATCGCGGTCACGCATTCGGTGAGATTGAGCGGTATAGACAGTTCAATTCTCATTTTTGGCTTGCCGCCTTCTTTCACTCAGAGCTGACTCGATGATCTGACGTTCGTTAAACGGACGGTACCCGTTACCGTCAATGATATATCCCTCACATCCCTTTCCGACAACGGCAATTGTATCGCCGTCTTTTGCGGATAATATGCTCTCGCGTATTGCACTCTCTCGGTCGGAGATCACAATGTGTTTTCCGCTCGTAAATCCACTGACGATATCTGCGATTATACAGTCTGTGGGCTCGGAGCGCGAATTATCCGCCGTTATCACGGATAGGTCGGCGTATCTTTCGGAAATCTGTGCCATTTTAGGTCGCTTTTCACGATCTCTTTCGCCGCCCGCGCCGTATACTGCTATGACCTTGGATTTTCCTTTTGAGGTGTTCCTGACATTTTGTAAAAACGCCTTGAACGCCGCCGCAGTATGTGCATAATCTATTATAACCGTTATGTCGTCTTTTATTATTTCATATCTGCCAGGTATAACGTCAATGTCGGATAGCGCTCGCTTCACGTCGACTGGTTTGATGCCCATATCTGTACACACCGCTATCGCCAGCATTGAATTATATACGTTATATATCCCGGGTGTTTTCAGTTTCATAATAAAAGAGAAGTTATGTCCGTGATATAAGTATTCAATTCCGTGCTCTCCGAGATTTTTGATACAATCTGCATAACAGTTGCCGCGTATGACAGCACCTACCTTTATCGCCTCGCCTCGATATTCGTCGGTGAGACGGTCAGCCATCGGATCGTCTATGTTGAGTACTGCTTTTTTGCATTTCCGAAAGAGCTTTTTCTTCGCTTTAAAATAGTTTTCCATAGTTATGTGAAAATCAAGGTGCTCGGCTGAAAAATTCGTAAATACCGCATATTCGAAAACTATCGGCTCTACCTTATATAGCTCAAGCGCATGGCTTGACACCTCCATCACAACTGCGCCGCACCCCGCCTCCTGCATTTGTGAGAGTATTCTGTAGAGATCCCACGGATCGGGGGTCGTCATTGAGTAATCGGGGTCGCTTATAATCTTATCACCGATGGAAATCATACCGGTACCGATAAATCCTGTTTTTATCCCTCCGCTCTCGAGGCCGCGTTTTATGAATGTCGCGGTGCTGGTTTTCCCGTTTGTTCCGGTGACACCTATTATTTTCAGATTTGCGTAATTCACGCGCCAAAGGCGGGAAGCGGCGTATGCTGCGACACATCTCACGTTTTTTACTTTTACGTATGGAATGCCATCGGGCGCATTCATATCGGCATTTATAAGAAGTATGCCTCTTTTATTTATAATATTTAATGTAGGAAAAATTTTCGGCGAGGTTACGGCAAGCAGTACTCCGGCACCTAAGTTTTCCACAGTTGACGTAATATTTTTTATATCGGTGTCACGCGACACGCCCCACTCGCAGCATTCTTCTTCGTTTATCATTTCGTATAGCTTCATGATCAATCCTCAAAATTCACACATATTGCCCTAAGGTTTATGACTGTCCCGCGTGGGACTGATTCGCCGGGCGGTATCGATTGGTGCGATATAACGTCGAGAGAGGAGGGAAGTGCTGATCCCATTCCGTCGAATTTTATATTCAAACCGCAATTCAAAGCTATTTTTATTGCATCAGGCATGCTTGATCCCACGAGATTTGGGACGGTAACGCGCTCGTTGACGTCATCATTCGTGTAAAGTATCACCTTTGATATGGGATAGGTAAACGTCTCACCCGGTGGCGGTATCTGGGACGTTATCCGATCTCCGTCACCGACTATTTCGCAGTTAATGCCCGAGCTGCGGATAAGCTTCGCCGCGGTATCGGTAGCGAGTCCGACGTAGTTTTCAACCTTAACGTTTACGTCGTCGCCGTCGGATCTGAATTCGAGGTAGGGAAGCACCTTCTCAAGTAACATGGATACGTATGGAGCCGCGACTACACTCCCGTATTTTACGGCAGAGGTTGGCTCGTCTACGACGATGATGGTGGCAATTCCGTGCTCCGCGTCAGCAGAGTAGGCAACCGTGGAACCTATTCTCAGATACGAGTTTCCGTTTTCGTCAAGAACGTCAAACTTCTGTGACGTACCGGTCTTGGCCGCAATGTCATAGCCTGTGACGCCTGCGTTTTTTGCGCCACCGTTTCCGTTAACACCGTCGATGAGCATCTGCGAGACAAGAGCGGATACCTCCTTGCTGACAACGGTTCTCTTTATTTCTGTCCCGTGCTCGAAGACGGTGTTTCCGCTTGCATCCAGTATTCTATCGACAACGTACGGAGTTACAAGCTCACCGCCGTTTGCTACCGCAGATATTGCGGTTATCATATTTATGACAGATACCTTGAATCTCTGACCGAAGGATGCGGTTGCAAGCTCAGTTGCCCCCATGCTCCCGGGATCGTGAAAGATGCTTCCCGCCTCGCTTGGGAGATCTATTCCTGTCTTGTCGAGCAGTCCGTACGCCTTTACGTAACTGTAAAAGCTTTCTGCTCCAAGCTTCTCGGATACCGATATCATGCAGGGATTACATGACATCTGCAGACCGTACGCCAGGTTGAATCCCGCACCGTGACCTCCGGCCTTATGGCACCTTATTTTCCAGCCACCGACCTCGGCGTATCCCTTGCATGAAAACGTGTCGGCGGCGGTAACGACACCCTTGTCGAGTGCGGCTGATACCGTAACTATCTTGAAAGTCGATCCGGGCTCGTATGTCTCGCTTACCGCCTTGTTGGACCACATGATCTGCATAAGCTCAGTTTTGAGCTTTCTATATTCCTCGCTTCCCACAGTCAGTCCCGAAGCACGCAATTTTGATTCCGAGACCTCATCTAACGTAAATGGGTCGTTTGGATCAAATGCCGATGTTGTCGCCATAGCAAGTATCGCACCGCTATCGGTGTCCATAACGATACCGGTAACGCGATTGTTTACGGCGTGATTTACTCTGATCGTCTCGAGTATTGCCTCGAGTTCTGACTGCACGTAGCTGTCGATCGTGGTCACGAGGCTACAGCCGTCCTCGGCAGGGAAGTATGAAGAATATTCGGTGTCGAGTGCATTTCCGTTCGCGTCCTTTGCGTAGACGTAGTAGCCGTCCTTTCCCGAAAGAGTTTTTTCATAATAGTACTCGAGTCCGTATAATCCTTGATTATCGCTTCCGGTGAATCCGAGAACGTGAGCTGCCAGTGTTCCTCCGGGATAGTATCTCGAGGTCGACGCCTCGGTGAATACGAGCCTTTCCAGATTGTTTTCTCGTATAAACTCCATAACTGCGAGGTATTCATCCTCCTCTACATCGCGCTTCACGGTTACGTCGAGAACGTTTGATCCTTTTATTTTTTGAAGTAGTAGATCACTGTTAAGAGATAATATTGGTGCGAGTCCGTTTGCGATCATCGCACTGTACTCTATGCCGCTTGCTCGTTCAGCACTTTTGATATCTCGCGTTGAAATGAAAACGCGCCAGACCGTTTTTGTTGCAGCAAGAACGTTCATGTTGGTGTCGTATATAGCACCCCGCTCGGCCTTCAGAGTCGAGGAGGTCGTGACTTGATCGAACGTTTTTTCTCTGTAATAGTCGTAGAGTACGAAGTCAAGGTGAAAAATATTGAACGTAAGATATCCCGCAAACACAGCGAATGCCAGAAGTATCGCTATTACACGACGCTCGGTAGTCTTTTTCGTATCGTTTCTCATTACTGTCTTCCTGAAATAAAAAAATATAGCGACGGCGTGAACCATCGCTATATCTTATTGGGAAAAGGGGAAAATTATGAGAGAAAAGTTAGCTATTTGACAAATTAATTATAGTAGGGAGCGGTTTCCTCGGCCTCGGTCTCGGTCACGTTTTCTGCAACTACGCCCTCATCGGAGGGAACAGCACCTGCAAGAACGCTTGCGCCTATTATACTGAAGGTGAGGAGGAAACAGCATGCAACTGCCGCGGAGAGAAAAGCGGATGCGGAGGTGCGGAAGGGGAATGCGCGCAGAGTTTTATCCTTGACGGGAGGTGCCTTGATGGTGAGCTTGTCGTTTACGTAGGAAACGAGCATAGCCACGGCACGTTCGCCGCTGGTTGCGGTGCTTCGCTGTATAACGGGAAGATTAGCATCTTCCTTCTTCTGGTCAGCCTTGAGAAGCATGTATTCACCGAGAGTACACTCGTCGGAACCGTTGATAACGGTAAATCTCTGCTTCATATTGTCGTAAAGTTTTTCGTATGTATTCTGGGGTGCCATTTTGTTCGTCTCCTTTTATATTTTCTCTGCCACACGCAGCTTTGCGCTCCTGGAGCGAGGATTAAACTCAAGCTCCTCTTCGGTAGGCAGTATCGGTTTTTTGTTAATTTCTTTAATTTGGGGCTTTTTACCGCATATGCAAATAGGGAAGTCCTTCGGACAAGTGCAACCGGTAGTCAGTTTTTTAAAGGTCTGCTTTACGAGTCGGTCCTCAAGCGAATGGAACGATATTACGGCGATCCTTCCGGTGGGAATGAGTGCCGCAGATGCCGCATCTATCAGCGGTGCGATAGCATCCAGCTCTCCGTTGACCTCGATCCTTATAGCCTGGAATGTCCTTTTTGCAGGGTGTGGACCGTCCGCTCTGTTGGATGCCGGGATAGCACTCTTTATGATATCGGATAACTCGTGTGTTGTTTTTATAGGGGCATTTGCACGGTGGCGTGCGATATAGGATGCTATCCTAGGCGCGAAGCGCTCCTCGCCATAATCGTATATGATGCGCTTGAGATCAGCCTCCGAATAACCGTTTACCACATCGTAAGCGGTGAGTGGAGCATCGACGTCCATTCTCATATCAAGTGGGGCATCGTGCATATAGCTGAATCCGCGTTCCGGCGTATCAAACTGATGGGAGCTGCATCCGAGGTCGGCGAGCACACCGCCGAGATTGTCTACCTGCAGGTCGCGCAGGACCGTTGCAAGAGAAGAAAAGTTATCATTAATAAATATAACGCGATCAAGATAGTCGTGCAAGCGCTCCGTTGCCGCTCGAATAGCGTTTTTGTCTCTGTCGAAGCAGATGAGTCGGGAATTCGGGCCCATTCTCTTTGCTATCTCGAGGGAATGACCTCCGCCGCCTGCAGTGCAGTCGACATAGGTGAATCCGTCTCGGATATTCAGCGCCTCGATACATTCGTAGAGCAGCACCGACGTGTGCGAGAAGTTCGTAGTCGTCATAGCTTATCTCCGTGTATTGAATTACAGACCGTATTCCTTGAGCACATCGCGCATCTTCGCAAAGTCGCGTGTAGCCTCGCGCTCGTTCCAAAGCTCCTCTGCCCATACGCGGATCTGCTTTCCGGCGCCGACAAAAACTACGTTTTTATCGATACCGGCATGCTTAAGAAGCTTGTCCTCAATGATTATTCTGCCACTGTTGTCGGGGGTACATTTCTGTGCTCCTCCGAGAATGAAATCTTGAATCTCGGCACCGATAGATTCGGGGAGCTTTTCGATCTTTTCAATGTAAGCATCCCAATCGTCGGCGGTATATATTGAGAGGTAAGTATCGAATTTTCTGGTGATGTAAAACACTTCACCGAGATCCTCGCGGAACTTTGCAGGCACGAAAACACGTTTTTTAGCATCAAGAGAGTGGCTGTACGAACCAACGAATGACATAGTCTTACCTCCTTTACCGAAATTTTGAGTGCGAAACGGGATTATCACTACACATTTAGGGGAAAATGATACACAAACCCCCACTTCGCCCCACGTGTTTATATTATAATACATAGATTCTAAAAAATCAATAGGTTTTTCAATTTTTTTTGAAAAAAATGTAAAAAAATTCTTTTGTGAATAAAATAATCAATAAAATATAGGAAAAGCTCTTCCATTTTCGGGACTTTTATGGTAGAATGTTAAGAGAAAAGTTAAGGCGGAGTGTTTATGTCATTTTTGAAAAAGATATTCGGCGTGGGTAAGAATCCCAACAGCTATGCATTCAAGCTTGAGCGGGCGCGTTCTCTCCACGGACAGGCTATAAAATACGTGACCGAGCATAGGAATGATAACGAGGATGTTATCGGCAGAGGCGGCAGCCTTGCCGTTCACGGTGATACTTTTATAGTTGACTCCTCCGGAGACAGGCTCTTTGTATGCAATATAGCAGACCTTGAGGCATCGACTCTGATGAGCGGTGACGGCGTCATTATCAAGGGACCTAATCTTCTGGAGGATGGCAAAATGCGAACAATAACCGTACATTTCGTATATTATCGCAAGTAAAAACGGAGATGCTAAATTGACGAAAATTCATAAATATCATACCACGGCAATTATTCTTGCAGCCGGCTGCAGTACCCGCATGGCAGCGGATATTCCAAAGCAGAATATGCTTATCAGCGGGATGAGCATGCTGGAAAGATGCGTATCGGTATTCAATAGCAGCACCGACATTGACAGCATCGTTCTGGTGGTGCGTGGCTCCGACGTTGGTGCTCTGACGGCTCTTGCCACGCAGTACTCTAAAATCGCATCGGTGGTATCGGGCGGTAACAGCCGCGCCGAGTCTGCTGCGATAGGATTCTCCGCGATACCGGACGAAACTCGCTTTGTGGCTATTCATGACGCCGCGAGATGTCTCGTGACGGTGGAGATGATATCGGCTGTCGTCTGCGAGGCGTATACGATGGGAGCCGCAACTGCCGCAACACGGGTAACCGATACGTTGAAGCTTACCGATGAGGACGATGTAATAGTAAAAACGGTCCCGAGAGAGAATATGTATCGCGCCGCTACTCCGCAGGTATTCTCGCGTGAGATATATTCAAGAGCGCTGGACTCTGCAGAACTGTCGCAGGATATTACCGATGATAATATGCTCGTTGAGAGGATCGGCGTGCCGATAAGGTGCGTTGATACCGGCGGATATAATTTGAAGGTGACTACCCGTGAGGATCTTCTTCTCGCGGAATTTATACTCAAAAAAAGAGGCGAATTCTATGAGTGAATACAGAATAGGTCACGGCTACGACGTTCACAGATTAGTCGAGGGAAGAAAGCTTATCATTGGCGGTGTTGAGATCGAACACCAATTCGGACTTCTCGGTCATTCCGACGCAGACGTTTTGCTTCACGCAATTATGGATGCGATACTTGGTGCTATGGCACTCGGTGATATAGGAAGACATTTTCCTGACACATCGGATGAATTCCGAGGCATATCAAGTCTCGTACTGCTCGGACGCGTGGCAGATATGATGCACGGACACGGATATGCGGTATCTAATGTTGATGCTACCGTCGTTTTACAGAAGCCAAAGCTACTACCGCATATTTCCGCTATGATCTCTAATATCGCAGACGTACTTGGCGTGCCCACCACAGCTATTAACGTAAAGGCAACGACCGAGGAGCACCTTGGATTTACGGGCAGAGAAGAAGGAATTGCCGCGCACGCAGTCGCTTTGCTCACAAAAAAATAAGGGGCAACTATTTCGTCGCCCCAATCAAAGATAACTATTACCGCGTTGTATTCTCAAACTTCTTTAGCTTTAATGTCGGCGCGGGAGTCGTTATCGGGAATAGCCGCTTTCGTGGCTCTATATTATTTTATGGGTATTTATAACTTATGTCACATAATTTAGTTTATTAATAGGAAAGGTAATAAAGTTATGGCAAAGATTTCTCCATCGGTTCTCGCGTGCGATCTTTCAAATCTTGCAGCAGAGGTGTTGGAAATTGAAACAGCAGGCGCAGATATGGTTCATCTCGACGTTATGGACGGAGTTTTCGTAACGAATATGTCGTTTGGCATGCCCATCATCGAATCTCTCAGAAAGAAGAGCGGCATGGTCTTCGACGTTCATCTTATGATCGTTCATCCGGAAAAGTACGCAGAGCGGTTTATCGACGCAGGAGCGGATATTCTCACCTTCCACTACGAGGCGTGTGATAAGCCCGAGGAGCTGCTCGATCTTATCAGATCTCGCGGCGTACGCTCGGCGATATCCATAAAGCCCGCAACCCCTCCCGAAGCTATTTATCCTCTGCTCGAAAAGTGCGATATGGTCCTCGTAATGACCGTTGAGCCCGGTTATGGAGGTCAGGCACTTATTCCCGAAACACTCGAGAAGGTGGCAACTCTTAAAGAAGAGATCAAGCGCCGCGGTCTGAATGTTGAGATCGAGGTTGACGGTGGCATCAATGCAAAGAACGCGCACACGGCTGTCGCCTCCGGTGCTGATATTTTAGTTGCCGGAAGTGCGGTGTTCAATGCTGCAGACAGACGTGCAGCGATCGATGCACTTAGATGATGAAAATACATATTTTCTTGTTTTGGTCTAGATAATTTAAGGCAGAATATGTAAAACTAAACAAAAAAGAACTCGCATCTGCGAGTTCTTTTTGCTTTTGTCAGTTATCGAGATCGAGCGTTTTCTGACCGAATATCTGTGAGCTGACTGTGCCTCCGTTCACAAATGGGATACCGAGGTGATCGTAGGCAAGCCTTGTTGTGCATCTTCCTCTCGGAGTCCTTGCTAGGAATCCTATCTGCATAAGATACGGCTCGTACACGTCCTCTATCGTGATAGCCTCCTCGCCGATAGTAGAGGCGAGGGTGTCGAGGCCGACAGGTCCGCCATTGTAGAATTTAATAATAGCCTCAAGCATGCGTCTGTCAATATTATCGAGCCCGAGCTCGTCTATCTCAAGTGCCTCGAGCGCATATCTCGCTATCTCGGAGGTTATCGTGCCATTTCCCTTAACGAGAGCAAAATCGCGTACTCGCTTGAGAAGCCTGTTAGCTATACGCGGAGTGCCTCTGGAGCGCGAGGCAATAGCCACCGCGCCGTCGTCGGTGATTGAAATCTCTAGAATACCTGCAGAGCGTTTTACGATGGTTGCCAGCTCCTCGGGCGTATAGAGCTCAAGCTTCAGCAGAACTCCAAATCTGTCACGAAGAGGTGTTGTGAGCTGTCCTGCGCGAGTCGTGGCGCCTATCAGAGTGAATTTGGGAATGGGGAGGCGTATTGAGCGCGCACTGGGACCTTTACCGATTATGATATCCAGTGCATAATCCTCCATAGCAGGGTAGAGGATCTCCTCGACCGCCCGCGAGAGTCTGTGTATTTCGTCGATAAAGAGAACGTCGCCGTCGGCGAGATTCGTGAGTATCGCGGCAAGGTCACCCTGCTTCTCGATAGCAGGACCGGACGTTGTTCGTATGTTGACTCCCATCTCGTTTGCAATGATCGACGAGAGCGTAGTTTTTCCGAGGCCGGGAGGACCGTATAGGAGTACGTGATCGAGTGCTTCGCCGCGCAGCTTTGCGCTCTCTATGTAAACCTTTAGATTAGATTTTGCTTTTTCTTGGCCGACGTATTCAGCCAGGGTCTTCGGGCGCAGGCAATTTTCTACGTCAGCGTCCTGTCCCGCATCGTATTCGTTTGAAACGATTCGATTTTCAAAGTCGAATTCGTTGACTTCTTCCATCATATTGATAGATATCCTTTCGGTGGAGAGTAGTGATCATCAGCGGGAGAGCTTTTTCAAAGCCAGTCTGATTATCTCGCCGACGTCCGTCTTCGGGTCGATACCCTTGATTGCGCCGATTATGCTGTTTTTATCGTATCCCAGCACCATAAGAGCCTCGCTCGCTTCGGAAATATTGCCGGAGGAAACGATAGAGACGGGGGGCGTGTCAAGTTTTCCGCCTCCGGGATTGACGCCCATCATATCCTTCGATACCTTATCCTTAAGGTCGAGAACGATCCTTGCGGCGGTTTTTGCACCTATACCGGGGGCCTTGGAAATAGCCTTGGCATCCTCAGTGCATATCGCGAGCGCGAGTCTGTCGGGTGTCATCGTGGAGAGTATGCTGATCGCCGCCTTTGGTCCGACACCGCTGACGCTCGTGAGCTGATTGAAGCATTCGCGCTCCTCGCCCGATCCAAAGCCGAACATCTCTATTCCGTCCTCGCGCACAGCGAGATGGGTAAATAGCTTTACCTTTTCACCAAGCTTGTTGGCGAGAGAGGCAGAGGTGGTCGCACTGACCGTTAGCTTATATCCGACGCCACCGCAATCTACGACGCATATGCTTCCGTCGCGATGTGCAAGCGTTCCGTTAACGTAGTAGTACATAGTTATACCTGATCACCGCTGTCGTGCGGCAAAACCTTTTTGATTGATTTTTCTACAGTCACACGTGGGAGAGTAAGATCTCTTCCGCAACCCGTGCAGACTATTCTGACGTCACTGCCGACTCTCGCAACAGAGAAAATATCGGCGCCGCATGGGTGTTTTTTCTTCATCGCCAGCCTGTCACCTACTGTGAACCTGATTATCTGCATACGGTCACCCCGATTATTCGTAACGCTTAGTGTACTTTTTCGGAGCTTCTTCCGTTGAACGGTCATCTGACGTTCTCTTTTCGGCTCGCTTATCCAACGCCTTATCAGTCTTTCGTATGATCTTTTTGGCAAGGAAGGTAATTAAAGCGATGACTGTGTAGAGAAAGGCGAAGATGACGATCGCCGCAAAATAAGAACCCTGCGTATCATCGGTTATCCTACCCGAGCCGATGAAGACCGTACAGAATGCGAGCATAAGCGCGGAAAAATGAACACAGATGCGTAACCACATTGCGATCTTGTCGTACGAGAGCACTAAATTTGCAACTGATATAACGATTCCGAAGAGTAGTATGATAGCAAACGAGCCGAGCCCGATGCCGTTATCCTCAATTCCGACGAATGCCCCGAGCAAGTAAACGAGCAGTAGCATAAGTACGGCGTAGCCGCAGGCTCTCTCAAGGAGCTTTTCAAGTCTTTTCATATTTTATCCTGCAATTCGAGTAAATAAATAGGTCGTTAATCGATCCTTTCAAATTATTTTACCATATCCCAACGGATTTTGCAAGCACAAAAGAGAAAAAGTAAGAAAAAAGAGTAAAAACAGTTGGCGAATAACAAAAAACAATATCCTTGTAGATAAACTTCAAAATCCGGTTGACTTTTTTAAAATAGAATAGTATAATTATAAAGAATAACATTTTTGTGAGGTTTTTCATATGCAGAGAAAAGCAGCCAGAGAAAATACTTTCATGCTAATATTCGAGCAGGTCTGCAAAAACGATGAGACCGCTGAGGAAATTTTCGAGAAAGCGACCGCTGTTCGCGGTCTTGAATACGATGATTATGTAAAGCGCGTCTTTTTCGGTACCAACGAGAATGCTCAAATCATAGAGGAGACTATTGCAAAGCATAGTGTTGGTTGGAAAAAGGAGAGAATATCCCCCGTATCTATGTCCATACTGCGACTTGCAATATACGAGATGCTCTTTATTGACGATATTCCCGACAGAGTCTCTATCAACGAGGCAGTCGAGCTATCGAAGAAGTACGATGACGAGAAGTCCTACGCATTCGTCAACGGCGTTCTCAACGCCGTTCGCGCAGAGCTTGCCGCAAAGTGATGAAGAAGGCGTTTTTAGGTCTCGATACGAGCAACTATACTACCTCGCTCGCTCTTATCGGTGAGGGCGGTGAGCTGATAGCAAACCTTAAGCGACCGCTGAAGGTCAAGACCGGAGAGAGAGGTCTGCGTCAATCCGATGCGCTTTTTTCGCACACGGTAAACCTTCCCGACATAATGAACGAGGCGCGGGCGTATTTTGAAGAATACGAGCCTGTTGCCGTAGGTGTCAGCACTCGCCCTCGCAATGTTGAGGGATCGTATATGCCGTGCTTTCTTGCCGGTATCGCATCCGCTGAGACAGTCTCTGCGGCTATGCGTATACCGCTATACCGATTTTCGCATCAGTGCGGTCACATTATGGCGGCACTGTATTCATCGGGAAGAGAGGATCTTCTCGACGGTGAGTTCGCGGCGTTTCACGTCTCCGGCGGCACTACAGAGCTGCTTCGCGTACGTCCGGAGCACTGTGCATTCCACGCTGAGCTGATAGGCGGCACCGCCGATCTTAACGCGGGGCAGGTCATCGATAGAGTCGGAGTATATATGGGTCTTGATTTTCCTGCCGGACGTGCGCTCGAGGAACTCGCTTTGAACAACACGATGCCGATACCTAAGAAAAAGATATCGGTGAGCGGAATGACCGCCAACCTTTCCGGTCTTGAGAATATGGCGACCGCGTTGCTTCGTGAGACCGACTCGCGAGAGCTTGTAGCGGCGTTCGTCCTTGATTACGTCGCAAGGTCGCTTGATGCTATGTCACGGGCGTATGAGGAAAAATTCGGTGCGACCGAGTTCGTGTATGCCGGCGGTGTGATGTGTAATTCCATAATTAAAGAGATGCTCTCCCGGGGGCGCCGCGCTTCGTTTGCAGAGCCGGAGATGTCTGCTGATAACGCGGTCGGAATCGCTTGCCTCGCTCGAAGAGCATATTATTCGGAGAGATCCTGATGGATATAAATTCCTTGCGTGAGCGTGATAATATTACCGCTTTCACGGTCACAGAGCTTAACCAATACGTAAAAAACTTAATAGATGGCAACAGAACGTTGTCTGCCGTAACGGTGAAGGGCGAGATATCCAACTTCACAAGCCATCGCTCAGGGCATCTGTATTTTTCTCTTAAGGATGCCGAGGGGCAGATACGATGTGTGATGTTCCGTTCTTCCGCCGCGAGGCTGAAATTTATGCCGGAGTCCGGTATGAAGGTCATACTTCACGGTCAGCTTACGGTTTACACGCGCGACGGTTCGTATCAGCTATATGCATCGTCGATGCAACCCGACGGTCTCGGTGCGCTCTACCTTGCTTATGAGCAGATGAAGGCGAGACTTACCGAGGAGGGACTCTTTGACGAGGCTTATAAAAAGCCGATACCCGCGTTTCCGCGCAGTATAGGTGTTATCACGTCGCCTACCGGTGCAGCTGTGCGAGATATACTCAACGTCAGCGGAAGACGCTATCCGCTTGCCAACGTGTATATTTATCCCGCGCTTGTTCAGGGCGAGGGAGCAGAGCGCACGCTGATCGACGGTGTAGATTATTTTGACAGATCAGGTCTCGTCGACGTTGTGATCATAGGGCGAGGGGGCGGATCTATTGAGGATCTGTGGGCGTTCAACAGTGAACAGCTTGCCAGACGCATTTTCTCAGCAACCGTACCGATAATTTCCGCAGTTGGTCACGAGACAGATTTCACTATATGCGATTTCGTATCCGACCTGCGTGCGCCTACGCCCTCTGCCGCTGCAGAGCTGGCGCTCCCGGATGTCGGGGATATTATGCTGAGAATAGACGGATTTTACGATAGATGTGAGCGTGCACTCGAGAGGCGTGCCGAGCGCGCGAGGGAACGCTTTGAGCGACTTGGCGTGGACGGTCTTTGTGACGTTGTCAACAACTTGGTTGCAAAAAAACGTGACGAGGCTACGACACTCTACAATACAGCGGAAGCGATCGTAAGCCAAAAAATCGCAGATGGACGTAACTGCCTCGCTTTAAATGCCGAAAAAGCGAATGCGATGAATCCTATGTCGGTTTTGACACGCGGTTATTCAATTGCAGAGGGCTCTTGCGGTGTCATTACCTCAACAAACGACGTTTCGCGGGACGAGTGCATAAGAGTGCGTCTTTCCGACGGCTCAATTTTTGCGACAGTAACCGAGGTGCGGGATACGGATAAGACCTGATCTCTCACCGAAACACTTTTTTCGGAGATAATTATGAAGAAAAATATAACCTTTGAAGAAGCTATGACAAAGCTTGAGGATAGTGTCCACAAGCTTGAGAGTGGAAATATGTCTCTCGACGAGTCGCTCGCCGCATTCGAGGAGGCGGTTGCGCTTGTCAGGATCTGCAACGAGAAGCTTGAGTCGGCAGAGCGCCGGGTTCGTATACTCGTTGATAATGCGGGTGAGATAACCGACCGCGCGTTTGACGGAGCGGACGATGAGGCTTGATCTTTATCTTGTCGAATCGGCGCTTGCCGACAGCAGAACTGTCGCAAAGCGACTGATAGAGTCCGGTGCGGTCACTGTTGACGGAAAAGCCATGAAGAAGCCCTCATATGACGTAGTGGGTAGCGAAGACGTGTCCGTAGATACGAGCGGTATCAGGTTCGTCAGTCGCGGTGGCTTTAAGCTTGAAGGCGCTCTTGATAACTTTTCGGTTTCGGTGACGGGTCGCACAGCTCTTGATGTAGGCGCATCAAGCGGAGGCTTTACCGACTGCTTGCTTCAGCGCGGTGTGTCTCACGTTATTGCTGTCGATTCAGGTAGCGGGCAGATGGCTGAATTACTTCGACGTGATCCAAGGGTTACCGTCGTCGAAAATTACAATGCGCGTTATATGTCTCCGTCGGATTTTGCCGTCACGCCGGATCTTGCCGTTATGGATGTATCCTTTATTTCGGCTAAGCTGATCATTCCTGCGGTATATTCCGTCCTCAATGACGGTTCAGACTTTATCTGTCTTATAAAGCCTCAATTTGAGGTTGGTAGATCCGGTCTGGGTAAGGGCGGTATTGTCAAGGATAAAAAGCTTCGTTCGGAAGCAGTGAACGGTGTGATAGATTTTGCCGTTGCTTGCGGATTTAAGCTTTTAGGGCTCATAGAATCACCGATACTCGGAGGTGACGGCAACACGGAGTATCTTGCGCATTTCAAAAAAGGAGGCGGTCCTCTATGAAAAAAGCAATAATAGTACCCAATAGAACGAAGGATCGTGATCTTGCAGTCACCTCTGAGGTGATCGCGGAGCTTACCCGTCTCGGTATCTATTCATATATTAATAGTGAGCATTCATCATTCAATATCGACGGTGCATGTTTTTACGATAATCCTCCGACCGATGCCGATATTATGATCGTCGTCGGCGGAGACGGATCGATAATTGATGCATCCGCACTTGCGCTCTCGCTCGGATTGCCGATCCTGGGTGTAAATCTGGGCAGAGTAGGCTATCTAAGTGAGATAGAGCCTGCGAATCTCAGCCGTCTTTCCGCACTGATACACGGCGGATATACGGTAGAGGAGCGTATGCTTATAAAGTGTGCTAAATTCAGCTCTGACGGCACACTCGTTTCGGAGTCGAACCCCGCGGTAAACGATATCGTCGTATCGCATAAGGAATACTTCGGTATAGGTGAGATGCGCGTTTCCGATTCTCACGGCGATTCGGTTAAATATCGCGCAGACGGTGTTATAGCCTCTACACCAACCGGATCGACGGCGTATTCGCTCTCGGCGGGCGGTCCGATAGTTGCTCATCATCTCGAGGCTATTACCGTAACGCCGGTGTGTCCTCATTCATTCTTCAACCGTGCGATCGTTTTTGGCGCCGACGAGCGCATCACGGTCACGAACGTTGCCGCCGCGCTGAATATCAGCGTTGACGGAAGGTATTTCGACACTTTGGAATCGGGTGAGTTCATACGGGTATCGTGCTGCGACGAACGACTTCGCATTATCACGTTTACCGAAAATAATATGTTCTCAACGCTTTCCGTTAAGATCAAGACTTTGGAGGACACTCTGTAATACTGTGACCTCGGAAAGGAAATAATATGAAAAACGCACGACAGCAGAAAATATTAGAGCTCATAGAAAAGTACGAGATAGACACTCAGGAGACGCTGATAAAGCGACTTGCTGAGGTAGGATATAATGTAACGCAGACTACGGCTTCGCGCGATATAAAGCAGCTTAATCTTGTGAAGGGTGTAACGGAGGTCGGCACGTATAAATATGTCGCTCCCGAGGCGAGACAAGGAGACCTGCGCGTTCCCGTTCTCAATTCTGCTATTACCGATGCGGTTACCAAAATAGACACCGCATGCAATATAATAGTTGTTAAGACCTTTTCAGGTATGGCCAACGCTATTGCCGTATGCATAGATTCTCTTCATCACGAGAATATCGTAGGCAGTGTTGCGGGCGACGATACCGTTTTGCTCGTCTTGAAGAGCAACGAGCTGGCAGATCAGCTTGCAGAGGAGCTAAAGGCAGCGTTTGGAAAAAAATAATTTCGGGAGAATACTATGTTACTCTCATTACATATCGAAAATATTGCGGTAATCAAATGCGTGGATTTTGATTTCCGCCCAGGTTTTATGGTGCTTACCGGTGAGACGGGTGCCGGAAAATCTATAGTGATCGACAGTATAAATCTGCTTCTCGGTGCTAAGTCTGAGCGCGAGCTCATACGCACCGGTGCCCCATCCGCTATGGTTAGCGGACTTTTTGGCGATCTCTCCGACGGTATCACTGCAAGACTTTCAGACATTGGTATCGATATCGGCGAGGACGGCACAATTCTCGTTCAGCGCATATTGACATCTGACGGTCGCTCAAAAATTAACGTAAACGGCAGAACGGTGAGTCTCGCACTGCTCAAGAGCATTACGCCTCTTTTGGTAAATATCCACGGTCAGAGCGACACCGCGTCGCTTATGGATTCGAAAAATCATCTTGAGCTTCTCGATACCTATGCTAAAAACGGAGATATTCTCTCAGAATACTCCTCAGCGTACGCAGAACTTGAAGCTATAAGGCGCGAGATATCGGATATCACAGCAAAGGCGCGTGAGAGCGCCAGACTTAAGGAGATACTCGAATATCAGATAGCAGACATCGACTCGCTTTCTCTTCGCGACGGTGAAGAGGATGAGCTTATCGAGAAAAAGGTTAAGATCAAAAACAGCGAGAAGATCACTCGCAACTCCGAGTTCGTCTTCAAGGCTCTTAAGGGAAGTGAGAAGGGAAGCGTTTCGTATCTTCTTGACCGCAGCGTGACCGCTCTATCTCAGCTTGCTGATGTTGTTCCAAATTACAGAGAGTATTCCGAGCGCCTTCGCGACGTACTTTATCAGGTCGATGATATAGCCGAGGAGGTCTACGCAGTTCTTGGTGATTCGGAGGGGGATCCCGAGGACGCTCTGAACAAAATCGAAGCACGCCTCGATAAGATATCGAAGCTTAAGAGGAAATACGGACTTACCGTATCCGCGGTGCTTGCTTTCCGCGATAAGGCGGTGGCGGATCTTGAGACTCTCGAGAATTCCGATGCACTTCTGAAGTCTCTTGTCAATAAAGAGCGTGCCGCTTATAAACGGGCTCTGTCACTGGCGGATAAGCTTCACGATTCGAGAGCTATGGCATCGAAGGGGCTTGAAGGCGCGGTGAAAGAAACACTTGAATTTCTCGATATGCCGAAGGTCGTCTTCTTCGTATCGATGCGTGAGCAATATTCGGGCGAGGATAAGGTTCTTACACCGTATGGCTCTGATACTGTGGAGTTTTATATAAGCGCAAACAGAGGCTCTGACGCCCAGCCTCTGTCAAAGATTGCCTCGGGCGGCGAGCTTTCGAGAATAATGCTTGCACTAAAGAGCGTTATTGCCGACAAGGACGGTATTCCAACCATCATATACGACGAGATCGATGCGGGAGTATCCGGTAAGACTGCACGCAAGATCGGTATAAAAATGCTTGATCTCTCAAAAAGTGCTCAACTTTTCTGCGTCACCCACAGTGCGCAGATTGCATCTCTTGCGGATCTGCATTTTCTTATCAGTAAATCGGATATCAACGGTGCTACCGAGACCGGTGTGCGCGAGCTTGATATGGACGGCAGAGTGGCTGAGCTCTCGAGAATACTCGGAGGTATAGATATAACCGAGTCTCAACGCGCTGCGGCTATTGACATGCTGAGCGACAGAGAAAAATTTATTTAAGCGAGGTTTCATGCTTGAGTTAATTTCGGATTACCTCAAAATGCATGACGTTGAATGTTATTTTAATTTCGATCTCTCGGCCATCTCCACTGTGAGAATAGGCGGTGTGGCTCGTGCGGTTGCGTATCCCGATACGGTAGATAAACTTATAAAAACTGTGGATTTATGCAACAAATATAAAATTCGCTTTAAAATTCTGGGCAGAATGTCTAATGTTCTTTTTTGTAATAAAATCTACGCCGGTATTATAATCAAGACTGATAGGCTATCTAGGTTTTCTGTTTGCGGCAACCGTGTTAACGCTTTGGCAGGTTGCTCATTGCCTGCGCTCTCACGCAGCGCATTGATAGCATCGCTTTCGGGGCTCGAGGAGCTATCCGGTATTCCTTCCTCGCTCGGCGGAGCTGTGCACGGCAACGCGGGCGCATTTTCAAGGAGTATCTCCGAACTTATCGAGAGTGTAAGATTGCTTGATACAAGAACACTTGAAGATATTGAGGTTGATTGTGCTGAACTGAATTTTGATTACCGAAGCTCTATTTTGAAGCGAATGCCCGAGTTGGTGGTGACAGAGGTGCGACTTTTGCTTATACCGTCGGACAGCGATAAGATGCGTTCACGCATCGACGAGGTCAGACGTATCAGAAATGCGACGCAACCGACCGATAAACCGTCCTTAGGTTCTGTGTTTAAACGTTACGGAAGCGTGAGTGCGGGCGAACTGATCGATAAAGCAGGACTTAAAGGATTGCGTATCGGCGGTGCGGAGATTTCCTCAAAGCACGCGGGATTTATCATCAACGCGGGGGGTGCTGATGCTGATGATTATATCGCCGTGATGAATAAAGCGCGAGAGGCGGTCAGAGAACGTTTTTCGGTTTTGCTTGAGCCGGAGATAGAAACTGTAAATTTTACGGAGGATTGAAATGTCTTTTGCATCTGAGCAGAAGGATTCCATCATAAATCATACTTACAAATCTGCCTGCTGCAGGCGCGCGTTGCTGAGCGGCGCACTGTTTGCGAAGGGCGGCATTGACGGTGAGATACGCCTGACCGCGCCAAAACAGAATATAGCTGAGTTTTTGTATCGGCTTATACTCGAGACCTACGGTCAGGACGCAGATATCTTTACCGAGGATACGGGCGGCAGAAAGCTTAACGTTAGTTTTAATTCAAAATCTGCCGCGAATTATATTCGAAATATCGATAAAGGTGCGGAATTTTTCAGCGAAAAATGTGATACGTGCCTCTCTTCGTTTCTGCGAGGAGTCTTCCTCGTTGCCGGCAGAGCTTCTGATCCCACAAAGCAATATTTGCTTGAATTTTCGGTTGGTGAGAGAACCGAGGCGTTTTCCTGCTTTTTGTCGGGTCTCGGCCTTTCTCCGCACATTACAGATCGCTCCGGTGAAAGAATAATATATTTTAAGAACAGCAATGATATCGAGGATTTTTACGGCCACGCAGGTCTTAACTCGGCGCTGTTTACAGTCCTCGATGCAAAAGCCGAGGGCGAGCTTCGCAAGAGTGCTATGAGGCTTGCAAACTGTGAAACCAACAATATCGTCAAAGCAGTTGCGGCGGCACAGCGTCAGCTCGAGGTTATAGAGGCGCTTGACCGTGCAGATCTTCTCTCGCTTTTGCCTGAGGAACTCGAGACGACGGCGAGGCTGCGTATGCAATATGCAGATTACAGTCTTGCTCAACTGGCACAGGTCTCGGTGCCACCTATATCCAAGCCCGGACTTTCACACCGACTCAAAAAAATAATTGAGATCGGTGAGCAAATACTTGAAAATAAAAAGTGAGGAGAGCTGCGATGGGTGATTTCGTTCATCTTCATCTTCATACGGAATACAGTCTGCTGGACGGCGCGACAAAGATAGCCACCATCGCAGATAAAGCGATCGCCGAGGGGCAGGATGCTGTAGCTATCACTGACCATGGAGTTATGTACGGTGCGGTAGAGTTTTACAACTCTCTAAAAAGCAAGGGTGTTAAGCCGATCATCGGTTGTGAGGTTTACGTCTCTGCGCGAGGCCGCCATCTGAAGGAGGGAAAGCTTGATAATTCCGGCCACCACTTGATCCTTCTTTGTAAAAATGAGATAGGCTACAAAAATCTTTGCTATATGGTCTCGATGAGCTTTATTGACGGCTTTTATTCCAAGCCGCGTGTAGATATGGATCTCATACGTGAGCATCACGAGGGGCTTATAGCGCTTTCCGCCTGCGTAGCGGGAAAAATACCGCAACTGATCCTTGCCGGAAGCATGCAAGAGGCGGAGAATTATGCTCTTGAGATGAAAACTCTCTTCGGCGACGATTTTTATCTTGAGATACAGAACCACGGACTTGACGACGAACGCAGGATAGCCTACGGTATACGTATCTTAAGCGAAAAGCTGGGTATACCCATGGTAGCGACCAACGATGTTCACTATCTCGAACGCCGCGATGCCGATACTCAGGCGACGCTGATGTGTATTCAAATGAATACAAGCATCGGTGAGGGCAGACCTCTCGGCTTTGAGACAGACGAGTTTTACTTCAAGAGCACCGCAGAAATGAAAGTCCTTTTTGCTTCATTCAAGGGTGCGATAGAAAATACCGTCAAGATTGCAGAGAAATGTAATTTTGATTTTGAATTTGATAAGCTTCATCTTCCCGATTTCGTTTCCGAGGACGGCCTCTCGCATAAGGACAAGCTACGCAGCGATGCCTATCTCGGCTTCGACCGACTTGTTTCGGAGGGAAGGATCACGTTTGATAAAGCACCGAGGGAGGCGTACTGTGAGCGTATAGAGTACGAGCTTTCGGTCATAGATAAAATGGGCTTCAACGCTTACTATCTCATAGTCAGCGATTTCGTCGCGTTTGCCAAGCGCAGCGATATACCTGTCGGTCCGGGCAGAGGCTCGGGTGCGGGAAGCCTTGTTGCCTTTCTCGTCGGTATCACCGACGTTGATCCCATTGCATTCAATCTTCTTTTTGAGAGATTTCTCAATCCTGAGAGAGTCTCAATGCCCGATTTTGATATTGACTTCTGCTATAACAGGCGTGAGGAGGTAATTGATTACGTTAAGCGCCGCTACGGAGATGATAAGGTTGCGCAGATCGTTACCTTTGGTACGCTTGCACCGCGCGCCGCTGTACGTGATGTCGGAAGAGCTCTCGATATGCCATACAGCAGAGTTGATACAGTCGCTAAGCTGATCTCGCACGAATTTGCAACGCTTGAGGCTGCGATTGCTACGACTGAGTTGAAGGAGCTGTACCAAAAGGACGAGGACATCAGACGCCTCGTCGATGTCAGTATGCAGCTAGAGGGTATGCCGCGTCATGCATCTACGCATGCGGCCGGCGTGGTGATCACGGAACGACCGACCTACGAATACGTTCCGCTATCCGGTAGCGGTACCGGTATTGTAACACAGTTCGATATGAATACCGATGCAGCACTCGGACTCGTTAAGTTCGATTTCCTAGGTCTCAGGTATCTTACGGTAATACATGATGCCGAGCTCGCTATCCGCGAGCGGGTAGTGGATTTCGATATTCGACGCGTACCGCTTGACGATTCCGAAACTTTAAAGCTTCTGTGTGACGCTCGTACCGACGGAGTTTTCCAGCTCGAGTCCGGCGGAATGAAGCAGGTGCTGACAAAGCTTGCGCCCGGATGCCTTGAGGATATCATAGCCTGCATCGCCTTATACCGACCGGGACCTATGGATTCGATAGACACCTTTATTGCCCGTAAGCATGGTAAGCTTGACGTTGAATACCGCGTTCCGGAGCTTGCTGATATTCTTGACGTCACCTACGGATGTATAGTTTACCAGGAGCAGGTAATGCAGATATGCAGAAGCCTCGCCGGGTATTCTTATGCAAAAGCCGACAACGTACGCCGTGCTATGTCGAAGAAAAAGACTGAGGCGATGAACGCCGAGCGCGACGATTTCATCAACGGCTGTGCTGCACACGGCGTGAAACGCGAGGATGCTGAGGCGATATTCGCGGATATGGTAGGCTTTGCTAAATATGCCTTTAACAAAAGCCACGCTACGGCTTACGGTATTCTCTCGTATAGGACGGCATATCTTAAGGCACATTATCCGGCGGAGTATTTCTCGGCACTTCTTACCAGCGTGCTCGACAGCACCACGAAGGTGAGAGAGTATATCGCCGATGCGCAACGATTTGGCGTTTCGGTCCTTTCTCCTGATATCAATACGAGCCGCGAGAGCTTCACTGTAAGCGGTGGAAATATAAGATTTGGTCTTTTGGCTATAAAAAACGTAGGCAGAATATTTGCCGAAGCACTTATTACCGAAAGACAAAAGTCGCGATTTCTGTCGTTCGACGACTTCGTCACGCGTATGATGAATTCGGATATCAACAAGCGCACCGTAGAGAGTATGATTAAATGCGGTGTCTTCGATAGCCTGGGTGTGACGCGGAGTGCATTGATGTCATGCTATGAGGGCATTATAGATTCAGAGCATGACAAGCTACGTAATAATATAAGCGGTCAGATGGATCTGTTTTCTACCGCGGCATCAGGAACTGCAACATCGTATGCATATCCGGTTATGGAGGAGTATCCTCTTAAGGAGCTTCTGCTTTTGGAAAAGGAGAGCTCCGGAATGTATTTTTCCGGTCACATGATCGACAGCTACTCGTCTCACGTAGCAGATATATCCCCTGTGAAGATATCCGATATTCTGGATGAGTATAAGGATGACGTGCCGGAAGGCGATCGTAGGTTTAAGGAGCGCGTGCAGGTTTCAATCGTGGGAATAGTATCCGCAAGAAAAACCAAGGTTAATAAAAACGGCGACACTATGGCGTTTATGACTGTGGAGGACAGATACGGTGAAATCGAGGTGGTGGTTTTTGCAAAGCAATATAAGAGCTTCTCGGATTGTACGCTTCCCGAATGCCCCGTACACGTCACTGGTACGATATCTGTAGAGGATACAGACGTTCCTAAGATACTGCTTTCGTCTGCAGAAATACTTGTGTCTAATTCTGATTATTCGATACAAAATTCAAAGCAGAATGTAGCCGCTGCAGAAAAACGCATCTACATCAAGGTACCCTCCCTTGCTGACAACAGGATCAATAGCATCTACCGTATATCGACGCTCAATTCCGGAAACGCGCGTGTCGTGCTCTACGACAGCAGCACGGGTAAGTACTCGGCTATGCGTGACGTTTCGGTTGATCCGTCGGATAGGGTCATGACAAGGCTTGGCGGAATATTCTCCTCGGAGAACGTTATCCTCAAATAGTCTGCAATGCGTTATTTATTCACCGTACTGCGGTGATCAGATAAATTAAAAAACATACAAAAAGAAAGGGAACAATCTTATGTTACTTAAAATCATTCTTGAAGTTTTACTTTGCGCCATCGTGGTGGTCGGTGCAGTGCTCGGCGTTAAGCGCGGATTTGTCAGCATCGCGGCAAAACCCGTCAAGATCATTGCGGCTATCGCTATCGCAGTCTCTCTCTACGGAACTATCTCTACTGCGATCGTTTTTCCTCTTATTGAGGCTCCCGTTACTAGCTATATCTCCGAGTTTCTCTATGAAAACTGTGCTTCTATAACGGCAGAGAACGTTACCGAAGAGCTTCCCACTCTCCTTAAGATGGCAGCGGGTCTTGCAAACGTTGACGTTGAGACGGTTGCTAACAATGCAGGTTCCGCAGTTCTCGATGCAATTGTAGAGCATCTCACGGCACCTGTACTTAACGTTATCTCAGGTCTTATATCTTTTGTTCTTGTTTACTTCGTTGCAAGCATCGCTCTTTCCATCGCTCTCTGGTTCCTTAACTTACTTTTCAAGGATGGCGTTCTCGGTGCACTCAACAAGCTTCTCGGCTTCGTATTCGGTACCTCTCTCTTCCTCATCATCTCGTGGGGTCTTGCGGTAGTTATCGATATCGTGTTCCATCTCCCCGCTTTTGAGTCTAATGAGATGATCTCCACGTTTGAGGGAGGTTGGATCTACAGATTCTTCAACACCTACAATCCCATCGAGCTTCTGCTCAGCTTCTAATAGCTACATTTATATTTATAATAGCAATTTTCAAGGAATTTTTAAATGAAACTTCAGATTTGCGCTAAATGCAAAAAAAGGCCGGCGGTTGTCTTTATCACAAAGCTTGAGAACGGTAACTCGGTTAACGAGGGACTGTGCCTTCCTTGTGCTTCCGAGCTCGGAATTCATCCGGTAAACGATATGCTTCGGAAAATGGGTATTGACGACGAGGCAATACAGAATATGTCCGCTGAGATCGACGGTCTTATGGAATCGGGCCTCGTCGAAAGTGACGATGCCGAGAGCGGCAAGGTTCCTACCTTGAATCTCGGAGAGATCTTCGGTATGCAGTCGCGTCCTCAGCCAAAAGGGGAGGGGAAGAAAACGTCCTCAGATCCTTCTAAAAAGGATGCGGTGGCAAAGAAACTTCTCAGCACCTATTGCACTAATCTCAACGAGAAGGCTGCGAGCGGTAATATCGACCGTATCGTAGGCCGCGATCGTGAGATCGACCGTATCATTCAGATACTCTGCCGTAGGCAAAAGAATAATCCCTGCCTTATCGGTGAGCCCGGCGTAGGTAAAACCGCCATCGTCGAGGAACTCGCCGTCCGTATAGTAGAGAATCGTGTCCCGGAGGTGCTCGCGGGGTTCGAGATATGGATGCTCGATCTCACGGCTCTCGTTGCGGGTACCCAGTTCAGAGGTCAGTTTGAATCGCGCATTCTCGGTCTCCTCAAGGAGATCAAGGCACTTGGAAATATCATACTTATGATAGACGAGGTGCATAATATTGCGGGTGCTGGTGAGACCTCTGACGGCAGTATGAGCGCCGCCAATCTACTCAAGCCCGCACTTTCGAGAGGCGAAATACGCGTCATAGGTGCTACCACTCTTAAAGAATACAGAAAATGTATAGAGAAGGATTCGGCGCTTGAACGCAGATTTCAGCCTGTGAAGGTCGAGGAGCCCTCGGTCGATGATACCGTTGATATCATTCGGGGTATAAAGAAGTACTACGAGGGATTCCACGGCGTCGAAATATCCGATGAGGTCGCTCGTTTTGCCGCGACTCTCTCCGAGCGATATATTACCGACCGTTTTCTGCCGGATAAGGCTATTGATCTTATAGACGAAGCCGCGGCAAGAGCAGCACTCTCCTGTCATGAACTCAACGAATTCAAGAAAAATGAAAAGAAGCTTGCCGATATCGACACAAGAAGTGCCGCTCTGCAGGCGAAAACCGAGACTCCCGAGGGACAGACGGAGGAAAATTACAAGCTTATCGCCGACCTTAAGGTGGAGAAGCTTCGACTCGAGGAGCGTCAGGAGGAGATCCAGCCTACCGTGAGGTCTCTTCGTGTTACAACGCAGGATCTGCTCAAGGTTATCGAAATCTGGACGGGTATTCCGGCGGCAGAGCTCAGCGTCGGAGAGATAGGTGAGCTCAACGGTCTGCACGAGAGAATATCCCGTGAGATAATAGGACAGGACGAGGCGGTCAATGCCGTTGTCCGTGCTATTAAGCGTAAGCGCGCAGGTGTCTCTTACAGACAGAACCCTGTTTCTATGATATTTGCAGGTCCTACCGGTGTCGGTAAGACCGAGCTTGTCAAGGTGCTTGCCAGGGATCTGTTTAAGCAGCCGGAGTCTCTTATCAGGCTCGATATGTCGGAATTTATGGAAAAGCACTCGGTATCACGTATCGTAGGAGCTCCTCCCGGATACGTCGGATACGACGAGGCGGGTCAGCTGACCGAGAAGATAAGACGCAGACCTTATTCCGTCATACTCTTTGACGAGATAGAAAAGGCGCACCCCGATGTATTGAATATACTTCTACAGGTCCTCGATGACGGTAAGATAACCGACGCGCAGGGCAGAGAGGTAAATTTTGAAAACACGGTCATCATTATGACCACGAACGCAGGAAGCAACACATCCTCATCAATCTCGGGCTTTGCTGAGAGACGTGAGCTCGTTGCCAAGGAAAAAACCGAACGTGCACTGTCCGATTTTCTCCGTCCGGAGTTCATTAACCGTATCGATGAGATCATCACCTTCCGCCATCTTGATAAGAATGATTTCGGTCGCATCGCCGACATTATGCTGCATAAGCTTAGAGATCATCTGATGGATAGCGGTATTAAGCTATTCTACGACGACTCGGTAATTGCTTTCATCGCCGAGAATTCCTACTCCGAGAAGTACGGAGCCAGAAATATGCGTCGCTTTATAGAGACACACGTTGAGGATAAGCTTGCGGAATTGATCATAGGCGGATACGAAAGTGAAATTAGCGGTATTTCTCTTACTGTAAAAAATGATGAAATATCGGTCGACTCAATCTGATATAGCATAAAGGAGATATAAAAATGGCAGAATGTACACATGATTGCTCGACCTGTTCGCAGAAGTGCTCAAAGGAATCGCTTCTCGCACCTGCAAACAAGGCAAGCAACGTAAAGCACGTTATCGGTGTCGTGAGCGGTAAGGGCGGAGTAGGTAAGTCCCTCGTAACCTCTATGCTCGCGGTAACCATGCAGAGACGCGGATATAAGACCGCGATACTCGACGCGGATATTACAGGTCCCTCTATTCCTAAGTCCTTCGGTCTTCATACCGGTTGTATCGAGGGCAGTGACCTCGGTATGTTCCCCGCGTTGACCAAGACCGGCATCGAGGTTATGAGTGTTAACCTTCTAGTCGAGGAGGAGAATAAGCCTGTAGTCTGGCGCGGACCCGTTATCGCGGGAACCGTAAAGCAGTTTTGGACCGACGTAGTTTGGAACGAGGTGGACTATATGTTCGTCGATATGCCTCCCGGAACCGGAGACGTTCCGCTCACCGTATTCCAGAGCCTTCCTCTTGACGGAATCATCATCATCAGTAGTCCTCAGGAGCTCGTTTCTCTCATAGTTGAGAAGGCGGTCAATATGGCTAAGATGATGGATATCAACGTTCTCGGTCTTGTCGAGAATTACAGCTATATCGTATGCCCTGATTGCGGTAAGGTGATTCGCCCATACGGTGAGAGTGGTATAGACGCACTTGCGTCGGGATATGGCACCGAGGTTCTCGCGAAGCTTCCTATTGATCCGGAGCTTGCTTCCCTTTGTGATAAGGGCGTTATCGAGCTCTTCGAGGGCGATTATCTCGAGAGAGCCGCAGATGTTCTTGAAAAGAAAATGAATAAGTAATACCGACAGGCAGACCTTGCGATAGAAATTGCGTGAGGTCTGCTTTATTTTTGACACGGGTACCGTTTGTGACATTTTACGCGCTACGGCTATGCTAGAATATACGTAACGGAGGTGATGTGTTGCAGACGCTATATATTGACGTATATTTTTTAATAAATCTGACTGTTGATCTGTTGGCAATATATTTTGCGCTGATGCTGTCCGGCGTCCGTTCCACACGCTCGAGACTGACGGGAGCGGCGTTTGCGGGAGCACTTTCCGCTGTTCTCGCTATATTAATTGCAGAAAACGCGCTTATGAAGCTCGTTTTCGCTATGCTCGGGCTTACCGTGATAGGATATATCGCCCCGATGCATGCAACGCCTCGCAGAAGGATACGCTTTGTTTTTTCCTTTATAATATTCTCTGCGCTTCTCGGCGCAGCGGTGACTTTCTTATGGGATCTTTTTGATAGTGTTATAGACGATTCGCTACTCGCCACATCTCACGGGGCGGTTAACAGGCGCTTTTTACTTTTCGCACTTGCGATATTAGTTTCGATTGGAGTATTTAAAATGATAATTTCCTTTTTTACGGATAGTATAGGTGCCGGCAAGGTGACACTCGAGCTGTCGCTTATGGATAAGCACGTCACCCTTGACGCGTTGATAGATAGTGGCAACCTGGCCGTCGATCCGATGGATATGCTACCCGTGCTTATTCTAAAACCGCGCGCCGCTGAGGGATTGCTACCGCATTATGTCGTCGATCTCTGCGACCCTGACCTATTGCCTCGCGATATGCGCAAAAGAATACGGCTCATACCCATTTCGCGCGACGGTAAAACACATGTGCTGACAGGTGTGAAAATAGATAGCGTCAGAGCCGTTAGCGGAGGCGTATATGAGGATGTTGCGGTTACGGTGGCAATTGATAAAGAGGGAGGTGACTTCGGCGGCTACGAGGCGTTGATGCCTTCTGCTGCGCTGTGTCATGTTGGGAAAAATTAATGGTCTGTATGAAAGGATGAGACTTTGGATATACTCAAAGCTTTTTCCGAATAAGGTCTACTATATAAACGGCACGGATGCATTACCTCCGCCACTCGCTCAGGATGTGGAGGACGAGATGATATCCAACATTTCCGAGCCGTATGCCAAGGATATGTTGATAGAGCATAACCTTCGCCTCGTCGCATATATAGCAAAGAGGTTTGAAAATACCGGTGCAAACATAGAGGAATTGATCTCGATCGGTACTGTAGGACTTATGAAAGCTGTCTCCACGTTTAATAAGGACAAAAATATTAAGCTCGCGACTTACGCATCGCGCTGTATCGAAAATGAGATACTTATGTATATCAGAAAAACTGCGAGTCAAAAGCGTGAGATATCTATAGACGAGCCACTGAAGGTGGATTGGGACGGAAACGAGTTGCTGCTCTCGGATATTCTCGGAAGCGAGGCGGATACCGTTTCAAAGAGCATGGAGGATGATGAGGAGCGCAGGATACTGCGTGAGGCGGTTGCAACTCTTTCACCACGAGAGCAGGTGATCATAGATATGCGATTCGGTCTTTCCGGCTCGCGGGAGCTTACCCAAAAGGAGGTCGCGGACTCTCTAGGTATCTCGCAGAGCTATATTTCGCGCCTTGAAAAGAAGATTATGACCTATTTACGCAAAAAAATAGAAGAAAAAATATAAATTTTTATAAAAAAGGTATTGCAAAACTGAAAATTATATGTTATAATAGGGCGTAATAAAAATGATTAAATGTTAAGAGGTGTTAAAATGAAGGCAGGATTACATCCCGAATACAAGGTTGCTACCATCAAGTGTGCTTGTGGCGAGACTGTCGAGACTCACTCCGTTAAGGGTGATCTCAACGTTGAAATCTGCTCCAAGTGCCATCCTTTCTATACAGGTAAGCAGAAGTTTGTTGACGCTGGCGGACGTCTTGATAAGTTCAAGAAGCGTCTCGCAATGGTTAACAACAAGTAATCATTGTATCATAAAAGAGCGTCGGATTTTATCCCTCGCTCTTTTATTCTTTTATATTGAAATTGAAGGAAGGTTCGATTATGGAAAGCGATACTGTACAGAGTCTTGCCATACTCGTTGGAATTGCCGAGCGTGGATCCGAGGTCGAGGAATGCGAGCGCTCGCTCGACGAGCTGGCGCGTTTGCTTGATACGGCGGGCGGATCAGAGTATGCGAGAATAATACAGGTGAAGGAATCCTTCGATCCCAGGACCTGCATTGGTAGTGGTAAGGTAAAGGAGATATCCGAGCTTTGCCGTGACGGTGGAATAGAGCTCGTTATATTCGATTTTGAGTTGACTCCTGCTCAGATTCGTAACCTCGAGGGAGATATTGGGGGCGAGGTCAGCGTCCTCGACCGCAGCATGCTGATACTTGATATATTTGCGTTGCATGCGGTTAGCGGCGAGGGCAAGCTACAGGTAGAGCTTGCCCAGCTTAAGTATTCCGCACCTCGACTTATGGGAAAGGGAAAGGATCTCTCCCGTCTCGGCGGCGGTATAGGCACGCGCGGACCCGGAGAATCCAAGCTCGAGAGCGACCGTCGACACCTGAAGGAGAAGGTCGTAGCTCTTGAGCGAAGACTTGCAGAGCTTGAGCACAACCGTTCTGTTATGCGCTCTCAAAGAGACAAGAGCGGATTGCCGAAGATAGCTATCGTAGGATATACTAACGCGGGAAAATCAACGCTCTTAAATTATTTGACCGGTGCCGGCGTGCTATCCGAGGACAAGCTTTTTGCTACACTTGATCCCACGACGAGAAAGCTGGAGCTTCCATCCGGTGAGATGGTGCTTCTCACCGATACCGTAGGATTTATCAGAAAGCTGCCGCACCATCTGGTCAATGCATTTAAATCGACTCTCGACGAGGTAGTATACGCAGATATGCTCTTGATCGTGTCCGATATCACCGACCCGGAGGTGCCGGAGCACCTCGAGGTCACAAAACAGGTCATCGAGGAGCTCGGTGCTTCCGGTAAACCCGTGATCTACGTCTACAATAAATGCGATAGGGCAGAGGAGCATCTCGACGTAGGCGACAGCGATGATACGGTCATCGTTTCCGGTCTCACCGGTGAGGGAGTAGACAGACTGCTTGCACTCATTGAAAAATATATCCATTCTTTCAAGAAAAAATACACGCTTCTTATCCCTTATTCCGCTCAGTCGACTGTCAGCACTCTATATAACGTATATAGCGTACAGAGTGTGGATTACCGTGACGACGGTATTCTCGTCGAGGTCATACTTGACGAGCGCGGTAGTGGACTGTACGGAAAATACGTGATAGGCTCTTGAGGTGAATGATGGAAAGCTATATCACCATTAAACAATATGGTACTCACGAATACGAGGACAGGAAATCGGTTTTTATAGGCGAGGCTATGCCGGTTTCAACAGAGCAGGATGCGCTTCGCTTTATAGAATCCGTTAAGAAACGTTATCCCGATGCGCGTCATCACGTATACGCATATGTTTTGCGCGATAACTCAATTATGCGTTTCAGTGATGACCATGAGCCTCAGGGCACAGCGGGTATGCCGGTGCTTGACGCAATACGCAAGCGAGGCTGTACCGATGCGGTCATCGTGGTGACGAGATATTTTGGCGGTACTCTTCTCGGTACAGGAGGTCTTGTTCGTGCATACGGCGCGGCGGCGGTAGGTGCGCTTGAGGCAGGCGAGATCATCAGATACGATATCTATACAGAGCTGGCTATTACGGTCAGCTATTCGGATCACGGCAGAATAATGACTGCGCTCGAGGAATGCGGATTCAGATTATCCGATACAGAGTATTCCGCCGACGTGGTAATGCTCGGAAAACTGCCGAAAACCGATTATAAAAGACTCGAGGATAAGCTCACCGAGCTCACATCCGGAAGAGTAAAAATTGAAATTTTGGGTGAAAAATTCGATTTTTGACAATTTTTTCGCAGATCGAAAGTGTTTTTGCACTTTTATCCGTATATTATAGCGACAAACGGTTAAGGAGGAGGTAATATGATATCGAGAGAAACAATCGAGCAGGTAATTATGCGTAATGACATAGAGACTGTTGTCGGTGCATACGTAACGCTTAAGCGCGCCGGCTCGAATCTCAAGGGACTCTGTCCATTCCATAGCGAGAAATCTCCGTCGTTTACCGTTTATCCGAATGATAACAGCTTTTACTGCTTCGGATGCGGAGCAGGCGGTGATGTTATCACGTTTATTAAGAAAAAAGAAAATCTCGATTATCCCGATGCCGTCGAATTTCTCGCCGACAGAGCGGGTATAACTATTGTCAGAGACGAGACGAGAAACGGGTATCGCAGTGAGCCGAAATTTGATAGGGCGAGAATGTTTAAAATGAACGCTGACGCTGCTAAGTACTTCCACAGATGCTTGTTTGCCGACACTCCCGACTCGCGCGCTGCACTCGCATACTTCACCGAGTCACGTGGACTCTCGCACAGTGTTATCAAGCATTTCGGTCTTGGATTTGCACCTAACAGCTTTGACCAATTCTCCGGATATATGCGCTCGCTTGGTTATAGCTATGACGAGCTCGTTGCAGGCTTTCTCTGCGGAAAAAGCGATAGAGGAACTTACTACGATGCCTTCAGAAACCGCGTTATGTTCCCGATCATTGATGTTTCGGGTAACGTTATTGCCTTCGGCGGCAGAGTAATGGACGACTCGAAGCCTAAATACAAGAATTCTTCGGATACCCCGGTGTTTAAAAAATCACGTAATCTCTTTGCACTGAATTTCGCCCGTACTGCATGCGCGGAGACGCTTATTCTGTGTGAGGGATATATGGATGTTATCGCCATGCATGCGGCGGGCTTCACCAACGCTGTTGCCACGCTTGGTACCGCAATCACCTCCGAGCAAGCTCGTATGATGAGTCGATATACGAAGAAGGTAGTTATTTCATATGACGCCGACGAGGCAGGGCAGAAGGCGGCAGCACGCGCGATATCGATGCTAACCGAGGTCGGTCTCGACGTGACGATACTGAAGGTACCGGGAGCAAAAGACCCTGATGAGTATATCAAAACCTACGGTGCGGACAAGTTCAGAGACCTTTTGAACAACTCTAAAACGCGGTTTGAATATAATCTCGATAACGTGCTTTCCAAGTACGATATAAATCTCCCACAGGACAAGATTAAGGCTCTTGGAGAGATAGAAAAAATTATTTCCGCTATTTATTCCTCGGCAGAACGTGATATTTACTCGAGAATAGTTGCACAGAAGTTTGAGGTTAATCAAGCCAGCATCAAGTCTGACGTTGATAAGATGATAGCTAAAGCAGCGACTGCAAGGAAAAAAGATTTTACAAATAAGGTAAAGCAGGATGCTATCGGTTACTCCGACCGTGTCAATCCCGATTTTATCAAAGCGCCGGCCGCAGCTAAAAACGAGGAGAGTGTGCTCGGACTCCTTCTACTTTATCCGGAGCACAGAAAGCAGGTGTTCGAGGGTGGACTCCTCGATCCCGACGATTTCATCACCGATTTGAATAAGCGCGTCTTTGAATATTTGAAAAAATCCTACACAGAGTCCGATGACACTCACACCGATATCAATGAGTGCTTCACGGAGGACGAGGTGGGAAGGATAACAAAAATGAAAATATCGAGAATGCAGCTTACGGATAACGGAAATGACGTTTTACTCGCCGTTATATCGTCATTGCAAAATTCCGTAAGAAAAAAGACGGCAGAAAAGACCAATACGTATGAAGGACTTAACGCGCTCCTTTCCCGGAAGCGTAGCAATTAAGAACTAAAAAAAGGAAGGTTTGTTGAAAATGAGCAGAGAAAAGATCGATGTGAACGATTTTATTGATTCAAAGAGCGACGTTATAGGTGGCTCCGATATAATGAAGGCACTTGAGGATATTGACTACGATATATCCCAGACCGATATTGATTCCGCAAGTCCCGACGAGCTTGATAACGAGGAATTCAAGGAGATAGAGCAGGATGCTCAGGCGTTTGATGCTACCGAGAGTATGGACAGATTCTTCTCTCAGGAGGGTGTGGCGATCGATGACCCTGTCAGAATGTATCTCAAGGAGATCGGTAAAATACCGCTTCTCACTCCGGAGCGCGAAACTTATCTTGCGGAGCAGATAACTATCGGTAATAAGGCGGCAAAGGACGAGCTTATTGAGGCTAACCTCCGTCTCGTTGTAAGTATTGCAAAGCGCCACGTAGGTAAGGGAATGTACTTCCTCGATCTTATTCAGGAGGGCAATCTCGGTCTTATCAAGGCGGTAGAAAAGTTTGATTACAGCAAGGGTTACAAGTTCTCCACATACGCTACGTGGTGGATCCGTCAGGCAATTACACGTGCAATAGCAGATCAAGCGAGAACCATCAGAATCCCTGTTCACATGGTAGAGACTATACACAAGGTATCGAGAACTGCACGCCAGCTGCTCCAGGAGTTTGGCAGAGAGCCTACGACCGACGAGATAGCTGAGGCACTCGGTATGACCGCTGATAAGGTTCGCGAGATCATGAAGATCGCTCAGGACCCGGTATCGCTCGAGACTCCTATTGGTGAGGAGGAAGATAGCCATCTTGGTGACTTCGTAGAGGATAACGATTCCCCTGCGCCTTCCGACAGTGCTTCTTATTCGCTTCTGCGTGAGCAGCTCTGCAACATTCTTCATACCCTTACTCCTCGTGAGGAACAGGTAATCAAGCTTCGCTTCGGTCTTGAGGACGGCAGACCCAGAACTCTTGAGGAGGTGGGTAAAAAGTTTGAGATCACACGTGAGCGTATCAGACAGATAGAAGCGAAGGCTCTCCGTAAGCTTCGTCACCCCTCTCGTTCCAAGACGCTCAAAGACTACCTTTCCAACTGATAACGCCGTTATTATGTACAAAAATCAAAGATGAATTTTGTGGAAAATGCACTATATATTTTAACAAATTTTATATTTTGAAATTTTCGCTTGACTTTTTTTATTTAATATAGTAAACTATTATAGTAATATTTAGTTGGAGGGTCTCCTTAAAATGAGAACTAAGAAAATTTTGATGCTCGCGCTTTGCGCTATGCTTTCGTTGCTCGTGCTTGCCGGTTGCGCTGACGATCCGATCGGAAGTTATAAGTACGATTGGACGCCGACTGTTGTTGAGAAGCTTGAGTTTGACTTCTACATAGTTACGGGTGATGCTACCACCGATAACGCAAAGACGACTGTTAAAGATAAGATCAATCAGTACCTCGAGGATAAGTACAACACCAAACTCAACATTCACTATGTGAGTGCGGCTGATTATGAAAACGAGATCAAGACTCTCGTTGGTGACGGCACTGAGAAGAAATCCGGCATTGTCCTCGTCAACAGCACCGCTATGATGGATTATCTCATCGAGCGTGGCGCACTTCTTAACGTGATCAACGCCCTTGATACCAAGGCTTACGGTAAGCTTAACACTCAGATCACTCCTACGCTCCTTGAGGCGGCGAAGGAGACCGATGCTGACGGAAATACCGCTATGTATTGCATTCCCAACAACCACGTCGTTGGAACCTATGAGTACATAGTGATCGATAAGGCAGTCGCTCGCGCTCTCAATTATAATGATACCGAGCTCAAGGCTATGACGACCTACGAGTCTACAGCACAGCTTAGAGCTGACGTTACCACTTATGCTGATAAGCTTGGTAATGTTACCGTAAACGACGTCGTACGCGTTGTTCCTAATGCCGATTATGCGGATCGCTTTGAGTTCAAATACGAGGACGGATATATTTGCAACGTATCCAAATCTCCTGTAGTAACGAGAGACGACGCATATTCGTCTGCTTTTGCAATACTCGCAGGTACCGAGAAGTACGATCGTGCGATGCAGATCATCTACGCTATCAATACCGACGTTGCCCTCAGAAATTACCTTCAGTACGGTGTAGAGTACACCAACTATACCGTTGATGCAAACGGTGTTGCTCATCCCGAGACCAACGGCATCAGCGTATATCAGATGAATCTTCTTTATACCGGAGATATTTTCCAGGCGCACTACTGCGATACCGATGGTTGGTTCGAATGGACCGCTGACGATGCTATCTACGGCGCTCTTCAGAACAAGGATGCTTCATTTGTGAAAGAAGCAGAATAATACCCCCAGCTTGGAGTGCCGTTACAGCGGCACTCCGCTTGCGTATTAGGCACATTATCCCGTGATCGGTCACATAAAAAACATGTGAGGTTCTATTTGTATATGAACAATAAAAATGAAGAAATAACCATAAAAAAAATAGCAGAAATATTTCTGCCGCTATGGTGGCTTGTTGTCTCCGTTGCGCTCATCTGTGCAATAGTGCTCGGTGGAGCTTCTCATTTCCTTACCAAGGATACTTATACCGCTAAGAGTAAGTATATGGTTGTTAAGATCCCATCTACCAGCACCAGCACGGTCGTAGGTCTCAACTCTCAGGAGATCATGGCGATGCAGAGCATGATCGCCAACGCTAAAGAGATAATCAGCACACCCGACTTTTGCGACGCGGTACTTGATTTGCTCGATGACGCGCAGATCGTCGATCTTACCGTGAAGCATGAAGCAGAGATTGACGACCTGCAGGATCTGATCGATGAGAAAAATACCGAGATCGATTCTCTCACTTCGAAATTCATAACTAAGGTTGAATCGTTGCAATCTGCGGGTGCTGATGTTTCGTCGGTTGTCGCCGATTATAACGATCGCTATGCGGTACTTATCGCTGAACGTGACGCGATTGATGCTGATATTCAACAGCTAAAGAGCGATTACGATGCTAAGGTGGCAGAGTTCAACGACAAACCCGAGGACTACGTACCTTACAGCTCCTACGTCACCTCCAAGATGCTGATGAATATGATCTCCATAACTCTCAGTAATTCCGAGACTACCTGTTATTATCTTTCCGTAACTACCGACGACCCTGTGCTTTCCCGCGATATAGCGCTCGTTGCCGGCACCGTTCTCACCGAAAAATTTGTGGGAACCGGATACGCTGTTAAGATAGACAGGCTCCAGACGCCTCTCGCTCCCACTTCCACTGATAGCAAAAACGAGATCCGAAACGCGCTCATAGGATTTGCGCTCGGCGCATTTGCAACGCTCCTCGTTATCTTTGTTCACAACAGATTTGACGTAGTTATCCGTAACAGGGAAAAGCTTGAGGATAACTTTGATTATCCTATCCTTGCAGTTATACCGAGGCTGGAAAATACGTCGCATAAGTCCTGATGAGGTACACATAATGAAACTTTTTAATAAATTGTCACAAATAAAAAATAATTCCTTGCCTGATGTCGGACTTATAACCACTAATACACCGTTTGCCATTAGGGAGGCATACAAAACTCTTTATACCAATCTTCTATACCTTAACATTTCTGATAAATGTAAAAAGATCGCCGTAACCAGCGCTGTTCCTTCTGAGGGCAAATCCACGCTTTCCGCCAATCTTGCTTGCTCTGTCGCGCAGAATTCCGATAATAAGAAGGTGCTTCTTATCGATATCGATATGCGTGCTCCGAAGGCTAACAAGCTTTTTGGTATCCAGGGCAGACCTCACGGTCTCAGTGAGTATCTTGCGGGTATAGACGATCAGCCTAACATTATTTATCTTCAGGATTCGAAGATATCGATCCTTTGCTCGGGTGCCTGCAACGTAAATCCCACCAAGCTCATAGCATCGGATAAAATGGCTGCGCTTGTATCAAAGCTTGACGCGGAATACGATTATATCATTTTCGACACTCCTCCCGTTAATATCGTCACCGACTCGCTCCTTATCAGCGATTACGTGAACGGTTATATAATTTCTACACTTGCAGGCCATTCCGATTCGAAAAGCATTGAGCAGTGTGTGGAATCCATCAACCGTGTTGGTGGCGAGATATACGGCTTTGTTCTCAGCGCATTGAAGATGAAGATAATGGCGGGAAGATACGGCAAATATTCTAAATACTCTAAGTATTTACAGTAAATAAGCATTGACCTATATGAGCACTAACGTTGACATAGTTGACTTTCACGCACATGTATTGCCGGGCGCAGACCACGGATCTTTTTCGGTCGATATGTCGCGCTTTCAGCTTTCCTCGGCGTTCTCTCACGGAGTGAAGAGAATTATAGCTACACCGCATTTTTATCCCAACGAGCATTCTGTTTCATCATTCCTGAGATCCAGAAATGCGGCGTATGAGAGACTGATATCGCGTGTCGGTATTGATATTCCCGAGATCAGACTCGGCGCAGAGGTCATGATCTGCAACGGCCTAGAGAATATGCCCGATCTTGATAAGCTGTATATACACGGTACCTCATCGGTGCTGCTCGAGCTACCATTCACCGATTTTCAGTTCGAATACGTTGATACCGTCTACGCACTTGTATCGCGCGGTGTTGATGTTATCATGGCGCATGCCGACAGATATCCCGTTGAACATATTGTTCGTATGCTGGAGGTTGGTGCAAGGCTGCAGCTTAATGTTGATTCACTATCAAAACTTTTTGTCAAAAAGCATCTGTACGGTTGGATAGAGCATGGATGCGTAGTTGCGATAGGTAGCGATATTCATAAGCGCGATGGCAGAATATATTCAAAATTTGAAAGAATAGCAAATAAGCTGGATAAGATTAATTGCATTATACGCTCGGAGTCTGATAAAATATGGAATGCGTCGCTACCGTATTCATTATCGGAAGCACCGCTTGTATAGCGAGAAATAAGGAGATCATTAATGTCAAATAAAAAGTACTACGCCGGTATCGATCTTGGTGGCACTTTTATTAAGTGTGGAATTCTCTCCGAGTCCGGTGAGATATTGATAAAGGATCAGATACCTACCGGTAAGGACAGGCCTTACGGTCTCATAGCACGTGATATGGCTGACTTTGTTTGCGAGCTTGCGAGCAGGGTAGGTGTTACCGTTTCGGGTATCGGCATCGGCAGTCCCGGAGCTATCAACAGTGCCACGGGCATTATAGTTTACAGTAATAATATTGCATGGGAAAACGTACCCCTCGGCGAAGAGGTTTCAAAGCTCACGGGGCTTCCCGTTAAGGTTGCGAACGATGCAAACGTGGCGGCACTCGGTGAGGGATTCGTCGGAGGTGGCAGAAAATACAGCTCCTATGTGGTTATCACCCTCGGTACCGGTGTCGGTGGCGGTGTTATTATCGACGGTAAGCTTTTCGAGGGCAATTTCTCAGCGGGTACAGAGCTTGGTCACATGGTGATAAAGGTAGGCGGTGCATCCTGCTCCTGCGGTAGGCGCGGTTGCTTTGAGGCGTATTCCTCTGCTACCGCACTCATCAGACAGACAAAGGCTGCTATGAGGCGTCATCGCGACAGTGTTATGTGGCAACTCGCGCCGTCGCTCGATCTCGTTGATGGCAAGACTGCGTTTGATGCCGCCGCATCCGGCGATGCTGCCGCTATTGAGGTAGTGAGAAAATATATCGACTATCTGGCAGACGGCGTTACGAACCTTGCTAACATTTTCCGTCCTGAGGCTATCCTTATTGGCGGAGGCGTTTCTAAGCAGGGCGACTCTCTTATTCTTCCGCTAAAGCACGAGGTAGAGCAGCGTATATACGGTATCAAGGGATATGCACCCGTTGAAATAGCGACCGCAACTCTTGGAAATGACGCCGGAATATGCGGTGCAGTTAAGCTGATAATGGATAACGTTTAAGAAAAATTGACGCTTTGACTAACTAATTAGCAGTTTTTTTGCAAAACTTATAAAAAAATAGCTTAAAGCTAAAAAAATATTTCATAAACCTATTGATTTTTTGAAAGGTTTGTGATATAATACCTAAGACTGTGCATATGCCTATGGCATATACGGTAAATAATATCAGGACGGTCCTCTGCGATGCTCTGTATGAACGTCCGAAGTTTTAAGGAGGCCCAAAATGGAGAAGATTCAGGCTTTTGTTAACGAGCAGCTTAAGACCGAAGTTCCTAAGTTCGGTATCGGCGACGGCGTAAAGGTTTACGTTAAGATCGTCGAGGGTGAGAAGGAGAGAATCCAGATGTTCGAGGGTACCGTTATCGCTAAGCATGGCGGCGGAATCTCCGAGACCTTTACTGTAAGACGCGTTTCTTACGGCGTAGGTGTAGAGAAGACCTTCCCCCTTCATTCCCCCAACGTTGACAAGATCGTAGTGTTCCGCGAGGCGAAGGTTCGCCGTGCTAAGCTCTACTACCTTCGTTCCAAGGTTGGTAAGGCAGCAAAAGTTAAAGAGAAGATCTAATTTTGCTATACAAAAAGCAGGGCGCTGTGCGTCCTGCTTTTTGTAGTATTAAAGCTATGTGATGAGAAAACGAGGTTTAGCCCATCGTCTCCGTAAGCTTCTTTCCGCCAAGAATGTGGAAGTGAAGGTGCTTTACGGACTGGCAGCCATCATCTCCGACATTGGTAATGATGCGGTATCCGTTCGCAAGTCCGAGTGTTTTTGCAATTGTCGGTATTGCAGAAAATATCCTCGCAACAACCTCAGCACTTGCCTCGGTGATCTCGTCGGCAGATGCGATGTGTAGCTTGGGTACGACGAGACAGTGTACCGGTGCCTGGGGAGCTATATCGAGAAAAGCGTAGCACGCATCGTCCTCGTACACCTTATTGGAGGGAATATCACCCTTGATAATAGCACAGAATAAGCAATCCATTTTATAAACCTCTTTTTTATTTTATTCTAGCATAAACCAAGCGAAAAATCAATAGTAAACCTACAATAATATATCGCTCTTGACTTTTCACAAAAATATTATATAATATATATAGTACTTATTTGAGAGGTAATATGCCCTACAAGCATTTTGATTTGCCTACGTACCCCTGTGCGTCGGATATGTGGGATGAGCTATCGCGTGAGAGGCGTCCTATCGTCGTTTACGGTATGGGCAACGGAGCCGATAAGCTCTTACGAAGATTTCAAAAATATAATATAACCGTATCCGACTTTTTTGCGTCGGACGGATTCGTGCGCGGTCACAGCTTTCACGGCATGCGTGTAAAGTCCTTTAGTGAGATACGCGAGGAGTATCCCGAGTTCGTCATAGTCCTATCCTTTGCTTCAAATAGAATAGAGGTGATAGATATGCTCGAGGATATCGACGCACACTACGATATGTACGTTCCCGATATGCCCGTGGCTGACGAGTGCGAGTATTTTGATCGCGAGTTTTATAACGCCAATTACGACGCAATTCTTCGTGCCTATAATTCTCTCACTGACGATCATTCACGTGATATTTTTTCATCTGTTATCAACTATAAACTGAGCGGTAGACTTTCATATCTTAGTTCATGCTGGTCCTTCAAGGATGAGGAATACGCCCTTCTACGGCATCGGGATATTGAATACGCAGTGGATGCGGGAGCCTATAACGGCGATACCGCTCGAGAGATGAAAGCACGATTCCCACGTCTTAAATCAATCTATGCTATTGAACCGGATGCGAAGAATTTTAAAAAACTCAGTAAATATTGCGAGGCAGAAACCGAAATTAATCTTGTACCGTTTAATGCGGCGGCGTGGCGTGAGAACACGCGCGGTGAATTTTCTGTGAGCGGAAACCGCAATTCGTCTGTCAATTCCACCGCATCCTTTGAGCATGTCAGCAACACGGTGGATTTGATGCGCATTGATTCGCTACCGTTAGAACGTGTGGATTACGTTAAGTATGATGTTGAGGGGGCGGAGTATGAGGCGCTTGTCGGCACGCATGCGTTTATCGCTAGAGATATGCCGGATATGCTTGTCTCGCTTTATCATAGAAGCAGGGATATATTCTCGCTCGTCAATTATCTTCACAGTGAATATCCAGATTACTCGATGTATCTTCGCAGGACGAGATGTATTCCTGCATGGGAGATCGACCTAATACTAACCGATGAAAAGGAATTTAAAAATGATAACCGGACCTGAGCTTCTTTCACCTGCAGGTAATTTTGAGAAGATGAAGTCTGCGATCCTATACGGTGCAGACGCTGTATATCTCGCAGGACACGTCTTCGGTATGCGTGCGGCTGCTGATAATTTCTCCATCGATGAGCTTCGCGATGCAGTAGAATATGCTCACGAGAGAGGTGTTAGGGTGTATCTCACACTGAACACTATGCCTCGTGAATATGAATATCCCGCGCTTCGCGAATATCTTACAAGTCTTGCGAATATAAATATTGATGCTATGATAATAGCCGATATCGGCGTGCTTGCTCTCGTGCGTGAGATGCTCCCAAAAATGGAGATACACGTCTCAACACAGGCAAATGCGACGAGCGCTGCCGCATGCATCGGATGGTATAACCTCGGTGCTAAAAGAGTGGTCTTGGCGCGCGAGCTTACACTTGATGAAATACGTGCGATACGTCTCGGTGTCCCTGACGATCTTGAACTCGAGTGCTTTATCCACGGATCTATGTGTATTTCTTATAGCGGCAGATGCTTGCTTTCCGGACATATGATCGGTAGAGATGCCAATCGCGGTATGTGCGCACAGCCTTGCAGATGGAATTATACTATAAAAGGGTACGAGATCACAGAGGAGAAACGCCCCGACTGCACGATGCCTATCGAAGAGATAAACGGTGAGACCTTCATTATGGCGAGCCGTGATACTTGTACGATAGACCATATCCCCGAGCTTATAGAGGCGGGTATAAACTCCTTCAAGATAGAGGGAAGAATGAAATCGGCGTACTATACCGCAGTCGTAACGAATACATACCGTATGGCTATCGATTCATATCTTTCCGGTAAATACGAATACGACCCGAGATGGTACACCGAGCTTGAATCGGTCAGCCACCGCGAGTATGCGACGGGATACTATTTCGACGACCCGAGAGGTGAGGCTAACCTTTCCTCGAACAACGGTTATATAAAGGATAAGGCGTATCTTGCTATCGCAACGGGATATGATGAGAATACGGGACTCGCCGCATTCACTCAGCGTAACAAGATGTGTCTTGGCGATGAAATAGAGCTTTTGACACCCGGTAGGATAGGTGAGCCGCTCACCGTCACTGAGCTCTTTGACGAAAACGGACAGCCGATCGACTCGACCCCGCACCCATATATGAATTTCTTTATGCGAACTTCAATACCTGTACACGCAGGTGATATCATCCGCGCGAAATAAAATTCGGAGGTTTTTATGCTTATACTTGAAGTAATTAAGGCGATAGTTCTTGGTATAATTGAGGGAATCACCGAGTGGCTGCCAATTAGCTCGACGGGACATATGATCCTTATCGATGAGCTAATGACTCTAAATGTATCCGAGGAGTTCAAGGAGCTCTTCTTCGTTGTTGTACAGCTTGGTGCTATTTGTGCAGTCCCGGTATTCTTTAGTCATAGGTTATGGCCGTTTTGCGGTACTAAATCTGCGGCAGAACGAAATGAGACGATCGCGTTATGGTTTAAGATCATTGTCGGAGCGATACCTGCCGCTATATTTGGAGTCCTCCTTGACGATCTGCTCGACGAGTATCTTTACAATTATATTACTGTCGCAATCACTCTTATAGTCTACGGTATCGCGTTTATTATCGTTGAAAAATTTAAGAAGAACTCTTCCTTCAGAGTAGAGCATGTAACGGACCTTTCTTATACCGATGCGCTAAAGATCGGTGCGTTTCAGGTGCTCTCGCTTATCCCGGGCACGTCGCGTTCGGGCTCTACTATCCTTGGCGGTATGCTCTCCGGAGTATCTAGGACCGCAAGCGCGGAATTCTCATTCTTTATGGCAATTCCTATCATGCTCGGTGCATCGGGACTAAAGGTGCTAAAGTTTATTCTTGACGGATATAAGGCGACGAGCGATGAGATAATGCTTCTTGGGGTCGGTATATTGGTTTCATTCATCGTTTCTCTTGCGGCAATAAAATTCCTTATGAACTTCGTGAAAAGACATAGCTTCAAGGTCTTCGGCATTTACCGAATAGTGCTTGGCATTGTAGTTCTGCTTTATTTTATTATCCGTAATATATAACAAAAAGCTCGGTATGCATAAGTATACCGAGCTTTTTGTTATCTTGTTTTAATCCTGAACGAAAACTATACCGTTCTCGTCCATGCGTTCGATCCTTGCGAGAGATTCTATTCTGTATCCGAGCGCTCTTATATCCTTGCCGCCGTTCTGGTATGCTTTCTCGATTGCAACACCCGCACCTACGACGGTAGCGCCGCCCATTTCAGCTAGATTGATCAGCACCTTCAGCGCGCTTCCGTGAGCTAGGAAATCGTCGATCAGTAGTATCCTGTCATCCGGAGATATGAGCTCCTTTGAGATGAGCACCTCGTATGACTGACCGTGAGTGTAAGAAACTACCTTAGTAGAATATGCGTCCTTGTTATGATTTGCGCCTCTGGTTTTCTTTGCGTAAACGACCGGTACGTCGAAATACTGAGCGGTGAGGCAGGCAATTCCTATTCCTGACGACTCTATTGTGAGTATCTTCGTGACTCCCTCGTCCTTGAAGAGCTCGTACCACGCCTTTCCGCACTCGGAAACGAGCTTTACGTCTATCTGGTGATTGAGGAAGGTATCTACCTTGAGCACACTCCCGGCAATTACGCGACCCTCGCTTTTGATCTTTTCCTCTAAAAATTTCATTTTTGTCACCGCCTTAGTTATAGTCGTTAATTTTGTCCCACTCGATCGGAGTCAGTCCGTGAGAGGAAAGAAACGTATTGGTATCAATAAAGTGGTTGCAACCGAAAAATCCGGCGTAAGCTGATAGCGGACTGGGATGAGGAGATTCGAGTACGAGGTGCTTATGGTTTGCGATAAGCTGTTTTTTCGATCTTGCGTTACCGCCCCAAAGTATGAATACGATCGGCTCGTCCTTTTCGTTGAGCTTTTCTATGATCCTATCAGTAAGTATCTCCCAACCGTGTCCTTTGTGGCTTTGAGGTTGTCCCTCACGAACCGTTAGCGTTGTGTTGAGAAGCAATACGCCCTGCTTGGCCCAGCCTATAAGCTCTCCGGACGCCGGCTCGGGTATACCAAGCTCTGTTTGTAGCTCTTTGAATATGTTCTTCAGCGAAGGAGGAAATTTTACACCGGCCTTTACGGAAAAACAGAGACCGTGAGCCTGTCCATAGCCGTGGTAGGGATCCTGACCGAGAATGACGACGCGCGTATTCTTGTATGTGGTGTAACGCAGTGCGTTGAATATATCATTCATCGGTGGATATATTTTGCGGGAAAAATATTCAGATTTAAGAAATTCTCTCAGCTCCAGATAATAGTCTGAGGTGAATTCATCTGAGAGAACTGAATCCCAATCGTTATTTAAAAGAACCATACGCTTAACCTCTTTTCCTTATTATTTTATCATAATAAGCAGAGAAATGCAACATAGTGTAAAATCTTTTTTTAACTTTTAGCAAATTTAAGGTCTGCAGCGATATTCATTCGGAGAAACACCCATACGTTTGCTGAAAATGCGACTGAAAAAGTGAGGATCGGCATATCCGACTGCCATGCCTATCTCTTTGACCGATAGGTCTGTCGAGCGCAGAAGCTCAGCGGCAGACGTGATGCGAAGCTCGGTTATATAAGAATATGGCGACGTCGACGTTACCGAGCGGAACACGGCGTTGTATCTCGACTCGCTGAGATTTTCCATTTTTGCGAGCTCTGCGATCCGTATATCCGAGCTGTAATTTGCATTGATATACGTGAGAGAGCGTGTCAGTTTCTGCTCAGCCGGTGCCCGCATCTGCTTAGCCAGAGATAGTAGCAGTCTTGCGAGATGCAGTGATAACTCCGCCTCTTTAAAATCCTCGGGGCCGCGTGCGACGTCGAGCATATTGAGAAATTTCAGCCGGATACCGTGATCGTCCCTGATGCGGTTTATGTCGGGATAGCAATGGATGCCGTATTCCGCGAGAGTATTCTCGACCGACGAGCCGGTGAAGTGCACCCATAAATAATCTATCGTTTTGCCCGCCTCGTGCGAGTACTTGTATTTCGTTCCCGGAGGGAATATAATGAAGCTTCCGGCAGTACACGTCATACTGCCATCGGATAATCCGACGTGTAGCTCACCCGAGTGCACGAAGAGCAGATAATAGTCGGATCGTCCAACTTGATTATGAGTATTGAAGCGAGCATCCGTCACAAAATTTCCCATACAGTTAAGCAAAAACGGACGGACGTACGACTCGCGCGAACAAGCATTTAAGGCATAGTGTGAATCATCCTTGAACGCGTAGTAGGAATTTATACGCATATTCGACCTCCGACAGTTGTAAAGTCCACTAATATTCTATCACAAATTTTCGCTGTTGTCAATCCGCGTAAACAAAAAGGCAAGCAGTTGTTACTGCTTGCCGAGAGTTTTAGTCAGATACCTTGATGACCACAGTGTTTTCGTTGTAGTAGCGCAGCATTTTGATAGCCGCATTCGTGACCTCACAATAAAATGCGCATCTTTTTCCGTCTGCATTTTCATATAGGCATACGTAGACGTCCTCGCTCAAAGCAGAGGATACGGCACTGTATTCGAGTTCGGGTGCGAAATCCTTTACCTTATGCTCATTATCCTTGAGCGGTGCTATGAGCTTTGCGGTCTTGATCCTGAATTCCGTGAGGATCCGCGGTTTTGTATTTCCGTATTTTCTCGTAAACGTGAGTGTGCCGGATTCAATAACATATTTGTTGTCGATCTTAACGTATCTCCAGGTGAAGAAGATAAGCATCCAGACGAATATCGGAACTATGGCACCTAGCGGATATATCTTGCTTGCAAAAATTGCGCTGAATGCTCCTACTGTAAATGCAACGTAGAGCAGAAGCAGCATATTTCTGCGCACCTTAAGCTTTCCCTCGATCCTTGCTTCCTTGCCGTATTCGTACGAATTGAATTCCATAAAGCAATCCTCCAAATCAAATTATAATGTTATTATATATTTGAAAAGAAGGTTTGTCAAGGGTAAATTGTAATTTTAATTCAGAATATGCTCTCAATGACACGCTTCGATACCGATGGTGAATATTTCCATGAATCGATATGGGTAACGGTTTCTGTGTCGATAAAGTAGGGAAGCGGCTCGCGGTAGAGCGGCGCGTCACTCGAATCTATAATTATGAGCTTGATTTTCATTTTCTCGGGAATAATGCTCTTTATGTATACCGCGGCGGTCTGCCCGACGGTAACGTCGTCCCGATATTCCGCAAGCCCAGCCAGGTTAGGCTTCAGCTCAACGAATACTCCGTAGCTTTCAACGCTTCTTACTATCCCCCTTACGGTCTCGCCCTCGGAGAAGAGTGCGGCATTCTCCTCCCAACTGCCGAGCAGCTCACGCTCGGAAACGTAGACACGCCCCTTGTCATCTATTGATTTGACCACCGAATATATCATATCGCCGACGACGAGCCGAGCCGACGGATGCGATATCCTTGAGACGGAGATGCAGTCGATCGTCAGTAGCGATGCGATTCCGCAGCCGATATCAACGAATGCGCCGAAATTCTCAAGATGCGTTATCTTTGCAGGGATTATGTCGCCGGGTATAAGTGTAGATACGTAATAATTCATGCATTGCCGCTGCGCCGACCTACGGGAGAGCAGAACGATGACCTCGCTGCCGTTTTGCTCAAATCCCGTAACGGTGAAGCACACGACCTTTCCAACTCTTGTGAGAATAGCGATATCCTTCGTCACCTCGCCGTCGCGGGAGAGCTGTACCTCGTCGCGAGGTATGATGCCGTGTATACCTCCACCGAGCTCGAGGTGAAGGTTAAAATTATGATCGCATAGCGATACGGGCGCCTCCAGAATCAATTGCTTCTCGAGTGCGTATCCGAGTCCCTCTATAGAGGATGTGTATTCGTGATTTTCCTTGGTGGATATCAACGTGCCCTCGGGCCTGTAAGTGTTCATTTTTTCTGCCTTTCCTAACTTCTTTATCTGACGTACGATCTCTATCGGAGCGTGTCGGTCGATTACTAGATATTATGACGTGAGGCAGAAAAATATAACTACTGCTCTTCTGAATTCTCTGTCAGTCCGAAGCTTATCTCGATCGCGCTGTTGACGCTGAGCATGGTAGCATCGCTTAGGTGACCCATTTTTTCCTTCAGCCTCTTTTTATCTATCGTGCGAATCTGCTCGAGCAGGATAATACTGTCCTTAGCAAGTCCGGCATCAGAGGAGGGAACGTCTATGTGCGTAGGAAGCTTTGCCTTACTTATCTTCGACGTAATGGCTGCCGCTATCACGGTAGGACTGTATTTGTTACCGACGTTATTCTGTACTATAAGAACCGGCCTGAGTCCGCCTTGCTCACTGCCGATTACTGGACTGAGATCAGCATAATAAATATCACCGCGTTTTATGTTCATTTTCTCATCTATTTCCGCACAGGAAATTTTTGTGTCTCCCTTCGTTTTATATTACTATTCTGTCTTGATTTTAATATTTTAAACATCCGGTAGGATAAATATCTCTACGATATCATTCTATGATAAATTGTCGATATTTGTGTAGCAGCGGTAGATCTTCAAAATCGCATGAAAAATCGCGGCAGAATATCTGCCGCGATCCAAAGCATTGCTTTGATCAGGCACCCATATGGGTGTGTGCCATCTCGTCCTCGTTCATGAATAGCAAAGAGATGCACCAAATACCGGCAAGAGCTATAAGAACGTATATTATTCTCGCCACTACGGTACCTGCGCCACCGCAAATCCACGCAACAAGGTCGAAGGCGAAGAGACCGACAAGTCCCCAGTTGAGCGCACCGATTATTGTAAGCACGAGCGCTATCTTGTTAACTATCATCATAATTATTATGACCTTGCCTTCCTTTGCAGACGATCTGTTTCGAAGTTCTGTACCGTAATGGCGCAAAACTCGATATCCTCGCGGATATTGATCCTGCCTTGAGACGGATTATATCCGTCGACCGAACCTTTCGTGCGGTCTGTTATTATTGTGTCACGTATTTTCAAATCTATACAAAATTTTTTAATCGTCGAATATTGGACCGCTGACGTCAAATTTTGAGCGCAGCTTTTCGAGAGCATGCTTTTCTATTCTCGATACGTAGGAGCGCGATATACCAAGGTGAGATGCGACCTCCCGCTGAGTTTTAGGCTGATAACCGCACAGACCGTACCGTAGCACTATTATATCGCGCTCGCGACTTTCTAGCTCGGTATTGATCAGTCGGGTGAGGTGTTCGGTATATCCTTTGATATCGAGCTCGCCCTCGATATTCTCCTCGGTGCTTATTATGTCAAGATAGGTCAGCGGATTGCCATCCTTATCTATATCAATGGTATCGTTGATCGAGACCTCCAGTCCGTTTTTCTTTTTACTTCTGAAGAACATAAGTATTTCGTTTTGCACGCATCTCGCACCGTAGGTTGCAAATCGAGTTCCGTAGCCCGCATTAAAGGTATCAACCGCCTTTATGAGACCGAGACAGCCGATAGACAGAAGCTCGTCTTGATTCTCGTATGAGGCGTAGTACTTCTTTATTATGTGGGAAACAAGGCGCAGATTGTGTTCAATTATTTTATCGCGCGCCGCTCTACTTCCTTTCTTTTTTTCTTCAAATAGCTCGCTCTCCTCACTTTTTGTGAGCGGAGGAGGAAAGCTGCCCTGGTCCTCGAGACCGAGTATCAGCGCTACAAATCGCAGCAGAAGCCGGCAGATGTTCATATGCATACCTCGTATGTAGGTTTTCCGCAAATAAAAGGGCACGCAAGAACACGTCTTGCGTGCCCAGACCGATGCGGCTAGGTAATTATATGTCAGCGTAGCTTGTATCTTGCAGTGTTTTCATCCGAAATTTCCTCGTACTTAACGTGAGGAAAATCAAATTTGTAGCCCTCGCCCGCAACCATACGTATCGCCAGCTCCTCACCCGCACTGCGCAGCTTTTTGTTTATTATGGAAATATGAGTTCTGACGCTCGATGCCTCGGGTAAGCGAGAGGACTTATAAGCGAATTTTAATAGAGTTTTTACCGGCACAGGGTAAGGATACGTCGCGATAAGCGTACGAATTATCATTGCTTCGGTTTTGGTGAAGGGAAATGCTCTGTTGAAATATGTTATAAATCTCTTGTAGTAGTTAGCATCTATTCCCGCATAGCTATATTCACCGATAGGATGTATTCCTCGCTCATCCGCGTATTCGTTCATCCTGTCGGGTAACTCGGCGTTGATGCTCGAATAGTCGAAAACGCGGTCGAATATCTTATTATTAATAACGTCCTGTGAATCTGTCAGGGCGTATACAGCGATCCCCGGAGTATATGAGCGCAGGCGAGCAACGTAATCTATCTTATCGGGAAGCTCATCAGGCTCGAGGATAAGAACGGCGTGATATAGTGTTGTTATTTCGCTCAGCGCCTCCATAGGGGTTGCGTGGTATGAGAGTACGGACAGAAAATGAAAAATATCGGAAACCGATGCGGCGCTTCGTCGCTTTGATGAAATGATCAGTATCATAGCTGCTCCTTTACAATGCTAATATAATTATACAATAAAATATATCGTAGGTCAAGACGGTTAGGCTTGACATAGTAAATAATATTTGATATAATAGGCTTGCTTGTAATATCCGTCGGTACGGCGGCTGAATAATAAGAGGTGATTATAAGTGAAAAACGTATTGATAACCGGCGGCTCGCGCGGAATTGGAAGGGAAATGGTCAGACTGTTTTCCGAAAATGGGTATTCTGTAGCATTTACCTATAAGAGCTCGGATGACGCTGCAAGGGAGCTCGCGTTGGAAACCGGCGCAATTGCCATACGTGCCGACTCAGAGGATCCCACGGATATCGAGCGCGCGTTTAGCATGGCGAGAGATAAGATCGGCTCAATCGATTGTCTTATAAATAATGCTGCGGTCGCGGCTTTTTCTCTCTTTACCGATATATCGCTCGATGAATGGCATAGAGTAATAAACATCGATCTTACTGCGGCATTCTTGTATTCGAAACTGGTAATTCCGGATATGATAAACAAAAAACAAGGCAGAATTATCAACGTTACTTCTATATGGGGGATGGTGGGATCATCCTGCGAGGTGCATTACTCAACCGCAAAGGCGGGACTAATTGGATTTACAAAGGCGCTTGCAAAGGAGCTTGGACCATCCGGTGTCACCGTAAACGCAATAGCACCGGGCGTTATCGATACAGATATGAACGCATCTTTGTCTGAGGACGTATTGCTTGGACTCGCCGAGGAAACGCCTCTATCGAGGCTTGGTGCTCCACGCGAGGTTGCTGAGGCGGCACTCTTTTTGGCGAGTGATGCCGCGTCCTTTATAACCGGTGACGTTCTGAATGTGAGCGGCGGCTTTGTCGTATAAGCTCACAAATCGGCGAAATCGTTAATTATCGGTTAATTTTCAAAAAGGTATTGCTTTTTTAAAATATATATGATATAATATTTTGGCTATGAAAATAGCATTTCCGTGTGTCGAATGGAGTCATACCAGTCGGGGCAGTAGCGGCGCCTTGTACCTGAAATCCGCTATAGCAGGGATTCATTCCTCCCCCGAGGGCTGCTCTTGTGTAGTCTGCACCGTCATTATCTGTGTTGAAGAATGGGTCTTGCGCAACGCGAGGCTGTGAACCATGTCAGGTGGGGAACCAAGCAGCATTAAGCGGTTTATCGGGTGTGCCGCGAGGTCGCCTGTTCGGAGCAGATGTGGCGGTTACCGTATGTAAGAGTATTTTCGACGGAGAGGTGTATGGCTCTTTTCGACACACGGAATTTTAGCGCGTATGCGGAGTATGCGAGTATACCGCTACGCGCTTTTCTTTTACCCGACTCGTATAAGCAAAAAGAGAGGAGATAATCATGTCGGAATATAGAGCACTATACAGAAAGTGGCGTCCGAAGGACTTCGACGACGTCTGCGGTCAGGATGGCACTACCGATATTCTCAAATATGAGGTCGCAAATAATAAGCTCTCTCACGCATATCTCTTCTGCGGCTCGCGTGGAACGGGTAAGACGAGCTGTGCAAAAATACTTGCAAAGGCCGTTAACTGTGAGAATCCGAGAAACGGAAATCCCTGTAACGAATGTGAGGCGTGCTGCTCGATTGATGCGGGCATTGCCACCGACGTTATTGAGATGGACGCGGCGAGCAATAACGGTATCGGCGATGTCAGAGATATGCAGGATGAGATAGCTTTTACTCCCGCAATTTTGAAGTACCGCGTTTACATCATCGACGAGGTGCATATGATGTCGACCCAGGCGTTTAACGCACTTTTGAAAACGCTTGAGGAGCCTCCGAGCTACGTTATATTCATACTTGCTACTACAGAATACAATAAGCTTCCTACTACGATCGTTTCGCGTTGCCAGCGATTTGATTTCAAGCGCATACCCACCGCTACTATTATGCAACGCTTGCTCACTATGTCGGAGCAGGAGGGAATATCTGTAACCGAGGATGCCGCGCGCGTTATCGCACGTATATCGCGCGGAGGTATGCGTGATGCTATCAGCCTTCTCGAACTCTGTGCCGGTGCAAACGTTCTTATCGATGATCAGCTCGTCTTTGCAACAGTTGGTAGCGGTAATCGTGAAAGCGCATATAAGATTATAAAAGCTATTTCTGCCTCGGATTATACTACGATATACGAGGTTATTGACGACATCGTAATGAAAAGCGGTGACTTGTCCGTCTTTTGGCAGGAGATCATAGATTCCTATCGCGATATAATGGTCGTCAAAAACAGTAACAAGGCAAAATCCTATCTTGATCTTACCGACGCCGAGTATCAGATGCTCTCCGAGCTTGCCTCCGGTTTAACTATGGCGCGTATTTCCTACCAGGTCGGAATTCTCGAGGGTGCTATGGCAGATATGCTACGTGCCTTTAATTCCAAGCGCAGTATCGCGGAAATCGCGCTGACGCGTATGTGCGATACCAAGCTGTCCACCTCTACTGCCTCTCTTCTTGCCAGAATAGAGGAGCTGGAGCGCGAGGTTTCGATGATAAAACTCGGCGTGACACCGACTCCCGTTAACGTACAGCCGTCGGCTGTCGCTGTTGTAAAGTCGGCAGAGTCAAGTGTTACGGCTGACAATGCACCCGTTGCGGCGCCTTCACGCGAAATGTCTCTTTACGCCGATTGGGGTGCTGTAATATCACGTATAGGCGAGCTGAAAAAATCGCTTGCCGCAGGAATCGCATCGGCATCTGTGTATACTGATGGCGCGAATTATATTATTAAGCTCAACGATTTCTTTGCAAAAAAGCTTTCCGGCAGTGAGACTGATATGAAGATCGTACGAGGCGTAATCGCTGAGTGCGAGCACATTTCGCCGGACAGTGTTAATATTACGGTACAGTCCGCTACTACTAAGCGTGACGGTGATGATTTTGAATTTTAAATAATAGGGAGATAAATTATGAAAGTCAGATTACCTCAGGGAATGGGCGGTGGTCCCGCCAATATGCAGTCGATGCTCAAGCAGGCACAGAAAATGCAGGAGGATATGGCTACAAAGCAGGCAGAGCTCGAGGCGTGTGAGTACGATATTTCCGCAGGTGGCGGAGTAGTTAACGTAAAGATCAACGGTAAGAAGGAGATCCTCTCCGTGAAGCTCGCCGAGGAGATCGTTGACCCGGATGATATTGAGACTCTCGAGGATCTTATCGTTGCCGCTATAAACGAGTCTATCAAGAAGGTAGAAACCGTAAATAGCGAGGAGATGTCAAAGATCACGGGTGCTATGAATATCCCCGGTATGTTCTGATATTATGGCGGATTATATTGCACCGATCCAACGTCTCGTGGAGGAGTTTCGCAAGCTCCCCGGCGTTGGAGCAAAGACCGCTGCGAGATATGCGTTTGCGGTTCTTAATCTATCAGATGATGAGGCGGCGCGCTTTGCCGATGCGATAAACGGTATCAAGCGTGACGTGCACAGATGCCCGATCTGCTTCGGACTTTCGCAGGATCCTCTGGCGTGCGACATTTGCTCCTCCGGTACTAGGGACAGATCTGTCGTGTGCGTCGTCGAGAATGCGAAGGACGTTATGGTTATGGAGAAGGTGCGCGGTTACCGCGGCGTATATCACGTGCTGGGAGGTGCTCTCTCACCGCTCGATAACGTCACGCCCGACAATCTCACTTTGAAGGAACTGAAGAACAGGGTTGAGGACGGCGATATAGCAGAGATAATTATTGCTACTAACCCGACCCCCAGCGGCGATACTACTGCGGCGTATATAGCCAGAATTCTCGAGCCGTACGATATACGCATCTCGAGACTTGCATACGGAATACCTGTAGGCGGTGACATAGAGTATGCTGACGAGGTGACACTCTACCGTGCCATGGAGGGCAGACGCTACTTCAACGATTAAAATTCAATAGTTTAGAGGCTGTCTCAGATGCATTTTGCATTTGAGCAGCCTCTTTTTTACATATGCGCTACAGCTATGTCAGCATCGCGGAATGTTGAGGATACCTTATTTTATCATATTGCCATGCACTTATACTTGAGCCGCAGATTGTCGGCTATCATAGCGATAAATTCAGAATTTGTGGGCTTTCCGCGGCTATTCTGAATGGTGTATCCGAAATAAGAGTTCAGTGTATCCACATCTCCTCTATCCCATGCTACCTCTATCGCGTGCCTTATAGCTCGTTCAACGCGTGATGTCGTAGTCTGATACTTTTTAGCGACCGCGGGGTAAAGTATTTTCGTGACGGAATTGATAATGTCGTTATCCTCTATCGTCATAAGTATCGCCGTTCTCAGATACTGATATCCCTTGATATGTGCGGGCACGCCGATCTGATGTATGATCTTGGTTACCTGCGCCTCCATAGTAGAGGTCAGGGAATCGTTTCCCGCATCCGATCGTGAGCTTCTCATTTTAATCAACGAGGCTATATGAGATACGAGAGAGGTGGGGTCAAACGGCTTCAACAGACAAACGTCTGCGCCCGCATCGGAGGCATCCATGAGGACACTCTGCTTATTGACGGGCGAGGTGATAATGAATGCGGGCAGGGTGGCATGAGCTATTTTGCGCGCTGCTCGTATTATTCCTATACCGTCAATGCCGGATACCCAAAGATCGAGGATCGCAACATCATATACAGTGCTCGACAGTCTCTCAAGAGCGATATCGCCGTTCGTCGCCTCGTCGATGCTTCGATACCCATGCTTATTCAGAGCATCCGTCAGTTTTTTCCTTTCCTCAGCACTTTCGTTACAGATAAGTATTTTTGCGTTTGTTTCCATTGCTTTATTCTCCTTGTTGTGATAATTAAATGGTAAATTATGGTAATTTAGCGAAGCAACATCATTTTACCACAAAATGCGATGGAAAATCAAGAGGTAAATTAGCGAAAAGTTTCACAAAAATTTAATGTCAAATATGGTAAAATTTACCAAATCAGAATATACTTTTACAAATTATGACCGACAGCGACAGAACTAGACAAGTACGGCTTTTGCACAAGTAACGTAAATAAGAGGCGGCGTTTTCCAAAATTACGATTAAATATTGACAATATCCGATTTCGAATGTATAATAGTTACATCAAGATATTGTGAGGTAGTTATGAAAATCAAGGTTTTAGATAGAATTGCGCTCGGCATGGATACGCCGATCGACGTGCTCAATAGTCTCGGCGAGGTGACCGTATACGATTCCACATCTCCGGACCTTGTTGCAGAGAGATGTAAGGACGCCGATGTCGTAGTCCTGAATAAGGTTAAGATAACTGCGGATGTTTTGAGAGCGGCAGAGCATCTTAAGCTTGTTTGCGTATTTGCTACGGGATTTGATAATATTGACGTAGCATGTGCCCGCGAGCTCGGTATAGCAGTATGTAATGTCCCCGGTTATTCCTCGGAAAGTGTCGCGCTCTATACTTCGGCGACGCTTCTCGCATTGACGACGCGCATTTTCGAGCATAACTCATTTGTACGTAGCGGTGAATACACATTATCCGGTTCTCCTAACAGACTTACACCGGTCTTCCACGAGCTTGGAGGTAAAACGTGGGGTATCGTCGGATATGGCGGAATAGGTAAGGCGGTTGCTAAGATAGCTACGGCTTTTGGAACTCGTGTTATTGTAAACAAACGTACCCCTGTTGACGGCGTCAGATGCGTGGATATCGACACGCTCTGCCGAGAGAGTGATATCATAACTCTCCACTGTCCTTTAAACGACGGTACACGTGGTCTCATCAATGCAGAACGTATCGCTATGATGAAGCCTAACGTTATTATAATAAATGAAGCAAGAGGCGCCGTCATTGATGAACGTGATCTCGCTAGTGCAGTAAAGGAAGGGCGCATCGGTGCGTTTGGTTGCGACGTTTATAGCATTGAGCCCTTTGGCACAGATCACCCATATTATGAGATAAAGGATATGCCTAACGTCCTTCTAACCCCTCATTCTGCGTGGGGCGCATATGAAGCGAGAGAACGGTGCATCAATATAATAGCTGATAATATTAGCGCGTATTATAACGGAAAAATTTTAAATCGCGTAGATATTTAAAAGCAGAAAAAGGACTGAGTACTCAGTCCTTTTTCTGCTTAAGTTATATCGGCATCAGCCTCTGTCTACGGTGATAACGCAGAAGCAATCCGCTCTCTTTTTATTTACGGCATCCGATACCGCATCGACTATTTCACCCTCGGAGATCTTAACGTCGAACGGCACGACTATATCGAATATTAGATTGGTGTGTGTATTTCCTACAACGACACGGAAGTCGTGCACGTCATATACGTATCCCAGCTCCTCCATAGTTGATATCAAAAACGTCTTAAGCTCGTTGCAGGTCTCGTCATCTGTGACTATAGGATCCATATGTATAGTGCAGAGTATGCCAAGCTCGTTTTTGATCTGTCGCTCAACGTTATCTATCATATCGTGAAGTTCGTATATATCATCCTTGCCGTCAACCTCTGCGTGCAGTGATGCGATGAAGTTTTTAGGTCCGTAATTATGGACCATCAGATCGTGTATACCGATGACAGCAGGGTACTCGGCAACCACTCTCTTGATGGCATCAACGGTTTCCTCGACGGGCGCCTCACCGAGCAGTGCGTTTTTCGTCTCATTCAGTATTTTGAGTCCTGCGACGATTATGAGTATCGAGACGGCAACACCTACGATGGCGTCTATCAGATACCATTCAGTGAACTTGATTATTATAGTTGAGACAAGCACCGCCGTAGTGGACAGAGTATCAGAGAAGGAATCCATCGCTGCTGCCTTTATGACCGAGGAATCGATCAGCTTTGCGGCGCGTAAATAGAATATGCCGAGCAGTAGCTTCAATACGATAGAGATCGAGAGAATTATTATCGGCAATAGCGTCAGTGTCTTTGCCTCGGACTCCGTGAGACCCAGTATGAGCTTACCGGAGCTTGAGAAAAGCTCGAAGCCTACGAGCAATATGATGAAAGATACCACCATAGAGGCGATATATTCCATTCTCGCGTGTCCAAATGGGTGATCCTTATCCGCGGGCTTTGACGATAGCTTGAAGCTTATGAGTGTTATAAGCGAGGAGCCTGCATCCGATAAATTATTGAAGGCGTCAGCCATGATCGCAACCGAGCTGCTTAACAGACCCGCGATAAGCTTTATTCCAGCGAGCAAAATGTTGGCGCCGATGCCGATGGCACTCGTTGCGCTTCCGTACGCCTTTCTTTTATCCGCTTCAACGGAGCGGTTTTTCTTATTGATAAATAAATTAAGAATCTTTTCTGTCATTTTACACCTTTACGGTATTTACTTTTTTGTCGTTTTGTGTTAGAATAGTGTATACATTAAATTCGAGGATCGGTTATGAGATACAGTACGGTAGATTTACAGGTTAAAAAGAATGACGGGGTAGCCCCGGAGATCATGTTTCTGATAGCTTCGGAGCGAGTGTCAGGCACGGAGCTTTTATGCTTCAACCTTCCGCAGGATGACGATGAGGCGGTTGAGCGCCGTCTTGCAATGCAAGCCATCAGGACTCTCAAAGAGATGAAGGGAAGAGGGGCGATACAGCTCTACGCGACACGCGACTCGTTTGTCGCCTTGACTACTGAGGCACAGTATCTGATAAATAAATATCCGGAGCTGTTTGAGGATGTGGATTACGGACAGATGAGCGACCGCGCGCTTTACGTAAAGCTCTGACGATTTGCATCTAAATATTAATTAAAGGTTGCTATTTCGCATAGCAACCTTTATATATTATTACTTCTGAGCTTCCAAATAGCGAACAACGTCTCCAACAGTGTTGAAGTTGTGAAGCTCCTCATCATCAATAACAACGTTGAATCTTTCTTCGCAGAGATAAACAAGGTCTGCAAGTTCGAGAGAATTGATACCAAGATCTCCGGCAAGCTCTGCTTCCATCGTAACGTCATCAGGGTTGACACGAAGCTCTTCGACCAAAAACTTCTTTAAATTTTCAAACATAACTACCCTCCTTTACTTTAAACGAATGTGTAAAACCTTAATTATAATACTATATCTTTGCTGTTTTGTCAATACTTTTTTTGAAAAATAAGGCGTATTGATACCTAAAAAAGTGAAAAATGTCGTAAAATAATGAACAAAACAGACTAAACGCAACTTAAATTTTGCTATTCATTAAATTTTATGTATAGCCGTTGACATTTATTCCTGACTGTGATATCATAAAAGTGATAAAAATTACAGGAGGTAAATATGACTTACGGTTGGATTTGGGTCGCTGTTATCGTTATCGCCATCGTGGTCGAGCTTCTTACCGATCAGCTTGTTTCAATTTGGTTTGTGCCTGCGGGAATAGTTGCTACAGTGCTTGATTTTTGCGATGTCGGTATCGTTTGGCAAACACTGGTATTTTTTGCCGTTGCAGCCGTTGGTGTTATACTTGCGAAGACTGTATTCTTCAAGGGTAGAATTGCCGGCAGAGCAAAAACAAATATTGACGCGATAATCGGCGAGAGATGCATCGTTACCGAGCGCATCGACAATTACGCTGGCTGTGGCCAGGCGAGAGTTAACGGACAGATCTGGTCTGCACGCGGTGCTTACGACGACGATGTTTTTGAGGTCGGCGAAGTACTTAACGTAGTGGCGATCGAGGGCGTTAAGCTCATTTGTAAAAAGTAATCGTATTAATTTTTATAATCAAAGGAGAGAGTATCATGTATCCTATGCAGGCATTACTCGAGCAGTCGTCGGGGCCCCTCGTCTTCGTGCTCGTTCTTCTTGCTATAATCGTTGGAATTCTAATTTCGAGTATCAAGATCGTTTCGCAGGCGACAGCGCAGGTCATCGAGCGACTTGGCAGTTACAGTAAGACGTGGTCTACCGGCGTACATTTTCTTATTCCCTTCGTAGAGAAGGTAGCTAAGAAGATAACGCTTATGGAACAGGTTGTAGATTTCCCGCCTCAGCCCGTTATCACCAAGGATAACGTAAGAATGCAGATAGACACCGTCGTATTTTATCAGATAACTGACTGTAAGCTTTACACTTACGGTGTAACCAATCCGCTTATGGCTATTGAGAATCTTACCGCGACAACTCTTCGTAATATTATCGGCGAGCTTGATCTTGATCAGACTCTTACCTCGCGCGATATCATAAACACAAAGATGCGCGCCATTCTCGACGAAGCTACCGACCCGTGGGGCATTAAGGTGAACAGAGTTGAGCTCAAGAACATCATTCCGCCGAAGGAAATTCAGGATGCTATGGAGAAGCAGATGAAGGCTGAGCGTGAGCGCCGTGAGCAGATACTTAAGGCTGAGGGTGAGAAGAATTCTACCATCCTTATCGCCGAGGGTCAGAAGCAGCAGCTTATTCTTGCGGCTGAGGCAGAGAAGGAGTCGTCCATTCTCCGCGCAGAGGCGGCAAGGATCGCTAAGATTAAGGAGGCAGAGGGTGAAGCCGATGCTATTCTTAAGATCCAGGAGGCAACAGCTCAGGGTATCAGAATGATAAACGAGGCAAACCCCTCCAATGCGGTCATCACCATCAAGAGCCTCGAGGCGTTTGAGAAGGCGGCAGACGGCAAGGCAACCAAGATCATCATTCCCTCGAATATTCAGGGACTTGCAGGTCTTGCCAATGCGATCACCGAATCGGTTTCCGCACCGCAGTAATCCGCTCCCGGCGCGAACTAATAAAAAACTAAGGCACGGCTCCGCCGTGCCTTTGATTTACACTATTGTACGTAGTGTCACTTTACGACAAGGCAAAGACTCTGCCTCTGTCGGATATGTACGGCAAGAATCTGACCTTCAAGATCTGCGGCGTTGACGGTTGCGATTGCGAGGAAACGCTGAAGCTCATTGCCGAGGGCAAGCTCGATACCGAGCCGCTGATCACGCATACCTATCCGCTTGCGAAGATAGACGAGGCATACGAGCTGTTTGAAAATAAACGCGACGGAGTTATTAAGGTCGCGGTGGAGTGGTAAATATTATAGCGGCACTGTATTTAATGTCCGCTCTTTTTCATTTTATATATCCAAAACGGATAGTTTTAAGATGTTGACAAAGATACCATAATGTGATATAATGAGCACACAAGAAGGCGGTATGGGTATTTAAACGGTCGGACATAAAACAAGCGTATTTGACATTGGCTATGCAAGTGGTCTCTGTCAAATGAGAGTGATTTATGTAACGCATTTTAATTACTTGTGCCCGATAGTAGCGCACGGGATACGTGGGCTTTGTCGGGCTATACTTATACCTTCTTGTAGAAATTACTATAAGGAGGTTGTTTTTATTATGAACAACGAAACATTGAAATTCATTCAAGGACAAATCGGATATGTATTTAGAAATTCGGATTTGTTGCAGCAGGCATTTGTCAGACGTTCTTATTCAAAAGAGAACGGCGGAGAGGACAACGAGGTCTTAGAGTTTATAGGTGATAAAGCTCTTGATTTTATTGTTGTCAAGTTACTCGCAGAGAAATACGGATCATATGCAGAGGACTATGATGATTATAATTCACATGAAGATTGCAACGAATTTGTTTCTGATTTCAGAGAAGGAAAATTGACTGAAATTAAGAAAAAGCTAGTTTGTCGTGAGATGCTATCAAGTCGAATTAGAATGTTTGGCTTTCAGTATGAATTGATCATGGGAAAAAGTGATATTGATCAGCAAATCTTAGAGCAAGAGTCAGTACAGGAGGATCTTTTTGAAGCGATTATTGGTGCAGTAGCACTTGATTCAAAATGGGATTTAAATGTTTTAACAAATGTTTTGGACCTAATGTTAGATCCAAATTTTTATTTAGAAAATGGCTTTGATGAGCAAGTAAATTACGTGGAATTACTCCAACAATGGTATCAAAAAAAGCATCATAATATTCCGGTGTATTGCTATAGGAAAATTGATTTTCCTACTCCCGGTCTTACCTATAACGATTTGGGGAAATATAGATGCCAATTAGGTCTATATCCTTTAGAGGGAGGATTTGAAGCTGTAGGTGAAACAAAAAGCAAATCAAGAATGGTTGTTGCTGAGCAAGCATACCGATACCTTCAAGAAAACGGTTTGTTGGTCACATGGATAGATGAAATAGGTGAACCTAGTATAGAGAGAGCGATAAATCAATTACAGGAACTTTACCAAAAAGGTTATATTGGAGAGCCGTGGTACGATTTCACTGAAACATATGATGAGGATGGGAACCCACTTTGGCACTGTGAATGTCATGTAGAGGGTAGTGAGATCTATTTTGAGGATGAGTATACATCTAAAAAATATGGCAAGAAAGCAGTAGCGTATGATATGCTTTGTGATATCCTCGGTTGGGAGGATGAAAAATGAAAACAAGGCTAAAAGAATTGCGAGTAGAAAAAGGATATACTCAACAAGAGGTTGCAAATGCAATTATGTGTGCCGTAAGCACATATGCTCATTATGAAAAAGACGAACGCTGGATGGACCAAGATACATTAATCAAACTATCAAAGCTTTTCGGTGTTACTACAGACCACATTTTGTATAACGACGTAAAAGGAGTGCTAAATGGTTGATATTAATGATTATAGAGAAGAAAAATCTTGTGCCTATAAGTATGAAGAATATTTGGTTAGAGATAACGGTGCAGTATTAAGGAAATCTCGTCCGGATCAAAGGGCACGAAAACTTGATAACGAGTGGACTTTTGGAAAACCTAACATAAAAAACGGTTATCTTGAAATTGCATCAGTTCGTGTTCATCGTATTGTGGCTTTGGCATTTCACGGAGAACCGCCAACAAAGGAACATATTGTTGATCATATTGATACTAATAGACAAAACAATAGACCTACCAATTTAAGGTGGGTAACAAGACTTGAAAATGTTGTGCTCAATGAGGTCACTCGAAAGAGAATTGAATATCGAACAGGCGTAAGTATATACGAATTTTTGGAGAATCCTGCAAATTATAGAGATGCTTTTGAAGATCCGGATTTTAGTTGGATGCGACGTGTTACCGAAGAAGAAGCTAAAGTCTGTTTAGAGAATGTAAGAAAATGGAGTAAGGATAGAAACGAATCCTCCTCCAATCAAGGCTCTAAATTAGGGGGATGGGTTTATCGACCGCAATACAATGAAAAGAAAAATATTGGGAATTCCAACGTATTTATCCAATCACGCCGTTATGCTCTGGAAGAAAAATTAGATGTCATCGATTCCTTGACGACCATGGCAAAGCAAAAGGATTGGAAAACGCCTACCAAGTTTGTTTGTTGTCCGGAAAAGGTTGATGGCGATCCGATTTTGTGCTATTTGGAAAATGTCCACGAAGATGCAATTTTTACGGAAAATCAGTATGGAGAATCCACCATTGTAAAATACGCTTCTGTCGACAACAAAGCAATTGTTATTATCACGGCTATTCCATCATCAATTAAGCCTTTGGCATTAGTAAAAGTAACATACGAAAATGGATATTACCTACATACGAGTTTAGGTTCATTCTTTACAGATGAAGGGGCGGAAAAGCAATTTACACTTGCACAGGGCTTGGAGTGGGCTGGCGGAGATAGCATAGATGATTACTGTTAGTGTTCCTGAATAAGCCAAAAATCCCCTAAGTGGTCAAACATGTGGTCAAAGGCAAAAAATGGGCTTGATCACCCATCGAAGCAGGGAAAAACAAGCCCATTATTTTTATTGCGAAAACACGAGATTTCAAGAGATTTAACAATGAAAAACAAAAGCCTGCGAAACTTCGCAGGCTTTTTAATATGGGGTGAAATATGGGATTCGAACCCACGACCTCCAGGGCCACAACCTGGCGCTCTAACCAACTGAGCTAATTCCACCGTCTATGGCGTGCCTTGAGGGACTCGAACCCCCGACCTACTGCTTAGAAGGCAGTTGCTCTATCCAGCTGAGCTAAAGGCACATTCTCAAGACGCTAATATATTATATCAGCATAAATTGAATTTGTCAATAGATTTTATGAAGTTTTTTAGAAAAAATGAAAAAATAATGGGGAAAAGCGATCGGAAAGAAGTTTTCCCCATTATAGTTTTACAGTTAACTCTGCTAACTCGTCAATATCGCGGTGGTTATGCGAGCTGAAGATAATCAGCCTATTTCTTGATAGCTCGCGTAGAATGTTATAAAGTCTATCGACAAGAGCCTCGTCTATCTCCTTGGTAGGCTCGTCGAGAATGAGTATCTTTGAATCTTTCATGATTGCTCGCGCAAGATTTGCACGTTGCTTCATACCGCCGGATAGCTCGCTCGGTCGAAGCTGTAAATCACTCTCGGTGAACCCAAGCTTAAATAGAACGGCTGACGCGTATATAACGTCGTCATTTTTAGGATGCTCCATGGCAACGAGTACGTTATCAAGTAAGCTTAAATGGTCAAAAAGTCGGTATTCCTGAAAGGCAAAGGAGCATTTTTTAATGCCTGCGCCTTGTATCACGCCGTCATAGCTATTGTCAAGTCCTGCGATCATGCGAAGAAGCGTGGTCTTACCAACACCGCTTTTGCCGGTGATAGCAACTATGCCGCATTCGGGGAAATCAAAGCTGAATCCGTCAAATAAAACGTTGTTACCAAAGCTTTTTGTCAAGCCTTCTATCTTCAGAGCCAACTTTTTACCCTCCTCATCAGTATTTTAGTAGCGAATTCCAGAATGATACTCATGAATATGATAACGATTGTCCACGCAAATACGCGAGGAGTGTCAAAATCGGTTTTCGCGTTATTGATCATATATCCTATAGAATTTTTAGTATAAGCTATTATTTCTGCAGCTATCTCCGATTTCCAGGCGAGGCCGACTGCTGTAATAAGAGCGGGGATAAGATACCTGATGAGAGCAGGGAAAACGAGGAGCTTGAAGCGCTTAAAATATGAAAATCCGAATATATCAGCAACCTCGGCGAGTCCTTTATCGATAGAAGCATATCCATCCATTAAATTTTGCCATATAAGCGGCATAACCATTAAAAAGGCTACGAACACCGAGAGCGCACTGCCACTCAACATTATCCAAAGAATTACGATGAAGGATGCAACAGGAGTAGATCTTATCACCGTGATAGCCGGTGTGAGTATGACCCTCACAGTGTAAAAGCGGTGTGAGAGCATAGCGAGCAGAACTCCAATCGCAGTGCCGAGCAACAGACCAAGCACGACACGTAAAAGTGTTGATAGCACCGTCAGATAAAATGTCGACTCACCTACGATGGAGCATAGCTCGTAGAAGGTGTCCGATACTGTCGGCAGTAAAAATGTGCTGTCAACGTACAGTGCGTAGATCTGCCACGCTCCCAGCCAAAATATGACCGGGAGCATGACTGTAAGAATAGACTTGAAACTAATCTTCATAATAGAATTTTGCATCAGGTACCTTGAATCCGATGGCAGTGTAGAAAGCCTCGAGAGTCTCTCTCATATCGTCACCGTCGATATATCCAATATTCTCACCGAGATTACCAAGTGCCTTTTTTGCAGCAGGTGCGGCATCTAAAATACCACTTTTTACTACTAAATTTGCGGCAGAATCGATATTGGTGCTTGTGGAAATATACTCGATAGAATCCTCGTACTCATCAAGGAAGCTTTCGATAAGTGCTTTGTTATCTTTTACATAGTCGGCGCGTGCTACGATACAACCCATAGTCACAGGAGTGTCAAGCACTTCGCTCCATGCCTTACCAAGGTCAAGATCGATAGAATATGCAATATCGGTATTGCCGTTTTTCTGGATAGTAAGAAGAGAAGACGTTATGATAGGCTCGGGCATGACGGCTATGGGGAGCTTGCCCTCAACGACGAGAGCGCCGATATCCTTGGGCTCGGGGATGTCCTTACCGTCGAATGTTGTAGAGACGGTTGCATTTACTCCGTGAGCACGAAGCACGTATTCGAGTACAGGCTTGGGAGTGCCGGTGGAGCAGGTGTATATCGTCTGTCCATTAAGATCGGAAAGTGAGCTCACCGTTGTTGTCTTATCAGTAACCACGTATAGAGAATTGAGACAGTTAACTGCGAGCACTACGATACCGCCGTTTTTGTTATAAAAGTTTGCCGCTAGGTTTGTGGGTACGCATGCGACGTCGATCTTCTTGTCAATGAGATCTGTAAGAGCACCTTGCGCGTTGTTCGCGTAGTTTGCGAAGGTGTACTTATCATTTCCTTCGGTGCCACCGTTATCCTGTATCAGCTTCGCCATTCCCATACCGGTGGGACCTTTGAGATATCCAATGTCGAGAACGTTATCGCGCTCTGCGGGAGTGCACGAGAAGAGTGTAAGTGCAAGCGTAGCAATTAAGATTAAGATTGAAATCGTCTTTTTCATTTTGTCATTTCCTCCAATTTGTCTTTTTGAATAATCGTGATATATTTGTTTTCTGCCGTAATATATCCGCTTGTTTCTAGATTTTTAAGCGAACGGTAAACCGATGTCCGTCCGGCACCGATGGACTCGGAGCAGCGTTTCATATTGAGTGACATAGTGTCACAGTTGAGGCGCTTAGATTCATTTAATAGAAAGGATGATAGCTTCGAGTCGACGGTCGATCTCGATACCGTACCTATCCGTCTGTTGAGAAACGATACGCGACGTGCCAAGAATTCGATCACGTTTATAGCAACGCGCGGCGACGATTCGATCATACGAAGAAGCTCGTCCTTAGGAATGAATAGTATCTCGGAGTTTTTTCTGGCATAGATGCGGGTAGGGAATTGCTCCTCTTGATCAAAAACTGCCAGCACACCGAACGAATCGCACTCTCGGAGAGTGTTGAGTATTATCTTTCCGTCCTCGTGGGAGCGTTGAATGACCTCACATTCACCGGAGATGATGAAGCCGACCTCACATCGGTACTCATCGGGAGAATATATCGTCTCATTTCTCGCATAGCTCCGGATGTCGCAGCTGACACTACACGTCAGACGCGACAGCTCGTCGTCCTGTATCCCTTTGAACAGAAATATTTTTTTGTAGAAATCTTCTTTACACTTAATAATATCACCACCAAACGTGAAAAGTGTTTCATCTGGAACATATTATACAACGATATTATGCTTATGTCAATACTTTTCGTGTTAAAATTGATAAAAAAATAACGAAGTTCGATCTCGATATAAAAAAAGTCGAATGTTCTGCAAAATATTTGCCTTTACCATTGAAATTTTGAAAATAATATGTTATAATATTTTAGTAAAATATAATTTATATATTTTTTCTTTTTGGAGTATAGAAATGTTTGGCTTACTGAATGTTTTCTCCGGTGAGACGATCGACGGTATCAAGTCGTTTTTTGTCTTCGCCAAGGAATCTTTTTTAAAGTTTCAGATAAACGATGCCATAGATATATTGCTTTTGACCTTTTTGTTCTTCTTCGCCGCAAGATTTTTCAAGAGCAGAAAGGCCGGTGCACTTCTTATCGGTATTGTAGTTTGTCTAGTAATATACTTCGTCGCGAGCATATTTGATTTGCAGGGTGTGACGTTTATTTTGTCGGGAATTTTCCGCATTGATATTGCCACACTGGTATTCGTCATTATTTTCCAACCCGAGCTTCGTGACGTGCTGGAGCGCGTCGGTGCGGGATCCATCAACGGCTTCCGCAGTTTCGGCTCGGATTCGAAGGATAAGCAACGTCAGTATCACATTATCAGTAATATTGCCAAGGCTGTGCATGTGCTTTCGGTCGAGAAGACCGGTGCACTTATAGTTATCGAGCGCACTACTCAGCTTGACGATGTGCTTCACTCCGGTACTGTGATAAATGCTGACGTTTCTGACTCGTTGCTTCGTAACCTCTTCTACAACCGGGCACCTCTTCACGACGGCGCGGTGATCATCTCTGATGACAAGATCTCAGCTGCCGCATGTATTCTTCCGCTTCCGAGACGAACCTTTGTTGAGGGTGATCTCGGTACGCGTCACAGAGCGGCGATCGGACTCAGCGAGGTCAGCGATGCTCTTATTATCGTTGTTTCCGAGGAGACCGGTATCATATCGGTTGCCAAGGAGTGCGAGCTTATACGTGATTTCACATCCGACAGTCTTCGTAAATTTTTGGTGCGTGAGCTTCTTCGCGAGGAACACGTAGAAGACAATTAATGATTTTTCGGAGTCATATATGAAAAAGAAATTTTCTGGAATTAAGCTAGGTACGGTATTATCGGTTATTATTTGCCTTATTCTTGCTACGCTTTTCTGGTTACTCGTAAAATATTTTTCTCCTGAGTCTGAGCAGGCGCTTGCTATGCTCACTCGCGGAGGAGCATTTTGAGCCGGGATAGCAGGACTTACGTCTTCAGCAATATTAAGTTGCCGATAAACGCCTCTGTTGAAGAGGCGTTTTCGATTGTAAGGCGCAAGCTCCGTAAATGCGGTATCGATACCTCGTGCCTACGCTTCTCAATCTACCGCAGAAGCGTTGACGCGCGTCGGCGGGACGACATATCATTCGTGTATTCCGTTTCCGTCAGCGGAGGAATATCCCCTCACGATGCGGAATACCTCGGCGCAACGCCTCTCACCGACGATTTACCGGATCCTGTCTTTGGCGATACGCCGCTGACCGATTCACCCGTTATCGTTGGCTCGGGTCCGTGCGGACTGTTTGCAGCGCTCATTCTTGCCGAGTGCGGATATGCCCCCACAGTTATTGAGCGTGGCTCTTGCATTAAGGACAGGATCGCCGCGGTCGACCGCTTCAATACGGCGCATCTGCTCGATCCCGATACTAATATTCAGTTTGGCGCGGGCGGTGCGGGAACCTTCTCGGACGGTAAACTGGTTACCCGTATTAACGATCCTATCTCTTCTTACGTGCTGCGTCGTTTCGTTGAGTTCGGCGCGCCCTCCGATATAATGTACGTTGCTAAGCCTCACGTAGGCACCGACGTGCTCTCTCTTATCGTTGACGCGATGCTTGATCGCATCGTCGCTCTCGGCGGTCGCGTGCTTTATAACACCAAATTTCTCTCTCCCATAACCGTGTCAGACCGCGTAGTAGGTGTCAGGACCGATAGGGGCGATATACCCGCCGGCGCACTTATCCTCGCGATAGGACACAGCGCGAGAGATACCTATTCGACGCTTCTTTCACTTAATATGACTATTCTGCCGAAGGCGTTCTCGGTCGGTATGCGTATTGAGCATCTCGCTGAGGACATAGACCGCGCGATGTACGGCAATATGGCAGGGCACCCAAAACTCGGACATGCCGAGTATAATCTTTCCTACGACACGAAACAGAGGGGAGTATATACCTTCTGTATGTGCCCCGGCGGTGAGGTGGTTGCCGCCGCCAGCGAGAATGACGCTGTCGTCGTCAACGGTATGAGCCGTCACAAGCGTGATGGAAAAAACTCCAACAGCGCCGTCGTATGCTCCGTTTTCAAAGAGGATTACGGTGCTACTCCCGAATCGGCCATTGCGTATCAACGCAGAATAGAGCGCTTGGCATATGAATCTGCCGGCGGAGGCTACAGCGCACCTATTATTACGGTAGGTGATCTACTGTCCGGCGAATGCAGACGAGAGCCGAGTCGTATACTGCCTACTTATATGGGAGGCTCGAATGTTAAGCTCGTGCGCCCCGAAAAATTTTTGCCCGATTACGTCGTCTCGCAGATCCGAGCGGCTCTGCTATCATTTGATAAAAAAATTACCGGCTTTGCCGCAAGCGATGCCGTACTTACCGGTGCTGAAACGCGTACCAGCGCACCGGTCAGAATTCTTCGCGATGACGGTACCCGAGCAGCTATCGGATACCGCAATTTGTATCCCGCCGGTGAGGGCGCGGGATATGCAGGTGGCATAACCAGTGCCGCAATCGACGGTCTGAAGACCGCGCTCGCCCTCATGAAGGTATATAAGCCAAGCCTATAATCGGAATATCCGATATCGAGGCTGTATTGCAGGTGAAAGTCAGACTGCACTTACTTTGATAATAATATGGAAGGCGGGAGAGATCCCACTACGGTTTTTATAAATGAATAATTTTGCTGAAGCAAAGGAGAAGAATTGGATCATTAAATCTGTTGACAGCCCGGATTCTGATCGTGCTATTAACGAAATAGCTACCGATCTCGGAATAAACAAGATTGTCGCCAAGCTTCTTTACAACCGCGGGTATACCGATAAGGAATCCGCGAAATCCTTTATTTACATGGAGAGCGAGATGCTTTCCAACCCGTTCCTGTTGAAGGATGTCGATCTTGGTATCGAGCGCATCAGCGCCGCAGTCTCCTCGGGTGAGAAGATCACCGTATACGGTGACTACGACGTGGACGGAGTTACTGCAGTTTGCACGCTGTACCTGTATCTTGAGTCCATTGGCGCAAATGTTGAATACTATATCCCTAACCGCATAGGTGAGGGATACGGTGTTTCCGTGCCTGCTATCGACAATATAGCGGAGAACGGCTCGAAGCTGATCATCACGGTAGATACAGGTATTACTGCGACCGAGGAGGTCGCGTATGCCAGATCTCTCGGCATTGATTTCGTCGTTACAGATCACCACGAGTGCAGGGCAGAGCTGCCTTCTGCGGCGGCCGTTATCAATCCCCACCGTCCCGATTGTCCCTACCCATTCAAGGAACTTGCCGGTGTCGGAGTAGTCTTCAAGTTTATCTGCGCTTACGAGGAGAGAGTTTTCAACAAAACCAGACGCCAGGCGGCGGAGAAGATATTCGCATCCTACGCCGATCTCGTTGCTATCGGTACGATAGCCGACGTTATGCCTATCAAGGAGGAAAACCGAATAATCGTTAGCTACGGACTCTCTATGATGGACGAAAACAAGCGTCTCGGTCTCACCGCTCTCATTGATGCGGCGTCTAATCGCAACGACAATCAGCGCTCGTCACGCCAGAAAAAAAAGAGCAAGATAACCTCAGGTTATATCGGATATACCATCGCTCCCAGGATCAATGCCGCGGGAAGGATCAAGAATGCTTCGATGGCTGTAGAGCTTTTCCTCACGGATGATCCTGAGCGCGCAAGGGCGATCGCGGAGGAACTCTGTCAGACCAACCGTGAGCGGCAGTCAGAGGAAAACAAGATCATGAATGAGGCGTATCTCATGATCGAAAATTACGATATCGACAAAAACCCTGTCATCGTTCTCGATACAGATCATTGGCACCACGGTGTTATCGGTATCGTATCATCAAGGATCACAGAGAAATATTCTCGTCCATCCATACTGGTATCATTCGAGGGTAACGAGGGCTCCGAGCCTTCGCCTGACGACGTAGGTAAGGGCTCCGGTAGAAGCATCAAGGGTATGAATCTCGTCGATGCGCTGTGCTATTGTAGTGATCACCTCGTGAAGTTCGGAGGTCACGAGCTTGCCGCGGGTCTTTCCGTAACTCGCGCAGAGCTTAACACATTCAGACGTCTTATAAATGAGTATGCGCTCAAGAACCTCTCGCGTGAGGATATGGTTCCTACTGTTGAGGCTGACTGCAGGATCAACTTCGAGGATGTGACACTCGCGCTGACAAAGGAATTCCAGATGCTCGAGCCCTACGGTATAAGTAACCCTGTGCCGGTATTCGTTATTACCGGTCTCACGGTGAATGAAATATCCGGAGTCAGCGATTCGAAGCATACAAAGCTCGTGCTCGGCAACGGAAAAAATACTCTTTCCGCTATGTATTTCTCGAATTCTCCCGCATCGCTCGGTATCTATGTCGGTGATACTGTGGATATTCTCTTTAATATTGACATAAATGAATGGAACGGTCGCGAGAGCGTACAGCTTATCATCAGAGATATCAAGACCTCCAAGGCTCAGCAGGATCTTACACGGCGTGAGCACGAGCGCTTCCTCGAGATCAAGGGCGGCGCCCCATTCACAGCCTCCGAGAACGTCATGCCGACCCGAGACGATTTTGCGGCGGTATATAAGCTGATGCTTACATCGCTTCGCTCCGGTGTTAACACGCTTTCTCATCGCGAGATCATATCGCGTCTGTCAACGCCTCACGGTGAGCGTAGCATCGGATATATTAAACTTAAGATCATCGTTATGGTATTGAAGGAGCTCAATATCGTCACGCTCGACGAGATATCCGACGAGGTATATAAATTCAATATTCATTACACGACTAACAAAACGGATCTCGACAGATCCACGCTTCTTCGCCGTCTGCGTCAGCAGATATCGAGAAACGGATAAATACAATTGATACGGGGCGGCAACAGTCGCTCAAAAGGTAAAAGGTATGTATTCCGAAATGCAAGTACTTCTCGAGTTACTCGAGAAAAGTGATAAAAATTACGATCTCAATAAGATAACCGAAGCGTACAACTATTCCGCGAAGCTTCACGACGGTCAGTTTCGTCAGAGCGGCGAGCCGTATATCAGCCACCCGGTAGCTGTTGCCAAAATAGTTGCCGAGCTTGGTCTTGATACAGATTCTATCTGTGCGGCACTGCTCCACGATACGGTTGAGGACTGCGCTGATAAGACTAATCTTGATACTCTTGCTAAGATGTTCGGTGGCGATGTGTCTATGCTCGTTGACGGTCTTACAAAGATCATTCAGGTTCAGGTTGCGGATAAGGAGGAGGCTCATATCGAGAACATTCGAAAGATGCTTCTTGCAATGAACCGCGATATCCGCGTTATCTTCATAAAGCTCTGCGACAGACTCCATAATATGCGTACTCTTGCGGCGAAAAAGGAGGACAGGCAAAGAGCTATCGCTCTCGAGACAATGTATATATATGCGCCTCTCGCGCACCGTCTGGGTATGCAGCGTATAAAGCAAGAGCTCGAGAACATTAGTCTTTATTACCTTGACAACGTAGGCTTTGAGGAGGTACATGAATCCATCGAAAAGAAGTTCGGTCAGAACCGTACATTCATCGAGGAGGCAAAGTCGCTCCTTTCCGATAAGCTTCATGAGAATAACATCAGCTTTACGCTTGAGGGCAGAATAAAGTCTGTATACAGCCTTTACCGTAAGATGTATACGCTTAACAAGTCTTTTGATGAGATATACGACTTCTATGCGGTAAGAATAATCGTTGAAACCGAGCTTGAGTGTTATACCGCACTCGGACTTGTACACGAAATGTTCAAGTCGATCCCCGGTAGATTCAAGGACTATATCTCCACTCCTAAGCCTAACCTTTACCGTTCACTCCATACAACGGTCATCGGTAACAGCGGTATCCCGTTTGAGGTTCAGATCCGTACCCGTCAGATGCATGAGGAGGCTGAATACGGTATCGCTGCACACTGGAAATATAAATCGGGAGAGAAGGGAGCCAGCAACATTGACGAGAAGCTGCGTTGGATAGCACAGCTGCTGGAGTCGGACGAGAATACACGAGATCCCGACGAGTTTATCCACTCCTTCAAGACCGACATATTCCATGACGAGACCTTCGTCTTCACTCCAAAGGGCGACGTAATATCTCTGCCGCAGGGCTCGACGACAATAGATTTTGCATATGCCATCCACTCTGCCGTCGGAAATAAGATGGTTGGTGCAAAGGTTAACGGTGTCATCGTTCCTATTGATAAGATCCCGCAAAACGGTGACATTATCGAGATTATCACCTCACAGTCGTCGAAGGGACCGAGCCGCGATTGGCTGAAAATAGTCAAGACCGGTCAGGCTCGCAGTAAGATACGTCAATGGTTCAAGAAAGAAAAGCGCTCCGAGAACATCGTCGTAGGCAGAGCCGAGGTCGATAAGGAAATCAAGCGTTACGGTAAAAGCTGCAGTGATGCAGAGCTCAATACCATTATAACGGGTATTGCAAAGAAGGTCGGCATCAATACGAGTGACGATTTTTACAATACGTTAGGATTCGGCGGTATATCGCTCCAAAGATTTCTGCCTAAAATTAAAGACGAAATCGATAAATTGCATGCCGATGAAGAGGCACCGACTACGACCGAGGACGAGATCTCGCAAGTCAAGCTCAACAGCTCAAGCAAGCGCAAATCCACCGGTGGCATAATCATTGACGGTGCCGCGGGCTGTCAGATCAAATTCGCCCGATGCTGTAATCCTTTGCCGGGCGATAAGATCGTTGGATTTATTACCCGCGGATTTGGTGTATCGATTCATAAAAGCGATTGTCCAAACGTCTATCACTCCCGAGAAAACGAGGAGAATCTCGCACGCTGGGTAAGAGCAGAGTGGGAGAAGGACGAGTCTCAGCAGTCGTCGGCAAGATACGAGGCTATGATATCAATCACTGCTGAGGACGGTATCGGCGTTATCGCGGGTATTTCAATGGCGCTCGCCGATATGAAGGTCTCGATCCTTCAGATAAACACACAGGTAAGCAAGAGTGGCGATATGGTCATCAATATCGTCGTTGAATGTAAGAACGTAGCGCACTACGAGTCTATCGTTTCCAGACTTCGCTCTGCTCCCAAGGTCCTTACAGTCAGCCGTGGTTTTACCGGTTAAGAGGTCGTAAAGATGATTGCAGTTATACAAAGAATAAATTCTGCCGAGGTAATTGCCGACGGAGAGTTCAGTGGCAGAGCCGGACGAGGCCTATATATCCTTCTTGGAGTTGCTGAAGGTGATACCGAGGCTGATTCCGTTGCACTTGCAGAAAAGATCTCCAAACTTAGGATTTTTTGTGACGAAAACGACAAGATGAATCTTTCTGTAAAGGATATCGATGGCGAGGTTCTGGTCGTATCCAATTTCACTTTGAATGCCAACTATGCTCACGGCAACCGCCCCGATTATTTGGGATCGGCTTCTCCCGACGTTGCCAACAGACTGTATCTGCATTTTGTATCCGAAATGCAGATGCGTGTGCGCTCATGTGAGACGGGAGTTTTCGGTGCTCATATGCTCACTAATATGGAGACCGACGGTCCCGTTACCATCGTTATGGATTCTAACGTTCTCTTGAAAAAGGGGCAGAAAAAATGATCTTAAACGTAAACGGTAATATAAACAGATATTACGTACAGACATTATGTATGGTCTTCTTCCCGGGCTCTACCTTTAGTGAAAATGAGGAAAGAGCCGAGGGAGTGCCGGAGGTTACAGTAAACGTAACAGTCGATAAAGACGTTTCTGCCACGGCTTATGTCTCGATAACCTTGAATGACAGAGTTTGCGAGGCGACGGAGACCGTATTTCTCTCCGAGGAGACTATCATCGCAACTCACGAATCTGTGGCAGTCGGAAGAGCACTTTTTGCGGCGGGAAAGGCACTGCTCGGACATATTCCGCCGTGGGGTATACTCACAGGTGTCAGGCCTGCGAAGATCGCAGGCGGACTTCTTGCGGACGGTAACGGAGTGATCAAAACGAAGAAGATCCTTCGTGATGAGTATTTCCTTAATCCGCAGAAGGCGGCGCTCGCCGTCTCCGTTGCATCCTCCGAGATGCGCATTATGAAAAAAATGCCGCAGAACAGCTGCTCGATCTATGTTTCCATACCGTTCTGCCCGACGAGATGTGCGTATTGCAGCTTTGTTTCTTATACCACAAAGCGCCTGCTTTCCATGATAGACGAGTATCTTGATGCGTTGCTGGTTGACCTCGAGGAAACCGTTGCGCTTATTCGTGAGCTCGGTCTTACCATCAGCACGGTCTATATAGGCGGCGGCACTCCCACGACCCTTGATCCCGTGCAGCTTGAGCGCCTTCTCTCGAAAATTGACGATCTAGTGGATACTTCAGCACTTCTCGAGTTTACTCTCGAGGCAGGCAGACCCGATACCATTACTGCTGAAAAGCTTGCCGTCGCTAAAAATCACGGTGTAACACGCGTAAGTGTAAATCCGCAGACACTCAACGACGATGTTCTCGTCGAGATCGGCAGACGTCATACCACGGAGGATTTCTTCCGTGCATATGCTCTCGCCCGCGAATCGGGAATCAAGGATATAAACGTAGATCTTATCGCCGGTCTTCCGGGTGACGATTTCAAGAATTTCTCCGAAACCGTTGATAGAATTATCGAGCTTGAGCCATCTAACATCACAGTACATACGTTTTCGGTCAAGAAAGCTTCGGACGCGTTGCGCAACAATTCCGGCATTTACTCACTATCGGGCGGAGATGCAGCAAAAAGCGTTTCGTATTCTCAGTTGAAAACTAAATTCGCAGGATACAAGCCATACTATATGTACCGACAGAAGAATACCGTAGGCAATCTCGAGAACGTAGGATTTTCGCTCGACGGACGCGAGGGACTATATAATATATATATGATGGAAGAAATTCAATCTATTTTCGCAGTCGGCGCGGGTGCGGTCACCAAATTGGTCAAGTGTAGCCGCCCGTTTTCTCACGAGACCGAGATAAAGCGGATATTCCGTCCTAAATATCCCTACGAGTATCTTCGTGAGTTTGACTCTACCGGTCGCAGTTGTGACGGTAAGCCCACAGAACGCGAGATCGCTCTTGAGTTTTTCGCCGACCAATCGTCAGAAACGGAATAAATGCACTTTTAATAATAAATGAAAAGATCTACTAATATAATGTTAGTGGATCTTTTTGTTTTGGAGGTGTATTTTGGAGCTGTTAAGAAAGAAGGTCGACTCCGGATATAAAAGGGCGGAGAGCGGCGTACTCAGCGGTGCTCTTTCGCTTACCGTTTCCACGGTCATTGTTAAAATTTTGGGACTTATATATAAGATACCTATCACGCGTTTTCTCGGTGAAGAGGGTATGGGATATTTCAATTCCGCCTATACCGTATACGGCGTTTTCTTTCTTCTGTGTACTGCGGGTGTACCTAAGGCTATAATGCTGCATTTGCTTGATAAGGATATGACTGATAGAGATAGGGGACGAATTATCCGTATCACAATGACAGCCTTTGCAGTTTTGGGCACTGCTATGACGCTTATATTCGTGATGCTATCCGGAGCAATGTCACATATCATCGGATCGAGCGGTGCGAGATATACTATGATCGCGATAGCACCGTCGATACTCTTCATTTCCATCGGAGGCGTACTTCGCGGACTCCTGACAGCTCGTATGAAGCTTCTTTCCGTTGCAGCATCGCAGATGATCGAAGGAGTCGGCAAGCTAGTTCTCGGACTTCTGTTTGCGTATCACGGTATCAGGATCGGTATGACTACGGAGCTTCTATCAGCTTATACGATTCTCGGAGTTACTCTTGGATCGGTGCTTGGATTTCTATATCTATACGTTGCATCCGGGGCAGGACGTGTGCTTCGGGAGCGAGCTGATGACCGTATAGGATTCGTGCGAAGCATCTCGCTTCTTAAAAAAATACTTTCGATATCTCTCCCAATCACCTTCAGTGCTCTTGTTATGAGCATGACGGGTATCATCGATCTGGTATTAGTGATGCAGAGACTTGCCGATATAGGCTATACCGAACTTGAGGCAACGGCTCTGTACGGAAATTACACAACTCTCGCGTTGCCGATGTATAATCTGGTTATCTCGGTCATAACACCTATCTCTGTAGCATTTCTGCCGGTATTCGTATGCTCGCGCTCACGGGAGGATCGTAGGAATGAGGGTGAAGCTCTGAGAAGCGCACTTGAGCTTACAGCTCTTCTGTGTGCACCGATGGTTGTGGGAGTTCTTACCTATCCCCGTGAGATACTTAACCTTATATTCGGCGGTATCGGTGTATTTGAGGGCACTCTTTTACTTGAGCTTTTGATACCGGGTGCTATATTTATGTCGCTTCTTCTGATCGCAAATTCTATGCTTGAGGCGCGGGGCGATGTACGTGCACCCCTCATCTCTATGCTGGTTGCGTGTGCGGTTAAATTTGTTTTAACGTATGTGCTGACCGGAAATGCTGAATACGGAATCGCAGGTGCACCCATTGGAACGGTTTCCTCGTACGCCGTCGCATTGTTTATCTCGGCACGGAGACTTTCAAAAAAGCATTCGGTCAAACTCCCAATAATAGTGACTCATTTTATGCCGTATCTGAACGCAATACTGTCCGTCCTCTTATCCCGTAGGATATTCGAGATTATGAGAGAGTGGCGCGGCGACGGAGTAGCACTCCTTATTTCGATTGCATTTACCGCTGTCGTATATGCCTTGCTGTGTCTTTTCTGCGGTGTAATAAGTAAAAACAAAATCAAAAAGATGGCAAATTATACAAAAATGACTGCATAAATATGTGAAAAAGGCTGAAAAAGAGTGCCACTTCATATTTTTTGATCATAAGTATTGAATTTTTACGGAAAAATTGCTATAATTATGTGGTACACTCTTTTTTATGAAAGGATTTTTAAAATGACAAAAACAGATCTTGTAAACGTTGTAGCTGCTGAAAGCGGCATTTCCAAGAAGGATACTGAGACGGTTGTAAACGCAGCTCTCGATGCTATCGCAAATGCTCTTAAGGATGGCGACAAGGTTCAGCTTATCGGATTTGGTACCTTTGAGGTTAAGGACGTTGCTGCCAGAGAAGGCCGTAACCCCAAGACCGGTGAGGTTATCAAGATTGAAGCTTCTAAGAAGCCCTCTTTCACCGCATCCAAGGTTCTTAAGGATCAGCTCAACTAATTAGATGCGCCTTGATAAATTCCTGAAGGTTTCAAGACTTATAAAACGTAGAACTGTTGCCAATGAGGCATGTGATTCCGAGCGTATTTCCGTAAACGGTAAGAACGCCAAGGCATCTTATGATGTTAAGATCGGAGATCAGATCACCGTTGCATTTGGTAATAAAAAGGTTACGGTTAAAGTTCTTGAAATAAAGGATACTACGAAAAAAACAGAGGCTACGGGTATGTACGAGATTGTATCCGAGTCAGAAGAATAAATAATCAAAGCACTGCATATTTTCGAATGAGAATATGCGGTGTTTTTTTCGTAAAAGCCGCCCTTTGAAAGGATTTGTTTATGCAAAAGAATGAAATGCGTCATACAACATTAACAATAAAAGAAAGAAACAAGCTGACTCTTAACGGTGTAACATATATTGCAGAA
>JAZRBV010000027.1:0-26539 GCA_045635225.1 Eubacteriales bacterium
AGAGTGATATAAGTTTGGCTAAACAACTTGATAATAATAGATTGATAGCCAACATAATGGTAAAGATATTCGAGTCTTTCATTTTTAGCAATTTTTTCAAGTTGGGCGTTATCAATACGGGAATAATCCCCTCTACACCAAGGCTTTTTGTAGTATTTCATTTTGTAGGTATCAAAATCATCAGCTAAATGAATTTTGATGACTAAGGATTTTGCATCAGGATTGGAGTGCCGAATAGAATCATGATACGAAATGTCATCCTCAAACTCAAATATAATAAAATCGCCTCGTATATTGACTTTCTTTATTTTACAATCGTGTGGTGTAGGTATTGTTGGAACTGTGTCTTGATTTAGATAATAAATCATATTGCTTATCTCCAATACAAATTCTTATTTATCGATGGGTAAATTATACCACACTTCTACCAATAAATCAAGGCATAGCCTTGTATATCACCCGCAACTTGTTGCGGTATTTTTTTAGTGAAATATTCGGCTTGCGCCGAATTTGAAATAATTCACTTCGTGAATTGTGAAATATTGCTCCCACAGGTCGCAATGTGAAATGAAATTTGCCACATTCGCGAAGCGAATATTTCACACGCCGCAGGCGTATTTCACATTTCGCAGAAATATTTCACTTGCCCGCAAGGGCAAATTTCGTTGAAAAAAGCACTTGCGCAAGCAAGTGCTTTTTTCTGGTGGGGGAAGCTGGATTCGGACCAGCGAAGTCGATGACAACAGATTTACAGTCTGCCCCCTTTGGCCGCTCGGGAATTCCCCCATGTTATATGGAGCTGGTGATCGGAGTCGAACCAACAACCTGCTGATTACAAATCAGCTGCTCTGCCATTGAGCCACACCAGCATTGTGACGCTTAATATTATAACAGAACAAAAACGGTTTGTCAATACCTTTTTCGAAAATATTTTTTCGAAAATTTTCCTACCGAGCCCCACTCCGAGAGGAGAGCGGTAGGCTACGAAAAGGCAACTCTTTGATACGGTCGCCTTTTCGTAGATCGCCATGCGAAATTACTTCTCAGCGTTCTCGCTTACAGAGACAACAGCCTCACCCTTGTAGTAACCACAAGCCTTGCATACACGGTATGCGAGGATGGGCTCGCCGCACTGAGGGCACTTAACGATGTTGGTGGGGGTCTCGAGCTTCCATACGCTGGAGCGTCTCTTCATCTTTCTCGCGTGAGAAACTTTTCTCTTCGGTACTGCCATTTTCTTACCTCCTATTGAGCATGCTATGAGCGATGTGCTCCACGCATTCTCTACTATAATTTATTTTTTATTATTTTCTTCGTTTTTCATTTGCTCAAGTATCTTACGCAGAGGTTCAAGACGCGGGTCGATTTCATTCTTTCCGCAATCACACTCACCCTCGTTAAGATTCTTTCCGCATCTTTGACACAGTCCCCGACAATCCTCCTTACATAAGAAGCGGATAGGGAACTCCATCTCCAGCTGCTCGCGCAGCATTTCGTCGATGTTGAGGAATCCGTCCTCGATTATCGCATAATCGTCGAGCTTATCCTCATCAAGATCCGTAAGTATATCCCTCGGTGCAACGGTTTTCTCAAGATCAAGAGTGAAAGTGCCGGATACTTCAGCGAGGCAACGCGCACACTCGGCGAGGTAGTCTACCGAGAGGCTGAGCGTCATTCTCATATAACCGGCGGTGTTGGTGATTTCACCTGTGACCTTCATGGGAGAAGGAAAACCGACACCCCAAAGAAAGCTTGCGGTATCTTCGGAGTCGATATCGAGGGGTAGTTCGTAGTCGAACTTAAGCAGTCTGTCACCTGCGAGGAGAGGTCTTAAATCCAGCTTCACTCGGTATCCTCCTTCTGGCATTTGGGCGCAGTTTAGGCTACGGCCCCAAAGTCGTACATCATATTATAAAACAACTGTGGCAAAAAGTCAAGAGGTAATTTTCAAAAAACTCAAACTTTTTGTATTTTTCTTCATTTTGATCTGAAAAGCATTGGAAAGCTTGCGCTTCCACACGCGCAGCCTCGTAAAATAATGTGTGTATGCGAAAAAACCACGCGTATATGTAAATTATCGCTATCACGCGCTTGACAAATCAGCAAAATGAGAGTATAATAGTTTGGCACTAAGGAGGTTGACAAATGGCACTATCTCTCAAAAGAAGAAATATTGATGCGACGGAGGGACCCATCTTCTCGAAGATGGTGTATTTCGTCGTTCCTCTAATGCTTACGAATCTAATCCAGCAGTTTTACACGATTGCCGATAACATCGTCGTCGGTAAATATTCCACCGACCCGAGCGCGCTCGGCGCAATTGGCTCGTCCGCATCGCTCGTCGCGCTTCTCACCGCTCTGTTTACCGGCTTCTCTACGGGTGCCGCCGCGACCGTCGCGCACGATTTCGGCGCGCGTGACCGCGTAGCATTGACGAAAAGCGTGCACACGGCATCGATCCTCTCGCTCTGTGCGGGACTTCTTGCTTGCATGGTGGGAACGTTGTTTGCAGAGCCGATACTCGTTCTTATGAATACTAAGGAAGAGTTTCTTGAGGGTGCCGTTGTTTATATGCGTATCCGATGCATTGGAATGCCCTTCGTAGCCCTTTACGGCGCGGCGGGTGCGATCCTTCGCTCGGTTGGCGACTCCGGAACGCCCCTTCGCATACTTACGGTGTCGGGACTTGTCAACGTTGTCTTGAACGTCGTTTTCGTAACTGCGTTCGATATGTCCTCCGACGGTGTAGCTCTCGCAACGCTTGCCTCGCAGGTGCTATCCGTCGTTTGCTCGTATTGGGTGCTGATACGCCGCCGCGACGAGGAATATTCCTTCAGCTTCTCAAAGCTTAAATTTGATTCAAAAACCGCGAGTCGTATACTCAAATACGCTATTCCCGGTACCATACAGGGCTCTATCGCCCACGTTATGAATCTCTTTATTTCTACCTCAGTCAACATCTTCTCGCCCGAGGTCGTAGAGGCGAAGACTGTTGCGGGAAATATAGATAACATGCTTTCCACCATAATCGGCACCTACGGCACGACCTCCTTGACCTTTACAGGACAGAACAGGGGCGCGCGTAAGGCTGACAGAATAAAGAGGTCGTTATTCTTCGCAATACTGCAGTCTGTCACGATAGCCGTCATCGGCGGTGCGATACTTCTTACCTTCCGCCGTACGCTTATTGGACTTTTCCTTAACGAGTCGAATTATGACGTCGAGGCGGTAACGGAATACGCGAGCACTATTATGAGAATAATGCTCACGGGATATATAATCACGGGCGTGTCGAACTCCCTCGCTGGATTCCTCAAGGGTATGGGGCATTCTCTGCCGCCTATGGTTGTCTCGCTTGTCGATATGGGAATCGTGCGAGTTGTATGGATATTCTTCGTTTTCCCGCACTTCCGTACGCTCGAGTTTCTTTATTATATATACCCCATCTCCTGGACGCTTTCGGCTTTATCCTACGTCGCGGTTTCACTTATAATTTGGCGCAAGGATAAAAAGAAGTTAGTCAAGCCTTGCGACGGTGGGACCTTGTCGGAAAGTAAATTATCGCTATCACGCGCGCACACGCTTGACAAATCAGCAAAGTGAGAGTATAATAGTTTGGCACTAAGGTGGCACTAAGGAGTATGACAAATGGCGCTATCTCTCAAAAAAAGAAATATTGATGCGACGGAGGGACCCATCTTCTCGAAGATGATCAGCTTCGTTATTCCGCTTATGCTCACGAATTTATTGCAGCACCTTTATAATATGGCTGATAATATAGTCGTGGGTCAGTTTTCGGGTGACCCGAACGCACTCGGTGCCGTCGGTTCCACGTCTACCATCACCTCTATTCTGACACAGCTTTTCATCGGTTGTGCGGCAGGCTCTGCCGTTGTCGTGGCGCGTAGCTTCGGCGCTCGCGACAGGGATACTCTCTCGAAGGCGGCGCACACGGCGCTTCTCTTCGGCGTTATTGCAGGTATCACGTTAGGTGTCATCGGCCTTGTCATTTCCGAGCCCGTCCTTCGCGCTCTCGATACTAAGGACGAGTTGATGAAGAACGCGCTTGCCTACATACGCGTCATCTGTATCGGTATGCCCGCGATCGCTGTATATAACTTCGGTGCATCTATCCTCAGGTCTACGGGAGACTCCAGAACTCCGCTCTACACACTTACGGCATCCGGTATTCTTAACGTGCTCCTCAACCTGGTTTTCGTTATAGTATTCAACCTCTCGGTCGTCGGAGTTGCTATTGCAACCGTCGTCGCACATTACATTTCCGCCACCGTGGTTGTCACCGTTCTTGCGAAGAGAACAAGTGAGCCCTATGCTCTCAGCCTCGCGAAGCTTAAGATAGATCGCGCCGTTCTCCTTCGTATCCTCCACCTCGGCATTCCTGCGGCGGTGCAGGGAGCTCTCTTTGGCTTTACCAACATGTTCCTGCACAAGGCACTCAACAGCTTCCCGACACCTGTTGTCAGCGCGCGTACTATCGCGACCAACATCGACGTCCTTCTCTCCACCGCGATCAACACCTATCTCCACGTTGCCATGACCTTCACGGGTCAGAACCTCGGTGCGAAAAAATACGGTAGAATAAAGCGATCTCTCGCCTACGCGCTCATGCAGGTTGCGACCCTCGGAATCGTTGTCGGACAACTTATGCTCGTCTTCCACGAGCCTCTCGTAAACCTCTATCTTTCTTCGGATAACCCATACCGTGTCGAGATAATGGATGCTTGTAAAACTATTATGACAGTTATGCTCTCCAGTTATTTCCTAGGTGCGATCAACGAGGCGCTCTCGGGATTTATCCGCGGACTCGGTTCGTCTGTACCTCCTATGATAGCCAGCATCGGCGGTATCTGTGTATTCCGCTGCATCTGGATATTCCTGATCTTCCCCTCGATAAAGGATAGCTTAGGTCTCACGGGACTGTATCTGGTCTACCCCGCATCGTGGTTGCTTACAGGCATCGGTCTTGCGCTTATGGCACTTTACGTATGGCATAAAAAGGTTCACCCCGAGATGATGAAGGCAAGGGATGCACAACAATAGATAACAGCTTAGCTACTGTAAGTATTCGAGAAAATACCGAGGCGCCGCTTTCTGCAGTGCCTCGGTAATCCTTTACGATCGCCTCGCCGCTGACGTGATTATTATAGTGTGTTGCTTTTTGCCGCGCCGGTATGAATTTTTAATGCCATAAAGAGGACACTTTTTTAAAAAAACATTGACAACAAATCCAATATAATATATAATTAATGCGTTGAAATAAAATAATCGGAGGAAACCGTTATGATGACAGATATTGAAATAGCTCAGTCCGCTAATCCTAAACATATTCTTGAGATTGCCCGTTTGGCGGGTGTTGACGAAAAATACGTAGAGCTCTACGGTAGCAATAAGGCGAAGCTTGATCTCTCGCTTCTCTCTGATGCACAGGATAAGCCCGACGGTAAGCTTATTCTCGTTACCGCGATCACTCCCACTCCCGCAGGAGAGGGAAAGACTACGACCACTATCGGTCTTGCCGACGGTATGAAGAGAATAGGCAAAAAGGTTGCGGTAGCACTCCGTGAGCCCTCGCTCGGACCGGTATTCGGTATCAAGGGCGGCGCCGCGGGCGGCGGATATGCTCAGGTTATCCCTATGGAGGACATCAACCTTCACTTCACCGGTGACTTCCACGCAATAGGTGCGGCAAACAATCTTCTCGCCGCTATGCTTGATAATCACATCTATCAGGGCAACTCCCTGAATATAGATCCCAGACGCATCACCTGGAAGAGATGCGTCGATATGAACGACCGCCAGCTTCGCTTTGTTACCGATGGACTCGGCGGTAGGGTAAACGGCGTTCCGCGTGAGGACGGCTACGATATCACCGTTGCCTCCGAGATCATGGCGGTGCTGTGTCTCGCCTCATCTATCACCGATCTCAAGGCACGCCTTGCTAAAATAATCGTAGGCTACACCTATGATGAGAAGCCGGTGACCGCAGGCGATCTCAAAGCAGAGGGCGCTATGACGGCACTCCTCAAGGACGCGCTCAAGCCCAACCTCGTTCAGACTCTCGAGGGTACTCCCGCATTCGTTCACGGCGGTCCCTTTGCAAATATAGCACACGGTTGCAATTCCGTAATCGCGACCAGAACGGCTATGAAGATGGCTGATTACGCTATCACCGAGGCTGGCTTCGGCGCGGATCTCGGAGCAGAGAAGTTCCTCGATATCAAGTGCCGTATGGCAGGTCTCACTCCCTCCGCGGTAGTTATCGTCGCAACCGTACGCGCACTTAAGATGCACGGCGGTCTTCCGAAGACCGAGCTTGCCGCAGAGGACCTCGCAGCTCTTGAGCGCGGTATCCCGAACCTTCTCCGCCATCTCTCCAACATCAAAAACGTATATAAGCTTCCCGCAGTCGTTGCGATCAACCGTTTCCCGACAGATACCGATAACGAGATAGGCTTCATTATCGAGAAGTGCAAGGCACTCGGTGTCAACGTAGTCCTTTCCACCGTATGGGCGGAGGGCGGAAAGGGCGGAGAAGCCCTCGCTCGCGAGGTTGTCAGACTCTGTGAGGAGGAGAAGGGTGATTTCACCTTTGCATACGATCTCGATCTCAGTATTGAGGATAAGATCCTTGCACTCACCAAGAAGATCTATGGCGGTGCAGCGATCTCTATACTTCCCGCGGCGAAGAAACAAATAGCCGCACTTACGGCTCTCGGATTTGACAAGGCGCCTATCTGTATGGCGAAAACACAGTATTCCTTCTCCGACGACCAGACGAAGCTCGGTGCACCCGAAGGCTTTACAGTTACCGTAAAGAACGTGAAGGTGTCCGCAGGTGCCGGATTTGTAGTAGTGCTCACAGGTGACATTATGACTATGCCGGGTCTTCCGAAATCTCCCGCCGCAGAGCGCATCGACGTCGACGAGTCAGGAAAGATCACCGGACTCTTCTAATCCATACCCGTGTCGCGTAATTCGCTATTTTCTGACACGATAAAGTAAAGGAAAGTTTACATCAATGAAGCTTATAATAGCATCAAACAACAAGCATAAGATCTATGAGATAAAGAAGATACTTGCTCATAAATTTGACGAGATAGTCTCACTCTCCGAGGCGGGTGTTGATCACGAGACTGTAGAGGATGGCACGACGTTTCTTGAGAACGCCATAAAAAAAGCGCGTGAGATCGCCGAGATCACAGGCTCCCCGTCTCTTGCCGACGACAGCGGAATATGCGTTGACGAGCTGGACGGAGCGCCCGGTATATACAGTGCGCGCTTCTGTGGCGTGCATGGGCGCGACGATGATAACAACAGCCTTCTTCTCGAGAAGCTTGAGGGAAGAGAGCGCAGAACCGCGCACTACACCTGCGCTATGGCGCTCGTTTATCCCGACGGTACAACAGTCACCGCCGAGGGTAGAATGTACGGAAAAATCATACACGCCCCCCGCGGTACGCGCGGATTCGGCTACGACCCGCTCTTCGTCATGGACGGTGAGGAGAGAACGGTTGCAGAGATGACCGACGACGAGAAAAACGCTGTTAGTCACAGGGCAAAGGCTCTTGCAAATTTACTTAAAAAGCTTTCTTAACAACTTCCGAAAGGCTAGGTTATTTCCTTGGAAATAGTTCTGCACATTATTCATCTTCTTGGTATCGTATCCTTCGCCGCCGCCGGTGCTATGGTTGCGATCGATCGCGAGACTGATATGTTCGGCGTGGTCTTTCTCGCCGTAATTACGTGCTTTGGCGGAGGACTTATGCGCGACGTGATAGTCGGAGATACGCTCCCGGTATTCTTCACGATGTACGTCGAGATCGCCCTTGCCGTAGCAACGTCACTCATAGTATTTTTCATTGCCGCCCGCTTCAAGCGTCTATACGTGCGCGAGGAGGAAAAGGTCAATGCGATAAATAATGTTCTCGATGCACTCGGTATCGGCGTATTCAGTGCTGCCGGTACAGGTGCATACCTCTACCTTGGTCCCCTCGTAGCTATCCTTATGGGTATGCTCTCATCGATTGGCGGTAGCCTTATCCGCGACGTAATGCTTCGCGACATTCCTTTTATACTCCGCAAACGTATCTACGCACTCGCTGTGCTTATCGGCTCCGCGGTATACTACTTATTCGAGGTGCATATACTTGCAGACGTCGAGGGCGGAGACGTCTTTTCTACGATCGCCTGTGTCGTGACGGTATTCACTATCCGCATGTGCGCGACTTACTTCAAATGGAATATGCCAAAGGCTATCATATTCTCCAAGATCCAGAAGGAGTCGGAGACCGAAGTTTATAAATAATTCTAAGACGTAACTGCTGTATGGTAATTACATATATTAATAATTATCTAATATAATGAATTATTTTTCAAAAACCCCTTTACAAACTGAAATATTTATGTTATAATAACCAACGGCCCTTTGCTCAGTGCTTGTGTATGGCCCTGCTCCGTTTGGAATATGTCCTTGCGTAGCCTGCGCTTTTCACCCGCACAGTACTCGGTTTTGGGAAAATATAAAGAAAGGTGAAGAAAAAATGATCGCTAAGGAAACTAAGACTGCTCTTATCGAGACCTACAAGATCAACGAGAGAGATACCGGTTCTCCCGAGGTTCAGGTTGCTATTCTTACAACCAGAATCAATGAGCTCACCGAGCACATGAAGAAGAACCCTAAGGACTTCCACTCTCAGAGAGGTCTCTCCAAGATGGTTGGTCACAGAAAGCAGCTTCTCGCATACCTTGCAAAGAAGGATATCGAGAGATACAGAGCAATCATCGCAAAGCTCGGTCTCAGAAAGTAATTTTACTTCCCGAGAGCATAGATAAACGGGAACGAGTCATCGTTCCCGTTTGCTATGAAAACACGTTACCACGGAGTGCGGAAGTAGCAGTTAAATATGCGCTTGAGCCCGCTCGAGCATATATCTAAGTGCTATGTTCGCTCTCCACGAAATAAAAACAAACTAAAGGAGACACAAAAACATGGTAGAAAGATTCAAGACATTTGACGACTACAGAGAGTACAAGTATGAGCTTGCCGGCAGACCCCTCGTTGTAAAGACGGGTAAGATCGCAGGCCTCGCTAACGGTGCAGCTCTCGTTCAGTACGGTGACACCACCGTTCTCGCAACCGCAACCGCATCCGCCGCCCCCAGAGACGGTATCGACTTCCTTCCTCTCTCGGTTGATTACGATGAGAAGATGTATGCAGTAGGTAAGATCCCCGGCGGCTTCCTCAAGAGAGAGGGTAAGCCCTCTGAGAAGGCTGTTCTCGCAGGACGCGTTATCGACCGTCCCGTAAGACCTCTTTTCCCGAAGGATCTCCGTAACGACATCTCCCTTCTTCTCACTATTATGTCGGTCGACCCCGACTGCTCTCCCGAGATCACCGCTATGATCGGTGCATCTATCGCACTTTCTATCTCCGATATTCCTTGGAACGGTCCTATCGCAGGCGTATTCATGGGTCTCGTTGACGGCAAGATCGTCGTTAACCCCACCGCGGAGGAGAGAGCAAAGAGCGATCTCGAGCTTACCGTTGCCGCATCAGAGGGCAAGGTAGTTATGATCGAGGCTGGCGCTAACGAGGTTTCCGACGAGACTATGTACGAGGCAATTATGCTCGCTCACGAGGAGTGCCGCGGCGTAGTTCGCTTCATTAACAGCATTGTAGCAGAGATCGGTAAGCCCAAGTTCGAGTACACCTCCGGTGAGCTTGATCACGATATGTTCGACGAGATCTTTGCATATTGCGAGAGCCGCGTTATGGAGGCTCTTGACACCGACGATAAGAACGTAAGAGATGCTAAGATGCAGCCCATCATGGACGACATCGTTGCTACCTTCGAGGAAAAGTACGAGGATATCAAGACTATTCTTCCCGAGCTTATCTACAAGATACAGAAGAAGATCGTTCGCCGTTGGCTCCTTGTTGATAAGAAGAGAGTAGATGGCAGACGTATGGACGAGATCCGTCCTCTTGCGTCCGAGGTTGGACTCATTCCCAGAGTACACGGCTCGGGTCTCTTTACCAGAGGCCAGACTCAGGTTCTCACCATCGCAACTCTCGGTACTCTTTCCGATGCACAGAAGCTTGAGGGACTCGATGACGAGACCACCAAGAGATATATGCACCACTACAATATGCCCGGTTACTCCACCGGTGAGGCAAAGGCACTTCGTTCTCCCGGCCGTCGTGAGATCGGTCACGGCGCACTTGCTGAGCGCTCGCTTATCCCCGTTCTTCCCTCCGAGGAGGAATTCCCCTATGCTATCCGTCTTGTATCCGAGGTCGTAAGCTCTAACGGCTCCACCTCTCAGGGCTCCGTTTGCGGCTCTACTCTTGCACTTATGGATGCAGGTGTTCCGATCAAGGCTCCCGTTGCAGGTATCTCCTGCGGTCTTATCACAGCCGAGGACGGCTCTTGGGATACTATGATCGATATCCAGGGTCTCGAGGACTTCTACGGCGATATGGACTTCAAGGTAGCAGGTACCAAGAAGGGTATCACCTCTATTCAGATGGACCTCAAGGTTGACGGTCTTACTCCCGAGATCATCAAGCAGGCTCTCGAAACTACCCACCAGGGCAGAAACGAGATCATCGACAAGGTTATTCTTGCGGCAATCCCCGCTCCCAGAGCAGAGATCTCCGCTTACGCTCCCAAGATGATCACTATGACCATTGATCCCGATAAGATCCGTGAGGTTATCGGTAAGGGCGGCTCCGTTATCCAGAAGATCGTTGCTGACACCGGCGCTAAGATCGACATCAACGACGACGGCACCGTATTCATCGCGGCTGTTGATAAGAACAGCGCTGATATGGCTAAGGCTATCATCGACGCTATTGTATTTGAGCCCGTAGTAGGCGAGACCTATGAGGGTACTGTAACCCGCATCATTCCTATCGGCGCATTCGTAGAGTTCGCTCCCGGTAAGGAGGGCATGGTACACATCTCCAAGCTTCAGGACAAGAGAACCGAGAAGGTTGAGGATGTCGTAGCAGTAGGCGATACCGTAAGAGTTAAGTATCTCGGCACCGATGAGAAGGGCAGACAGAATCTCTCTATGAGAGATGCCGCTCCCAAGGCAGAGTAAAAAACGAAATATTTTTGGTTCCCTCGCAGATCATACCTGCGAGGGATCTTTTGTCTATCCAACAAATTGAAGAAAAAAACAAACAAATACACATTGAAAATGCGCGCGTGCCTATGCTATAATCAAATTGCAGCGGAAAGCTGTAAAACAAACTGAATTTTAGAGGGATTTCGATATGGAAAAGGTAAGATTTGCCGTAGTAGGCGTTGGCGGCCTTGGAAAGGGTCACATTAAGGGTATAAATATTCACAGCGATGTCGCTGAGCTTGTTTGCGTGTGCGATAACGTTGAGTCTATAGCCAAGAGCGTAGCAGAGGAGCACTCCGTTCCTTACTATCTCGATTATTACGAGATGCTCAAGGTTGGCGGATTTGATTGCGTTATCCTCGTTACTCCCGATTATATACACTGCGAGCATGCCGTTGCAGCTCTCGAGGCGGGATACCACGTGCTTTGCGAGAAGCCTCTTGCACAGAAGATCGAGGAATGTCAGCAGATGGTCGATGCCGCAAGAAAATCGGGCAAAAAGTTTATGACCGGTCAGGTCTGCCGTAAGGCTCCCGGCTTCGTTAAGGCAAAGGAGCTTGTTGACGCCGGTGAGATCGGAGAGCTGTTCTACGTTGAGAGCGAGTACGCTCACGATTATCAGTTCCTCGGTAAGGCATGGAGATGGGATCCCGTCAACCTCCGTTACAGCATCATCGGCGGTGGCTGTCACGCGATCGACCTCCTCCGTTGGATAGCAGGCAACCCCACGAAGGTTATGGCGCTCGCTAACCGTAAGGTGCTCACCGATTGGCCGGTAGACGATTGCACTGTAGCAATTATGCAGTTCCCGAACGACGTGGTAGGTAAGATCTTCTGCGGTATCGGTGTAAAGAGAAACTACACTATGCGTACCTGCATTTACGGCACCACGGGCACCATCATTTGCGATAACACCTCCCCCGAAATAACCATTTACCGTCACGTTACCACTGAGGATGGCAAGCATACGTATCCCGCAGAGCAGATCCCCGTTGAGATCAACAACCACAATCTCGGCGCTGAGATCTATGATATGGCTCTCGCTATTATCAACGATACCACAATAACCTGCGATGCCGTTGAGGGCTCCAATACCGTAGCTGTAGGACTCGCGGCCGTTGAGTCTGCGGCAAAGGGTGGTATGCCCGTAACTCCTCCCTACGTAAAGTAATACTTATTCAAAAATGCCGTGAGCCTGATTCAGCGCCATGGCATTTTTGCTTTTATGCGAAATTCTTGAGAAGGTATGGACTAAAACCTGAAATATGACAAAAGCCTATCATGAAGTCGTAAATTTGTATTGACAAAACCGGGAGTGGGTGATAGAATAAAATCAAATACTAATGCACGCGCGTGCACGGGAGGGACTATGTTAATTGACAGATACCAGGATGCTATACTCGAGGTGATAGACAAGGTACGCACCACTCAGCAAGAGAATGTCGAGCGAGTGGGCGAGATGATCGCCGAGGCTCTTGTCGGAGGCGGTAAATTCTACGTTGCAGGTGTCGTACACGGCATTGAGGGAGATATTTACCATCGCGGCGGCGGTCCCGCATTCGTTCAGAAATACAGTGACGAGACAGAGCTTAAGGCGGGAGACGTGCTTATAGTCAGCTCGGTCTCGGGACGCACGAAAAAGGTCGTTGATCTCGCGTATAGCGCTATGGAAAAGGGCGTTAAGGTCGTTGCACTCATTTCTATGAGCTACGCCGCAACGGTCGACCCGGTGCACGAGTCGGGAAAAAAGCTCTACGAGTTCGTCAGCGCATACGTTGACAATTGTGCACCTCCTGCAGAGGCTATGCTAGAGGTCGAGGGCATCGAGGCTCGCTTTGCCGCTTGCTCCGGTATCTCCTCGGCGTACATACTCTGGAGCATTTTGTCCGTCACCGTCGAGGCACTGCTTCGTGGCGGTCGCACACCCGGCATTCTAAAAAGTGCGAATACCCCGGGTGGTGCAGATTATAACGAAAACGTTGTAATTCCACAGTACAAAGAGCTTGGATGGTAAAGTAATAAAACTATGATACACGAAAGAATTTATCTTGATGAAAACAAGGAAGCATATATTGATACGTACGTGAGCGAGCTTCGCTTTGTGACCCGCCCCGCTATGCTCGTCATTCCCGGCGGAGGCTATAAGGTAGTATGTGCCGATAGAGAGGGCGAGGCGGTTGCCGAGGCGTATCTTGCGCGCGGATTTAACGCATTCGTCTTGAAATATCGCACCGGTGATGAGCATCACTATCCCGAACAGCTTATCGATGCCGCGCGTGCTATGCTTCATATCAGAGCTAACGCAGAACGCTATAACGTCGACCCGTGTCGAGTTTTTGCCGTTGGATTTTCCGCAGGAGCTCATCTCGCCGGAACTCTCGCACTCCTCTCGGGCGACCCCGTCGTCCTCGATACACTAGGTGTCTGCGAGAAGGATATAAAGCCTCAGGCGATAGTTCTCTCATATCCTGTCGTCTCGGCGTATAGCCCGACGCACGAGGGCTCGTTTGTCAATTTACTTGGAAAGCCCTTCGATCTTCTTACAGAGGATGAGCGCGATAAATACTCGCTCGAGTGTAACGTCACGCCTGACTCTCCGCCTGCTTTTATCTGGCACACCTCGACCGACCCGGCCGTGCCTCCGCTTGGCTCTATGCGACTGGCATCGGCGTACATAGATGCCGGCGCTACCGTATCACTTCATCTCTATCCGTACGGCGTGCACGGTATCGCGCTTGCAGATGAGTTTTCAAACTCTGTCGCTGCAGGTATTCAGCCTCTGGCACAGCGCTGGGTCGACGACTCCGTTGATTTTATCAAAAGCCTGAAATATGACGATTGACCCACCCCCGTGTCAAAAAAACGGCTCTAAAGATAGCCTCTTACACACCGTGAGCGGCTATCTTTTTCTACTTTCGGTTGAGCCGTAGCCGCCCATCTACCGGAAATAATATTGACACTGCCATTCAACTTATGTATAATGAAAGCAATCAGCTTTGATTGGAGGACGTAATATGCTACTCATAAACAAGATAACCCTGAATCCTACCGTTGATTTTGCCGCGGATGAGCTGAAGAAGTATCTTCGTATGATGATGCCCGACGGTGACAATCTCGAGATCGGATATGATAAGAATGCAGAGCACGGCTTTCGTATTGGACTGATGCAGGATATGGGACTCGATGTCTCTGACGTCAAGGATACGAAGCTTGACGATATACTGTATATCGACTGTGACACGAAAGGCGGCATTATTGCCGGAGACAATCCTCGCTCGGTGCTCATCGCCGTATACGAGTATCTCCGACAGATGGGATGTCGCTGGCTGCTTCCCGGTGTTGACGGAGAATATATTCCCGAGCACGATATAACTCCCGTGAAGCTTCGCATCGTCCCCTCGCTTCGCTATCGCGGCTGGGTAACTGAAGGCACCGAATTCCAGCAGAGCATGCTCAATGCAGTAGACCTGGCTCCCAAGCTCGGTATGAACGTCTTTATGATCGAGTTCAATTTCCCGAAGTCCTACTATGAGCGCTACTACACTCATGCAAACAACCCGAACAGAACACCCGAGCCCATCACCGTCCGTAACATTGTACAGTGGAAGCGCCAGCTCGAGTGCGAAATATCTAAGCGCGGTCTGCAGTATCACGATATGGGCCACGGCTTTACCTACGAGCCTCTTGGCATAGCTCCTCTCGACGGTTGGAATAACGATTATGAGAAGCACGTCACACCGGAGATGCGCGAGCTACTTGCAGAGCTTAACGGAGAACGCAAGATACTCTACTATCCGATCAACACGAATCTCTGTATGTCAAACGTGAAGGCTCGCCGCAAGGTCATCGACTACGTCGTCGAGTACTCACGTAAGCACACCAACGTCGACTATCTCCATATCTGGCTTGCCGATGCGAACAACAACCACTGTGAGTGCGCTGAGTGCGTGAAAAAGCGCCCGTCCGATTGGTATGTCATTCTTCTGAACGAGATCGACGAGGCACTTGCCGCCGCATCCTTGGATACCAAGATAGTGTTCATAGCTTATATGGACACTGCATGGGCACCCGAATATGAGGTGATAAAGAATCCCGATCGTTTTACTCTTATGATCGCCCCCATCACCCGCCGCTACGATATGACCCTTCCTCCCGAGGGAATTACCGAGACGGTAAAGCCGTACGTAAGGAACAAATTGAAGATGCCCGCATCTCTTGACGAGTTCTTTGCATACTTCGAGGATTGGAAGAGGACCTGGAAGGGCGCGAACATCAGCTTCGAGTACCATTTCTGGCGAGCAATGCTACGCGACGTAACGGGCATCAATATTGCAAAGCGTCTTTCCGAGGACGTTAAGGTCTACGAGCAGTACGGTATTGACGGTATCCTCGAGGACGGTAGCCAACGTTGCTTCTTCCCGACGGGCCTTGCGCTTTACGTCTACGCCCGCACAATGTTTGATACCTCGCTGACCTACGAGCAGCTTGTAGAGGATTACTTTACCGCCGCCTTCGGTGATGCGGGCAAGGAGGTATACGCATATCTCGAGAAGCTCGAGCGCGTATTCGACTATCAGTATATGCTCGGCAGAAATTCCGCCAATCCCAAGGTAGGCGCCTATTATAATCCCGCTATGGCTGAGCAGCTCGAGGGTATATCCACCGTCCTCGACGAGGGCAGGGCACTTATCGAGAAGTACTACAACTCCGAGCGCCGTGTCGGCACGGTATCTATCCGTCTGCTCGAGCATCACGTGCGCTACGTAGAGCTTCTCGCCGATTGCTTCGCATCTAAGGCGCGCGGTAATGACGACGAGGCAGAGAAAAAGCTCGATCGCATAGCCGACGAGATGGGCAAGCACGAGCTTGAAATAGAGATGTACTACGACCATTGTCTGATGGTCAACGCGCACCGCGTTATATTTATGCACAACGTCACTCATAACGAGTATATGGACGTCGAGGCATAATTCTGTGTTTATAGCCCCGAGACCTCGTGTCTCGGGGAATTTTTATAAAAAAGATCGAAAACTCTTGCAAAATTAAATATTTATGTTATACTATAATATAGTGTGAAAAATATTTTTAAAGAGGATAAACTAAAATGGAAAGAACCTATATTAAAGACGTTACCCCCGGTATGCGTCGCGTTTCCGGCTTTGTCGAGAACTTCCGTAACAAGAGAACGATGGCTTTCATCGTCGTTAAGGATATCACCGGAAAGCTCCAGATAACCGTCGAAAAGGAAAAACACCCCGAATTTCTCGAGATGCTTGATAAGCTCACTATTCACTCCGTAGTTACCTTCGAGGGAGAGGTCGTTGCCAGCGAGTACGTAAAGATGGGTGGCAAGGAGATGTATCCCGATACTATGAAGGTAGAGTCCTACGCCGATGCACTTCCTATCAAGGACGATTCCGACATCGACGTCCGTATGGATTACAGATGGATCGACCTTCGCCGTGACATGAACCATCTTATGCTCAGAATGCAGACTACCCTCACCAATGCTATGCGTGAGTTCCTCGTTGAGCGCAACTTCGTTGAGATTCACACTCCGAAGCTGATCGCTGCGGCGAGCGAGTCGGGCTCCGATGTTTTCGAGGTAAAGTACTTTGACGGCAACGCCTACCTTGCACAGTCTCCTCAGTTCTATAAGCAGATGGCTATGGCGGCAGGCCTCGAGCGCATCTTTGAGACGGGTCCCGTATTCAGAGCAGAGAAGTCCTATACCAACAAGCACGCGACCGAGTTCACCGGATTCGACCTCGAATTTTCTTACATCAACTCCTTTGACGATGTTATGAAGATGGAGGAGGAGCTTCTCACCTACGCCCTCACTAAGGTCAAGGAGGCACACGGCGAGGAGATCGTTGCTCTCTTCGGTGAGGAGTATGAGGTAAAGGTGCCCGCACTTCCTTTCCCGAGAATGAAGCTTGCCGACGTATACGCAGAGCTTGAGAAGAGATACGGATACACCGTACCCGCAGAGCTTCACGGCGACCTTACCACCGAGGCAGAGCGAATGACGAAGCAACTCTGCCGTGATATGTTCGATCACGAGTTCCTCTTTATCACCGACTACGATGCAAAGGAGAGAGCCTTCTATCATATGCGTGACGAGCAGGGTGTCCCTCAGGGCTACGATCTTATCTGGCGTGGCGTAGAGATCACCACCGGCGCACAGCGTGAGCATCGCTACGACGTTCTCAAAGCACAGGCAGAGGAAAAAGGACTTGCAGAAGACGTTAAGTTCTACCTCGAATTCTTCAAATACGGTTGTCCCCCTCACGGCGGCTTCGGTCTCGGCATCGACCGTCTTACCATGCTCTTCCTTGGTCTTTCGATCAAGGAGGCTGAGTTCCTATTCCGCGGTCCTAACCGCCTGACTCCGTAATTTTCCGCAATATTGCGTTAAAGCTTCGACTTGTCACCCTCGTCGTAGGTAACTACGTCGTCGGGCTTCGCGCTTGCTTTGCCTTATCTTGCGAAAAATTCCGTTCGTCAGGTACTCTATTGAGCTTGAGTTGTCGGTCGACCCGCTTGGATCGCCGTAGGTAACTACGGCTTCACCGCACTCGCTCCCTTACGCCTCGTCTGACAAAGAATTCCGTTCGTCAATTTAACTAACTAATAATTTTAAGGAGACATAAAAATGAAAATTGCACTTATTAATGAAAACAGCCAGGCAGCTAAGAACGCTCTTATCTGCGACACTCTCAAGAAGGTAGTAGAGCCTCTCGGTCACGAGGTATTCAACTACGGTATGTATTCCGCTGAGGATAAGGAGCAGCTTACCTACGTTCAGATCGGTATTCTTTCCGCTATCCTTCTCAACTCCGGCGCATGTGATCTCGTTATCACCGGATGCGGCACCGGCGAGGGCGCTATGCTTGCTTGTAATTCCTTCCCCGGTGTTCTCTGCGGTCACGTAGTTGATCCCACCGATGCTTACCAGTTTACTCAGGTAAACAACGGCAACGCTATCGCTATGCCCTTCGCAAAGGGTTGGGGCTGGGGCTGTGAGCTCAACCTTCAGTACGTATTCGAGAAGCTCTTCGTATCCGAGTGGGGACTTGGTTATCCTCGCGAGAGAGCAGTTCCCGAGCAGAGAAACAAGAAGATACTTGACGAGGTCAAGAAGGTTACTCACACCGATATGGTATACATTCTCGAGAACCTCGACCGCGATCTTGTAAAGGGTGCTATAGCAGGTCCTAAGTTCCAGGAGTACTTCTTCGCTAACTGCAAGTGCGATAAGATCGCCGATGCAGTAAGAAAGCTTCTTGCATAATTAGTAATTTAGTGATATGGGGTGTTGGTAAAGTAATTTACAGCACCCCTATAAAAACCTATGAATAAAAAAGAGATCAAAGCAAAATACAAGCAGAAAAAGCGTGAGCTTCACGACGCCTACGATCGCGAGACGGAGGTGCTCCGAGAGCGTCTCTACGGCGAGCTCGATGCGGCGAGGGAAGAGTATTTTGCCTCCCGCGCAGAGTACTATCGCAGTATCGGTAAGGAACCGCCAAAGGACCCACCGAAGCGAGGTATTCTCGAGGAGATAGGCAACGCCGTAACGCACGGTGTTGGCTCTATCTTTGCCATCGTCGCATTTCTTCTAATGCTTGCTGCGGCTGACACTCCTATCGAGTACGTTGCGGCGTCCGTATATTTCTTCGGGCTTTTCGTGATGTTCACGATGAGCTGTCTTTATCACGCATTTCCTCACGGCTCCGCTGTGAAGAGACTTTTTCGCCGCTTCGATTATTCATCTATTTACCTTCTGATAGGTGCCACCTTTGCGCCCGCGCTGTTGTGCGTGGTCGGCGGTAACTTTGGTATCATTTTCTTTACGGTGCAGTGGGCGATAATCGCTTTCGGCATCACATTTGTCGGAGTTTTCGGACCCGGGCGCTTCCGCATGCTCCATATTCCTCTTTATGTTCTTCTGGGCTGGAGTGCTCTCATGCTTCTGCCGTCGCTTATCAGCACCTCAATGTCGCTCGCTATGTGGATACTTGCAGGCGGTATAGTCTATTCAGTTGGCATCATTCCCTTTGCTATAAAGGCACGCGTCTCGCATTTTATCTGGCACTTTTTCGTGCTGGCCGGTGCTGTAGTGCAATGGGTCGGTATATACATTTATATTTATTGAAAAACATTTTAGTGCGGGGCGTGTGCAATTTTCGCCGCCTCCCGTGTCGGGAAATACCCGGCGAAACGATTTTGTGTAAATGAGTACAGCAACAAAGCTTAAACGCCCCGGGCGAGAGATAAATATGCTCGAGGGCAATATCGCTAGCGCTATGATACGCTTTGCGATCCCCGTTATATTCACGGGTATTCTTCAGAATTTATATAACACTGCCGACACGATCGTGGTCGGTAACTTCGGCGGCACGACGGCACTTGCCTCGGTTGGTGCTACATCTACGACGGTCTCGCTGCTCGTCAATATAGCCGTCAACGTATTCGTCGGAATGAACATAATTCTGGCACGACAGCTTGGTGCAAGAGATGATGAGCGCTCGCGAACCACCTGCCGTACGGGATATGTCACGAGTCTTGGACTCGGGCTTCTGATCCTTATACTCGGTCAGGTGCTTGCGATACCGCTTCTTAACCTCACTAAGTGTCCGGATGGAGAAGTCTTCGAGGGAGCCGTTCTTTATCTGCGAATATACTTTGCGGGTATGCCCGCTTTGATGTTTAATAATTACGCTGCCTCCGTTCTTCGTATGAGCGGAGATTCGCGTTCTCCGTTTATCTATCTTTCTATATCCGGTGTCGTCAACGTGGTATTTAACCTTGTTTTCGTGCTTCTTTTCGGAAATCCCGTTGTCGGAGTTGCGCTTGCTACGATACTCTCGATGTATATCAGTACGGTGCAGTTCGCTATTCACCTTATCAGACTCGACGGACCCTGCCGTCTTGAGCCATTCAAACTCCGCTTCGACTCCTGGACGTTCGGCAAGATAATCCGCTATGGAATCCCCTCTTGTATCTCCACCGCGACCTTCAGCATTACCAACATTATGATCCAGCCTGCCATCAACGCATTTGGCGAGGTCGGAATGTCCGGTAGCACCGCATCAATATCCGTCGAGGCATATCTCTATTCCATCACGGGCGCCTTTAACTCCGCTGTCGTATCATTTATGGGACAGAATATCGGTGCGGGTAACAAGGAGCGCACCGTTAAGGTGTTGAAGACGGGTTACCTATTGACATCGGTCATTATGGTCTTCTTTACCGCTGCCATCATCGGCTTTGGCAGAAACATTCTTTGGCTCTTCATTCCCGGCGAAACTGAGGCTATCGAGTTTGCACAGCTCCGTCTTACCTTCATCATGAGTGCCGCGATCTGCAACGGCGTGATGAATGTCAACAGTGCCGCTCTTCAGGCGTACGGCTTTACCGTCGGTCAGATGATATCGAACCTTATCGGCGTCTGTCTCTTCCGCATAATATGGATGACGCTCATCTATCCCGCCAACCCCGAGGCGTGGTTGCTCTGGCTCTGCTATCCCGTTTCCTGGTCCCTGACCGCGGCGATAGTTTTCTGCGTCGTCATAGTACTTACTCGCAAGTATTTGAATGGAAAAGCTTTTAAAATCTAGTATTTTGTAAACTATACTTTTCAAAAATACTATTATTATTCCCGAAATCATAAAAACCTTTCGACTTAAAGTCGGGAAAGGGAAGTGTAAACTATGGATTTTTTAATGGATATGCTCCGCGCGATAGCCGAGATACGTAATCCCATATTCGATCTGTTTTTCTCACTTATTACGCATCTCGGTGAGGAGACTCTCTTCCTCGCTATCTCTATCGTATTCTTCTGGTGTATCAACAAGAGGGAGGGTTATTACATACTCGTGACGGGACTTCTCGGAACGGTCATAAATCAGTTTGGTAAGCTCCTTTTTCGTATCCCCCGTCCTTGGGTGATCGATCCCGAGTTCCGTCCTATCGACTCGGCGATAGAGGAGGCAACAGGCTACTCCTTCCCATCGGGACACACCCAGAATATTTCCACCACCTTTGGCGCTATGGCGTCCTACAACCTTAAGCGTAAGTGGATAGTCGCGGTTTGCGTCTCGATCATACTTCTCGTTGGATTTTCACGTATGTATCTCGGCGTGCACACCCTCCTCGATGTTGGTGTGTCGCTTATCATCGGATTTCTTCTCGTCCTGCTTCTCCGTCCGGTTTTCACAAGCGATGCTCACTTTCACAAATATATGCCCTTCGTTGCGATCGGCGGCGTGATCATCTCGCTCTGCTACTTCGCCTACGTTATGTCGATATCCGACGACACGACTCTTGATCCACATAATCTTGCGAGCGGTATCAAGAATGCCTATACTCTCCTCGGATGTACGATAGCGATCCTTCCGGTATACTTCATCGACCGCATCTTCATTCGCTTCGATACCGCGGCACCCTGGTACTCCCAACTTTTGAAGCTTGTTCTCGGTCTCGGCGGCGTCCTGCTTATCAAATCGGGACTCTCATCTCCGCTTATAGCGCTCTTCGGCAACGAGTACGTCGCGCGTGTCGTCCGCTACTTCCTCATCGTCGTCTTTGCGGGCAACGTATGGCCGCTCACCTTCCGTTGGTTTGCACGCCTTAAGTGCGAGCCTCTCGATCGCTTCGGAGCGAAGGTCGTCGGTATTTTCAGAAAATAACGCATTTTAAAAAGCTTCGGCAACCGTTTTTCACGTTTTGTCGAAGCTTTTTTTATTTTTTTCTTGAAAAACCTTTACTTTTTCCTTTGCGTGTGGTAAAATATAATGAAATAATTCGCGCAAAATATTTTCTTACCTTGGAGATGTCTATAGCAAATGAAATGTCCCGTTTGTAATTCTCAGGATTCCCGTGTGCTCGATTCTCGTCCTGTCGACGAGGGCACCAGCATCAAGCGCCGCCGTGAGTGTCCCACCTGCGGTAAGCGCTTCACGACCTACGAGGTCATCGATACCGTCCCGATCGCGGTAGTTAAGCGAGACGGCAGACGTGAGTTCTTCGATAAGCATAAGCTTCTTCTCGGCATCGAGCGTGCCTGCCAGAAGCGTCCCGTCTCCGCAGAGGCAGTTGCCGCCTCGATAGAGTCGGATCTCCAGAATGCTATCGTTACAGAGGTATCCTCTCGCGAGCTTGGCGAGATGGTGCTCTCGAAGCTCAAGGAGATGGATATCGTCTCTTACATCCGCTTTGCATCCGTGTACAGAGAATTCAGGGACATAGACTCCTTTATGGAGGAGATCAAGAGCCTCTCCAAAAAGTCGAGAAAACGCGCGTCCACCGGAGGAGATACACATGGTTAGGAGTATGACTGCTTTCGGCAGAGCAAAGCGCGAGGGAGATCTCCGTAGCATCACCGTTGAGCTGAAGAGTGTGAATTCCCGCTTCTTTGACTGCAACGTAAAGCTACCCCGCGCATACGTCTTCCTCGAGGAGCGTATAAAGGAACACGTGAAGCGTTATGCCGTCGCACGTGCGAAGGTCGACGTGTTCGTCACCGTTGAAAATCACAGCTCCGGTATCGGAAACGTAGGCATAGATATGGCGTACGCCGAGAGTTATATTTCCGCTCTGCGCACTTTGGGTGAGCGCTTTGGTCTTCACGATGACATCAGCATTATGACTGTCGCGAGAAATCAGGATATATTCACCCACGAGAGAGAAGAAGAGGATCTCGAGGCCGAGTGGCAGATATTCCGCGAGGTGCTCGATGAGGCTATCGTCGGATATAACGAGATGCGTCGCATCGAGGGTGAAAAGGCGGAAAACGATATCAAGGCGAAGATCGAGCTTGTCCGCTCTTATGCAGATGAGGTCGAAGCTATCTCACACGAGGATACCGTTGGCTACCGCGATAAGCTCGAGAACAGGATCCGCGCGATCCTCGGCGAGGTCGATGTCGCAGTTGACGAGAACCGTCTCCTCACCGAGTGCGCGATCTGGGCTGACAAGATAGCGATCGACGAGGAGCTCGTCAGACTACGCTCTCACTTCGGCGCATTCTACGACATAATAGCGGCAAAGGAACCGTCGGGCAGAAAGCTTGACTTCCTTATGCAGGAGCTCAACCGTGAGACTAACACCATCGGTTCGAAGGCTAACAACGCTCGCATCGCTCGCATAGTCGTCAATATGAAGGGCGAGCTGGAGAAGATCCGCGAGCAGGTTCAGAACATAGAGTAAGGAACGAATATGAAATTTATAAACATTGGCTTTGGCAACATGGTCTCAGCAGGACGCATAGTAGCAATCGCTTCTCCTGACTCCGAGCCTATTAAGAGGCTTGTCAGAGATGCAAAGGAGGAGGGGCGCGTTATCGACGTCTCCTGCGGCAGGAGGACGAGGGCGGTCATCATCACAGACTCCGCGCACGTTATCCTCTCCGCATTCCAGACCGAGACTATCACAAACAGACTCGCGAGTGACGACGACAGCATCGATACCGCCGAGGAGGACGAGGAGGACGCATAGTTCTCATAACCCACGATTAATAATTTGCCACACGGCATATCTAAATAGGAGAATAATTATGATTTACCCAACCGTAGACCAGCTCACTCACGGTGAGTTCAACCGCTACGAGCTCGTAGTAGGTGTAGCAAAGTGTGCACGCATCGTTACAGATGAGTACATCGAGATGAGATCCAAGGCGCAGAAGATGATCGACAATCACGAGACCGAGAAGCCTCTCGCGTCGCTCATCGACCCCGAGTACAAGGATAAGAAGGCGGTTAAGATCGCTATTGCTAAGCTTGAAGAGGGTCGCTTTAAGATGCGTCACCCCGAGGAGAAGTAGTTTTCCCCTCACTCGGTGCATCGGCACCCGAGCGTAAAACGAAAAACAAAAAGGAGAGCGGTTATGTATTGTGAGGTATATCTTTTTGATGCACCATACCATATAGACCGCCCTTTTGATTATCTGGCGGTCGACGGAGTCACCCTTGGCAGTATCGTGCGCGTACCGTTCGGCAGAGGCGATAAGCTTCGTATGGGTATCGTTACGCGTATGAAGGAAACTGCCGACGGAGACCCCTCTCGTATCAAGGCGGTGAAGCACGCCTATAACAACCGTCACGCCTTGACCTGTGAGATGCTCGGCATCTGTAAATTTCTCAAGGAATACACCCTATGTACCTTTGGCGAGGCGGCGCGCACCGTCCTGCCACCCGGTGCACTCTCGGAAAATCTGAATTTAAAGTTCAGCACCACCTGCACTCTGAAGCTCTCGCGAGAGGCGGCGGCTACCCTGCTTACGCAGACGGGCAGGGCAGGCATCAGGAGCGAGGGACAGCGCGAGATAATCAGGTATCTTATGGATATCGGCTCGGCTGACCGCGACCTTGTCTCGGCACTTTCGGGCGTCACCTCGGCGCATATACTCGCCCTCAGGGATAAGGGGATTATCGAGCTCTCCTCCTCGGAGTCGGTGCGTAACCCATATGCGAGATACGCTCTTGAGCGCGACACCACCCCGATAATACTGAGCAAAGCTCAGATGCGCGCTTACAACTCTCTCACCGAGCTTTACGAGGATAACAAGGCTCGCGCGGCGCTCCTCTACGGAGTGACCGGTAGCGGTAAAACAAAGGTCATAATGCGCCTTATAGACCGCACCCTTGCCGACAAGAAGACTGTTATTATGCTCGTTCCCGAGATTTCTCTCACACCACAGACCGTCAATCTCTTTTGCCGCCGTTACGGCGAGAGAGTTGCCGTCATACATTCCTCGCTCTCACAGGGCGAGCGGCAGGATGCCTGGCGCAGAATAGCCGAGGGCGGGGTAGACCTCGTCATAGGCACGCGCTCCGCTATCTTTGCACCGATACGTAACCTCGGTCTCATCGTCATCGATGAGGAGCACGAGCACACCTATAAGTCGGAGTCGGATCCGAAGTACCACGCACGCGACGTTGCGGCATACCGCTGTGGCAGAGCCGGCGCGATGATGCTCCTCGCCTCCGCGACCCCATCAGTTGAGAGCTTCTATAAGACTGAAACGGGTGCATATACCCTCGTGCCTCTGCGCGAGCGCTACGGCGGGATGAAGCTCCCCACCGCCGTCATAGTCGATATGCGCGAGGAGCTCCGCCTGGGTAACAAAACGCCTATCAGCGACCGACTTTTCAAGGAGCTCGGTAACGTATACGAGAGGGAGGATCAGTCTATCCTCTTCTTAAACCGCCGCGGATATTCCTCCGAGGTCATCTGCCGCGGATGCGGCGACGTCATCACCTGCCCGAGATGCTCGGTCTCGCTCACCTATCACGCGAGTGCCGACGGCGGCAAGATGCTCTGTCACCTCTGCGGCTATACCGAGCCTACGGCAAAAAAATGTCCTTCCTGCGGTGAGGAAAAGCTTTCCTTCCTCGGCTTTGGTACGCAGAAGCTCGAGGCGGCACTTGGTGAGTACCTTCCCGATATGCGCGTTATGCGTATGGATGCCGATACCACGAGCGGTAAGCTCGCCTATGATAAGATGCTCGAGAGCTTCCGCGCAGGTGAGGCGGATATCCTCCTCGGTACGCAGATGGTAGCGAAGGGCCACGATTTCCCGAAGGTCACCCTTGTCGGTGTAGCACTCGCCGACACTTCGCTCTACGTCAGTGACTTCCGTGCCTCCGAGCGCGCCTTCTCTCTGCTCACACAGGTCATAGGCAGAGCCGGCAGGGCAAAGGATGAGGGCATCGCCGTTATACAAACCTACTCACCGAAAAACGAGGTCATCAGACTCGCCTGCCTGCAGGACTACGATAAATTCTACGAGGGCGAGATAGCGGTCCGCCGCGAGCTCTCCTACCCACCGTTCTGTGATATGGTACAGCTTACCCTCACCTCCGAGAACGAGTCCCGCCTCTTCACGGAGTCGAAAAAGCTCTCCGACAGCATGCTCGAAAAGCTGCGCGGTGAATGGGGCAAGCTGCCCTTTATGGTATTCGGTCCCTTTGAGGCGCAGGTCTATAAGCTCAACGAGAAATACCGTATGCGCATCGTCGTGAAGTGTAAGCTCAACGCCACCTCGCGCCGATTCTTCCACGAGCTTCTCTGTGAGTTCTCCTCCGTCCGCGACGTATCTCTCACCGTTGACCTCAACCCTCTGAATGTCTGACGGCACCCAAATTCCACAGCTATATTAAACACACCTTACCTCCCGTCGGTTTTCACAAACCGACGGGTCCTTTTTTGTGCATAACGCTGAAAATAAATTTTTTCGCAAAAAGTGCAAATTTTCGCGTGTCATTTGTGTTTTATTATATATAGAGGGACACCCTCTAAAATCAAATATATGAAAACGAAAGGAAATTAAAACTATGAAAAAATCAGTATTCAGACGAAAAACATTCATCAGGATCACGTC
>JAZRBV010000028.1:0-20935 GCA_045635225.1 Eubacteriales bacterium
CTCGCTGCGGCTCTGGTCTGTGTAGTTGCGAACAAGTCGCAACTACGGCAGATTTGCTTTGCAAACTGCCATGGGCTCTAACAGTCCACCGGACTGTTATTCACTACCGAAATGCCGCTTCGCTACCCGGAGAGAGGCTAAGAAACACTAGCGCACGTCACGTGCGGAGCGCGAGACATTTCACGAAGCACGTCAGTGCTTCATTTCACGATTGTGCAGCAATCATTTCACGACGGCTACACCGTCATTTCACCGCAAGCTCTGCGAGCATATCGAGCGACAGCAAAAACGGCTCGGTAGCTCCGAGCCGTTTGGTATTTATTATAGCTTTCAGATCGCTATGGCGCATCACTCTCCGATAATGAAGGTAGAAACACGCTGTGCGGTTATCAGCACCTGACGGATATTGTCCATCGTTGGCTCGCCGTCGCCCGAGCGCTTCTCATAGATCGCGAAGCCGGAGTAATTACAGCCGACGATCTTGTACTCCTCACTGTCCTCGGGGAGATTGCTTTTGCACTCGTGGTATTTGTCGAGATCCATGATGCCGTCCTCCGAGCCGTACATCGAATAGGAGCGGAGATCGAGCGAGGTGAGATCAGCCTCGGAATAAGAGGCGAGAAAGACTATGCCGTCGATCCTCGTATTACCGCGGGATACGTAGTCGGCAGCCGCTGTGCCGCCCTTACCGTGACCGCCGACGTACCACTCCTCGACGGTGGGGTTCTCCTCTATGACCTTATCGGCGGCATCCTTACCAAAGGTCGGCTGATGGAGAGGCATATCCACGACGAATACGGTGATGCCCTTCTTCGCCATGAGCGTCGCGAGAGGCGCGTAGACGTCGGGGTCGGTCAGCGAATCGGGATAGAATACGAAGCCGCGCACGACGTCGATCTCCTCGGATGCGTATGAGTAAACGTCGTATCCGTCGCGCTCCTCGGGAGTAATGATGCCGTATCGGTCGATGAATTTATCAAGTGTCGTTTTATCCGCACGGCGCGAATTCGCGCTCATAATGAGAAGCACCGCAACGGTTATCAGAGCCGCCGCAAGCACCGCCGCCGTAATGATGAGTGCGATCCTCACACCGCGCTTTTTAGGTAATCTGATCATCGCATTCACCTCACTTTTTCGCCTCGACGAAGTAGGTCGCCTCGCTGTCGGCGGTGGATAGCGCAAAGGCGAGCGGGAACATCTCAAACGCGGCGGAAACGTTTCTCGGGTCCTCGGTCGAGGAATATCCCATATGGTATCTTATGGCAAACGCCTCCTCGCGCGTGAGTTTCATATAGCCGGTGATGATGTATACGCTCTTTTCACCGTGACCGTAGGGGAGCTTGTCATCGTACTCAAAGGTATCGACACGCTGCCACGCGCCGCGTTCGTCCTTCACGTTGCGAAAGCCCTTCTTGTATACGTTGATCTTGCAGAGGTCGTGCAGGAGAGATACGATAGCGATGCTCTCCTCGGAATACTCAAAGCCGTACACCTCGCGCACTCTCGGGTTGTTAAGATATCCCACAAGGCACTCGTATACGTTGACCGAATGCTCGGCGAGTCCGCCCTCAAAGGATGAGTGGAAGCGCGCGCTCGCAGGAGCGGTGAAAAAGTCGGAGGCAGACGACTCGAGATACTCGAGCAGCTTGTCGGCTCCCTCGCGCTTGATAGTGCGCTTATATATTTCGATAAATTTTTCTTTACTTGTCATCGTGTCACCTCAAAAATACTTTGTTTTAACATTTTAACATATTTCGCGCCCGCAGTCAAGTGCTTTGCAATAGTTTCCCTGACTTATCGCGCCACGAAGTGGCATATCGCGCTCGCGTCAGCGAGCATATCAAGCGAGCATATCTCGCGAGCATTCCGCTTATCGGCGTTTTTCTGCCGAATAGCGGGGGCGTGTTGATTTTTTCGGCGTTTTGTGGTATAATCTTATCGAGTTTGAAAGCGGGCTTTCGGTCGTCCCTCGCTCCGCGAAGAACGGAGCGGATCTTCTCGACGGAAACCGAAGACAAACGGCCGCACTAAGAAAAGGAGGGTCGTAATTATGAAATTCACACTCAAGATAGACCCACAGCGCGAGGAGGAGATAGTAGTCTACTGTCACTCCAAGTCGGAGCTTACGGAGAGGCTACGTGAGCTGGCGCAGGACCCGCCGCAAGGCATAACGGCGTATACCGATAGCGGAATAGTACTGCTCTCGCTCGGAGACGTCTACGCCTTTACCGTCGAGGACGGGCACGTTGCGGCGATCACCGCGACCGAAAGGCTCCGCGTCCGTGAACGGATATATCAGCTCGAGGAGACGGTCGGTGATAGGTTTGTTAAGATCAACCAATCAACCCTTGCAAACCTCGGGCACATCGAGCGATTTGACGTCACGATCGGCGGCGCCCTGACAGCCATATTTAAAAACGGATATCGCGACTACGTATCGCGCAGACAGCTTCGAGCTGTCAAGGACAGAATACGGAGGAATCAAAAATGAACGGATACACAAAAGAATTTCTGCACCGCGGACTGATCTTCGGCGGCTTTGGACCGATAGTTACGGGAATAATACTCTGCGTGATCTCGCTGACGAGTGACATAGTCTTCTCGGGCGGCGAGGTGCTCGTCGGAATCCTCTCGACCTACCTGCTCGCATTCGTGCATGCGGGAGCCAGCGTATTCAACTCCATCGAGAGGTGGTCTCTCGCACGATCTCTCGGTGCTCATCTCGGCACGCTGTACGTCGCATATCTCGCCTGCTATCTCATCAACTCCTGGATACCGCTCTTGTGGGAGGTCATAGCGATCTTCACCCTCGTATTCATCCTCTCCTACTTTGTCATATGGGGCATAGTATACCTGATAGTGCGCCGCACGAGCCACCGTCTGACAAAGAACTTAAAATAGTATATTTACAGCAAAACAGCCGACCCGTGTCGAGTTTTTCGACCGGATCGGCTGTTTATTATTCGTTTGTTACGCCTTCAGCTCATCTGCTATGAGGCGTGCCACGTAGATGCCGCTCGCCGATGCGTGGGAGAGCGAATGCGTCACGCCGCTGCCGTCACCGATAGCGAAAAGACCGCGGTGGCGCGTCTCGAGCCGCTCGTCGAGCTCGACCTCCATATTGTAGAATTTTACCTCGACTCCGTAGAGGAGAGTATCGTCGTTTGCCATACCGGGTGCGATCTTATCGAGTGCGTAGATCATCTCGATGATACCGTCGAGTATCCTCTTCGGGAGGACGAGGCTGAGGTCACCGGGGGTCGCCGAGAGTGTCGGGCGGACGGTGTTCTCCTCTATTCTCTGCTTCGTGCTTCGTCTGCCGCGCTCGAGATCGCCAAAGCGCTGTACGATAACGCCGCCGCCAAGCATATTCGAAAGGCGCGCGATGTTCTCGCCGTAGCCGTTTGAATCCTTGAACGGCTCGGAGAAATGCTTCGCAACGAGGAGCGCAAAGTTGGTGTTATCGGTCTTTTTCGAGGGGTCCTCGAAGCTATGGCCGTTGACCGTCACGATTCCGTTCGTGTTCTCGTTTACGACGATGCCGTGTGGGTTCATACAGAAGGTGCGGACTCTGTCCTCGAATTTTTCGGTGCGATAGACGATCTTACCCTCATATAGCTCGCTCGTTATGTGCTCGAAGATCACCGCGGGTATCTCGACACGCACGCCGATGTCTACGCGGCTGGAGTTTGTGGGAATGTCAAGCTCGGAGCAGATCTTCTCCATCCATTTACTGCCGCTTCTGCCGACCGATACGATACATCTTCTGCCCTCGAACTCGCCTCTGTCGGTATGGAGACGGTAACCGTCATCGAGCTTCTCTATCGAGTCGACGGGTGTGCCGAAGTAGAAGTCTACCTTTTCCTTGAGATGTGCGTACAGATTGCCGAGAACAACGTAGTTGACGTCGGTGCCGAGGTGGCGGACCGATGCATCGAGAAGGGTGAGCTTATTCTGTATACACTTAGTCTTGAAGGAGGTGCCTACAGTGGAGTACATTCTCGTCTCCGCGCCGCCAAAGTCGCAGTTGATCTTGTCAACGTACCTCATCAGGTCGAGTGCCTCGCCTCTGCCTATGTACTCGTAGAGCGAGCCGCCGAAATCGTTGGTTATATTGTACTTACCGTCGGAGAATGCGCCCGCACCGCCGAAGCCGTTCATTATCGCGCAGGACTTACAGCCGATACAGCTTTTCACCCTCACACCGTCGATAGGACATTTGCGGCGCTCAAGCTCCGAGCCAAGCTCAAATACGGCAACCTTTAATTCGGGTGCGCGCTCGGTGAGCTCGTATGCCGAGAATATTCCGCCGGGACCTGCTCCGACTATTACTACGTCGTATTTCATATCAATATTTCCTTTCATAAATAGACCGTTTCTTTCCTCGTGATGCCGTTTGCCTGTGATTTATTTTCAAACACTTGCCGCAAAAAAACCGCTGCAAAGGCAACGGCATCAGTAATATGTACCGTATACGTATAACTTGCGGTTATAGTTAACTGTTTACGGCAGTCTGTAGAAACGTCCGTCCGATCACGGACCTATATAACAAAGTTATTATATCATATATGTAGGAAAAATGCAAGTACTTTTTCAGAAAACCGAAATTTTATCGAAAAACGATAAATTTTTATTGACAAACAAACATAAATGCTGTATACTGTCTATAGAAGCCCTCCCTCTCGGGCAAGCTATACGTTTCTTTGGAGAAAAACAATGGACAAAAGATCGATTACAACATCTATATTTATATCGCGCATCATCGCGATACTCCTGCTCATATCCCTCGCGGGGCTCTCATTCATACTGCCGCAGGTGGTGAGTGCGCTCTGTGACACAGGGGATCTCGTAGGAAACCGCGCATCAATGACCGACCTCGAGCGGGGTGCCGTCGTCGGGGTAGCGTACGCGATGGTGATCGTCGCGGCGTTTGCTATAGTGACGCTTCTTCGCCTGCTCTCCGCCGTGTCACGCGGCGATGTCTTCACAGAGCTTGTGGTGCGCATACTCGCGACGGTGTCCTACTGCTTCTTTGCCGAGGCGGTGCTGTTCGCTCTGCTCATATACTACTTCCAGCTGTCGCTGGGTGTGACGCTCGCGCTGGTGCTCGTGGGTCTCTGTATCATGATCGTGCGCAACGTGATCGCCGCGGCGTGCGTTATCAAGGAAGAAAACGACTATACCGTATGAGGTGAGTGATGATCGTACTAAATCTCGACGTTATGATGGCGAAGCGCCGTATCTCTCTCGGAGAGCTCTCGGAGAAGGTCGGCATCACACTCGCCAACCTGTCTATACTCAAGAATAATCACGCGAAGGCTATACGCTTCTCGACGCTTGACGCGCTCTGCCGCGCGCTCGACTGTCAGCCTGCGGATCTCTTTGAATACGTACCGGATATACCCGACGAAGGAGGAAATACGGATGAATGATAATATGGAAAAATTCGATGTAAACAAGCTTGTACGGCAACAGTGCCGCGCAGATGAAGAGGGCTATACGAGAGTTGATCTGTTTTTCGCTCTACTCTGCATTGCTGTGAGCTTTTTCACGGTCAGGGCACTACCCGTGTCAAATTATCCGCTCGGAGTGATGCTATCCATGTGGGGGCTCGTATCCTTCGGAATACTGTACGCCATCCGCTCGGGACGTAGGATCGCCCTGCGTGACTTCATCGCCGTGGGCGGGGTAGCACTGCTCTCGCTCGGCTTCATAACGGCGTCGAACGCCTTTATACACGTGGTGCTGTATCTCGCGCTCCTTGCATCATATCTGTTTCTCGTCTACGATCTCTTTGCGCTATCGGGTCACTCGATCCGCTCGGTGATGCTTCTCTCGCACGCGATCCGCGGACTGATACTCATACCGTACGGCAACACCCTTGCCCTATTTCACGCACTCGCTCGCACGAGGCGAGGCAACGGTGCAAGGCGCGTGCTGCTCACCCTCGCGTGGATTGGCGCAGGACTCGCAATAACGATAATTCCGACGGCTATCGTAATTCTCTTACTCTCCTATGACAACGAGTTTACCTCCCTGCTCGGCAGAATGTTCGATTTCGACGCGTCGGGAATATGGGAGACACTCCTCGACCTATTCTTCACCGTTCCCGCGGCGATGCTCGTCTTTTCCGCCGTTATCTCGGCAAAGCGTGCGAGAGACCCGGAGCTGCTCGAGCCGATCGAATCGGATAAGGTACGAGTCATTCCCGAGGCACTTCTCTACTCTGCGGCAACGCCCATACTCGCAGTCTATGTGATATTCTTCATTTCACAATGGAACTATTATATATCCGGATTCTCGGGCAAGCTACCCGAGGGAGTCATCTATTCCGAGTACGCGCGTAGCGGCTTCTTCGAGCTATGTGCCGTATGCGCGATCAACGCCGTTATAATGCTGGTGTTCACCTTCTTTATGAAGAAGAATGCAGGTCGAGGTATACTTGGCCGCATCTACGTAGGCACGCTGTCGGTGTTCACCCTAGTGCTGATATCCACCGCGATATCCAAGACGCTCCTCTACATCGGCGCGTACGGCCTCACGGCAAACCGCGTGATCGCCGCGTGGTTTATGATCCTGCTCGCGCTGATATTCGTCGCGACCCTCGTCAAGGTGATATACAGCCGCTTCCCAATAGCGAGCGTTATTGCGATAGGGGGCGTAGTGCTCTTCGCGCTTCTCGCTATTCCCAACGTAGACGGCATAGTCGCCGACTACAACGTAAACGCATACCTCTCGGGTAAGCACGAGGAGCTCGACCTCGAGGAGCTGGAGCGCATCGGCGCGTCCTCAGTCGCGGCACGCATAAGGCTCGAGGAGGAGCTGGGCGAGAAAGCCGAGCTCACCGACTACGAGCGCGAGCTGCTCGAGAACGTCACGGAGTCACTTGACAAATACGCAGAACGCGAGGCGAGAGACGGCTTCTTCGGCTTCTCCTTCCCCGACGCGCGGGCGAGACGCCTGCTCGATAAGCGTGCGGGAGAGTAGTAAAATCTAATCAATATCTCTAAAAAAATTAACACGGGTCAGCACTAAACGGCTGACCCGTGTTATTTTTTCATTGCGCGAGGAGCACGTGTTTTCCCGACAGACCCTAGGCTACGCTAATTATCAAGCCCTGTTTTGCACTTTCCCTTCCTTATCGGAGGGCACTCGTTCCACAGCGTGAAGCCGAGGATCAGAGCTCCGCCGAGCAGCTGCTGCCACGACATTCCCTCACCGAGCAGGGTCACAGAAAGTATGACCGCGACGAGTGGGTCGACGTAGCTGAGGAGCGCGCACTCACCGCCCGAAAGATGCGGTATCGCGGTGAAATATAGGCAATAGGTGACACCCGTGTGAAGAATTCCGACGATCAGGAGGTATATCCAGCCATCCGAGGAGAGGCTCGCGATCCTGAAACCGCCGTCGATGAGAACATATACCGCCATCACCGGCAGAGCCGCGAGAAACTGCAGAAAGGTGCGCTCGATGCCGCCTATCGACTTTATCGATTTGTTCAGTAGAATGACCGTCGCATAGAGCGATGCCGCGCCGAGACCGTAGATTATGCCGACGAGGTGGCTCGAGCCCTCGGCGAGATTGCCGAGTCCGGTTATAAGCACGATGCCGACCGTAGAGGCAAGGAAGCATATCACGCCGCGTCCCGTCATTTTTTCGCGAAAAAGGAGCGGCGAGATGACGGTAACTATCACGGGGGCGAAGTAGTAGCTGAGTGTCGCAACCGAGACCGTGGTGTAGCCGTACGCCTCGAAAAGAAGTATCCAGTTGAAGCCTATCGCAACGCCGCTCAAAACGAGCAAAAGGAGCTCACGCCCTACCCCGTGTAGAGTTATTCGGCGTTTTGTGACGAGAAGAAAGCCGCCGATCAGCAGTGTTGCAAGCAGTGCGCGGAAGAAGGCGATCTCTCCCGACGGAAGCGCGATATTGCGCACCAGAACGCCTATCGTACCGAAGATCGCCATCGACGTCACGACGTATATTCTTGCCGCATTTTCCTTTTTCATATCAGTCCTCATAGCAGTCGTAGCTTTCCAAAATACATTTACCCATCTTATAGAGGTATTCCTCAAACGCATCGCGCAGAGCGAGAGGAGCCGAGGCGAGCCTCGTGTCCTTGTCATAGGTGCGGCGGCGGTCACGCGGCAGGAAAAATCTGCCTATCTCAAAGGTGAAATATCCTTTATAATTTATATCGGCAAGTCCGTGCATCACCGCATCGAGGTTCAGCGTGCCGAGAAAGGGAGCGAGATGCGCGTCTCTGTCGCCCATATTGTCCTGCACGTGCAGTGCTCGAAGATGTCCGCCGAGCATACGTATCGCCTCGTCCTGTGGGCGCTGTTGCATATTGGCGTGACCGACGTCCCATACCGCGTGGAAAAGCGGGTGATCTACAAGCTCCACCATAGCGACCAGGTCCGGCGCATCGTCTATCCAATAGGTGTCGGGGATACCCATCTTATTGAAGTTTTCGACTAGTATATTGACACCGTACCGCTCCGCCTCGGTAAGCAAGGGAGTGAAAAAGTCACGGTTGCGAGAGAGCGTCTCCTCCCTCGAGAGACCCGCAAGATATCCGGAGTGAACGACGAGGTTGGGTATTCCCCACTCGCCGCACGCCACAACGCATCGCGCCGTATCGGCAAGAAAGCTGCCGTCGGGATCGGATAGCGGATCGCCCATCGGTGCGTGCGCCTGCACGAGCGTAATGCCGCACTCGTCGGTCACGCTCTTTATCCTATCGATATAGCTTCGGTATTCACGCGAATACACGCCGCCTCCGCTTCTGTAGTCGATGCAGAAATTATAATCGGCATAGTGAAATCCCGCCGCGCGGATATGCCTCAGCGCAAGCTCCTGTGAATCGGTGTAATCCGCATAATCGCCGGTAGTGGTCGCAAGCCTCATATCGCCCTCCGAGTCATAATAGTATGGAAATAATTTTAGCATACACGGCGGCGTTTGTCAATCGGCTTGTTTTCCTTTTTTGCAATTCCCTGTTTTCCTTTTTTGCAATTCCCCGCCAAAAGATGCATAACTATCCCTTTTTTGCATCAAAAACCAAACGGTTATTTGGAAAACCAAACGCTTTTTTCCGAAACCCTAATGATAATGATAATGAAAATGAATATGAAAATGAAAATGAATATGAATATGATCATTAGCACGACAATGCAAATGATAATGAGTATCGAACCGCGAGAAGCACGGTTCGCTTTTTGTCTTGTCGTGCCTTGCTTTGCTATTGATGAAGAAAAACATAATGAACGTTTGTCCATTATTTATCCCTACGGGAGCTTGTGCGGTGGAAAACAGTCTGTTTTTTGTGCATATCGCACAAGATTTTACGCATTGTCCGCTATTTTTTTGTAACCCACCTATACTTACAAGCTCCGCGGTTTCTGATACAATATAAGCGTAAAAAAGAATTTTGGAGGCACAATATGACAAACAAGGAACAAAAGAGCTTCGTTATTTACACCGAATATCGGGAGCTGATAGAGCTTTTATCTATTGCGGATCGCGGCAGACTGTTCACCGCGATGATGGAGTATTGCACGACGGGCGAGGTGTCGATCAAGCTTTCCGGCACAGTGCTTGCGGTATTTATAAGCATCAGGCAGACGCTCGACAGAGATGCCGAGAAATACAGAAAGCGTTGCGAGATGAACCGCGAGAGCGGCAAGCTGGGCGGCAGACCGAGAAAAAGCACCGACGAAAATACCGCCGCAAGCACATGCACACCGTCCGAGCAAGTAAGCGACGGTGAGATAGAGTGTGCCGACGGTGATGAGAGCGACACCGAGGCAAGCCACACGTACGGGCGTGATATCGATACAAAAGGTAGCGACGGAAAACGGGACGAGTCGGGCGCAGACGGTACACACGGCGCGGCAAGTGAGAGTGAAATAAAGAAAGCCCCGGCAAAAGCACCGGGGGATACTATCGGCAGCTATTCAAGCGGCATTGTTTCCGCGAACGAGGTCGACGAGGATCTGATAGAGAGCTTCGACAGGTTCTGGAAAGCCTACCCGAAGAAGAAAAAGCGCAGTGATGCCTGGCTCGAATGGATAAAGCTCTACCCGAGCAACCGTGAAGCGGATGATCTGATAGGCAGCGTCGAGGTGTTCAAATACTCCGACAAGTGGGAAAAGGAGAACGGCAGATACGTTCCCGCCCCGGACTATTGGCTACGCAACAGATGCTGGGAGCACGAGCTGAATCTCAACGAGCTAATGATCGCCGATTACAAATATAAGCAGGCTCACCAGCTTTAAAAAGCGAGCACGGACTGTCCCGAGAATATCATCCGAAACAGTCCGTTTTTTGAAAAATTATAGTACTAAAGACGGAGCGGAATACACTCTTGCCGCCAGCTCCTGATTGAGCATATAGAGGCTTTTCGGGTCGGTGCCGAACAGCTCCATCTTGGTGATCATATCGTTGGCGTTGGTCTCCTCCTCACCCTGCTCCTTCACAAACCAGTCGAGGAACTGCATCGTGCGGAAGTCGCGCACGTCATACGCCGCGCCGTAGATGTCGTTGATGAGAGAGGTAACGTACTCCTCGTGCTCGAGTCCTGCCTTCAGGACGTCCATATGCGAGGTGAGTGCCTTGTCGGGCTTTGCAACAGCCTCGAGGGTCACGGTCGCGTTCTCATTCTGAAGATACTGATAGAAGAGCATCGCGTGGTCGCGCTCCTCCTGTGCCTGGATCATATACCAATTAGCAAAGCCGTCGAGGCCTGCCGCCTTAAAGTAGTTCGAGAAGTCGAGATAGAGATATGCGGAGTAAAGTTCCTTGTTTATCTGAGCGTTGAGCAGCTCGTGTACCTTTTTATTAAGCATCATAGTTCCCTTTCTGTTTTTTCGGTAATCGGATCGCGCCTTGGTTATCAGATCTCTGCCTTCCAGAGTCCGTGAAGATTACAGTATGCGTATACTGCGATGGGGGTCTCGTCAGCGAGTGCAAATTCAACCTTGGGAGCCGCGCCGGGTGCGAGGCACTTGCGCTGAATGCCGCGATCGGTCTCGAGATATACCCACTCTATGCTATGCTCCTCGGTCATGGGGTGTGCGACTGCGCCTACCTCAACGAGTACGCGGCCACCGTCAACCTTAACTACCGGAATATGCTTCTCGCGGCTTGCCTCAACGACGCCCGCCTCAATTGCCGTCATCTTCTGACCGCAGCATACGAGCGATACGCCCGAGTCATCGATCTTCTCTACGATATTACCGCACTTTTCACAAATATAGAATTTAGCCTTGTTACACATTACCCTGTCCTCCGTTTGATTGTTTTATTTTTGTTTGCCGAATTTTTTCCGGCTGTGTTCTTTGGTTTACGACATCATTATAGCATAGCTTTCGCAACAGTTCTGTGACTTAGTCACATATTTCGCCGCTTTTTCACGCTCGCGTCAGCGAGCATATCGCGCCACGAAGTGGCATATCGCGCACCGCTAGGTGCATATCACGTCGCGCAAGCGACATATCACGCGAGCCTTGGCGAGCATATCGCGCGAGCTCTGCGAGCCTTGGCGAGCATATTCACTATTGCATCTTTTTTCCGAATATGCTATAATATCAAGGATCAATATTTCTACGTAACAACGGAGTCAGATATGAAAAAACTAAAAATAGCAGTAATTGCGCTATCGGTAGCGGTGGCATTGCTGGTCGGCGCGGTGGCGACGATGGGTTGTATGTTGGGACAGGACGGGGACGAGATGTCCGAATTCGACAAATACCGCGAGAACAAGCGCATAACCTATATGATGGAAAACCGCTATCTGTCGAGCGGTCAGATCGTATTCGTCGGCGATTCGATAACCGATCTCTATAAGCTAGACGATCACTACACCGATCTTCCTCTCGAAACGTACAATCGCGGTGTCGGCGGCGACAACACGACGCACTTGCTTAAAAGACTCGACGTTTCGATAACCGAGATCGCTCCGTCGGTGGTCGTACTGCTGATCGGTGCAAACGACGTAAACGGATTTGTCGAGGATGAGGTCATTCTCGAAAACTATACCGAGATCGTCACGAGGATACGCACGGCTCTGCCCGACACCAAGCTCTACTGCGTGTCGATGATCCCGCAGAACGACGACCTCGAGAGCTACTCCCACCTTTCCGCGGCGGACAACACGGCGCGTATACTTGAGCTCAACCCACAGATCAGAAGGATCGCAGAGGAGCGCGGTGCCGTCTACGTTGACCTCTTCCCTCACCTCGCTGACGGGAACAACAGTCTTAACAAGGAATACAGCGACGACGGACTGCATCTGAACGAGGCGGGGCTCTCCGTATGGACGGAGATCATGCTTCCTCTGCTGGGCGAGGATTGCGCCGAAATCATAGAGTAAATAGCGAAAAATCACCAAAACGCGCGACCCGTGTTAAATTTAACTCAAAAAATCAAGGAAAAAAGCTTATGAACAGATTCAAAAAAATCATACCAATGCTGCTCGCGGGAGCACTTCTCTCCTCCTGTGGCGAGGCGGCAGGCTCCTCGGAATACATATCGGTCACGATGGATGAGGGACTCAAAATAATGAGAGAGGCGGAGGGGTACGTTATCCTCGACGTACGCCGTCCCGACGAGTATGCCGACGGTCATATCCCCGGCGCGATAAACCTTCCTAACGAGGAGATAGGCACCTCCGATATCCCCGAGCTCCCTGACAAGGGGCAGCTCATACTCGTCTATTGCAGAAGCGGCAGACGAAGCAAGGAAGCCGCGGAAAAGCTCGCGAGGCTCGGCTACACAAAAATCGTTGAGTTCGGCGGTATCCTCGACTATAAGGGTGAGATCGAGAAGTAAAAAGCAGTTTTTTATTCATTTATCACAGTTTGTAACGGATTTGTAACGCCTTGCGTTTTATAATATTGTCGTCAACGTTAAAGCGTGAATTTTCTCGCGTTTTGCCGACGGTTGACGGCATTTTATAAAATTCGTCAAAGGAGAATTCCAAATGAAAAAAAGGCTTCACGATAAGAAAGCGGGCATAGCGCTTCTCGTCGCACTCATCGTTATTTCTTTACTAGACATCATCTTCCGCGCCGCTACTATGAGAGAGCTGGTTCTCACAACCTCTAACGTCGGCGAGCAGCTTACGGTGATCGTTCTTGCGGCAACTATTCTCGTTATGACCGCAAAGGGCAAGGACAGAGCTTGCTATATCTGCTACGGCGCGTGGTCAGGCTACTTTATTCTTGATCAGCTCTTTGAGCTTCCCGGCATGCTCGGAACCTTGATCTATAACATTTCTAACCCGGTCGCGGCTTTTTCGATCGTTATTCGCATGCTTACGATGATATGCGTCGTCGCGATCGGTGCATTGCTCGTAGAATATATGATCGACGGAACTATCTATAACCGCGCCTTTAATGCACTTTGCATAGCTACCGTCGCGCTCCTTACGCTCAGCATTCTGATAAGCACTACGGGACTTATTTTTGCACCCTCCGACGAGGCGCAGATGGTACTCCTGAAAAAGCAAAACGTGCTCATCATCTTTAACAACGCATACCGTATTGCTATGGTATTTCTCTTCACCTTCTTCGCTTACGACAGTGCAAGGGCACAGCTCCGAAAAGCCGATCTTTCAAAGTAAAATACATAGCCGGGGTGTCTCGAATTTTGCATTTGAGGCACCCCAAAAAAGTTTGATAAAGGGATAGTCGGATTCGTGCGTGAAGAGTACAAAGCTACGCCGAGGTGCGTTTGCGATCTCTCATATTTTGCGGCAAAATATGAGGACGGTACCCACGTGTCCGAAAAACATCTCTTAAAAGAAAGAAGCATGATCGATATGATAAAAACGAAGTATCAGCTTGGTGTGATGGATCTGTATCCGATCTCTGCCAACAAAACCGTAATGGAAAACAATCCCTTTTTCGGGGTCAAGCTAAAGGAGAGGGTGAACGCAGAGCGCTTACGCACGGCGGTACGGCGATCACTCTGCGAGCATCCGCTGTTTGCCTGTACCCTGCGGTATAAGAGGGGGTATTATCTTGAAACCAACGAAAAGGATTTCCTACTGATCCACTCAGCCGAGGAAAACAGACCCCTCGCCTTCGGTGATGCTACGAACGGTTATTTGTGGCAGATATGCTATGATGAATGCAACGTTTCGTTTGAATGGTGCCACGCGGTCAGCGACGGCAAAGGTGCTTTCGCCTTCTTTTCCTCGGTATTATGTCATTATTTCGGTGTGGAGAGGTCGGTAGAGCCTGCGTTAGAGCTTGGCCTTGAAAGCATCTATAACAAGGCGGAAAGGGGTATTCCCCAAAAGAAACAGCCGAGTGGATTTTCAGCCGGTGCACTTCCCTATCTCAAGCGCGGATATCGAACCGATTGCCACGTTCTGAAAGCGCCGATGAGCGAGGTGATCGCCGTCGCAAAAAAGAGCAATTCCTCTCCCGCGGCGGTGCTGCCGCCCTTGGTTTCCATGGCACTGCGCAAGCATATAAACCCAAAGGCAAAGAACAAAAACGTCAGGTGCAGCGTGGTGATCGACTGCCGCCCTCCGATGGACTTTCGGACCATGCACAACTGCATCATATCCAAGAATATCACCTACGTTGACCGCTATGACACGATGGATTTTGAGCTTGTCAGCACGATATACCGTTCCATTCTCGATCTTGCCGTACAGAAGGAAAACGTTGTAAAGGCGGCAACGGAATTCGTTGATACGGTAGGACCGCTCGTATCCATAAAGCCTCGCTTTCTGCAGAAAGCGCTGGCACGGGTCGTTTTCGGTGTGATGAAGCACTCGGAGTGCAATTTCGTCTTTACCTATCTTGGCAAAATAGATCTGCCGGATGAGGTGATGCGGGAGCTTGCAGACTTCAATTTCCGCTCCTGGCCGGATTTCAGCGAATGCAACGTTGCCGCGATCGATTTTAACGGCACTCTGATTTTGAACGTTTGCGAAAACTTTCGCGACAAGCAGATCATTCCCGATCTGATCGATATCTGCAGCGCGGTCGGCATCCACCTCGAAGAGGCGGAAACGCTCAGCTTCGAGCAGGCGAATCTGAGGCTCAGGATCTGATGCGGGAAGCATCTATGTAAAATGGACTGTGCAAATGAAAATAAGGGGCTACGGGATTCGATTCTCACTGCTGCTCGGTCACGCTCGAGGAACGCTCTCGCGCCGCTTCGCTACCCCGATGGCTTACGCTCAAATGCGAACCCCCGTGAGAATTACCTCTAACGGTTTTCAAGGCGTAATACACCGTCGGATTTTAGAAGAAAATAACGGAAGATAACGGAACTTAAAAGAGGCTGAAAACCCAGTAAAATTAAGGGTTTTCAGCCTTTTCGCTTCCTCAAAATACTCCTTGCGAGCGTCACCTTATTCAAGGTGGCGCTTTGCGCTTCTTTGCCACGGGCAAAGGCTCGCGGAGCAATCTACGTGAGCGTCCTTGCAAGCAAGCTTGCAGATACGCTTTCACTTGATTATCAAAGGTCTTCGCATCCAACACAAATCCCGCAGAAATTTTTAGATATTGCACAAGATTTTCACCTCGTCTTGCGACTTTGGATAGCCACATTTCGCCCAAATCAGCACCTAAAAAACTCAATTAAACCTCCCTCTCGGGTGTTCATTGTAGCATACTAACGCAAAATGTGCAAGGTTTTTTGAGATTCTCATTTTCCGCTTTTGTTACCACCGCGACTCGAATGATACGCACTGTTATTCGGGTTCATCTGGTTAGCGTGATTGTTGTTGTTCGCTCTGTTTGCAGAGTTGTTGGGATTCATCTGATTCGCATAGTTATTGAGCTGACCACGCGAATGTGTATTCCCGGAAACACCATGTCCTTTTGCCATTTAGTTGTACCTCCTATTTTGATAGCTTATTTTAACACTATCTGTATAGATTGAAAATGTACTAGCAGTACATTTTATAAATAACTCGGAATGCCCAGCGGGTTGTAGATTAGTTCAATTGTGTCATAAACTTCATCAACGAACCAAGCTCCATAATTCCATTGTGCTTCATCGTACTTTTCGCCAAATACCAACTCACAATATTCTTTGAAGAACTCTGTGCAACCGTCCATGAGCTCTGTAATGAGCTCCTCAGTAAGATTGAGATAATGTATGGCAAGATATCCTTGTTGATATGTTTCCGAGTCCAAGCACTCAGAATAGCTTTCTTTCAACTTTTCATAAGTGGACAAGCTGTTATGCTTTATAAAATTCCAAATGCAATATAGCTTATCATAGTATTTGAAAGATGGTAATTCTTTTATAGTTTTCTCTTTTCCTACCGCTGTTCCATACAAACTGTTTCTATCAAATCTGTCTGTTACAGCCTTTTCTTCGGTTAGAATTTTAACCGTTATAGCTTCAACTTGCGAAGCAAATAAATGTATAAATTGTGCATACAAACTTACAACAACATCGAGGCACTCTTTCTTATACCTATAATCTCGTATCATATTGTTGTAATTCGCCCATGAATTTGCTTCGTCAGCCTCTAGGATGCCGCAATTCAAAAGATCACAATCTCCGAGCGTTAATTCTCTAGGTTTTTCTATACGCTCGACAGCTTTTGTAATTAACGGCTTGAAGTGCTTTTTCCATTTGCCTTTTATTTCTTCAATAGAAGAACAAAACTCATTACAGTGATATGAAAAATACTGTGGCTTTGCCGGATAAAAGTAATGGCTTTTTCTCTTGTTTATAACTGCGAGTTGTTCTTCACTAAACCTTATGTTAGTTACCTCTTGAATTCTTTTAGGATCAATTTTAACTTTTAAGTCCTTTCCTTTCCCGCTTTTCCACAGACCATAATAGCGTGTATCGTTACCATCGTATATCTCATACGATGGTCTATTGCAGTATCTGGATTTTCTCTCTTTTTTCATAAACTCTCCTTGTATGAAAAGAAGCACTTTCTGCAGAAAGTGCCTCTCGCTTAATTGATTATTAAGCTATTTACATAAGACACTATACCACTCTAACGCAACAGCGTTTATAGGCACAATCCGGTTAATACCTTCAAGTTATTACACTACTAGGTGCACTTCGCTTCGCCCTATGGACGTCCGAATAATTCTTATGTGCCATTATTATAGCACATAAACTTGTCTTCGTCAATATTATATCGAAAACGAATTCCAGTTACCATGTACTAATGGTACAAAAAGGACACCCTCATAAAAGGATGTCCTCAATGTGAACTTGAAAAAGCATAGCGAGATTTAGGAGATTTTCGGGAGTGGGTAGTTTTGTCCCTCTCGTCCACTCGTAAATTACACGAGGTGATTTGAGCATCAAAAACTCTGACACATATTCGTATGTGTAATTTGACTCTGCGAAAAGTCTGTATAAATTCAGACCAACTTTTTGTTTGTTCAGTTTTTGTTTGTAATTCATATTAACCTCCCATGAATGAAAATCTCCATTACGGGATGTAACGAATTACGCTATTAGTATACCATAAAACTCAAAGCAATGCAATATCAAAGTGAAAAATCACCATGCCTTAAACAAAGAATAGTTTGTCAAGAGAAAATATTTTCTCAAACTTTTACCATAGGTCACAAGCCTTACCAATGGTCTATTGACCAACAAAATAGCGAAGAGGATTTGAAAAAGTATTTAGCCAAGTCTTCAAGTGAACGTTCAAGAGAAATTCCCGTTGGAGTATTCTCCTCCCGTAAAGAAAATTCTCTGCCACTCGAAAAGGGTGGCAGAGACCATAATAACGTAAATATTGTGCTGACGAGCAACGAAAGAGCTATGTTCATTTACCTACTCGAAAAGCGAATGGAGATATACCCCGATACTATGGACATAAACAGAGTTGCAAAGATAACCGGTTATTCGAGAACCACCATACTAAGAAGAGTGCAAAACGGTGATATGTTTGCAGTGATGATGAATGACGAGTATGCGCTCTCAAAGGCGGGTGTAATAAACTTCTTCGCAAGTGATAAAGCGTTCAGGATATATAATAAGTCAAAGTGGCATGAGAAGGCGGTGGAGTATTTGTGGAAGAGGTTGTGGTGAATGAATTCATTGCTACTTTAGTATACAACTTTTGGTACAAAGAGTACAGTCAAGGGTACATTTGTAAGTTGAGTTAGAACGAAATGTGTTTTTATAATTCAAGAATTCTTCTTTATTCAACAAAACCACTTGTGACATAGAAATAGATACAGGTGGTCCTTTCTTCATAAAAGCTTTAATTTCATTAATCCTTCGTTCTACTTCATATGGAGAACAATATATCAATAATTGTTTGCAACTTTTTTCGCTAATGTCATTATCTAAACATAATTTTTTTATTTTCAATTCTTTTTGAAATTTTTCGTGATGATCTCTCATGCGAGAATCTTGCTTTTCTTTTAACTTTACAACTTCTAATTCAAATAAAATATCACTTTTTGTAACGAGTCTTAGCCAATCATCAGGCATCAAATATGGAATCTCATTACCGCATTTTGCAAGATATTCTGCATGCTTATACGCTTTTTCAAACGACGAATAATCAACTTCGATAAGTTTTCGAACAACATAGCGATTAGCTTTATACTTAACACAAAGCTCTTCGATTTTTCTCTCTTTATATTGCATTTGACTTTTTATTAACTCGTAACTGTTTTGGGTTAATTGCCATTTATATGAAGAATCAATAGAAAAATCAGAACGATTCGAGTATAAAACAGAATTTACTTCGCTTTTTGTAGCTCCACCAGGAATGAGTCCGGAAAGGAAATCTGCGCTAACTCTTCGCGGATAATACTTATAAAGAATTGACAATAATCTAGTTTTTTCTACCATACATATACTCCTCGAGCGATTTGAATACTAGTTTTAAAATTCGCGATTCAAATAAAATTAATATGACTGTTAACAAACTTTGTCTTTGGGTATAATGGGGCACTCTATGCAAGGGAAAATGTTTTTATTATCCCATAAACTACATTTTTTGCCACTCTCGGAATACGTTGGTTGAAGATCGGTTTTACAAGATTGTTTTGCAGAATAGAGGACGGTTACCGTAGCAGCCACATTATATTTAGGGCATTTAACTGTATATTCAATTTGGGGATTATAGTAATCCGCATTGCGTACTATTTTCATTTACTACCTCCAGATTCACAACGTTTTTTAGACTCTTGAATTTTGAGAATTCCATTTGTAATGAAATGAGTAATATTTTAGAACATTATACCATATTTCGACAAAATTGTCAATGAAATATAAGGCAACGATTATTGTGAGGTATATTCACCTTTGGTGAAGATACCCACACCCTGCGCCTGAAGAGCGAGCTCTTCGATCTTCGGGTGTGGTATGCGAACCCCATTCTGCGACTCGGAGAGTCACAGAGGGGCGTTAGTTCTCGTTGCGACTCGGTCACATTTCGGCTCTGACGTTATTAACGTCATTCACTACCGAAATGCCGCTACGCTACCTCTCGTACCAGTGTCAAAGAAATAAAAAAACAACCGAGCTTTTTGGGCTCGGTTGTCCTTTTATTTGGCGCAGGAAGAGGGATTCGAACCCCCGTGCCTTTTGGGCAAACGGTTTTCAAGACAACGTGCCCTGTCAAGTCGCATAGTCGTTGATTGTCGCTCGATACACTCGCTTCGCCAACTCCTTGCTTTGTTGACTTCGTTCGTGAAAAACAGTTATCAACTGTTTTTCGCTCCTCACCCGTTGTGACCGCACACAAATTCCATATAAAAAATAGAAAAACACCAACCGAAAAGTTGGTGTTTTTTGGCGCAGGCTGAGGGATTCGAACCCCCGTGCCGGTTAGGCAAACGGTTTTCAAGACCGCCTCGTTGTGACCACTTCGATAAGCCTGCGTATGAAATTTTATTGAATACGTGGGCGTTCGAAGTGGCTCGTCGAAGACGAATCCAGTTCGCAACATTCGGCGGTCGCCGAAATAAGCCTGCGTATTAAATTGTTCTTGTTTGATGAATAATGCGGCGGCGATGTGCATAGACTTATAACGTGGTGCCGCGTTAGTATATAATATCATATTTTTATGGCGTTGTCAAGATTTTTTCAAGAAAAATTAAAAAAGGTATTGACTTTTTTCATATTCGGTGCTATAATAATTAAGCAAGTACGGAGAACCGTAAGGTCGCAGTATGCCGGAATGGCGGAATTGGCAGACGCCCGGGACTTAAAATCCCGTGAGATTTATTTCTCGTACCGGTTCGACCCCGGCTTCCGGCACCATAATATCGCGGAGTGGAGCAGTCTGGTAGCTCGTCGGGCTCATAACCCGAAGGTCATGAGGTTCAAATCCCATCTCCGCAACCAAAGGCTCGTCATTTGACGAGCCTTCTTTTTTTGCCTTTGAGCAATAATATGGGGAGTGTGAAGGTAAAAAAACGCTATTTTGCCGTAGGTGCGGTGAAATAGCGGGTTTGGGATTTCAGATCAATTGACGGCAACCAGCGAGAAGCAACAACTTTATATAATTCGTTTTTGTGAGGAGTGATAGCACCATATAACGAATTTATTTTGCAAGGATCAATCGTTCTCTATACCGAACAGGTCGACGAACAAATTAACGATGCTCTCGAAGAATGCTTTGATAATGTGGATGAAGCTTCTTTTCGGGGCATCGTAATTACCTGGAAAATCGGAAGTAGCGGAGATGCTCGGAGTTTCGTTTTCATCAAACAAAATTTGACCGAGCCGCCCCTGTTTTTACGAGAAAAGGTATATTTTGGTTGACTTATATTGAAAAATATGATAAAATGACCTTACTTATAAAAATTACGATTTTACAGATGGGAGAACATATGAATAATTCGTCCGCCCCCGCTTTCATAGCGGATACAAGCTCAAAGTACAACGAGAGGCTCATAAAGGCCTATGCCCTTTTTATCAGTTTGTTCTTTCTTTTATCTGTGCCTATTGCAGTTATTTATAC
>JAZRBV010000029.1:0-23267 GCA_045635225.1 Eubacteriales bacterium
CCGGCATATTTTCTTAACGCGTCGCGCCCTTTACACAAGGGAGCCTTTTTTGTTCATCTATACCTTGTCATTTTTCCTGACAAGCACTGACTTAATTAAAGATATCAATGTTTTGCCTAAAGTAACGCAAAGGCACTTTTGACATTAACACATCAAAAGCCTATGCGATTACCTTCTGGGAGGTAGAAAACAGCCTCCCTTGTGGTGCAGAAGCGCAAAGCGCATCTGCGGGAGGTGGCACGGCTTGCCGTGACGGAGGGACTGTAAAAAGCGATAATCTGCACAAAACAATCCCTCAGTCGCTTTGCGACAGCCTTCGGCCCTGGTCGCAATCGTAGATTGCTCCCCGCTTTGGCTAAAAATATGCCACCGGCATATTTTCTTAACGCGTCGCGCCCTTTACACAAGGGAGCCTTTGACACAAAAACATTTTGCGCTGATTCATATTTGCATTATGCTTATCGGCAATAGCCTCTTTTGAACCCCACCACTATGGCGTGGTTTTCGTCTTACAAAAACAGCCGTGTATCTTGCGACACACGGCTGTTTTAATTTGTTTTAGCTTAAGAAAGCTGATTGATGTAGCCTGACCGAGATATACCGCGGTATATCTTACGGGCTGTCGGATAATTACTTCTTAGGCTTTCTGATGCGGTTGAGCTGTCTGTTGAGCTTGAGCAGCTCCTCCTTGGTGAAGGTGACGTTCATCATCGCCATCATCGTGGTGAGACGGAGAACGGTGAAGCCGCCCATCATCTCCATGAGTCCGCTTCCGCTCTTGAGATCGACCTCAAATCCGCCGGACTTTTTCTTGTTGTCCTTTTTGCCGGCATCCATCTTCTTTTTGAGCTTAAGTCCGAATTTTGCAAACCAAAGCTTACCCCAGAAGCTCTTCATGATGTCGCCGAGCTTGTCGTTGAGGGAGAAGCGTCCCTCGGGTGCATCGATATCAAACCAGTTGAGGACAGCGCCCTTTTCAACGAGAACGTAGTCCATATTCATCTCGTCTACCTTGCGGATCTTACCCTCGTCGGTGAGCTCGCCCGCCTTTGCTACGATGGTGCTCTCGCCAACGTTCTTGACGTCAAAGTAGAAGAAGTGGTTCTCTGCAGTCTTCTTGCCGATCGACTCACCGTTTACGAACAGCTCTACCTCGGGCTGGTTCGAGTAGACGGTGACCTTGGTTACGTCCTCGACTCTGTCGATATATCTCTTGCCGCACAGGTGCACGAAGGGATCATCGGAGAGCCAAGCCTTGTATGCATAGAAGGCGTCCTTCTTGTACTTTCTGTCCATGGTAACGAGACCCTTGTGGTTCTGTCCGTTCTCGCCGCCCTCTGCTCTCGCATCTGCACCAAAGTCGAACATATTCCATACGTGGGTCGCCCACATATACTTACGTGTGAAGAGCTGACGGATGAGCTCCTCGTGATAGAATGCCTGATACTCCTCGGTATAGTCGCCCTGCTTCGGGTCGGAGGTGTGCCAGTTGAGCGCCTCACAGCCGTACTCGGAGCAGCCGATCGGAATGGTGGGATGAGTTGCGTGGAACTTATCGAACCAGGGGCCGTTCATCGAGGTGTCACCGCCGTACCAGCCGAAGTAGTGGTTGTAGGATACGACGTCGGGGATCTGAAGATAGGGATCATCCATCTTGCACATCGAAACCGCCGCGATGGTGGTCTTTCTCGTCTTGTCCATAGAGTGAACGAGATCGTTGAGTATTCTGTGATTCTCGAGCAGATCCTCGTCGGAGCCGCCGATGGATATCTCGTTGGAGAGACCCCATACCACGATAGAGGGGTGGTTGTAGTTCTGCGATACGAGCTCCTTCATCTGGCTGACGGTGTTCTCACGTCCGCCCGGCATATGCTTCGAGATATAGGGAATCTCTGCCCAGATAACGAGACCGCGCTCGTCGCAGAGGTCGTAGAAATACTGATCGTGCTGGTAGTGAGCAAGACGGATAGTGGTAGCGCCAACCTCACAAATGAGGTCGATATCCTCCTCGTGATGCTCGGGAAGAAGCGCGTTTCCTACACCTGCTCTGTCCTGGTGACGGGATACGCCGCGCAGGGGATATTCCTCGCCATTGAGGATGAAGCCGCGATCGGGATCGATCTCGAAGGAACGGCAGCCGAAGCGGGAGCATACGTTGTCGAGTACGGTATCGCCCTCTACGATCTCGACCTCACAGCAATAGAGGTAGGGGTCGCGGCGACCGTGCCAGAGATGCACGCCCTCAATAGTGAAGGTAGCCTTCGTGTCGGTGGATTCGATCTTATAAAGCTCGTTTTCATCCTTGTCGTATACGGTGTAGACGAGCTTGTGTGCATCGGTGAGATTCTTTACGAATACCTCGACCTCTACTTTAGCATTTTCGCCCTCAACGGTGGGGGTGATCATGAGGCCGGGAGCACCGTAGTACTCGAGGTCAAAGTGGGTCTCGGGCACAGAGATGATATTTACGTTACGGTAGAGACCGCCGTAGAAGGTGAAGTCTGCCATCTGTGGATATACGAGGTCGCTTGGTGCGTTGTCTACCGCGATAACGAGAAGCGACTCGTCAGAGAGCGTATCGGTGAGATCAACTCTCCAGGTGGAGTAGCCGCCGTCGTGGTGGCAAAGATGCTTGCCGTCGAGGTAAACGTCGGCGGAGGAGTTAGCACCGCGGATCTCGAGGTAATGTCTCGCCGCCTCGGGAAGCTCTGCCTTGACTATCTTCTTTGCATATATCGCTGTGCCGCGGAAGTAGTCGTTTCCGCCGTCGTAGCCGTCCTCTGCGTTCCAGGTGTGAGGCAGATCGAGCACCTGCCAGTCGGTAGGCAGGCTTGTGGGGATCTCGGATACCTTTGCGAAGGACCAGCCACTGTTGAAGTTAAGTATATTTCTCATTTTATTTCCTTTCATTTATAAATAGAGACGTCTCGCTTGTGAAAAACGACGGATATATTGCCTTTTGCGGCAGTACCGTTGTCCGAGCTTTTCGGTATCACCTGACGTGACGTCTCTATGTTGCTGAAATTAGCGGTTGGGAGTCTCGTTCTCCTCAGCGGTGTTGATGAGGATGATGTCGTCCGCGGTAACGTCACGGCCGAGATCTGCACTCATTCTTCCGAGAGTCTTCTTATCAACGTTGTAGATAAGTGCAACGCCTACGAACTGAGCGATCGCGCTGATCGCATAGAGGATAGCAACGAGCCAGCACATATTCTGCGCGGTCTCGGGAGACTGACCGATAGTACCGAGAGCCTCCTCGTAGCCGATAAGGCTGGTTCCCATAATAGCGATTACCGCCGCGGGGCCAACGCCCTGTGCGAGCTTTCTGAAGAAGGAGTGAAGCGCGTAAACGACGCTCTCCTCTCTCTTACCGGTCTTCCACTCCTGGTAGTCGATAGCATCGCCCATCATAGCCCAGGATACGCAGTTATAGAAGCCGAGGCCGAGTCCGAAGAAGACGAGACCTATCATATATACGATAAGCTGTGAGCTCTTGGGGCAGAGAGGGAATACGAGAAGAATAGCCGCACCTACAAGGCTTGCGATAGAGCCGATGGTGGAAACCTCTTTCTTGCCGTACTTCTTAACGAGCTTTGTTGCCAGAGGCATAAAGATGAACATAGGCAGGAATCCGACCATCATAACGAGACCGGAAAGCTTAGCCTGACCGAAGTGGGTAGCAAACATAATGGTAGTAGCGGTGGTAGCCGACTGCATACCGAGGAACATACCCATAGCCGCAACGGTGCATCCTACTGCGGGACGGTTCTTCATGAACGTGCCGAAGGATCTGATGAGGTTGACCTTGGAGCTACCCTCGTTGTTAAGCTCTGCATACTCGTTGCCACGAATGGTTATGTACTTGATCATAAAGAGGAAGAAAGCGAGTCCGAGAACACCCATGATGAGGGCTGCCCAGAATACGTTGTTTCCGAGAAGGATCTCGAGAGGCTCTCCGGTGAGAGGGCTGAGAACCAAATTGGTTTCGGGATCAACCTTGAGATTGTCGGGAGAGAAAGCACTCTCTGCTCCCTCGGGAATCTCGATCTTATCGAGGAACCAGGTGGGGTTGTCGGGGTTGTGCTCAACGCCTTTCCAAATGAGGAAGGGAAGGATAACGCCGGGAAGAATGTTTCCGAGCGCACCGCCGATAGATCTGAATACGGAGAGCTGTGCTCTCTCGCCTGCATCGTCGGTAACGAGGTTGAGCATGGTACCGTAGGGAACGTTAGCCATGGTGTACGCCGCATCCCAGATGATATAGCCGAGAACGAAGAGGATCGACTTGACTACCTTATCCGCATCGGGGAAGGGAAGGAATACTGCCGCACCGCCGATGAGAAGTCCGAGTGCGCCGATAAGAATGTAGGTCTTGTATTTACCCATTTTGTACTTTCTCTTGTCGCTGTCGATAAGAGAACCGATAAGCGGGTCGTTGATCGCGTCCCATGCCTGAACGAGTAGGAGAAGGATCGAGAACAGACCGGTCTCCATCATCATGAAAACGAGCCAGAAGGTCTGTACGGTGGATTTGAGACCGAAGCTCATGTTACAGCCGAGGTCGCCGGCTGCGTATGCAAGCTTATCTCGGATGCCGAACTTACGCTTGCCGTTTGCGTCGAGTGTGATTTGCTTTGCCATTTTTACCTCCAGAAGTATTTAATTTTTTGTTTTTTACTTTTATTGGCAGGGCAAATTCATTCCGGTAATATTATTATAACAAATTCACCCTACTTTAATTATTATAACAAATAAAAAAATATTTTTAAAGACCCAAAGTGCCACTTTTGTGACACCCCTCCACGAATATTTGATGGAATATTTGTATAATTGTGACAAAAACAGTGGGCTTTTGCCTGTTTTTGACAAAGATCACTGCCGTGGCGGAAAGATTTATGTTGACGGAGCGCGGACGGTGTGGTATAATTACGTCAAGGAAAAACCTGCACTCCGTCCAAGACAGTAACGCTCCGCGGAGCGGTGACGGATGCGTCGAAGGAAGGTAACTTATGTATAAGCTGTGTAAGACCGAGCAATCCGCACGCCGTCAGCGCGAGATAGAGTACGCACTGCTGCAAATGCTGATGTCCCGTCGGTACGAGGATATCACTGTGACCGAGCTGTGTGAATATATGAATATGCCGCGAAAGGCGTTCTACCGCTACTTCGACAGTAAAGAGGATACCTTAAAGGCGCTGATCGAGCATTCTCTCGGTGAGTTTACCGGCTTCAAGAAAACGGCAAGGCAGCTTGAGCACCGCACACTTAAGGGAGAATTAGAGGAGTATTTTGAGTTCTGGAGGTCAAAGGTGGATCTGCTCGCCGCCCTCGAGAGAAACGGACTTATGGGTACCCTCGTCGACTCTGCCGTCCACTATCCCATTGGAGATATGATCGACGTGCATAAATTTTTCTCACATCACGACGGATTTTCGGATCAGATGCTGATGCATTTCACCTTCTCGGGACTTGTGTACGTGATGATCGCATGGTATAAGCGCGGCTTTGAGCCGGGTGTCACCGAGATGGCTGAGAACGTCGGACGGATATTTACAAAGCCGCTGTTCCCAAATCTTTCGGAGTACGGTATCGAGGTTTAGTACAAAGAGAGGCGCGTTTGAATGCATAAATAAAAGCAGCGAGGACGATCGCGTTTTTCGGTCGTTAGCCTCGCTGTTTTTATGTTATGATGATTTTTGCAAATTATTGTTTACAAAATCCGAGGTTTAAGTAGTTGATTTCTCTTTTTTATGTTCCTCGGAGAAGATCTTATACAGCTCCTCTGTTGCAAGCCTTGCTTTTGCTACGACGTCGCGCTCGGTCCTCGGGAAGCAGTAGAAGAGGTGGTCGTGATTTCCGATGGAGATAACGTCGCCGAGCTCATACCAGTTAAAGTCGGAGTTGAGTGTGTAGCAGCTCTTCGTTTTCTGCTCGTAGCGGAGCTTACCCTTGTCATCTGTCAGTACGAATCCGTCCTTGTTATGGATGAGTCTGCCGCCGCCGATGTTGTATATCGCCTTGTGGTCAACGGTCATACAGATATCGACGGGGATATCGAGCGAGTATTCATCCATCTCGATCTCTTTCTTTACGGCCTCTCGTTGCCAGGAGTACCAATCCGGAATATGCGTGAATCTGCCACCCTCTGCCGAGAGTGAGCCATACTCGTCCATCTCGTAGCTATGTCCGCAATCGCGGCAGGTGAGAGTGGTCTTCTCACCGTGCATATTTCCCTCACTCAAGCAGTGGGGGCATTTGTAGAGCACGCGGTTGAGATAATCGGCGCGAAAGCTCTCGGATATCTTTATCTTATTATCTCTTTGCCAGGCGAAATTGTCGAAGCTGAATTCGCGGTCGATCACCGCCTCTATCTCATCGACCGACATATTCTTAACATCCTCTGCGGACAAGAGATATTTCTCGGTCGCCGACACTCTCACGTGTCTGCGCTGGAGGTTGTTATATAGGGGGTCGCGATTGAATGCCCCATAGGCGTGTATCATTATTACGGGAATTCCAAGCATTTTTGCGAGTGCACCGGTTGTGTTTTTCGGCAGTGTCGTCGACGTGCCGTCAAAGGAATAGCCTGCCTCGGGAAATAGGACTATCGAGCTGTTGAGCTTTCTGACCGCATATACGATATCGCGCACGAGCGTCGTGTCGCTGACGAATTTGCTGGTCGGGATACAGCCGATATGGCGCATCAGCCACTCCTTACCGATAAAGCCGTCGTTGGTCGTAATTATGTTGAAGGGGCGGGGATAGAGCATCGAGGCAACGATCTCGAGGTCTATGAAGCTCGAGTGATTCATCAGATACAGTGCCGTCTCGTGCTTGCCGAGCTTCTCCATATCGATCTTCTCGTGGGTGAAATGAGTTGCTATCAGATCGGGAAGTGATACGAGCTTTAACAGCGAGCGGAAAAATATATTCGGCTTTATGGGCTTTGCGTGCTTTGATCTTTCCAGCGACATTACCTCGTCGTAGCTTTTTTTGATGACCTTGATTTTCATAGTCAGGCTTCCTTTCGTCTTAGCGGGGCACCGCACGGATGCTCTCCTGCTGTTGGAATATAGCTGCGGCAGTTTTTGTGGTTCGTGCAACAGACACATTGTAACATAAATATGAACAAATTGCAATAGATTTTTGAAACTCGCGACATTTTCCTGTATTTGTACCGTTTGAAAAGAGCAGAGAGGCGGCTCATTGTTGACAAATCTATTGATTTTTCTCGCGTGTGAGTGTATAATAGTTACATATACAGACTACGTGCGGCGCGCGACGCCGCTATAGGATAGGAGTAGATTATGCTTTCGAGAGTGTATACGTCGGGTGTTTTTGGAATAGAGGGATTTGAGGTTACCGTCGAGTGCAGTGCATGGGACCGAGTGCCAAAGCTTGAGCTCGTCGGCTTGCCCGACGCGGCTGTCAAGGAGGCAAAGAACAGAGTGCGCTCGGCGTGTGAGAACAGCGGCTTCGTTTTCCCCGCACTTGATATTATGATAAATCTCGCTCCCGCCGACGTGAAGAAGGAGGGATCTGTCTTTGATCTGGCGATACTTGCGGCGATACTGCAGTGCGATCGTATCATTCCGTCGGATTACGATTTTAGCGACAAATGTCTGCTGGGCGAGCTGTCGCTATCGGGTGAGGTTCGACCTATCAGCGGTATACTCTCTATGGCTCTCGCCGCACGCGCTGCCGGCAGACGCGAGGTGTTCGTTCCGCTTGAAAATGCGGGCGAGGCATCGGTCGTCGACGGTATCACGGTATTCGGTGTACGCACTCTCCGTCAGCTCGTCAATCATATAAAGGGTATCGAAAGGATCGCGCCCGTGCGCTTCGATGCCTCTGCGTTTGATCTCTCGGCTCGTCCGTCGGGCGTTGATTTTTCCGAGGTGCGCGGTCAGTATAAGGCAAAGCGCGCACTTGAGATCGCGGCTGCAGGCGGACATAACGTATTGATGATAGGACCTCCCGGTGCGGGTAAGTCGATGCTTGCAAAGCGACTTCTCACGATACTCCCCGATATGTCATTTGACGAGGCGGTCGAGACGACGAAGATACATTCCGTGACGGGAACTCTGCGCACGAATCTCGTGACTGAGCGTCCGTTCCGCTCGCCTCATCATACCGTGACGGTGCCCGGCCTCGTCGGCGGCGGATCTATTCCGCGCCCCGGTGAGATATCGCTCTCGAATAACGGTGTGCTTTTCCTCGATGAGCTGCCCGAGTTTACAAAATCGGTCACCGAGTCGCTTCGTCAGCCTCTCGAGGATGGCGTCGTAACGGTTACTCGCGCGGCGGCGAAGGTCACCTATCCCGCCTCGTTTATGCTCGTTTGTGCGATGAATCCCTGCCGTTGCGGCTTTTTCGGCGATCCGACAAGGCAGTGCACCTGCACACCTGCCGATAGAGTAAAGTATCTTCAGCGCGTGAGCGGACCGCTCCTCGACAGAATTGATATCGAGATAGAGCTTCCTGCCGTCTCATATGACGAGATCTCGGGCAAAACACAGCCGGGCGAGCCGTCGATAGAGATACGCAAGCGTGTAAATGCCGCGCGTAGCTTCACCGACAAAAGGCTTGCGGAGGGCGGTGATCGCCCCGGTATCCTCAACGCGCGTATGACTCCGCAGATGATACGCCGCTATTGTAAAATGACCGACGAGGCATCGGAGCTTCTCCGCGCCGCATTTGAGTCACTCGGACTCTCGGCACGAGGTCACGACAGAGTCCTTAAGGTCGCCCGTACGATCGCCGATCTTGACGGGGTTGATATAATCGGGGAAGAGCATATAGCCGAGGCGGTGATGTATCGTTCCCTCGACCGTAAATACTGGAAACACTGATTAATTTTGCGAATCGCGGCAACGTTTTTCGCCTTGCAATACCCTCGTATTGCTGGCGGCGGAAAAAGTTTTGCGCTTCATCAAAATTAATTGGGTTTTGATGAAAAAATAATTTTGCGAATCGCGAGAGCGTCACTCGCCTTGCAATACCATCGTATTGCTGGCGGCGGAAAAAGTCTTGCGCTTCATCAAAATTAATGGGGTTTTGATGAAAAAATAATTTTGCGAATCGCGAGAGTGAAAAACATCTAATATGACATCTTTAGTTTACATATTTGTGGTGTTTATGTAGATATTGCGTATTTTGTGATATGCAAACGACGTGATAAGATAAGAAAAGATAAGAAAAATATTCAAAGAGGTTTTTCTCTTATATGAGAAGAAAAGGACGCTTGCCGGAGCTTCTTTGCCCGGCGGGAAATATGGAGTGCCTGTACGCCGCGGTAGCGGCAGGGGCGGATGCGGTGTACGTTGGCGGCGTGCGGTTTGGCGCACGCGCGTATGCGCGGAATTTTGATATTGATGAGCTCACGCGTGCCGTGAGCTATTGCCATTTGCGTGGAGTGAAGCTCTACGTTACGCTGAACACGCTTATTGAGGACGTCGAGATGCGAGATGCGCTCGAGTATGCGGTGTCGCTATATCGCATCGGTGTCGATGCGCTCATCGTTGCCGATCTCGGTGTTCTCGCCGAGATACGCAGACTGCTGCCCGATTTTGAGCTGCATGCGTCGACACAGATGTCGGTGCATAATACGCGCGGAGCCGAGGCGGCGGCGCGGATGGGCTGCAGTCGCGTAGTGCCTGCGCGAGAGCTGTCGGCTGCTGATATTCGATCTATTGTTGACGGCTCGTCCGTTGAGGTGGAGGTATTCCTCCACGGTGCGCTCTGCGTGTGTCACTCGGGACAGTGCCTGTTCTCGTCGCTCGTAGGCGGACGAAGCGGCAATCGCGGAGAGTGCGCTCAGCCATGCCGTTTACCTTACGGTGACGGATATCCGCTCTCCCTGCGCGATCTCTCGCTCGCAGAGCATATCCCCTCGCTGATCGAGTCGGGCGTAGCCTCGCTGAAGATCGAGGGTAGAATGAAATCGGCGGCGTACGTATACGCCGTTACGTCGGTCTATCGCAGACTCCTCGACGAGGGGCGGTGTGCAAATGCCGAGGAGCGCGAGCTCCTGCGGCGCGCGTTCTCGCGCGGCGGATTTACCGACGGCTATTATACCGGCAGACTCGCGTCGGGTATGACGGGAGTGCGCTCGGAGGAGGACAAACGCGACAGTCGCGAGGCTGACACACAGAGGTTTTCTGTTATCCGCACGCCCGTGTCGGCATCGGCGGTACTCCGTCTCGGTGAGCCGTCGCGGCTTACGCTGACACTCGAGAGCGGAAGGAGCGTTACCGTTACGGGCGACGTCCCTGCTGTGGCGGAGAGCTCACCTCTCACCGAGCAGTCGGTGCGCGACCGACTCTCCAAGATGGGCAATACGTTGCTATCGCTTGATCCGAATGAAATCACACTCGAGCTCGACCCGGGTATAAATCTCTCGCCCGCATCGCTTAACTCCTTGCGCAGAGGCGCTGTGGAGGCTCTCGAATATGCGGGGCGTCAGATGGCGTGCGAGGTCGATCTCGCACCGTATTCCGTGGGTGGCGCTATGCGTGGCGGTGACCGCGGTGAGATCATCGCGCCCTTCAGCGCAGAATTTTTCCGGGCCGATGCATATATCGAGGCGAGGGAGCTTGCTCGCGAGACCGTCTCGCGCCTGGGTGCGGCATTTTTGCCGCTTATACCTTATAGCGATAACTGCACCTCTACGGGGGCGGTGAGCCTGCCGATCGTCATTTTTGACAGCGAGACGGAAGCTGTGCGCGAGGCACTCTCACGCGCCTATGACAGAGGAGTAAGGACGGCTCTTGTTCACAACGTCGGCGCGATATCGCTCGTCGTCGAGATGGGAATGACACCCGTTGCGAGTTACCGACTCAATATTACTAACAGGTACAGCGTTGCGGCATTGCGCGAGGTGGGAGTGGAGAGGGTCATCTCCTCGCCCGAGCTTACTCTTCCAAAGGCGCGCGACGTCGGTGGCAGTCTCGTCACCCTCGGCAGAATACCGCTGATGATAACCGAGCGTTGCTTTATCAAGGAAAATTTCGGTTGTGAGAGCTGTGGCAAAAGCTCCTTCGTCGATAGACGCGGCGAGGCGTTCCCTGTGCTTCGGGAATGGGAGCATCGCAACGTGATACTCAACTCTCAGATCACCTATATGGGCGACAAGCGAGGCGAGCTTTCACGCTACAGGATAGGCGGCGAGCACTTCATCTTCACCACCGAGCGCGGTGAGGAGATCGTCGAGCTTCTCAGGGCGTACTTTAGTTGTGATACACTCCCGCGCCGCTTCGGCTCCGCCCGAAGAATAGGTAGGCGAGAGGTCAGCCCGGAACAGGCGCGCGGCCCTGAGAAAAATGCCGTTTTTGCGACACGTGACGGCGCGAAGCCTAATCGAAAAGCAACAAAAGCTTCGCATACCGCTCGCGCGACAACAGAAAATTCGCCACGGCGCTCCGAGAGCCGAGGCTATGATAGGGATAGCGCGAGGCGCGGCGGTGGCTTTGGTAAAAAGCGCGGTAAATAACACGGTCTGCGTATTTCTGCTCGTGTACTTGTTTTTTGTATGAATGGCGCAAGCGATAAACGTTTATAAAACGAAAAAACACCCGATTTTGCAAAGTATGGTTTGCAAAATCGGGTGTTTTATATAAAATTATGTGTTTTTTGTTTTTTGATATACTCGTATTATATCAGAAAATAAACTTGCATCACTAGGTTATCTCACGGATTTTAAGCACTCGTTTGTCGCGGTGACGGTGACGTCAAACGTCTCACTGCCTCTGGTGACGTTCAATACTATCGTACTGCCTACACGAGCGGTGATCATATGGTTGAGAAGGTGGTGAACTCTCGTTACCTCCTTCGTCACGCCATCGATCGTTACGGAGTTGATAACGTCGCCTACCTTGAGCTTGCCTTCGATGAGCGAGCCCGAGTCTACCGATGATACCGCGACGAGCTCTACCTTATACACCTTGCCCGTCTCGGGGTCAACGGTGACACCTCTCGCGCTCGCGCGGGGTACGAAGCCGAGCGTGCATTTGAAGACGTTGCTGTTCAAAGAGCCTATGCAGTAGTGGATTATATTATTAACGAGATTGATCGCGAGATTCGAGGGGATCGCGTAGGCAATATTTTCAGTCTCCTCGTATGCGGATGCCGCTATTCTGCGCGCCACCACGATACCTGCAAGCTTGCCGTCGGGGGTGAATAATCCGCCGCCGGAGTTGCCGTCGTTGATCGATGCGGAGATCCTCATAACGCGCATCATCAGCGTCGTGTAGCCGTCGGCTCCCTGAATCTCGAGCTCCTCGTTGTCGATCGACACGATTCCCTCGGTGGCAGAGATGCCGTAGCCCTCGGCGTTGCCTATCGCGATAACGGGATCCATAACGCACAGCTTATCAGAGTCTGTAACCTCTACCGGCATAGCAATGCTGTTACGTATCACCTCGCTGTCCTCAATACGGAGCACCGCGATGTCGTAGGTCATCGAGCCGCCGACAAAGGTTGCCGTGATAGGATAGGAGCGCGTGTCGGTATCGGGATGGCTCTCCTGACCGTAGAGGTAGACCTCGATGTCGGTGCTGATCCTGTTGCTTGCTGACGAGTCCTTATGATATACTACGTGATAGTTGGTGATGACGTATGCGTCGCCGGACTCTCTGTCTATCCTATAAATGACTCCCGAGCCGTATTGCTTGTACTCCGTTACCGTAGTGTCGGAGTAGCCGTAGCCGTAATCGGTATATTTTTTAAAATGTGAGGTGATCGCAACCGAGGAGAGCAGCGATCTCGTGGATGCGGTCACGTTGGAGAAGTCGATATCCGACGTGCCGGGGTAGAAGCTGACGGGGGGTTCTGTGTTCTCCGAGCCGTCACCGCTTCCGTTCTGGTTGTCGCCGTCACCGCTTCCGCCGTCACCGCCTCCGTTACCGTTTTGATCTCCGCCCTGGGGCGTGCCCGAAATGGTAAAGAAAAACTCTGCACAGGAGCTGAGCGAGAGCGTCGCTCCGATAAGCATCGTTAATATTAAAAGTGAGCTTATGATCCGCTTTGTCATAAAACCGCCTTTCGCCGCCGAGCGGCTGTGTACTGTCTCTGTCAGCTATGCCTCGAGGCTGAGGATACACCCCACGGATACTCACGGCACGCGGCTGATCTGTAATTTAATTATACATAATGATTGTTACGCGACTGTTAATAAAATAAATATTTTGCGATAAATTTTCGCCTTACCGCGTTAAATTCGTTTAAATTGCGAAAAATATGTTGACTTTACGAAACCACGATGTTAAAATAAATCAAAAGACGCGCTACGGACGGCTGTCCGACCGATATATCGGACGATGGTATCGACACTTGACCTGTCCTGCCGCCACCGCACGCGTGCTTCGCGACTCAATGCGCCACGTTCAAAAAGCGCGGGGCGCTTCGCATCTATAAAAGTATCGGATAGGAGAAAAAATAATGACTGTTGGTATTATAACCGGTGCGTCGAGCGGAATCGGCGCCGAGCTTGCACGAGGCATCGCAGAGAGGGGCATCGACGAGCTCTGGCTAGTTGCAAGACGCGAGGAGCGGCTTCGAGCACTCGCAGAGGAGCTTGGGATAAAATGCAAGATATTGAAGGCTGATCTCGCGACGGAGGAAGGAATAGACGTAATAAGAGAGGCACTTGCCGCGGAGCATCCGTCGGTAAAGTATCTCGTAAATGCGGCGGGATTCGGTAACTTTGGCTCCTTTGATGAGATATCCGAGCGCGAGGTGGCACAGATGATCGACCTCAACGTAAAGGCGTCGGTGCTTATTACACATATGACGGTACCGTATATGGTACCCGGCGGCAGAATAGTCGAGCTCGGTAGCGGCTCTTGCTTCACGCCTCTCCCGTATTTCAACACCTACGCGGCAGGTAAATCATTTATACTTCACTACACGAAGGCGCTCAATCACGAGCTTAAAAAATACGGTGTCCGCGCGACCTGCTTCTGCCCGGGGTGGGTGCATACCGAGTTCCTTGGCAAGGCTACTGCCGCGGATAACGTGACACGCCCCCGTACTAACGCCTTTAAACCGCTACTGAATTGCAAGAAGGTGGTGGACGGCTGTCTTCGCGCTATGGATCGCGGCAGAGCTATGTACGTGACAGGCTGGTATACGAAGCTGCAGCACGTTCTCTTCAAGCTTTTGCCTGACCCGATCCTGACGAGGCTCTGGCTCGGAATGCTCGACAAAAAGGAAAAATAACGCGGCGGAATGCGTAAATCAGACCTGACGGAAAAGCCGATATTTACCGCTTTTTTAGACGGCAGAGCGGGGGAAGTGTCGCAAAAACGTATATTTTGATCAAAAAAGTAACGGACGGAAAAAATAATGAAGGAAACGAAAAAGAGAATAAGCTTTGCTCCCGGCACGCTTACGGCACCGCTACCGCCGGTTATGGCAACGGTTGGCGATATGGAGCACTCGAATATAATAACGATCGGTTGGACGGGCATACTTGCATCTACGCCGCCAAAAACCTATATCTCGGTCAGACCTCAGCGTCACTCGCACTCGATACTGCAGGAGATTGGCGAGTTTGTTATAAATCTGCCCGACACAGCACTCGCGTGGGCGGTCGATTACTGCGGTATCTATACCGGTGCTAAGGTTGATAAATTCGCAAAGTGCTCGCTGACCAAGCTCGCGAGCGATAAGGTCGCGCCGCCGACGATCGCAGAGTGTCCGATTGCTATCGAATGCCGTGTATGCGAGGTCGTCGAGATGGGATCACATGACGTTTTCATTGCCGATATAGTATCCGTCAGTTGCAGAGCTGACATAGTCGATGAGGACGGCAGAATGAGGTTTGATCTCGCCGATCTGCTCGCATATGCTCATGGAGAATACTACTCGCTCGGCGAGATAGTCGGCAGATTCGGCTTTAGCACCGATAAAAAGAAAAAAGACACCCGAGTCACAGAAAAAGCAAACTCCGGGAAAGCCGGCAAAACAAAAAATACCCTAAGCGCGAAAACAGGTGACAAAAACGGCATAAAATCACCTGATGTCGAGGAACGTGTCGCAAAAAGTAGGGAAGATACACCGTTTTATAAGGCGGTAGCAAAGCGACAGAAGCCGAAACCGAAGAGCGATAAGGGAGCTCCTCACGGTAAGCGCCACGCCAAGAGTGACGCGAAGTAACCCCGTTATAAAAGGTGAAAAAGGAAGAGATGATATGAAAAACGATAATACCGAAAGAATACGCGAGCGCGTGCTGTCACTTATCGAGTCGGAATACGATAGTGATGCCGCGTTTGAGCGAGCTATGGGGCTCTCGGAGAAAACAGTAAATAATTGGAGGCGCGGAAGATCGGCATCCTTTATGAAAATACTTCCTGCACTCTCGGAGCGCTTCGGCGTGAACGTCGGCGAGCTGCTCGATATACCCTTGAAGCAGGATACCTCGGAGCTATCGGAGGCGGAGTTGCATCTGCTACTGCTATACAGACGCTCGAGGATTCTTCCCGAGAATATGCGCGCAGCACTGCGCGAGACTCTCGAGGCGACGATAAATCTTTACATAAATTCCGCGGGCGAGCTTATCGGCAAGAACACACAGAAAAAGAAATAAAACTCAAAAAATGTCAATATAAGTTAACATATTGCGGATATTTATGGGTTAAACGGAGAAATAATTTGAAAGAAAGCACTACGAATAAAAGAGATATTATCATACTTATTGCTCTTGTTGCCGCGCTCGTTATCATTCTGGTGATCTCGCTTTGTGCTCCGGACGACGAGGTTAGGCGCAGGACCTACTACGGATATTTTGATACGGTGTGTACGGTCTCGGATTACAGTGGCGGAGGCGAGGAGAGCTTTGAGGAAATATGTGAGATAATCTCCGACGAGCTAAGGTATTATCACCGTCTATTCGACATATACGAGACCTATGACGGTGTCACTAACGTTGCCTCGCTCAATGCGATGGCCGGGGGTGGACCCATCCCCGTTGACGAGGAGCTTTTTCTATTTCTCGAATATTGCGTGGATATCGAACGGCTAACCTCGGGGGAAGTCAATATAGCGATGGGATCGGTGCTCTCGCTCTGGCACGATCTGCGAGAGCAGGGCGAGCGGATACCTACCGAGGCAGAGCTTCGTGCGGCGGCGGAGCATACCGCCATCACCTCGCTTCTGCTTGACCGAGATTCTATGACGGCCGAGATCACTGACCCGAATGCCTCGCTCGACGTTGGTGCTATTGCCAAGGGTTACGCAACCGAGCGTATCGCTGAGACTCTGGCTCGTCGCGGTATAAGCGGCTACGTGCTCGATTTCGGTGGAAATCTGCGAGCTGTCGGTACGAAGCCGAATGGCGACGGTTGGAGCGCCGGAGTGCAAAATCCGGATACATTCTCCGATTTGCGCTACGTTTATGAGCTGACCGTCTCCGACGCGTCACTCGTCACCTCGGGTGATTACGAGCGTTATTACACCGTCGACGGAAAGCGTTACCATCATATAATAGATAAGGATACCTTGATGCCCTCGGAGTATTTTGCGTCAGTGACCGTCACCTGTCGCGACAGCGGTCTTGCCGATGCGCTCTCCACCGCGCTCTTCACTATGAGCTATGAGGACGGTGTGACTCTCATCTCGTCGCTTGACGGGGTCGGCGCGATATGGGTGATGCGTGACGGCGAGGTGCTCAAATATAACATTGACTGAAAACGAAAGGAAGATAATATGGAAAAGCTACTGACGCTTATGGAAAACGACGCGCGGCTCACGACGCGCGAGCTTGCCGTGATGCTCTCTAAGGAGGAGGGCGATATCAAAAAGGAGATCGCCGAGCTCGAGGCGCGCGGTGTCATACTCGGCACGCAGACGGTGATCAACTGGGATATGACCGACAGGGAGTACGTGAGTGCGCTGATCGAGGTGAAGGTCACGCCGCAGCGCGACGACGGATTTGACAAGATCGCGGAGAAGATACTTGAGTACCCCGAGGTGAAGTCTCTCTATCTTATGTCGGGGACCTACGATTTCTCGGTGCTCCTCGAGGGCAAGACCTTCAAGGAGGTTGCGTATTTCGTTGCGCGAAAGCTCGCTCCCCTCGAGTCTGTCACATCTACGGCAACGCATATAGTTCTGAAAAAATACAAGGACAAGGGCGTAGTATACAAAGCACCCCGTGAGGACGTGCGCGGCAATCTTATAATCTAAAAAATGGACTACACAAAGCTAACATCGAAAACCCTGAGAGAAATTAAGCCCTCGGGCATACGCAAATTCTTCAGCATGCTCGAGGATATGAAGGACGTGACGGCACTCACTGTCGGTCAGCCTGACTTCGTTACACCCTGGAAAATACGCGAGGCGGCTATCGAGTCGCTCGAGGACGGCAAGACCTACTACACCGCAAACGCGGGAATAGGTGATCTGCGCTGTGAGATCGCAGGCTATATGAAGCGTCGCTTCTCGCTCGAATACGACCCGAAATCGGAGGTGTGCGTCACCGTCGGCGGCAGTGAGGCGATCGACATTGCTATCAGAGCGCTCGTCGACCCGGGTGACGAGGTTATACTCCCGACACCCTCCTTCGTCTGCTACGAGCCTATAGCAAAAATGGCGGGAGCACGCGTCGTCACTATCCCGACGAGGATAGAGAACCGCTTCAAGCTGACACCCGATGAGCTCCGCGCGGCTATTACCGACAGAACGAAGCTCCTGATACTTCCGTTTCCGAACAATCCCACCGGTGCGATACTCACGAAAGATGAGCTTGAGGCACTCGCCGACGTGCTCCGCGGAACGAATATCGCCGTCCTCTCCGACGAGATATATGCAGAGCTTACCTACGGCAGAGAACACGTGTCGATAGCATCTATACCCGATATGTGGGAGCGGACGGTGATAGCCAGCGGCTTCTCAAAGGCGTATGCTATGACGGGCTGGCGACTCGGCTATCTCACCGCCCCCGCTCCGATAATGAAGGAGATGATGAAGATACACCAATACGCCATTATGTGCGCACCGACGGCATCACAGTTCGGTGCTATTGAGGCTATGCGCTCCTGCGATGCCGACGTTGAAATGATGCGTATGGAATACAACCGCCGCCGCACAATGATCTATGAGGGACTGCGTAAAATCGGTCTTGACAGCTTTGAGCCCGAGGGCGCGTTCTATATCTTCCCCAGGATCTCGGAGTTCGGTCTATCCTCCGAGGAGTTCTGCGAGCGACTGCTCTACGAGGAGCGGTGCGCAATAGTTCCCGGCACAGCATTTGGCGAGGCAGGCGAGGGGTATGCGAGAATATCTTACGCCTACTCGGTGAAGCATATCGAGGGCGCACTCGAGCGGATAGATAGATTCGTAAGAAAGCTGCGCGGGTAAGCGCTATGCGAAAAACCGAAAAGCAAAAACCGAGCGACAGCCCGATGCACCTTTGCGGTGGGCTGTCGCTTTTGATATTGGGAGCGTGAGCGGCCGTCAGCTCCCGTGGGGCTTTTCCTTTTTGTCGATCGCTACGTTGAAAATCTTTGCGAGAATGTATCTTAGCGCTCGCGGGGAGCGGATCACTACTATTTTCACAGGGTATGTTCCTTTCTTTGTGTGGTCCTTAGCAGTATATGAGTGGGGCGCGGGTTTGGTGAAGGGGAAGGCTGACGATAGGCTTCTCCTTGGGAGAAGCTGTCACGCAGTGACTGATGAGGCAGTCGATACGCTAGTATTTCTAAGAGCTTTGCACCGAGAAAAGTAGAATTCCGATCACCTCATCCGTCTTGCCTACGGCAATCCACCTTCCCCAAAGGGGAAGGCTTACGATAGGCTTCCCTTGAGGGAAGCTGTCACGTAGTGACTGATGAGTGTAGAGATATTCTACTGTTCAGAAAAATTAAAACTGCAGTTGATTGTTAGCGTGTCGAGCACTCATCCGTCGGCTTCGCCGCCACCTTCCCTCAAGGGAAGGCTAAAAAACGCCGCTTCGCTACCCAAAGGGGAAGGCTTAGTATCACGCGAGTGCCAACACTGCGCGATGGCTAAATATCATTTTGAATTTATCGCTTTGTATTTTTCATTTGGCGCCCCGAGCCATACGCCATTCCGCATTCCCAAAAAATTCCCGGCGGTAAAATTTAATTTTGTTTTTTTGTCGAATTGTTACAAAGTTAAAATTCTTCTGCCCAAGATTATCTTGCGCCGCTCGGAAACATTGGGCAAATTAACCAAAAAAACGGGTCAAAATAAGTGCAAAATGCCTAGTAAACGCGCGTTTTTCTTGTGTAAATTTTACGTCAAAAAAACACAATATCTTGTATTTACCTCTTGACAAATCCACAATATATGGTAAAATATATACACGACCATTTTTTGAATCGATACAAACCGAAATAACTTTTGGGAGATGCCCGAGGTTGTTTTGGTTTGTTCTATCATATCGCATTTTTATCATATTAAGAAAGGAAGAAACAAATGAAGATCATCAAGAGAAACGGCTCTGAAGAAATATTCACCCGAGACAAGATATTCTCCGCAGTAGAGAAGGCGAACAACGCACTCGAGGAGAACGAGCGCATCAGCGTAAAGGAGATCGACCGCATCACCGACAAGGTCACGAAAAAGTGCCTGAAGCTCGCGAGAGCGGTGAGTGTCGAGGAGATACAGGACCTCGTCGAGCGTGAGCTCGTGGCGCTCGGTGCGTTCGAGCTTGCCAAGGCGTACATCACCTACCGTTACACACGCGCGCTGGTGCGTAAGTCTAATACTACCGACGACAAGATCATGTCGCTGATCGAGTGCAATAACGAGGAGGTAAAGCAGGAGAACTCCAACAAGAACCCCACTGTAAACAGCGTTCAGCGCGACTATATGGCGGGCGAGATCTCTAAGGATATTACGAGAAGAATACTTCTCTCTCCCGATATCGTAAAGGCGCACGAGGAGGGTCTTATCCACTTCCACGACGCCGACTATTTTGCACAGCATATGCACAACTGTGACCTCGTAAACCTCGAGGATATGCTCCAGAACGGCACCGTTATCAGCGGTACCATGATCGAGAAGCCCCACAGCTTCTCCACCGCCTGCAACATCGCGACGCAGATCATAGCACAGGTCGCATCTAACCAGTACGGCGGTCAGTCCATCAGCTTAACTCACCTCGCGCCCTTCGTTAACGTGTCGCGCGAGAAGATCAGAAAGAACGTTACCGAGGAGCTCGCGAGCGTTGGTATCACCGACGATCAGGCTATTGCAAAGATCGCGGAGAAGAGACTGCGCGAGGAGATCAGCCGCGGCGTTCAGTGCATCCAGTATCAGGTAGTTACCCTCCTTACGACCAACGGTCAGGCTCCCTTCATCACCGTGTTTATGTATCTCGGTGAGGCAAAGGACGAGCAGGAGAGACGCGACCTCGCGCTCATTATCGAGGAGGTACTGCTCCAGCGCTATAAGGGCGTAAAGAACGAGGAGGGTGCGTGGATCACTCCCGCATTCCCGAAGCTCATCTACGTTCTCGAGGAGAACAACGTCCGCGAGGGCACGGAGTACTACTATCTCACAAAGCTCGCCGCTAAATGTACGGCGAAGCGCATGGTTCCCGACTATATCTCCGAGAAGATAATGCTCCAGAACAAGGTCGACAAGAACGGCGACGGTCAGTGCTATACCTGTATGGGCTGCCGCTCCTTCCTCACTCCCTACGTAGACGAGAACGGAAAGCCGAAGTATTACGGCAGATTCAACCAGGGTGTCGTAACCGTCAACCTCGTTGACATCGGTCTCTCGGCGGGCGGCGATATGGACAAGTTCTGGCAGATATTCGACGAGCGTATGCAGCTCTGTCACAAGGCTCTGCGCGCCCGTCACGAGCGTCTGCTCGGCACACTCTCCGACGCCGCACCTATCCTCTGGCAGTACGGCGCGCTCACCCGACTCAAGAAGGGCGAGACCATCGACAAGTACCTCTACGGCGGATATTCCACCCTCTCTCTCGGCTATGCCGGACTCTGGGAGTGCGTAATGGCTCTCTCGGGTAAGAAGCTCACCGAGCCCGAGGGTGAGGAGCTCGGTCTTGCTATAATGAGAAAGCTCAACGAGTACACCGCAAAGTGGAAGGCAGAGGAGTGCATTGACTACTCGCTCTACGGCACACCCCTCGAGAGCACTACGTATAAGTTTGCGAAGTGCCTGCAGAACCGCTTCGGCGTGATCGACGGTGTGACCGACAAAAACTATATCACCAACTCCTACCACGTCCACGTAACCGAGCCTATCGACGCGTTTGATAAGCTCGCGCTCGAGGCGAAGTTCCAGGCTCTCTCCCCCGGAGGCGCGATCTCCTACATTGAGGTCCCCGATATGCAGAACAATATCGAGGCGGTCCTCGGCGTAATGGAGTACATCTACGACCACATAATGTATGCCGAGCTGAATACCAAGAGCGACTTCTGCCAGGTATGCGGCTTTGACGGCGAGATCGAGATCAGGACCGACGAGGACGGCAAGCTCGTGTGGGAATGTCCCAACTGCCACAACCGCGACCAGGCAAAGATGAACGTCGCACGCCGTACCTGCGGCTATATCGGCACGCAGTACTGGAACCAGGGCAGAACCCAGGAGATAAAGGACAGAGTCCTTCACCTTTGATATTGCAGAAACATAAAAAGTGCGTGAAATTCGAGCGAATTTCACGCACTTTTTGCATAGTGAAAAACTACCCCTATTCGGCTTCCTCTATGCTGAGTATTATCTGCTCTATCTCCTCCCAGCCAATAGAATCGTGGCAGGTCAGACCAAAGACGTATCTTTCGGTCTCCCATATCATAGAGTAGGTGTTGTTCTTGTAGGTGCGGTGTATCTGTTGACCGCCTACCGTAATGATATCGTACTCGGCGCCCCCAGTGTCGAGATTGCCCCTGTAACCGGATGTGGTAGATTGGTCGTACACAATAAAATATTCTCCTTTGGTATAAGCGAGGAAAACTCCGTGTTGAGAGACGTCGCATCTCTCATCCGCGACGTACCCCTCGGGGATATATGTAGGAAAATAATAGGTTTCTATCAGCTTGCTGTCGGTTTCCCCTATCTCAAAATGCGCGTGGTCGTCAAAGAGTCCGACAAAAAAGTTCTTTATCTCCTCGCGGTATACGCACGCGGTTATGCTCGTCACGATTATTACAGCCGCTACCAATAGTGCTATGAGCTTCCGCTTGGATATCCTCGCCTGCATACGCAGGTAGCTTTCGTGTATTCTCTCGATCCCCTCGCGGTAGCTCTCCGACGGCTCAAACGGCACCTCGGGCAGAGCCTCAAAGGCTTGTATTTCTGCCATCGCGTAGGCGGTGAGCGCAGACCTGATTGTGTTGTTTATATTATCCTTCATTCTCGACCTCCTGCAGCATAGCCTTAAGTGCTTTGTTTCCTCGAGTCAGCCTTGTTCTTACGGCGGCGGGCGTTATCGAGAGGGAGTCTGCAATTGCTTCAACTCCCATTCCCGACACGTGATAGAGCATCATAGCGTCTCTCTGCCCCTTGGGCAGCTTCGCTACACAGCGTTGTGCTACGTCCATCATCCCGCAGTCCATCTCGGTGGTGGCGGGTATATTGTCGTAATCTTCTATGTTCGTGACTGACGGCTGCTTACATTTTCGACGTTGCAGAGAGCGCGCCGCACTCACGGCAGTCTTGCAGACATAGATCTTAGTCTTTTCCCCTGCGTCGAGGTTCAACTTATGTATATTTTTCGCGAGGGTAAAGAACGCATCTTGTGCCGCTTCTTCCATATCGTATTGATTGCCCAGTATATTATAGCTAATGCGTAGGACGAGCTTTTCATACTTGTGGTAGAGAAGTTCGAATTTGTCCTTCTCCCTATGATCCTCGATAGTGGCGAGGAATATTCCTAAGGTCATCATTGATATTCACCCCAAAATTAAAGAAATTTACACTATAATTTTACCACAGAACGCCTCGCATTTCAAGCGAAAAGTCGCTCTCAAGGCTTGATCAATATGCATAAACTTACTCAAATTTTTTTGTGCAAAAGGTAGAAAAAGAATTTTTTTCGAAAAAGGTGACGAATTGCTACCCGTTTTTGCGTTATATATATATGGGGGAGTATTTTCATATTTCAACAATTTGTGAAATGTGCATAAATTTGCATTTTTCGTTATGTGCAAAACGTAGATTTTGAGAGGGATTTCTTGACATATTTGCTAGTTTGGTGATATAATTTAAGTGTAAAAAAGAATATACAACGACGCAGGAACTAAGCTTATCTCTTACACCTACGACGATGCGGG
>JAZRBV010000030.1:0-57170 GCA_045635225.1 Eubacteriales bacterium
CAACGAGAATGGCGAGCTTGTGTTCACCTTCTCGAATGGAACTACTATAAACGTAGGTAAGGTAGTAGGTGCTGACGGAGCTGATGGCTCCAACGGCGCAGACGGTGCGCCCGGTGCTGATGGTGAAGACGGTAAGGACGGCGCAGACGGTGTCGGCGTAGCTAAGGTCGAGATGGTCGGCACTAACCTTGTTATCACACTCACCAACGGAACTGTAATCGACCTCGGCAACATCAAGGGCGAGCAGGGCGAAGCAGGTGCTCCCGGTGCTGACGGAAAGCCCGGTGCTGACGGTAAGGATGGCGTATCCGTTATTAAGTCCGAAATCAACGAGAATGGCGAGCTTGTGTTCACCTTCTCTGACGGCACTACAATAAACGTAGGTAAGGTTGTTGGCTCTGACGGTAAGGATGGAGCAGACGGCTCCAACGGCGCAGACGGTGCTGATGGCGCTGACGGCGAAGACGGCAAGGATGGCGCAGACGGTGTCGGCGTTGCAAAGGTCGAGATGATTGGCACTAACCTCGTTATCACGCTCACAAACGGAACTGTAATCGACCTCGGCAACATCAAGGGCGAGCAGGGCGAAGCAGGTGCTCCCGGTGCTGACGGTAAGGACGGCGTATCCGTTATTAAGTCCGAAATCAACGCAGACGGCGAGCTTGTGTTCACCTTCTCCGACGGAACTACAATAAACGTAGGTAAGGTTGTCGGCTCCGACGGAGCTGATGGCTCTAATGGTGCAGACGGTGCCCCCGGTGCTGACGGTGAAGACGGCAAGGATGGCGCAGATGGCGTTGGCGTTGCAAAGGTCGAGATGGTCGGCACAAATCTTGTCATCACACTCACCAACGGTACTGTTATCGACCTTGGCAACATCAAGGGCGAACAGGGCGAAGCAGGTGCTCCCGGTGCTGACGGTAAGGATGGCGTATCCGTTATTAAGTCCGAAATCAACGCAGACGGTGAGCTTGTGTTCACCTTCTCGGATGGAAGTACAATAAACGTAGGCAAGGTTGTTGGCTCCGACGGTAAGGATGGAGCGGACGGTTCCGACGGCTCCCCCGGTGCTGATGGCGAAGACGGTAAGGACGGCGCAGACGGTGTCGGCGTGGCAAAGGTCGAGATGGTCGGCACTAACCTCGTTATCACACTCACCAACGGTACTGTAATCGACCTTGGTAACGTAAAAGGCGAGACCGGTGCAACGGGTGTTCCCGGTGCGGACGGTAAGGACGGCGCCGATGGTAAAGATGGCGTAGGAATTGAAAAGGTTGAGTTCGACGAGAACGGAGATCTCCTCATAACCTTCACCGACGGTACTTCTGAAACCGTGGCGGTGCCTGAAAAACCAGAGCCTCAGCACAGCTTCGGTAAGTGGGTGCTCTCGAGCGCGGGCGGTCATTATTGCGACGAGCGTCTCTACTTCCGCGTTTGCTCCGATTGCGGTGACATCGAGTGGAAGATCGGCACAGACGATGACCACGAGTGGAGCGTCGAGACCGTGGCTCCCGATTGCACTAATCAAGGCTATAACGTGAACACGTGCGGTATCTGCGGTAAGGTGGAATATGACACTTATACCGAAACTAACGGCGCTCATACCCCCGATGATTCCGGATATTGCGTGCTATGTGATGCCGCTGTTACGTCTACAGCAGGACTTGAATTCAGCATTTCCGAGGATGGCAATTATGCTACTGTTACCGGATATACAGGTACCTACAACAGGGTAAATATTGCTTCAACATACGAGGGCGTTCCGGTGACAGGTATCGGCAGTTCTGCGTTCTATAATTGCGCCAGCCTTACGAGCGTGACTATCCCCGACAGTGTTACAAGTATTGGCGGTTCTGCGTTCTCGGGTTGCTCGAGCCTTACGAGCGTGACAATTCCCGACAGTGTTACGATCATCGGAGTCGGCACATTCCAAAATTGTTCCAATCTTATAAGCATTACTATTCCGAATGGTGTTACAAGTATCGGTGACTATGCGTTCTCGGGTTGCACCAGTCTGACATTTAACCAGTATGATAATGCGTATTACCTTGGCAATGACTCCAACCCATATATTGTATTGGTCAAAGCAATGTCTAACGCAATTACGTCTGTTGAAATCAATGACAATACTAAATTCATTCATAGTTATGCGTTCGAGGATTGCACGAGCCTTACTAGGGTTACTATCGGTGACGGTGTTACAAGTATTGGCATGCGGGCGTTCTATGGTTGCAACAATCTGACATTCAACCAATATGACAATGCGTATTACCTTGGAAATGCCTCCAACCCGCATCTTGCATTGGTCAAAGCAACGTCTACCTCGATTACGTCTGTCAAAATCAATGAAAATACTAAATTCATTCATAGTTCTGCGTTCGAGGATTGCACGAGCCTTACTAGCGTGACTATCCCCGACAGTGTTACAAGTATTGGTATGTGGGCGTTTTCGGATTGCACCAGCCTTACGAGCGTACATATAACCGATATTACGGCATGGTGTAGTATATCGTTTGCTGGCACTAGTGCAAATCCCCTGTATTACGCAAAGAATCTGTATCTTAACGGAGAGCTTGTAACAGAGCTTGTTATCCCCGACGGTGTAGAGACTATCGGTAATTATGCGTTCTCTGGTTGCTCGAGTCTTACGAGCGTGACTATCCCCGACAGTGTTACAAGTATCGGTAGTTCTGCGTTCTATAATTGCACCAGCCTTACGAGCGTTACTATCCCCGACAGTGTTACAAGTATTGGTTATTTTGCGTTCTCTGGTTGCTCAAGTCTTACGAGCGTGACTATCCCCGCCAGTGTTACTAGCATCGGTGATTATGCGTTCTCTGCTTGCTCGAGCCTTACGAGCGTTACTATCCCCGCCAGTGTTACAAGTATCGGTAGTTCTGCGTTCAGTGGTTGCTCGAGCCTTACGAGCGTGATAATCCCTGACAGTGTTACAAGCATTGGTAGTTATGCGTTCTCGGGTTGCTCCAGCCTTACAAGCGTGACTATCCCCGACAGTGTTACAAGCATCGGTGATTATGCGTTCAGAAATTGCACCAGCCTCACCAGCGTAACTATCGGCAACGGTGTAACAAGCATCGGTGGTTCTGCGTTCTTTGGATGCAACAATCTGCTGGAAATTTATTACGACGGAACACGCGATGAGTGGGGAAAAGTTGAGTTTAGTAATCCGAACGATCGCTTGCAACTCGATGCAACAGTTTTCACCAAAGAAGATTTAACATTTAAAGCGGATAATCTTGCAGAGCTTGTAGAAGACGGTATAATAACAAGCACTAAGGATCTGGCAATAGATACGGAATATACAGCTGACGGTGGCGGTTATGCAATTATTGTACGTGACGGAAGCAACGGTTATCTGGAGCTCGGTTCAGGCAACGCAGGTAAAGGCTCCGAGATATCATTTGCCCGTCTGTATGATGCGGTCGATGCACCTACAAAATACACGGTAGAGTTCAGGATAAAGATAAACGAGACGGTGAGAACCGATACAAACACCGATGATTTAGCACCGATATATCTCAAGCTCAGCGACGGCACAACAGACACGGTGCTGGCGACCGTTTATTTCGTTGATAACGGTAAGGGCAGATACAGAATCAAGGACAACACCTCCATGGCATCCTTCAAGGCCGGTGAGTGGGTAACCATCACCGCTATATTCGAGCTTGAGCATGGCACTACCGCGGTTTACGTCAACGGTACCTTCGCAGGTGCTTCCGAGACTGCATTCACCGGCGCTACTCCCGCTGACTGTAACATTGTTACCTTTGGTACTGCTGATAAGACCAAGTATGACTCCGTAAGATTCGCTATCGACGATCTTTCGATGACTCCTTGGGCTTTAACTAAACTTGACTTCTCCGATGCTTCTAACAAGACCGGCATCGCAGGCGATCCTATCGGTACTATCACCGACGGCGAGTACGTTGTTAAGCCCGCTGCTTGGAAGACTCTCGTCTTCATCAGACCCGACTACGATTCTGGCGTTAAATATGCTCCCGGCACTACCTACGTTGTCGAGTTTGACTTCACCTACACCGGTGCAGAGGTCGGTAGCGTTACAAATACCTCGGGCGTAGGCTACTTCGGCTTCTACGTCGAAGCCATCGGTGGCTACGCGAATATGTTTGCTAACAACTACCTCAAGGTTACCACTACCGATGCTGACGGCAACGGCTTCTACGATTCACTCACTTGGGGCGGCATCACCTTCCCCGAGGGTGTTAAGACCAACGTTCGTCTTATCTACACCGTTGGTACAAAGGTTGGTAACGGCGCACAGGATATCGTCTTTGCAGCTCTTGTAAACGGCGAAGAGACTACTCTCACCCTCGTTAACGGTAATATGGGTAGGGATCTTCCCGATACTAATCTTTCCGGCTTCGGTATCTGCTGGAGAAGTGATATTAGCTACGGTAAGGGAACTACAGTTGCATTCGACAATGTTTCTATAAACATTCTTCAGCCCGGTGAGGGCGGTATGCTCCCCGATCCCGCGCCCGAGACTCTCGTAACTCTCGATGCAAACGGCGGCGAGTGTGCTAAATCCGCAATGTCCATCTTCTCCGGCGACTCCTACGAGCTTCCCATTCCTACCAAGGCTGATCACGATTTCCTTGGCTGGTACGATGCTGACGGCAACAAGGTAGAGAACGAGGGCGAAACCTGGGCATACAATACCGATTCCACACTTACTGCTAAGTGGATCTACAACAAAGTAACCATTACTCTTGACGTAGCAGGCGGATATCTCGACAGCGAGACCTACGTTGCTACCTATGGCGAGGCATTCGAGATTCCTACTCCCATCAGAGCAGGCTACACCTTCATGGGTTGGTTCGAGAATGGCGTACTTGTTGAGAACACCAGCGGTACTTGGGATAACTACGACGATCACAGCTACGTAGCTAAGTGGCAGATCAGCTCCACCAAGATCACTCTTGATGCAGGCGACGCTACTCTCACTACTAACGAGGTTATCGTTAATGCAGAGAACGGCTTCGCATACGAGCTTCCCACTCCCACTCTTGAAAACCACAAGTTTGGTGGCTGGTATTACGGCGATACCAAGATCGACATTGAGGGCACTTGGACCATCGACGTAGCAGAGGCTACTCTTACTGCTAAGTTCTTCAAGGAAGCTTGCACCGCAACTCTCGACGCGAACGGCGGCACCTGTGATGCAACCGCTACTCTCAAGTACGGTGAGGCTTACACGCTTCCCACTCCTACTAAAGGCGACCTCGTCTTCGTTGGCTGGTATGACGGTTACAAGGTATTCCCGACCACCGGCACTTGGCTCGGTATGGACGACGTTACCCTCACTGCTAAGTGGGCAACCTCTTACGAAGGTGGCTTCACCGATTTCGAGAATGGCGAGCTTCCCACCTGGATCGCAGGCGGCGGTATCGCAGTCGAGAACGGCGCACTCCAGGTTGCTTACAGCTCTAAGGGTATTCAGTTCAAGCCCGTAAGCGAGACTCTCGACGTTGCAGTTGGTACTAAGTATATCTTCCAGATGGACTTCACCTTCAATAACGTTGTCGCAGGCGATAGCAACAACAATAATAACCTTGCGTTCATCGGATTCTCGCACACCAACTCTACATGGCAGACCGATACTCACAAGTGGTCTTATCTCGCCGCAAACAATGCTGCTGATGCAGTTTATATGTATGGCAACAAGATCGCTAAGGGTGAGACAGTTACTATCCGCTTCGAGTTCACCGTAACCGGTGAGGGCACCGGCGACATCGCAGTTTACGTAAACGGCGAGCTTGGTGCTAACACTACCGGTGGCGTTATCTCGGGTAAGGACACCTCCGACTGGGTACAGTTCAACATTCAGTGGAGAGGCGTTACTAACAACAGAGATCTCTCCTGTACCATCGACAACGTTCTCGTTGGTGTTGAAGGACCCGTTGCTGAGTAATCAGCAAATCTAACAAAAACAGTTTAGCTTTTCACTAAATTTGTTGGGGACTGTCGATTTTCGGCAGTCCCCTGTTTTATATGTGACACGCGGGTTAACAAACGGTAAAGAAAGAAAAAAGCGATTAACAAATTATGGAGGGCGTGATATAATTTTCCACGTGATAACGATTTAAGAATTTCGACGTTCGATCGTTCCGTTCGTCGTAATGGAGATCGCAAAGGGCGTTGGACTGATAAAGCAAAGCCGTCGCCATTGAGGCTACGGTAAATAATATGGGTCGGGATCGGACGATTCCCGACCCGTTCTTTTTTTATACTGACCCGTTCTTTTTTTATACGGGGTTGACACGGCGGAAAAACGGGTATATAATGTAATTAAACTAACACGGGTGCTGTGATTCACCCATTTTATGAAAGAGAGGTATGCTAAAATGCATAGATTTTTGAGATTCCCCGGCTTCAAGCGTCACGCGCTCACCTTCAGCTACGACGACGGCACTGTGTTCGACAAGAGGCTCGTTGAAATATTCGATAGATACGGTGTGAAGGGTACGTTCAATCTCAACACAGGCTTAATGGGCGAGGGTCGCAGACTCACGAAGGAGGAGTGCTACGAGCTCTTCGCTAACTCGGCGCACGAGGTTGCGGTACACGGTGCGAAGCATCTCATTCTCCCCGAGTATGCGCCCGCTACCGTCAACGCTGACGTGCTCCTCGACAGACTCGAGCTCGAGCGTCAGTACGGCAGGATCATTCGCGGCATGGCGTACGCCTACGGAACGTTTAACGACGAGGTCGTTTCGGTGCTCGAGAGCTGCGGAATCGTATATTCGAGAACCACGGTTCCCACACACAAGTTTGATATTCCCACCGATTGGTTAAGACTCAATCCCACCTGCCACCACAAGGACGAGCTCCTTCCCGAGCTCACCGAGGCGTTCCTCGACAACACTCCCGTGAACAGCCCTATGCTCTGGAAGAATCCCAACAAGCTCTTCTACGTCTGGGGTCACAGCTACGAGTTCAACGACAGAAATAACTGGGAGCTCATCGAGGACTTCTGCGCGAAGGTCGGCGGACGCGACTACGTCTGGTACGCAACGAACATCGAGATATACGACTATGTTCGTGCGTTCGAGGCGCTCGTTTATTCGGCGGACGGTAACACTGTATTCAATCCTACGACGATAGACGTTTACACCTGCTTTGCGAACAAGAATACGCTCGTTCCCGCGGGCAAGACCGTAAAGATATAATTCGTACTATCGTTATACTTTTCGTACCTTTTGACTATTGAAGGCGCGCGGCGCATAGTGTATAATTGTAGTTAAAAGAATTCACCCGAAAGGAAAGAGTAAAATGGATGCACATCTTATGAAAAGCCGCCTCGGTATGTTTATACATTGGGGCATATATTCACAGCTCGAGTATCACGAGCAGGTAGCGGCGCACAAGCATATGACAAACGAGGAGTATGAGCCGCTCGCAAAAACCTTCAACCCCACCGAATACGATCCCGAAAAGTGGGTGCTGCTCGCGAAGAATGCGGGAATGAGCTACATATGCTTCACGGCGAAGCACCACGACGGTTACTGTATGTGGGATACGAAGTATTCAGAGTATAAGGTAACAAACTCTCCCTACGGTAAGGATGTGCTGAAGATGCTCTCCGATGCCTGTAAAAAACACGGCGTGAAGCTCTCGATCTACTACTCCAACCCCGACTGGCACTACGAGTACGGATACAACCCGAAATCCACGCATCAGTGGCTCGCAAAGAATAAGGATAATCCCGACACCGAGAAGCTACGTGAGTATATAAAGAATCAGATCACCGAGCTGCTGACGAATTACGGCGAGATCTATACCCTGTTCTGGGACATTCCGCCCCGCTTCGAGGATAGGAGCATCAATGCTCTGGTGCGCTCGCTGCAGCCGAATATTCTGATAAACGACAGAGGCTTTGACGAGGGTGATTTCTCCACACCCGAGCGCGATTACGACAAGATACCCAACGGTTACTTCAAGAATGCGACAGAGGCGTGCAACTCCGTCGGTGTCAACAGCTGGGGCTACCGCAGAGGTGAAAACTTCTACTCCGCGGCGTATCTCAAAAAGTCGATAGACAAGATAATGGCTATGGGCGGCAGCTTCCTTCTGAACGTAGGACCGAATGCGAAGGGTGTTATTACGCCCGAGTATAGCGGAAAGATCAAGAGTGTCGGCGAGTGGTACAATCGCGTGAAGGCGGGACTTGAGGGCACAACTCCCGATGATTTTGATTATGGCGTATACCACAATCCCTACTATGCGACCGAGAGGGACGGCAAGACCTATCTTCACTTTTACGACGGTCTTATTGCCGATCACGTGTGCATGAACAAGTGGAAGGACACGCCAAAATCGGTCAAATTACTTAACACGGGTATGGACTTGGAATTCAAAATCGAGCATCTTCCCTTCCTCAACGGCTTCAACGAGCACGTGCGTCTCGACGGTCCGGAGCTGCTCAATATCCACTCGATCCCCGTCGATACGCTCGCAGACGAGCCGATAGTGGTTGAGATAGAGTGGGAAAAATAATTTATGTAAATAAAAATGACAGGCATGGAGTGCCTGTCATTTTTATTTAGCTATGAAATGGATTTATATGTTTCTGTAAAACCTTTTGTTTCTATAGTGAACAAATACGTGGAAATGGAATACTTGGTGGATTCAAGATATATTTTTAAAGTATCATTTTGGCGCATTAAAGTCAGCACCTCATTTCTGTCATCATCATCGAAGTATACTCTGCTGCCACCTTCGTATATTGTTCCTGTGTAATAATGCTTACGTCCATTTTCATCTAATATTGTGATATTATAACGCTCGTAATCAAACGTGCCTTTGACCAAATTTCTTCCATACTCCCACAGCATGATTCCTATGTTGTTCTTATCTATTTGCACGGCAGCGTTCAAGGTAGAATTAGATGTAACACTATTGCTGAAAACACCAACCGAATCAACAACCATATATTTATTACCCGTCGGCTGTTTAAATTCGTCAACGTATTCTCCAATTTCCCACGCACTGAAATTTTCTCCGCATCGTGTACACTTTCCGGTGGTAGTTGTGTGACCAAGAGCCACTCCGGACGTTTCTCCGCATTTAGAACAACTCTTCGGTTCGGTGCAAGTCGCCGCTTCCCACGTATGCTTACATGTAACTGTTACACCCGAAGTACTATCGCCTCCGGAATCATTTTCTGCATCAGGCAAATCAGACGGTTCTCCGCAAGCACATAAACCGAAGGTTAACGCTAATACAAAAACTAATAATACTACTTTTTTCATAATCTCCTCCAAATTCAAATATACTCTTTTTATAGAGCATATAAAATTATACTCTATTTATAGACAATTGTCAAGAGGTAGAGCATAAATTATAATGTTTTTGGAGGTGAAAACTATGATTTCATATGAACCGTTCTATAATACGTTGAAGAAGAAAAATATTACAACGTACAAGTTGATCCACTCCTACGGCGTAAGCAGAAGTCTGCTGGACCGATTGAAGCATAACAAGCCTATCAGCACAGTCACTATCAATGATTTATGCACGTTCCTCGACTGCAACGTAGAAGATATTTTGCAATACGTTAAGAATACCGATGACGAATAACAAAAAGCCACCCGAACAAATTCCGGGTGGCTTTTTGTATGGAAAATACGCAGTTCAGGCAGAGTTAGGAAACGATAGGGAGACGTCGGTAGCAATAGACGAAGTAGGAGGTCTCGAGGATTGCCGTGATGCCCCAGGAGAAGGCGTATAGCAGGTAGAGCGAGGCTATCGTGCCGAAGTAGGCGAATACCGTATATATCCAGACTATCCTGAAGATGCAGGAGCCTAAGATGACCATAGCGGTTGGAACGATGCTCTTGCCGATGCCGCGCGAGCCTGCGATGGCGTTGTCCATAAAGGCGGAGATGCCGTAGATCAGACCCATGATCGCAAGCTTTTGCATACCCGCGTCGACGACGGCGGGGTCGGAGGTGAAGAGCGAGAGAAACTGCGGGCCGAAAACAAGGAGGGTGAGTCCGACGGCGGTGCCGACGGCACAGGAGTATATCTGACAGATGAGGTAGGAGCGACGGACGTCGCGCTTGCTTTTCGCTCCGTAGCTTCTTCCGACGAAGCTTGCCGTTGCGATGTAGACGGCGTTGAGCATCTCGTAAACGAGGCTGTCGGCGTTGGATGCGGCAGAGTTGCCCGCGACCATAACAGAGTCAAAGCTGTTGATGCCCGCCTGCACGAAAAGGTTGGCGATGTAGAATATGGCATTCTGCATGCCCGAGGGAATTCCGAGGGTGAGGACTGCACGCGCCGAGTGTGCAGTAATGCGTATCTCGGAGAGTGAGAGCGAGTGATCACCCTTCTCGCGGAATAGCGAAAGTACTACCATACCTGCCGAGAGATACTGCGAGATGATGCTGGCAAGTGCTACGCCGACGACGTCGAGCTGACAGACGATAACGAAAAACAGGTTGAGTATAACGTTGAGCACACCCGCCGAAGCCATAAAGATAAGCGGTTTTTTCGTATTTCCCGAGGCGCTGTATACGGCGTTGCCGAAGTTGAAGAGAGCCAGAGCGGGCATACCGAGGAAGTAAACGCGCATATAGTCGGTAGCCTTATCGATCAGCTCATCCTTTGTCCCGAGGAGCGAAAGAAGTGCGCGCGAGCCCGTGACACCGATCACGAGGATAACGGTACCGATGATCAGCGAGAGGAGAAGCGAGGTGTGCATCGTGCGTCGAAGCTCAACCACGTTTTCCGAGCCGATGTGGCGTGAGCAGAGCGAGTTTACAGCACCGCCGACGCCGATCAGAAATCCCGTGAAGATGGTAATAGCAACGGCGGTCGATCCGACGGCACCGAGAGAGACGGTGCCTGAGAATTTACCAATAACGGCAACGTCCGCCATATGGAAAAGGACCTGCAGCACGTTCGAGAACATCAGCGGCAGGCTGAAAAGTATTATATTTTTTGCAAGGCGCGGAGTGGATATCTCTGCGCGTTTCTCCGAAACGTGTGCCATACGGTCACCTACAAATCAATGAAAAATAACAAAAAACGCGACACGGGGGTGGGTATACGCCATTCCCGCGTCTTTTTCGACAAGATAGATTATAGCACGGCGCACAGAGATTTTCAAGAGGGGTCGCGTGATATTTGGTGCTTATTTTCCTGTTTTTTTATAATATAGTATTTTTCCGCGCGCGGATATTGATTTTCCGACCGTGATATGATAGAATAGAGACAAAATAACCTATTCGAGGTGTATTATGGACTGTGTAAAATACGACACTTCAAAATTTACAGACGAAGACTTCAAGCTTGCTCGTGACTCCTGGAGGCGCGATCTGTGCGGAGACGAGGCAACGAACGACGTATCGGTGCCGGGTATCAAGAATATCCTCTTGATGTACGACCTCGACTCGGAAAAATTCCGCGAGGATATGAACCGCTCTCCCGATGCGACGATTCTGTTCGGTGACTACGTGCCCGAGCTTTCGGGAGAGTTGAAGATACAGTACGATGCGATATACCGCATGGCACTTCCCTACGGCACGATAGGCTGTCGGGGATATAAGTCGGCGGAGCTGCTAGAGGACGTCCTCTACGCGCTCGAGTGGATGTATAACAATATGTACGGCGAGAACGTAGTGACCGATACGAGCTTTCGCTCCTGGAGGCTCTACGACTGGTGGGACTGGTACATCGGCGGCGCATGCCCTATGATGAACACGCTGATGATCATTGAGGACGCGATCACGCCCGAGCTGATCAAAAAATACACGACGCCCATTTCGTTTTTGCGCTATCAGATGAAGACGGAGCCCACCTCGGCGCATATGATGTCGAGAATGATGGCGATGACGCCTCTCGCCCTGCTCACCTGCGACAGAGCACTTCTGCGACAGATGTACGAGGAGTGCGCATACGTTCTCGAGGAGCGTGACGACGGCGAGGATATGCGCAGGGACTGCACCTGCATGACGCACGGTCAGGTATACAACCTTGCTTACGGATTTATAAATCTCGACAGAACGGCAAGGATAATCAAGATCCTCGGCACGACACCTCTCGCATACCCGATCTCGGACGAGAAAAAATACTTCATAATGAAGATGATCAGATACACCTTCGCGCCCTCCATGTATCACGGCAGACCCTTCGCTCCAATGAATGGTCGCAAGATACAGGATACGGATACTGTGCTGAACCCCCTCAAGTACTTCTACTACGCCTACGGAATGTTCGGCGAGGCGGAGGACCGCGAGATAAAGGAGATCATCAGGCGTCACGCAACGCCGAGAAACCGCGAGCTTCTCATATCGCACTTTGACGGCGAGATGACGCTCGAGGAATACAGAACCATCAACGGCGGCGGAGAGCGAAGCCGCTACGAGCCGATCACAAAGATCGTCACTCACGCAATGCTCTACGATGCCATAACTAACGAAAAATACGACACGTCCCCCTACGAAATGGCGTATATGTGGTATTCGGGAGACACGGCGGTGCAATTCAGACACGACGCTATGGTCGGCGTGCGTATGTGCTCCGAGCGAGCTCCGTCCTACGAGTGCATCAACGGCATGAACGCAGACGGCTGGTACGTCGGAGAGGGCGCGGTGTACCTCTACACGCCCGAGGACACGGCGGAATATACTACGCGCTGGTGGAATAGTGCAGACAAGCATCTTATTCCCGGAACGACGGTCGAGGAGCGCGAGCGCGAGCCGATCAACATAGAGGTCGGATACAAAAACAATCAGAGCTTCGTCGGCGGCGTGGCACTCGACGAGAGCTTTCTCGCAATGACGATGGATCACGAGGCGTTTCACAACGACGTCGAGGGCAGGCTCGAGGACAACGGCCACGGCAGAGGTCTTCCCGTGCACAAGTGCACGCTCACCTCGAAAAAGAGCTACTTCCTTCTCGACAGTGCGGTCGTATGCATCGGCTGTGACGTTTCGGCAAAAGACGGCTATGCGGTGCGCACGGTCATAGACAACAGACTGCTCGAGGCAGACGAGAAAATAGTCGTAAACGGCGAGAAAATAGCATTTACCCCCGGTACCGTGTCGAGAAATGACGTAAAATACCTTCATTTCGGCAAGGGCGCGGCATACCTCTTCCCCGAGGAAACGAGGCTCTCGATACGCTTCTACGAGAAGGCAGGCGAGAAGCGCGTCGCGGTATGGATCGAGCACGGAGTTGACCCCGACGGCGGAAAATACGCCTACGTTATTCTCCCCGGCAGAAGCGCTGAGGATGCCGAGAAATACGACCTCTCCGACATAGAGATAATAAGAAACGACTCCGAGGTGCAGGCGGTTGCCGAAAAGCATTCGGGGCTCGTCGGAATAGCATTCCGCGCTCCCGTCGAGGTATGCGGAATTATGGCGCATCAACCTATGATCGCCCTCGCAAAACGCAACACGGGTGGGGGCATAGACTCGATCGCGGTTGCCGATCCTACGCAGAAGAGAGACGGAATTTCTCTCGCGGTGCGCTCGTCGCGCCTCTGCACCGAGGATAGCTGTGTCGAAACGAGATACACCGACGAGGGCACGGAGATCACGGTAAGCTGCGACTCTGCGCGAGGCAGAGCCTATCTATGCCACGATTAAACGGAAGGATAAGAATATGGAAAGCTACGTTGTAAAGCTCAGAAGAGAACTTCACGAAAATCCCGAGATCGGTTACGAGCTCGACAAGACTCTCTCGATACTTCGCCGCGAGCTCGATGCGATCGGCGTTGAATACACCGAAAAATACGGCAGAAGCAGTATCGTTGCTACGATAAACCCCGAGAAGACGGGCTTCACCATCGGAGTGCGCGCGGATATCGATGCGCTCCCGATCGAGGAAAAGACCGATGTGCCGTTCAAGTCGAAGAACCCCGGCAAAATGCACGCCTGCGGTCACGACGCTCACGCGGCAATGGCAATGAATGCGCTCCGCAAGCTCTACGCAATGCGCGACGAGATCAATTGCCGAGTCAAGTTCATCTTCCAGGCGTGCGAGGAGGCTTCCCCTCCCGGTGCGCGTCTTCTGGTTGACGACGGCGTTATGGACGATATCGATTGCATCATCGGTCAGCACGTAGAGATCACCGAGCCGAGCGGAGTGATCGACGTTTCAACAGACGACGTTACCGCTATTTCGATAGCGTTCAATCTCAAATTCTACGGCAGGCGCGATCACGCGCTCCGCCAGTACAACGCGATCGATGCCATAATGATGGCGGTCAATGCGTACAACGCGATCGAGATGATGATGTCAAAGAACATCGACGGACGCGAGGTAGTGATCTTCAACGTCGGCAAGATCGAAGGCGGTCAGGCACGCAATATCGTTGCGGCGGAGTGCGAGATGGAATGCACGATACGCAGCCTCAGCACCGAGATGGCGGATATCGCCGTGAAGCGCATCAAGGAGATCGGCGAGGCTACGGCTGAGGCGTGGGGCGGCAGATTCGAGTTCGTTCCCATCGAGCATCTGCCTAAGATCGTCAACGACAGGACTGTTGCAGATAGAGTTGTTGCCGCGGCGCGTGCCGTGGTCGGTGAAGAAAACGTCACCTACACCACGAAGCCTGACAAGGAGAAAAATCTCGGCGGTGAGGACTTCTCCTTCTACCTCGAGAAGAAGCCCGGATGTATGTTCCACACGGGTATACGCAACGAGGCGAAGGGCTGTATCTACGGCGGTCACACCGATACCTACAAGCTCGACGAGGACGTGCTCGAGCCTGCATCCGAGATCATCGTGAGATTCGTTCTCGACAATATGAACGGAATTGAAGGATTGAAGTAATCAAAAACAAACCATCTTGGCAGCGATGCTAAGATGGTTTGTTTGTTTTTTGACAATTATAATTTACAAATTATCGGTTTACAGCTCTGCTTCTTCTATATTTTGCGGGAGTTGTTCCGCGCAGCTTCTTGAACTGCCGTATGAAATGCTCGACGTTATTGTAGCCGCAAAGCTCGGCAATCTCGCGCTCCTTTTTATCAGTTGTTGAAAGAAGGTATTCGGCGCGCTCTATGCGCGCGGCGATCACATCCTTCATACAGCTTGTGCCGAAAAAGCTGCGGTAGGTACTCTGAAAATACGTGGGGCTCATCGACACTCTTTCCGCAAGCATACGTACGCTCCATGGATATGATGGGGCGGCGAGCATCTCGGCACGGAGTTCCGATAATTCGTTATAACGTGTGACGGACCCTGCAAGACTTTTACCACAGGCAACGTACTCACTCGCCGAAAGCAAGAAGCACTCGCCGAGGAGATCAACCACTCTGGCATCTCCGTCACCGCCCGGTGAATACTCAAGCTGCATCAGCTCGAGAAGCTTCGATAGCTTATTTGACAGCTGATACGGAAAAAGCGTGGATACGGGAACGGGCAGCTCACCGTCGAGCTCGAATCTGAAGTAATCGTGAACAAAATCACACCCTGTCGACTCGTACTCTGTCAGGTCTCCTGCACGGAAAAATATGAAGCTTCCGGGCTTGGCAAGTGTCCAGCCATCTGCCGTATGAACACGCGAAGGAGACTTGAATCTCACGAAAAGATGTCCGTTCAGTGCATTCGAGTCGGAAAGCTTGAAGCGTTTGCCGCATCTCGAATCCAGTGCTATGATCTTAATATGCATATTGATCTATCCTCATTTTCATCAATGACGATTTCTATATTCTCGGGTGCTCTGACGGTAACACCGTGGCTGTCGGCTCTGACGTATATATCACCGTGTACGGTAGGAACCGTTCCCTCCGCAAATTCGAGACCCGATATGTTCGGTGATACACGCACGCAAGTCCAACCGTCAGTGAGCGGTCTGACACCGAGAATATATCTGTTAAAGAAATGAGGCGGGCTACCGCTCCAGCCGTGGCAGCGTGACGTAGCGTATTTCCTCTCACTGCCGGGGGTATAATCCTCCTCGAAGTTTTCCCACGCGGTAGTCGCACCGCGCTCCACCATATATCCCCAACCGGATCTGATGTTATCCACCGCTTCGTCGTGAAGTCCGCATTCGAACATACCCATAAGATTATACGTTCTGTCCATGCCCTCCTTGACCTTAGCAACACCATCATCACGAGTGTGATAAAGGTAAAAATCACGTATGGCATCGCGGTCACCGTAGCCGCCGAGGATGGCAAGCGCTTGCGCTACCTGGCTGATATAAACATCGCCGTATACCGGTGAGCGGTAATACATCGTTCCGTCAGGACTTACGAGCTCGTTTTTAATATACGTGAGGAGCGTGTCACGATATTCGCGCGCTTTTTCGAGATTTTCCGAGTCTCCGACAACCTCGGCAAGATGAATATATCGGTCGATCGCCGATACTATACTGCCGGAGACAGATGCGCCGTCCGAGAAGATATCCCACGGGCGTCCATCCATACATTTCGCCCTCGGGAAGAACGGCGACTCGGGGTCATCCTCACGCCATATACGCGAGCAGACGTAGTCCATGTTGCGAACGACAAACCCCCATATTTCAGCGAGAAAAGCATCGTCGTGCGAATACTCGTAATACTCACCGACAGCAGAGGTGAAATCAGCCATATAGCTGAGATAGAAGATCGATTCACCGAGCGTCGCTATGAAGGATGGCTCGTAATCATCGCCTCTGTCATACTGATCGCTCCACATATAATTTATGTTCTCAGGGTGCTGGTGCGCTCCCGATATACATCCGCAACAGCTGATGCGCCCCTGCGAATCCATAGTCTCGGCAAAGTATTTAAGACACTTTTTGATCAGATCACAGTCACCGAAAAGCGCGTAATTGGATATTGCCTGAATACGACAGTCTCCTATCCAAAGCAGACCGTCACGCTTAATACCGTCCTCATAATACTGCTGCATACAGAGACGTGTAGTGCGCTCGGAAATCTGCCAGATTTTGTTTAGAACCTCGTCGGAAGAATTGAAAAACGCGACACGCCCCACGGGATAGTGAGTTTCTGCGACGTACGGGTGTGTGAGAGCAATCTCGCCATCGGCTATAAGCTTCATAAACCTAAAGGCGCGTCTGCCTCTGCTTTCAGCGCGTATCGGAGCATCTGAGTCAACCGAGACAGTATCGATTGGAGGACGGTACCATCCGATATCCTTAGCCTTCGGGTCAAAGTAGTAATCAAGCTCCTCGATATTCTCTCCGTAATAAATACGCAGAGTGCCGTGACCGCGAAGCGAAAAACGGACTCCGCCGACAGTCTCCTCGCCCATATCAAGTATAAGCGGCTCCGAGTTGAGGGATATCACGCCGTCTGTAGCACCAACGGGATACCTCACGGTCTCGGTGAGTGTAAACTTCGGCTTATCAAAATAGCCGATATAAGGAAATCTCTCACTTTTCTGTCTTTGGAAATTCTTCATACCGTCACCTCGTATAAACAATTCGATACGTAATCAGTTTACCAAAAAGCACACGTAAAGTAAATGATATATAATCGGTGAAAATTGATCTATAATACTTTTTACACAGGAAAAAGATGGGCGTCCCTACGAATACGTGAGACGCCCTTTAACATTTATGATCAATTCTTTGAGGTATTCATACCCTTTCTCGTGAGGGAGATACGGCACTTTTTGGTATCAACGTCCTTGATGCGGACCTCGATAACGTCGCCGGTCTTGAAGAGATCGGAGGGATGCTTGATGTATCTGTCGCTCATCTCGGAGATGTGGAGAAGTCCGTCGTGGTGTACGCCGATGTCGACGAAGCAACCGAAGTCAACAACGTTTCTGACGGTACCCTTGAGCTGCATATCGGGCTTCAGATCCTTGATATCGAGAACGTCGGTCGAGAGTACGGGTGCGGGTGCGTCGTCACGGATATCTCTGCCGGGCTTTTCAAGCTCGGAGATAATGTCGTCAAGAGTAGGCTCACCGCAGCCAAGCTCCTTTGCAAGCTTAGCAAGACCGTACTGAGTAGCCTTGAATCTGAGGAGAGTGAGGTTGTTGTTTCTAACGTCCTCGGTGGTGAAGCCGAAGCGCTTGAGAAGATCCTCTGCGATAGCGTAGGACTCGGGGTGAACGCCGGTGGAGTCGAAGACCTGCTTACCGTCGGGAATACGAAGGAAGCCGGCGCACTGAGTGTAAGCCTTCTCACCAAGCTTCGGAACCTTAAGCACCTGAGCACGGGTCTTGAACTCACCGTTCTCCTCTCTGTACTTAACGATGTTCTTTGCAACGGTGGTATTGATGCCCGCAACGTAGGAAAGAAGCGAGTAGGATGCGGTGTTGAGGTCGACACCGACACCGTTAACGCAATCCTCGACAACGCCGCCGAGAGCCTCGGTAAGACGCGCCTGCTTCATATCGTGCTGATACTGACCTACACCGATAGCCTTTGGCTCGATCTTAACGAGCTCGGCAAGAGGATCCTGCAGACGGCGCGCGATGGAGATCGCGGATCTCTGCATAACGTCGTAGTCGGGGAACTCCTCGGTTGCGACCTTGGATGCGGAATAAACCGATGCGCCTGCCTCGGATACGATAGTGTACTTAACACCCTTCGGGCAGGAGGGGTCGCGGAGAACGTGCTCTGCGATAAACTGCTCCGACTCACGGGATGCGGTACCGTTACCGATGGATACGACGTCAACGTTATACTTGTTGATAAGGCGAAGAACTACCGCCTTCGAGCGCTCGATATCCTTTCGCGGCTCAACGGGATAGATAACGGCGGTGTCGAGGACCTTACCGGTCTTATTGACTACCGCAAGCTTACAGCCGTGTGCGTAGCCGGGGTCGTAGCCGAGTACGGTCTTACCCTTAAGAGGTGAGCCGAGAAGGAGGTTGCGAAGGTTCTCGGAGAAGACCTTCAGCGCGCCCTCGCAGGCATCGTCGAAGAGGGTGGTACGCACCTCGCGCTCGATCGCGGGGAACAGAAGACGCTCGTAAGCATCGTTAAGAGTATTCATAATGTAAGGAAGCGCGGGAGACTTCTTGTTGGTGACGACCTTAGATACGAGCTGTGCAACTCCGTCCTCGGTGGGGAGAGTTACGGCAACCTTGAGGAAGTCCTCCTTCTCACCGCGATTGATGGCAAGGACTCTGTGACCCTTGAGCTTCTTGATAGGCTCGGAGAAGTCGTAGTAATTCTCGTACACCGAGGTCTCCTCGGTAGTACCCTTCGTGGAAAGAGAGCCGTTCTTCATAGTAAACTCACGAAGCAGCTTTCTTATCTCGGCATTGTTGGAGACGTCCTCGGCGATGATATCGGATGCGCCCTGGAGAGCGGCGGCAACGTCGGGAACCGCCTTGTCCTTCTCGTCGCTGATAACGATGAACTGCTCTGCATATACCTCGATTGAGGGATCGTATGCATCTCTCTGTTCGAGAATGTAGTTCGCAAGAGGCTCGAGACCCTTGTCGCGTGCAACCGATGCACGGGTCTTTCTCTTCGGTCTGAAGGGAAGATAAATATCCTCGAGCTCAACGAGGGTCTTCGCATTATTGAGGGCGAAGGTGATCTCGGGGGTGAGCTTCTCCTGTGCCTCAATGAGTGAGGAGATCTCGGCACGGCGCTCGTCCATCTTACGAAGATAGTTGAGTCTGTCGTTAAGATCACGGAGGGTAGCGTCGTCAAGACCGCCGGTTACCTCCTTACGGTAACGGGAGATGAAGGGGATGGTGTTGCCCTCGTCGATGAGCGCAACGGTCTCCTTGACCTGCTCCTCCTTGATTTTGAATTCTTCTGCCAGAGTCTTTAAAATATCCATTGTTTCTCCTTATACGATGCCTGTAAAGGCCTTTTTTAACTGATCAGTCGTTTGCGTGCTCGAGGGCGTATATCTCTGTGTCGGTGAGGTATCGCCACTCGCCTCTCGCAAGAGAGGTGTCGAGCTTAATAGACGAAAAACGCACTCGCTCAAGCGAGGTGACACGGTTATCGAGCGAGGCTATCATACGCTTGATCTGATGATACTTGCCCTCGGTCAAGACGATGTGTCCCGAGCGTCGGTCGGGTGATAGGGCGAGGCGCGCACTCTTACACTCATATCCGTCGGCGAGCGTTACGCCGTCCCTGAAATGCTCCTCGGCACCTTCCGGTATCGGCTCCGCCGCGGTAAAGACATATTCCTTCTCCACGTGGTGGCGCGGCGAGAGAAGAGTGTGAGCGAGTGGACCGTTGTTCGTAAGTATCATGAGTCCGAGTGTATCGCGGTCAAGTCTGCCTACAGGGAAAAGCTCCTGCCTCTGCAGCTCCGCAGGGAGTAGCTCGAGCACCGTCGGTAGCTTCGAGTCCTCGGTCGCGCTGACGTAGCCCTCCGGCTTATTCAGCATAACGTAGGTGAAGCGGCGGTAGGTGATATCGCGGCCGAGATAGGTGATGCGTACCCGATCGGGATCCACGTGCTGTGACAGGTCGCGCACCGCTACTCCGTCGAGCAATACCCCGCCCGACCGTGCCGCGCGAGTCGCTTCCTTACGCGAGGCTACGCCAGAGTCGGATATAAGCTTATCTATTCTCATAACGCACCTCCCGAAACGCACTCCGCGAAATTTGCCATTTTATATTGTATCATAAAAAAAGTGATTTGTAAATAGCATATTTAAATATTTTAAAACAAAATAAAAAGACCTGCCCCGCTGACCGATTGCGAGGCAGGAAAAGTGATGGGCGGTAAAAGTGCCTTATCTCGATACGTGCATACGGATCAAAGAGTAAAGGCGTGCTTGCCGCTTGTGACGGAGATGGGATCGCGACTCGGGAGGATAAGTGTCGCATCGGTGCCGTCGGGTATCGTGAGATCAAGAGTGAGCTCACTGCCCCGCCTCTCCCAGCTGACGGAGATCCTTCCGCGCGGCGTCTCGGTGGTGGCAGACGCAGAGCAGACGTCGGCGTAGAAGTATGGCTGTATCTCGACGGTACGGTAGGCGACGGAGGTATTCTTCAGTCCGGCGATATTTCGGAACATCCAATTGAGGACGTCACCGTACATATGATGGTTGCGTGATAGCTTGCCTTCAAAGTCCTCGCCAAGGGTAGTATAGCCGAGTTCCCTCCAATAGCCATATGATGGGTAGTCATACCTCGCTACCGAGCGGTAGGCAACGTCGGTATAGCCGTATTCAGAAAGGGCGTTAAGAAGAGCCTTCATTCCGAGTATGCCGACCTTGTGTACGTAGGCGTCCGCCTCCATCATACGGGCAAGACGCGCGGCGATCCCGCGAGCCTCATCACCATCTGCTATCTTGAAGTACAGAAGCATGGCGAGATAGCCCTGTCCTGCCTCATAGAGCGCACCCGTGTCGAGATATTTGGCTCTGATAGCCACTTTTATACGCTGTGACTCGCTACGGTAGACGGCGGCATCCGCGGTGTTGCCGAGAGCCAGAGCAAGCTCGCTCATAATACCGAGAGAGGCGCGGTAGTAGCAGGAATCGGAGAGCTCACCCGGAGCGAGCTTCAGGTCACCTATATTCCTCGGGAAGCACCAATCGGAGATTCCAAATTGCACGAGTCCATCCTGCTCGTAGTAGCGAGCGTAGTCGAGATATTTTTTCGCATACGGGTAGACGAGAGAGGCGCATTCAAGATCGCCCGTCTCACGATATAGGGCGTAAGGAAGTGCGAATATAACGTAGTCCCAGGCGGGTCCGCTACCCCAGCTGTAGCCCCAGCCGCCCGTAGGCACTATTCCGGGAAGCTGACCGTTCGGACGCTGTACGTCACAGATATCGGTGAGCCACTTTTTATACGCTTCCTTCATATCGAAGGTACAGACCGCATAGTCGGCAGAGATGGCGGCGTCGCCCGTCCAGCCGTTCTTCTCTCTGTGAGGACAGTCCTCGGAGAAGCCGTGGAAGTTTGAGAGGAAGGAGCGGATACCCGAATCGTATATCCAGGAAAGGAGAGCGTCGGAGGAGGCGAAATTACCCTTGCGCGCAAGGTCGGTGTGTACGAAATAGGCGCAGAGGTTATCGGGGGTAGGCATAGCGGTAAGGGCGTCGCCAGATAGGTGTACGTATCGGAAGCCGTGATATACGAGATCCGGATGCCAGATCTCCCTTCCCACACCCGCGAAGGTATATTTATCGGTAGAAAAGGCGTCGCATGTGACGTGACGGGAGATCTGTGATTGATCAACGCGCCCGTCACCGGTCAGCACCTCGCCGTATCTTATTACGAGAGTACTGCCGCGCTCGGCGGACATATTAATACCGACGTAGCCCGCGATATTTTTGCCGAAGTCGACAACGTAGCCGTCATCGACCGACCATATATCGATAGGTGTGAGTATCACACACTCGCGTATCGGGGGCATGATCTGCTCGGTAAGAATGCCACAGGCAGGCTGTACAAGCTTCGCAAAGTGCCACCCCGTGTCGAGATATCCGCTCTTTTCCCAGCCATCGGCGCGCTGTGCGTCATAGTATTCGCCGCCGCGAATGGAGTTGTGATAGGTGGGTCCCGCGTTATCTGCGCGCCAGGAGGTATCACTGCAAAGTATGCTCGAGCCGTCCGCGAAGAGCTCGAAAAGAAGTCGCGGAGTCGTACGCCACGGTGCGGTATAGAAGGACCATACGTCGCGCACCGTCTGATTAAAGAAGCCGTCTCCGAGCTTCACCGCGACGGTATTTTCACCGATCGAAAGGTAATCGGTGACGTCATAGCGGACGAAGAGGACCCGCTTATCGTATGAGGTGAATGCGGGAGAGAGAACGTCGTCTCCGACGCGTCTGCCGTTGATATAGAGGACGTAGAGACCCATACCCGAGATAAGACACTCGGCATGAGTCGGAATCGTGTCAAGCGTGAACGCAGTGCGCAGGCGTATGGCGGGACTCTCATATCCCGTAGGGGCGTTTCCAACACCGTCGGAAAAGCCGATCCATTTAGCTTTTTCTGTAAAATTATTCATTTGGATATACCCCGTGTCAAGATTTTATGAAGCTTTACCTCCCCATTTTGGTAAACGAGGAGGTAAACGAAGTGCTGTATTTTAAGTCGGTCCGATATGCTCACGGTACTGTGTGGCGTCGGTCAGCTCTTTTTCATAAGCTGATCCTTCTTAAATTGAAGCATATAGAGATCGTAATATCTGCCGCGGCGTGCAAGGAGCTCGAAGTGGTCGCCCTCCTCTATTATCTCGCCGTGGTCGAGGACTATGATCTTATCCGCGTGCTGGATCGTCGAGAGACGGTGTGCGACCATCAGCATAGTGCCGATGTTCATCATCTTCTCAAGAGAATCCTGTATAAGGAGCTCGGTCTCGGTATCGATGTTGGCAGTCGCCTCGTCGAGTATCATGACCGACGGCTTATGGACTATCGTTCTCGCAAAGGAGAGAAGCTGACGCTGTCCCGCGGAGAAGTTGTTGCCTCTCTCGCGCACCTCCTCGTCAAGACCGCCTGTGAGCTTGCCTATAAAGTGGTGAGCGTTGACGTACTCGCAGGTACGCAGAACCTCGTCGTCGGGTATCGAGTCGTCGCGCAGAATGATATTCGAGCGGATCGTGCCCGAGAAGAGAAAGACGTCCTGGAGCATCTGACCGAAGTGACGGCGGAGCGAGGATATCTTTATCCTTCTGATATCTATGCCGTCGATGAGGATCTCGCCCTTTTGTATATCGTAGTTGCGGCAGATGAGCGAAAGTATGGTGGTCTTACCCGAGCCTGTCGAGCCGACGAAGGCTACGGTATCCTTTGCCTTGACGGTAAAGGAAACGTCGCGGAGCACCCACTCGCCCTCCTTGTAGGCGAACCATACGTTCTTAAACTCGATATTGCCGTCGACGTGATCGAGCTCTATCGCATCAGGTGAATCGACAACGGTCGGCTCCATATCGAGGACGGTGAAGATCTTCTCCGCCGATGCGAATGCCGACTGAAGCCTGTTGAACTGCTCGGCGAGATTCTGTATCGGGTTGAAAAATCTGGATATGAACATATAGAAGGAAACGAGGACGCTGCCCGTGATGGCCTGTCCGAGGAAGGTGGTGTCGTTGATGACGCCGCTGCCCGAGAGGTAAAGAAGTGCGAGCACCGAGGAGATATAGAGCATATAGACCATCGGACGGAATATGCCGAAGACGAATATCTGCCTCTCCTTTGCCTTACCGAGGGCGCGGTTCTTCTCCTCAAACTCCTCCGCCTTCTTGTCTTCCCTATTGAATATCTGGGTTATCTTGATACCCGAGAGATTCTCGGAGAGATAGGTGTTGATATCGGTGGTCGCATCCTTCACGCGGCGGAAGGCGCGGCGGGAAAATTTGCGGAAGATGACCGTGAAGAGAATGATGAAGGGGACGAAGCACAGTACCATCAGCGTGAGAAGGTAGTTGAGGCAAAGCATCGCTACAAATACGCCGATGATGATAAAGCAGTTCTTGAAGAGATTGACGAGAAGATTGGTGAACATCATCGAGATGGCACCCGTGTCGTTGGTAACTCGCGTTACGAGCTTGCCGACGGGGATCTCGCTCAGCTGTGCGTGAGAGAGGCTCTCGATGTGTACGAATATATCCTCGCGCATCTTCGAGAGGATCTTTTGTCCTATGCGCTGAAGAGTCAGTGACTGCACGTAGGTCGATACGAGCGAGACGATGAGCACACCCGCGTAGACGGCTACGTAGGAGAGGAGCGTGGACATCATAAAATCCTCGCCGAGCAGCTTCTCGATGCGTCCGACGATAAGAGGAGAAATTATATCGTAGGATATCGAAAGAAGCATGATGAAAATTACGAATGCAAACTCCTTAGTGTGGGGGCGTGCGTATTTTAAGAGGCGTCGGACTATCTCAGAGTCCTTCATATTACGGTCGAAGCCGATAGCCTCCTTTTTATTCTTCATCATCGCGTAGGCGACGACGAAAACTATCGAGAAAAGTCCGATAATAGCTCCGAGTATCAGGAGCGGATAAACGTAGTAAAGATCGCCCATCATCACACCTCCTTCTCGTCGTCGAGCTTCTGCAGCATAGCGGTGGTAACGTACTCGGGGCAGGTCTCGAGCAGCTCGTCGTGAGTACCGACGGCGAGCACTCTGCCGTCGTCGACGAATATTATCTTATCCATCTTCTCGACGGTGGAGACGCGATGCGCGATGAGTATGGTGGTCTTGCCGCGGCGGCTCTCGCGCAGGTTTGCGATAATGGTGCGCTCGGTCTCGGTATCGACAGCCGAAACGGAGTCGTCGAGGATAAGTATCGACGCGTCCTTCATAAGAGCACGCGCTATGGATATCCTCTGCTTCTGACCGCCCGAAACGGTGACGCCGCGCTCGCCGAGGACCGTCTCGTACTTCTCCGAGAAGCCCTCTACGTTATCGTGAATATCAGCCATTTTCGCGACACGGGTCACCTCTTCCATATTTTTCTCGTCTATGGCGAAGGTGATATTGTTAGCTATAGTATCGCTGAAGAGGAAGTTATCCTGCGGTACGTAGGCAGAGTATTTTCTGACAGTATGAATAGGAATTGAATTGACGTCGTTGCCGTCAATAAAGAGAGTGCCGTCGGGTACACCGTAGGTGCGTAGGATGAGGTCAACGAGCGTCGTCTTACCCGATCCGGTCCTGCCTATGATACCAACGTTCTCGCCGGCAGTGATCTTAAAGGAAACGTCGGTGAGCGCATCGTAGTCGGCATCGGGGTATCTGAAGGTGAGGTTTTTAAACTCGATATCGCCGCGGATATGATCGGGGTCGGTGACGCCCTCTCTGTCAGCGACGTCGACGGGTGCATCGAGAAGCTCGGATACTCTGCCAAGCGACGCCTTGCCGCGTGCGCTCATATCGATGAGCTGAGATACTGCCATGACCGGCCATACGATCGAGCTGAAGTAGCTGATGAACTCTATGAGCTCGCCCGCGTTGAAGGTGCCGATATAGACGAGATATCCACCGTAGCCGAGTATGATACAGATGACCGATTCGACAAAGAGAGTAACGAATATATGAAGGAGCACAGAGCTTCTGGTGAACTCAATATTTGCCTTCTCGTTATCCTTATTGAGCTTGCGGAATGCCCAGAGCTCGCGGAATTCCTTCACAAACGCCTTGATAACGGCGATGCCCGAGAAGTTCTCCTGCGAGAAGTCGGAGAGTGCGGAGAACGCCTCCTGTCTCGCCTCCCATTTGCGCATCATATGCTTGCCGACGATGGTGCCAATGACGAGAAGAAACGCCATCGGGATAAGGGTGAAGAGGGTGAGCACCCAGTTCATATTCGCCATTTTCACGATAGCGAGGGTACCGAGCAGCGCCGCATCGAAGAGCATAAGCACGCCGTCGCCGGTGCACTCCTGTATGGTCTCGAGGTCGTTTGTGAAAAGCGACATAAGATTACCGACCTTGTTGCGCTGATAGTATTGCTGAGAGAGTCCCTTACAGTGATTGAACATCTTCGAGCGAATGTCGGTCTCGATGCGTATCGCCGCACCGAAAAGGCAAACGCGCCAGAGAAATCTGCCGAAGACCATAGCGAGGACTATAACGAGAAGAGGATTGCATATCTTCTCGATAAGAAATTCCATATTAAAATCGTACACGGTGCCGTCGAGCTCGACCGTGCCGTTCTCTATTCCGTTGATGACCATTCTGTAAAGCTCGGGGATCTCGAGCTGGAAAAAGTCGACGAGAAGCAGCGCGAATATTCCGCCGAGGAACATATATGCGTACTTCAGGTAATATCGGTTTACATGTTTTCCGAATATCAAGGCATCTACCTCCAAAAACTAGCTAACTAATATAATATCACAACGCGTGCGCATTTGCAAGTAGGTGTGTGACTTTTTTAAAGATTTTTATAGGCGCGTCGAAGCTAGGAGCGCGACGGCGGTCGGTGTGAGGGTGCATTTCGTCAGAATCGCCAAAAAGCACTGTTGAAATTTGGTAGATATACACAGCAGAGGAAAAAGAAAAATACGGAAAATGTCGGCGTTTTATTGACACGGGTGGGGGTATTATAGTATAATCAAGTAGTCAGAATATAATTTCGAAAGGAAAAGATTATGGAATATACGGATCCTAAATATGAAGCGCTGTTTACTCCGTGGAAGATCGGAAACGTCGAGATCAAGAACCGCATCGTAATGTGTCCTATGGGCGGCACGTCGCTGTTCGGCTGGTTCGAGCTCGGTGGCTGTCATTTTGACAAGGAGGCGGCAAAGCTCTTCCTCGAGAGGGCGAAAAACAACGTCGGACTTATAATTCCCGGTATCGCGCCTCTGCGCGACACCTTCTGGGGCAAGTGGCTCTGGCAGAACCCAAAGATGTTCGAGGAGCTCAAGCTCTTTATGGACGAGATACACGCGACGGGAGCAAAGCTGTTCATACAGCTCACCGCGGGCATGGGACGCTCCTGGGCGATCACGGAGCTCGTTGCTCCCCTTCATAAGAATAAATTCACACGCGCACTCATCAAGCCGATACTCGACACCTCGCACGAGCTGGCTAGCCCCAGCCCGCAGAAGTCGCGCTGGGCACACGATATCGAGTGCCCCGAGATGACCGTTGAGCAGATACACGAGATCATCGAGGCATTTGCAAAGACGGCTAAGCTCTGCCGCGATGCGGGAGTTGACGGAGTTGAGGCGCACGCGGTGCACGAGGGATACCTGCTCGACCAGTTTGCAATCGAATTTTTCAACAAGCGTACCGACGATTACGGCGGAAGCTTTGAGAACCGCTACCGTTTTGCAAAAGAGGTAGTTGAGGCGATCAAAGCAGAGTGCGGCGAGGACTTCCCCGTTTCGCTCAGATATTCCGTAGAGTCGAAGATGAAGGACTTCTGCAAGGGTGCTATGCCCGGTGAGAAGTATATCGAGGTGGGTCGTGCGATGGAGGAATCCGAGCGCGCGGCAAAGTATCTCGAGGATGCGGGATACGATATGCTCAACGCCGACAACGGAACCTACGACTCCTGGTACTGGGCCCATCCTCCGATGTACATGCCCGAGAACTGTAATCTCGAGGACGTCGCACATATCAAGAAATTTGTGAATATCCCCGTAGTATGTGCGGGTAGAATGGACGCCGAGGTCGGTGCTAAGGCTGTAGCCGAGGGTAGGATCGACGGCGTAGGCGTTGCACGCCAGTTCCTCGTCGACCCCGAGTGGGTAACAAAGCTCATCGAGGACAGAGTGGAGGATATCAAGCCCTGTATATGCTGTCACGCAGGCTGCTTCAACTTCTCCTCGTCCAAGGGTCACGCAAATACGCAGGATCTGACCGACACTATGGGTCTTGCGCGCTGTGCGCTCAATCCCGAGACCATGCAGTCGAAAAAGTATAACCTCAAGCCCGCGAAAAAGCAGAAGAACGTTGCCGTCGTCGGCGGCGGTATCGGAGGTATGGAGGCGGCGATAGTGCTTGCAAAGCGCGGACACAACGTCACTCTCTACGAGAAGACCGACAAGCTCGGCGGCGTATTCATCGCGGCGGCGGCTCCCTCCTTCAAGGAGAAGGATCGCGCGCTCATCGCGTGGTACGAGCGCGAGATAACGAGATACCCCTCTATCACCGTGAAGATGAACACCGCGGTGACCGACGTTGCATCTCTCGGTGCTGACGAGGTGATAATCGCAACGGGCGCCGTTGCAAAGCAGCCCCCGATACCCGGTGTCGAGCGCACGGTAGAGGCAGTGGATTACCTGCTCGGCAACAAAGAGGTCGGCGAGCGCGTAGTAGTTATCGGAGGAGGTCTCACGGGATGCGAGATCGCGTACGAGCTCTACCTCGGCGGTAAGAAGCCGACAGTCGTTGAGATGCAGGACGACCTCATCACAACGAAGGGCATATGCCTCGCGAACACAAGCTATCTGCGCGATTTCTTCGAGACCAATTCCGTACCCGTACACCTCGAGACCGGCGTTACCGAGATCGGCGAGGGCGGCGTTACCGTAAGACACAAGGACGGCACGACAGAGGTGATCGAGTGCGACTCGGTGATCCTCTCTGTAGGCTACAATCCCGCACCTCTTGCGACGAAGGGCGTGCACGTCATTGGAGATGCGAAGAAGGTAGGCAATCTCAGAACCGTAATCTGGGGTGCGTGGGACGTTGCAATGCGCATCTGATCCGCGTAAATCATTTTGATTTATATCGCGTAATATTTGTACCGTAAAAGGTATTTTATCGGCGAAAGTACTTATTTTGTTAATTAAGGTTTACAAAAAGGAGTAATAATATGCAATTAACACCCGAACAGCAGGCGATACTCAACGGCGAAAAGGGCGAGACGCTTGCAAAGGTAATGAAAACGATGGTGATGTACGGCGATGCCTTTGAGGCGGAGCGGCTCGTGCCTATCACCTCGAAGTATAACCACCTCGTAACCTCGTTTGGACTCAAGGTAATGTCTCCCGTATACGATCTGATGCAGAAGCTGCTCGATGCCGGCGTCACCTCGGGACAGAAATTCTCGGTAGATCCGAGACCGATCGACAAGAACGTTCCCGCGAACATTCTCCAGAAGCTGGTATTCAACAAGTTTATGTATACGAAGCAGGACTTCTACGAGCAGCAGCTCCGCGAGCTCGGTCTGATCGACGATAAGTCGTTCAGCTGTACCTGCTATATGGACGAGGTCGGCAACAAGCCGAAGCGCGGCGAGGTGCTCAGCTGGGCGGAGTCGTCGGCGGTAGTATACGCGAACTCTGTGCTCGGCGCAAGATGTAACAGAAACTCCGGTATCATAGATATCATGGGTTCTATCGTCGGTTACGTTCCCTACTTCGGACTTCTCACCGACGAGGGCAGACGCGCATCCTGGATCGTCAAGGTCGAAACGACGAAGAAGCCTGAGGCTCAGCTGCTCGGCTCTGCTATCGGTATGAAGGTAATGGAGGACGTACCCTATATCACGGGTCTCGACAAGTGGCTCGGCACAGAGCTTGACGATGCGACCTGTGCATATCTCAAGGATTTCGGTGCGGCTACGGCATCAAACGGCGCAGTCGGTCTCTATCACATCGAGCATCTCACTCCCGAAGCAAAGGATCTCGGTTCGTCGCTCGTGCGTGACGATGCCAAGGTCTACGTAATAGACGACGCCGAGCTCGAGAGAGTACAGGCGAATTATCCCGTAATGTGGAAGAATCCCGATGCGGCACCTAAGCTCTGCTTCGTAGGCTGTCCCCATCTCTCGCTCGAGCAGCTGAAGGATTGGACCGACAAGGTCGAGGCAGCTCTCAAGGCGAGCGGCAAGAAAAAGGTCACGATCCCCACGGTATTCACCGCGGCGCCCGGCGTGCTCGAGAGCTTCAATAAGACCGAGTATGCAGAGAGGCTGAAGGCTACGGGTGTCATCACCTCCTACATCTGTCCTCTGATGTATATGAACAATCCCCTCTGCAAGAAGATGCCCGTCATCACATCGTCGAACAAGCTCCGTACATATACGAGCTCGAGATACTATACCGACGGCGAGATCCTCGAAATAATCACGGGAGGTAAGAAGTAATGAAGCAGTTCAAAGGTAGAGCGGTAGTACCCGGTAAGGTGACCGCAGAGGCAGTCGTAACGACCGAGGGCTTCAACACTCTGGCATCACTGCAGATGGCTCTGCAGTTTGGTGACAAGGAGGTAAAATGCGGCGACCAGAATAACAAGGAGCTGCACGGCAAGCCCCTCATCAACAAGGCGCTGTGCCTGCCCCAGACGATAGGCTCGACCACGGGCGGTCTCGTAATATACTGTGCCTGCGCTATGGAGAAAAATCCCGCTTGCATGCTGTTTGCAAACCACATAGACTCTCTCGCCGCGGCGGGAGCAGTCCTCGCCGACGTGTGGGTCGACGGTGTCAAGATGCCCGTCGTCGACTGTCTCGGTGATGAGTTCCTCGAATACGTTAAGGACGGCATGACCGTCACCGTGGATGAGGACGGTACCGTAACGGTAGAATAAAGAGTTTTATAGGCAGTAAGGTCGTATCCTTACTGCCTATTTTTTGAATTTAGTGGGGTGGCGTGTAAAATTTTTGGCATTTTGCGTTTTGCATTTTGCACTAAAAAATCTGTCCCGAATGCAATTCGCATTCGGGACAGATTTTTATTCTTCTACCCAGATAGCGTATAGCTCGAGATTTCCGAAAACGGCGGTGAGGTCGGTGAAGGGTGACATCACTGCGGGATTTTCAATCGTTCTCTGAGTGTACCAGCCAACGAACCTATATCCCGCTCTCTGGGGGACGGGGATATTGCCGTAGCCGTTATCCTTAAAATAAGTACCGCGCTTTATGCGATAGGTAGCGGGAATCTCATCACTTCCGTCGTTTAAGTGGAAGGTGACGTTGTAGGTATCAAGCTGATCCTTAAAGTTGATAAGGATGTTCCACTTAGTCTTCGTCTCGGTGACGATCTCGCCATCCTCACCCTCGACCTCGACGGTGTACGCCTCCTTGATATAGATAACCTTATTCTTCGTATCGAAGAAGTAGTCGCCCTCAACTCCCTTTCTGTCGTCGGGTGCGCTGTCATCGCTGTACCACATCTTAGGAGCTTCAAAGTCTACGACCTGCTTTTCGCCGTTGGTGTAGGTGACGGTAATGATATACTTACCGTTCTTGGTCTGGGAGACCATATTGGCGATACCGTTACCGGTCTGGGGCGCGGGAATATCGATGCCGACCTCGGTACCGTCGGAGAGTAAGAAGAGACCCCTTACACTCTTATCCTCGTTGACGATCTGGTCATAGCTGACGATGCCGACGCCCGCATCACCCTTTGGAAGAGGAATGATATCGGAAAGTGTGCCGTCATTGTAAAGGAATCTGACGTGCGCTCCGTTGAGCTCATCGTTTCCGTAAACGATGTCCTTTACCATAAGTCCGTCCTTCACGTAGAAGTCGTAGGTCTCCTCATTGGTGAAGGTTACGGTGATCTTGGTGCGGTTGAGCTCGTCGTCGTGCTCGTGGTTGATACCGAGAATTCCGTTACCGTCCTCACCCTGCTCACCGGGCTCGCCCGCGGGAATGGTAAAGATAACGGGAGCTATCTCCTCATCGGTGAAGAAGATGCCGATCTCGACCTCACCCTCTTCGGTGATACCGAGCTTTTTTATATCCTTGATGAAGAGAGAGCCGTCGGTATCATCGGGCATGAAGCCCGCACAGCCCGAGAGCATCATCAGCGAAGCGACGGTGCATACGGCGAGAATTAGTGAAATTACTTTTTTCATAACAGTAATAAATACCTTTCTTAATCTGGCTCTGGTCCGTCGGGGAGCCGTACGTGTGCGCGACGGTGACTATCTCTCTCTGCCACGCTCGACGAGGTCGGTGGCATTGGGTGTTTCACCGTGGAGATATCCGCCTCTGACGAATACGAACGAGAAGGGCTCGACGCCCGATACCGTAGTAACCGTCTTCAGCATAATTCCGCGCATATTATCGAAGAGCGAGCCCGAGGACGAGCCCTTCATAACAAGGTAGGTGCTTAAGAGATCGACCTCGACGGGAGCACTGATGCGCACGTCCGCCTCGACCGAGTTGAACATTACCTTTGAGTAATTGAGTCCGCCGCCATAGTAGGCTACGGGGACGTTGACGTAGGTCTTGCCGTCCTTTGAATAGGTACTGCCCTGTGCCGTGGCGGTCTGTACCATAATAGACTGAAGCGGGAAAATATCGTCGATGGATATCTCACCGTCGTAGAGTCCGAGATTGTTGGCGATCGTGGAGATGTTCTCCTCTATAAGTCCGCCGAGATCTATCTTACCGGTCTCCTTATAGTCATAGAAGCGCGTATCTCCCTTCACGTTCACCATCACGGGATAGGAAACGCCCGAGACGTGTGTCGCAACGTAGGGGATAAGGCTCTTACCCTCCGACTGAAGCATAGCGAAGATGTCGCCGATGATCGACGGAGAGGCGGTCTCAAGGAAGGGACCGTTGAAGAGTGTCTCAAGACAGATAGCGGTAATGCCGCTACGGTAGAAGTAGGTGTCCTCTATCGTGGTAGAGCCCTTAAATTTATCCTTGACTCCGCTCGACGCGTTGAGAGCCGACTGAATAGAGGTAAGAGCAGCCCTCATAGCATTTCTCTCAGCGGGAGTGTTAGTCGTGCTGAGAAGGAAGCTTGTGAGGAGCGCGTCGCCCTCGCCGCCCTTGGCAAGATACTCCTCTATCGGAAGCGAGAGCTTCGCTCCCTCGAGGTTGACAAACTCGTGATTTACAGTCGCATCTATCTTCTCGTATTCGTTAGAGCCTGTGAGGAAGAGGAAGTTGCGTGCGTTGGAGATAAGGCAGTTTTTGATAGTGAGATCGTCGGAGGAGAAGCTGCGCACTACGTTCTTTCCGTTAGAGAGTCTGGAGTTTTTCACGGTGACGTCGGAGCCGTATATCTCGAGTACGGTGCCTACCGTGTCGAGATTTTCCATTCTGTCACCGAAATCGCAGTTTTTCAGATTGACGTCGTTGACGGTTATTCTGTCACCCTCGACGTACATACCGACGTTATCCTGTCCGTAGAGAGATACGAGCGGGAGATTTGAGGGATCGCCGAGCGAATAAAGCTTCAGCGGTCCGCGGAATAGGTTAGCGGAGGTGAGCTGCGGAATACGCACGATCGTACCGTCGGGACCGGTCATAGGAACCGATGCATAGGGGTAGGTGAGGTTGTGCATATTCACGGTATAGCCGTTGCCGTAGAAATCCTTCTGCACGTGCAGACCCACCTTGACTTGATCTGAGATGGGTGAGTAGGAGCGATTCTCCTTCACAAATTCGTTCCACTGATCGATAAACTCGGTGCTGTAGGTGGTGGTGAAGGAATATATCTCGTCAGCAAATGAGAAGCCGCGAGTTGCGGGGTTATAATTGCCAAAGCACTCGACGTTATTCGACTTTGGAACAGGTGAGCCGCCGGAGAGCTTAACGGTACCGTCGCTGTTCAGGTAATAGGCGTTCTCGAGAGACTCAAAATGCTTTCTGAGAACTACTATCTCGCCGCCGTCACTGTAATTCGTGCAGGAGAGCAGGTCGTCGTAGGTATAGACGTTGACACCGTCCTTCACTATCTCAAAGCTGAAGGTCTGCGCCGCCGCCTCGCCCGTGGGATCGGAGACGGTGATATACGCGTTGCCCGTGCCTTGCACCGTGAGTCTGCCGCTCGCGAGATCGAAGGATACGTTATCGCTGGTCTCGACCAGAAGATCACCCTTCATAGACGAGGGTACGGCTACGACCGTCATATCTATCACGGCGGTATTACCCGATCTGTGATCGTACTCACCGTAATATATCGTGGAGTCGATATTGGTCTGTGAGGAGCCGACCGTCGGATACATCATAATAAGCGAGCTGGTATACATAATGGCAGTCATCTGTCTGTATACGTTGCCCTTTACGTTCGAGCAGGTGACGATGACCTCGCCGGTACGAAGTGCCTTCAGGTAAGATCTGCCGTTCTGTACGACGATCTCGGCACACGGGTCGGGGTCTGACGTATCCTTGTTGGCAACGGACCAAATGAGCGCGGTATCGCCCGACACCTTGTAGTGACGCTGGTTGACTCCCGATGCCTTCAGCTCATAGAGCGAGTCGGAGACCTTAAAGCCCTCGATATCGTTGTAGTTCCAATCGATATGCGAGATATCGACGTCGACCATATTGTAGGTGGTGTTGACGGTTACGATACAAAAGACGGATATGAGGAACGGGAATATGAGAAGGATTATCAGATTCTTCTTTTTCATCAGTTGATAGCCTCCAAATCCATAAACCACTTACCCATATTTTTGTTTACGGAAACGACGACGGGCACGCCTATGACGGCGAAGATCGCAGTACCGACGAGGTAGAGGATCGCGAGGTCGAGTCCCGTATAGGAGAGGTATATGCTTACTGCGATATATATTATCGGCAAAAGATAGGAGAACACCGACGACATATACGTGGATCTGGGCTTGCCGTGCCTGATATTCAGCTCCTCGCGCAACGATATAAAATCGAACACGAAGATGAATACCGTGGTAAGCAGGAGCGAGAAAGCGGCGGTGAGCAGCGTAAACACTCCGAATGCGTAAAGCACGATAAGCGACAGAAGAAGAAATATCTCCGAGAGGATAAAGGGTATCATGACCTTGATATAGATCTGCTTACGGTATCCTACGGGAATAGTCTTCATATTTTTGATAGTCCTCTCCTCCATCGAGATATACTGATTTGCTCCGGAATTGATAATGACAGCGATCATCATAACGAAGAAGACGTCGACTATCGAAACGAAGTTCGGGAAGAGAGTCGTATAATATAAGAACGTGCCCGAGGTAAAGACGGCGTTCACCGCGGTGATGATGAGATAGGTGAGCATAGGCTGGATAATGAGAAGTCCCGAGAAGGAATAGATATAGTCGGGATTTTTCGTTATGAGCGAAAGCTCCTTTTTGACAAGACCGTAGGTGACGCTGTGGGGCTTAAATTTTTTAGGAGCAGGTGCCGGCTTGATATCCACCGAAACGTTCCTTACTTTGTGGAACATATATACGGTTATGGATACGCCGAGGAAGAAGAGTCCGCCCGCGATGCCGACGTACTGTCCGACGGCACTCTTCCTGAAGTCGAGGAAGATACCGGCAAGGAAGTTGACGGGCACGGCGTATTTCTCGAGGCGCGCCATCATGACCATAGATTCCTCGGTGAAGAGCGTCGTCAGCTCGTTGTTGGCAACGAGGGTAACGAAGACCTCAAGAACAAGGGAGTATACGTAGGTCATAACGAGGAGGATCACCACCGAGATGATGAACTCCTGCACCACGTGCTTACGCAGATATTCGAGAAACAGCCACACGGGGTAGACGAAAATGAGAGATATACCCGTCTCAAAGAGGAAGGACACCGCGGGATAGAAGAAGGCGACGTAGTAGTACATCATCGTCTTCGCGTGCAGTGAGCCGTAGGCTATGAAGAGTGGGTATGTAAAGAGGAACGACGTCGCGTAATGAATGAGGAAAAGGAACACGAGCTTCGAAAATATCTGCATACCGTTGCTGATAGGGTGTATCGAGAGCTGCTGTATATCCTTCTCGTTAAAGAAGAGCTTCTTAGCCTGGAAAATACCTCCAACCGCCATAAGAACCGAGATCACGGCGAGAAACAGTACCATAAACGTGCGGTCGGCACCCGGGAATTTCTCTATCTTCTCGAGGACCGCCGTAAACAGAAATGTTTCCACACCGACGAAAAATCCAACGAATATCAGGGTAAAGAGGGTCGTGATGATTCTCTTGGCGAGGCTCTTCTCTTTCGCGAACATCAATTTGAAATCCTTGATGAGCAGAGTGAGCATCAGTTACTCCTGTAGGTGTCCATAAATATTTTGGATAGCTGGATGCGGCGGTTAGGCTCGCGGTTGAGGTCGTAGAGGGCGACTACCCTGCCCTCGTTTACAATGGCGACTCTGTCGCATATCTTAGCGACGAGCTCGATGTTATGAGAGGTGACGAAAACGGTCTTGCCGTGATTCGCGTACTCTCGCATCATTTTTTTCAGCTCCTCGACTGCCATAATGTCGAGACCGACGGTAGGCTCGTCGAGGATCCATAGCTTCGGGTTGTGTAAAAGGCTCGCGACAAGACACAGCTTCTGCTTCATACCGTGTGAATAATCGCACACGGGGTTGGCGAGCTCTGCCTCGTTAAGTGCAAGACGCGAGCAGAGATAGCGGTAATTGCGGACGAAATCGCCCTCCATAATGTGGTAGATGCTGGCGACGAATTCGAGATAATCGTAGCCTGTCATAACGTCGTAGCAGGAGGGCTCGCTGGCTACGTAGCCAAACGAAGCCTTTGCCTCGAGCGGCTCCTTTACGATATCGTAGCCGTTGAGGGTTATCGTACCCTTATCGAACTTTTTCGAGCCGATGACGCAGTCGATGGTCGTCGACTTACCGATACCGTTACGTCCGATAAAGCCGAACATCTCACCCTCGTATACGTCGAGATCGAGTCCGCGAAGCACCTGTTTTTTTCCGTACGCCTTATGCAGTCCCTTTATGGATATGACGGGCTGCCTTGCATTCGTAACAAGTGAGCTCTGTGCTATTGTACTATTATTTACTTTTACGTTGTCTGCCACAGGGATCACCTGCTTTCATAATTATTTTCTGATCTTGGAGAACCAGACGAGGTCCCTCTCACCGTCGCGTGCAAAGGCATACTCAGAGCCGCACGCCGCGCATACACGGCGACCGTCTGTCAGCTCATTATCCTTGCTACGGCATACGGGACAGTATTTCTCGTATATGGCGATATCGATAGGAGCCGTCGTAAGCTTGGTATCCAGCCATGTGCGCACGAGATGCTCCTCTACGTCAAAGTCGATTATACCGTGGCTCGCGACACCCGCATAGGAGAGATCCCAGAGCGACACCGACTCGACGGTGCTGTATTTCTCGTAATTTTTCACGTCATCGGAGGTGATGCGGCTCTCGCTGTCTACGCGGAAGATGAGAAGATGCTCTGCCTTGATACGCGGCAGCTTCTTCCAGACGACGGTGAGGCGCAGGTCCTCGTTGCCGGTAGCGCCGAGGAGTATGATAAAGTCGCCGTTCTCGAATACGAGACGGTTGTCGGGCTTCTTCTGATTTTCAAGCTTCGTCAGCGTGAAGCCCTGCTTCTTTATCTCCTTCAGAATGAGAAGGGTGTAGTACATAGCAAGATCGCGCTTAGTCTCGTTTACGTCCTCGTAGCGCACGAACTTGCGGTAGAATTTATAGCAATAGCAATAGAGTCTGTCCTTAACAAGAATGTTCGTCGGCTGTATCTTGCGCGAGATGGGCTTACCCTTCATAACCTCGCGGTAGAAGTAGGTGTTCTTCAAGAACTGCGACTTTCTCTTCAGACGGTCGATGTCCTGAATTATCTCACCTATCGCGGGGTCGTCGAGGCTGACGCTCATATATTTAAGAGCGGGCAGCTTCGATAGGTAGAACGCACTGTAACGCGAGAGCTCCTTATCTATCAGGGAGATAAGGAGACCTATGAAGCGGTTTTCATATATCCGTAGCTCGTCGATGTGCTGATAGTGATAGACCTCCTCGGGTATCATCTTCACACCGTGGCTCTTCCACAGACGGCTGTCGGCGAGGATCTGACGAAACGCCTCCTCGCTGATCTGCTGTGCCTGCTCGATACGGATAACGACCTCCTCGCGCTTGTTTGCGATATGAGGGTGGTAGATAATAGATATGATAACGTTGAGAACCGACGAAACCTCCCTGAGAAACGCTCTGTCGCTCTCGATGGAGAAGCTCTGTATGGACTCTGCCTCGAGCTTCTCTATCTCGGCGTATGCAGAACGCGGCGACTCGTACTTCATCAGGCGTTTCGCCAGAAGTATATAGTCGTTCAGCTTGGCTGTTTCTACAAATCTCATATTACAGTGTCTTTATGATAGCTCTTGCGGTCTTCTCGGTAAGCTTAAGCACGCCGGGGCCATAGGTTTTGTTGATGAGCTCAATAAGACCCTTGAGAGCATCCTTTACGTAATCCTCGAAGCGTCCCTCGATCTTGCCGACGAGCTTCTTCGAGATCATATAGTCGATAGCAGTCTCCTTCGTACCTCCGCAAGCGACGAAGGTGGGAACGATATGCTCGATCTGGTTAAGTATACGGTTACCGATAGCAATACCGAACTGCTCGTATACGTAGTCGCATACGGCGTTGAGCTTTGCCATATCGGTGTCGTTCATAAGAGCCGCCTCGTCAGCGAGAGCAGCATCGTAGAGCGACTGAAGCTTCGATGCGCTGAGCTTCACGGTAGGAGTAGCCTCGTTGACGGTGAACGCCTTGTTTCTGTCGCTGAACTCCATTGTGATGGCGCGGTCGTAAACCTTGTCGGTAATGGTGAAGGTAGAGTCGTCCTTGTTAGCAGTACCTACGAAGTAGGAGTTAGCGGGGATCTGCACTGCACCGTCCTCAAGCTTTACGGGAGGAATGAAGTTATAGGGGACCTGCATAACCTTGAGCTTCCACTCGTCCTGAGGATACTCGAGGACGGAGAGAAGGTCTGCAAAGTAGTACTCGACACGCGAGATGTTCATCTCGTCGAGAACGAAGATCTGAATTCTGTCGGGGTTGTAGTTAGCGCGATAGAGCTCAACGAGGAAGTCGGTCTCGGTATAGGTCTTCGAGAACTCGTTGAAGAAGCCGAGAATATTCGACTTATCTCTCCAGGTAGCCTGTACGGGCATGAAGAGAACGCGCGAGCCTGTATATTTTGCGAAGTATCTCGGGAGCGAGGATTTACCCGTTCCGCTAAGACCCTCGAGGATTTCAAAGTGAGATGCGGCAAAGCCGGAGATAAAGAAGCGGATAGTATCAATATCGAAATAGAGCTTCTCTACGTTGGCAAGATAGTTGCGGAAGCCGGTAGCAAGCTCGGAAAGAGTGAGGTCATCGGTCTCGATAACGTCGTTTACGAAGCCCTCGTACTCGGTATCAACACGGGAGAGCGAGGGGAATACCTTCTCTCTGTCATCAAGCTCCTCTGCGGTGCGTACAACGGTCTCGCCGTCGCCAACTCCGCCTGCACCGCCGCCTGCACCGCCGACACCTGTGCCGTCGCCGAAGCCGGGCATAACCGCAGGCTCCTCGGTGTCGAAGGAATTCTTCACATCCGCATCAACGAGGTCCTCGTCGCCGAATACGGGCGCCTTTTCCTCGTCAAAGAACTTGAAGGGCTTATCGATGTTAAGAAGGTTGATAACGAACATAAGCACTGCGCCGATAACCAGGGTGAGTGCAAGGAAAATGAGAAGCGAGAGAGCAAAGGACTGTCCTACGAAGGTGAGGACGTTGCCGAGATTCTCGCCGGTGAGGGGGCGCTGGCAAAGCATGCCAAAGCCGAGCGAGAGAAGAAGACATATACCCACGGTAGCGCCGTAGATGCCGAGCATCTTGGGAGCGAGGGTCTTTACGTTATTTACGATAGCAAATCTTCTCTCATACGTGAGTGCCGTTACAAGCACGATAGCGTAGAATGCTACGAGCACGAGGCAGATAAATCCCGAGGTGCCGGGATCGATAGATTTGAAGCCTATGCCCTTTGCGAGAAGTGCGATAGGGTTCTTTTTGCTCATAAGCTCTGTGCCGCTGTCAAGGCACATGCCGGTGAATACCAGCACGAGCGCGTAAAATACGGACACGGATATGGTTATAAAGCTTTTACGTGTAAAAATTGTCTGGATCATGACTTTCTCCATCTCTGTCTCGACGAACTAATCCCTGTCGAGTTCTGATTTTTCCCGAGGCGTGTCCTCGGCAGTATTCGCTATTAGATCATTTTCGTCGAAGGAATCGGAATCTGATTCAACGTCGGAAATATGTTGCTTTTTCACAAAGCCGGTTTCATCGAAGGTGTATAGATAATCCTTGAAGCGGACGGTCTCGACGAATTTCGAGTGCATCTCGTCGTCAAACTGTCGCTCTGCTTCAAAATCTATTGATTTTTTCAATATCTCGAGTCGTGCGTTCTGACCCTTGAAGATCTTGTCGCTGACGATCTCGATCATAATGAGGCAGTAGATAACTGCCGCGAGTGTTATTATGCCCGAATAGGACTGTAGGAACATTACGAAAACGCCGACAAGAGGCACGCGCTCATCCGTGTACTTGCCTATAACGTCATCGAAGGTAGGTTTATAAGAGTCGTCCGCGTTATTCGAATCTCCGCGCGTAACGTAGCGGGTACCGGTAGCCGTGTTCTCTATACCGACGATACGGTGAATGATATTCGTACCCTCGTCGTTAGTGAATGCGATGACGTCGTATACGCCGAGCTCCGAAGAGTCAGAGACACGCTCGACGAATATGAGATCGTAGGTATCCACCTGGTTATCGAAAAACGTAAGATATGAGTTTGCGGGATTTTTCTCACTCATGGAGCCGGATGCTACGACGATCATACCCTTTCCGCCTATCATAGCGACGCCCGTAGAAAGCTTCGAAATAAGCGAAAGCACGAGAAAAGGTATGAGGATCGCTATCGCCACGTAGAATGCGATCTGCTTCGTGCGGTGCCAGATACGTCTCATCGTTTTCTCGTTGTTTATGTTGTTGTAGATGGTCTCCTCTATGAGCTCGACGTCCCTTTTACCTGCCTCCAATTCCGCGACGGAGGAGTGGGCGTAGGAGAGATACAGTATCGTAAAGATAACCGCGAAGCTCACTACGCCGACACCCGTCACGAGGAGAGCAATGATTTCAAATGAATTCATTGTCTACACCGAACTTTATAGATTTGATTTTGGTTTTTGCTTTTGTGCGCCGAGTGGCGCGAGAATTGATTAGTTAACGGTTGCGGTTACGGTAACGTTGAACTTCTCGGTGGGAGTGCTGTCGCTGCCCTCAACGAGAGCCTTCTCCTCTGTGGTAAGAGTAGGATCGGTGTATGCCTTACCGGTGAGGATGAGAGATCTGAAGTTGTAGAGCTCGCCCTTGATGTAGTCGTGCTGGCTGGTTCCGTCGGGAACGGTGTAGTTTGTGGGATCATCGAAGTACTCGCCGGGGTTCTCATTACCGAACTTTGCACCCCAAGTGAAGTTGAGAGTATAGGTGAAGGTAGCCTCGTCCTTATCCTGTGCCTTTACCCAAGTCCAAGCGTCGCCGCCGTCATTATCGGTCTGGAGGTTGCCGTCATCGATAACGAGAACGCCGGTATCGCTTACGCTCTCGGGAAGAACGATGTAGCCTTCATCAGCTGCTGCCTTTACACCTGCGGGAACGGTGAGCTTAACGGTAAGGGCGTCAAGAACAGAGATGTTGGTGATGGTAGCAGAGAACTTGATAGCCATATTCTCGAATACGGTGTCGCCGGTAGCTGCACGAACTACGCCGGTGTTATCACCCTCTTTGGGGTTGAAGCTTACGGTGTCGCCGGTCGCGGTATCGAATGCAAGATCCTTGATCTCGATGGATGCCTCGGTTACTGCGCCAACGTTAACGTTACCGTCCTTATTGTCGGACGCATCGGTGGAAAGTACCCAGGAAGCGAAACCGGTTGCGATAAGCGAGAGGGATGCGAAGATCGAAACACCGAAGGTGATGATCTTTCTCTTGTAAGAGCTGCGGGTAAGATGATAAGCAGTATTAGTTACGATACTCATTTTTCTTTTCTCCTTTTATGTATGGGAAATTTTGATTAAGCTCTGTTAGTTTGCGGGAGCAGTTGCTGTGGGATCAAGGCTTACAACAACGTTGTACTTGTCGTTCGCGAGAGCTGCTACGTAGCCGAGATACTCGGTAGCGTCTGCTGCGAGATCCACGGAATACTCACTTCTATTGTAGAAGTCGTAGGGGTTAAGCGCCGACTGTGCATCCGTGGGCTTGAAGTGCTCGCCCCAACCGAAGTTAAAGCTAACGGTAACGGTAAGAGAGGTTGCGGTAACGCCGGAGAGCGGAATAGCAAGAGTTGCGTAATCGCTGTTTGCATCATAGCTTGCATTCTGAATTGTAACGCCGGTAGCGGAGCCTGCTACGGAGAAGGTAATAACCTTTTTTGTAAGAGCCTGCTCGAAATCAGCTACTACCTCGGGAGTGAATCTTACGTACGCGTACTCAGCATATTCCTGAAGAGCTACCTCGGAATTGCTCGACGCGATGGTAAGAGTGAAGCCTGCCGCGAGATCCTGATCTGCAACCTGGGTAGAGGGCTTGAGCCACTTTGTGGTTGCGGTAGCGGGATTCGGCTTACCGAAGATAACAGTGCCATCAGCATTATCAGCGATAGTGAAGCCGATCTGTGCGTCCTCAACAGTGTATACGGTGAACGAGCCGGTGGTATACTCGTCATCTGCGGGCTTGAGTATCAACCAGGAAGCGAAACCGACTGCCATGACCGACACGCAGGTGAGTATGCTGGCAATCTTGATTGCCAAAGAAAATTTTGCGCTTTTGGGTTTGTGCATCATTGTGTTTTCCTCACATTTCAAAAGTTTTTTGTTAAAACGTCGTGAGCTTTACGCTCGGGGTTTAGCGTCCCTCGGGTGCTTCGGAACACCTCGGGACAGGTATATGCCCATGACAGCATCGGTATCTATAATATTTTGAGCGTAATATTTTAAATATCTTCACTGCCATTTTATCATATCTATATAAACTTTGCAACACTTTTCGCGATATTTCGGCGGAAAGTCTACAATTATATAGTGAAAATAGGGTTTTGTTGTTGTTTTTTACGACTTTTTTGGGATAAAGTGGGGCTTTTTGCGGGGAGTGTGCCCCACTTTATTGCTGATATCAGTCATTTGCTACTGCGGTAATATGCCACCTGTTTTCAGATAGTCAATTATGGATACTATACCGTCCCAGGTGATCATACCCTTGCCCACAGATACCTTAAGGTATTCAAACGGCAGTGCGCAGTATTGCTCGTAGGTCAAGAGGTCGCTGAAGTCGTCGTAGGTGTAGAGACCGTATTTTTCAATATCAGCCCGCATCTTTTCCTCGTCGTACTTCATAGACGCATCAAGCTCGAAGTAGTTCATATGACCGGAAACTACATAAGGAGCTGCGGTGACATTGAGTATACCGCTAGCAAAGTAGTTCATGTGCCATACCGTCGTAGGATTATAAACCTTGATAAACTCCTCGGTTACGTAAGCATCAGTCAAGGTTACGAGCTTTCCAACGAAGCCACCGTCCATATACTCGGATGAGTAGAACTGATGTCCAACGTAGTCAAGCATATTCTGCTCGTTGATGAAGACGTACTCGTTAAGAGTTGCATCGAACAGACCGTGGTTCCATACTATGCGGAGCACCTCGCCATTCGAGAATTCAAGGTTGACAACATTGGTCAGGTCAGACTCGTCGTTAAGGTGGTCAAGCATTGCAATGTGACCTTCTTCCATCTTACCTGTATGGTGATTGAAGATGAGTACCGTATCACTCATGGTAAGCTCCTCAACAGGCTTCTTAGTGCCATCAGCAAGTGTTATCATGGTGCCTTCTACAATACAGCCGTTGTTTGTCCACTGTGCATAAAGTGTAACATTCGCGGAAGGCGTGTATGTCGCACCTGCATCACCGACCTTGGTACCACCGCTGCTCGCAGTGTACCAACCATTGAACGTATAGTTATTACGTGTGGGGGTAGGTAACGTTACACTGTCACCGGCATCTACAGTTTCGCTACTGGGACTTACAGAACCGCTGTTAGCGTTATAAGTTACCTTGTAAAGCTGTATCCAGTGTGCGTAAAGCGTTACGTCAGCAGTAGGCGTGTATGTCGCACCTGCATCACCGACCTTGGTGCCGCCGCTCGCAGCGGTATACCAACCTGTAAATCTGTAATTCGTGCGCGTAGGAGTAGGAAGAGTAACAACGCCGCTTCCTTGTGCCTGATCAGTACCTCCGTTTGCATTATACGTTACTGTATAAGGTACGAAGTATGCGTAAACCGTAATATCTTCGCTGGGTACGTAGGATTTATCCACCTTTGTTCCGCCGCCGTTCTGCGCCGTATACCAGCCATCGAATCGATTGCCGGCGAGCGTACTGTCGGGTAGCTGATTTCCTATAGACGTGCCATCGAGTGAGGACGTAGTCCATCCGTTGTTGGATCCGGAGGAGCTATAGGTTACAGTCCAATACTTGGTATTCGACCAGAGACCGTAAACCACGCATTTTCCGTCAACCGGATTAAGCTGATTTAACAACTCATAGCAGCTTGTAGCAGCTATCTTCGATGCGTTTATACAATCAGCACTCGAGAACCAGCCGAGGAAGCTGTAATCACTCGTTACGGTAGGAAGAGGTACGGAAGAGTCAGTTACGTAGAACTTACGTTGTTCGGGTAGAGGTATATTAGGAACGATATCACCGAAGTTATCGTCGTACACATAACGGAATTCCAACGTGTACGGATTTGCCGTCCACTTAGCGTACAGTGTAATATCATTTTTGATCACCTTACCGCTTGCGGAGTTAGTAAGCGCAGAATCTGTGTACCAACCGCCAAACGTGTAATAGGATCTGACAGGCTCGGGGTAAAGATTGCCGTCGATAGTAACGCTACCGTCGCTCCAATAGCAAGCAATCTTATCGGATATTGTAGGACCTCCGTTGCTGACGTATGTGATCTTAACGTCTGTTCTAAAGCCCCATGCGTAAGCGGTAGAACCGTTTTTCGTATAGGCATATCCGGAATATTCCTTATTTGCCTCCAAACCGCCAAACGTAACGGTGTTACCATCGTATTTATCGTAGGATGCAGACGTCGTAAACGTATAGTAACTACAGTAAGCACCCTGACTAAGCTTAGTAGCATCGTCGGTAGGGTTCGTAAGTAACTGAAGCTCTTTGTGCGTAACCGACATCGTGGCAGGCGTGATCAGCTTTGCAGTCGTGCTGATAGGCCTCGCCAATCCTCCAAAGGACGTGGTCAACTTAAGAGTACCGGCAACGTTGAGGATCGCATCACCGTGAACGTCGACCGATCTGTAACCGCCGGGATCTCCCTTTGTGGGATCGTAATACTCAGTGAAGTCGTCGTTATAAGTACTTGCCCCGGATTGGGAAATTACCGATGGATTGTATACTGTCAAGCTCGGTAACGTCAGTGTAACGCCCTCTCCAACCGTCAGCTCGGATTTAGGCCACATTTTTATACTTTGCTTTGCCGAAGTAACAGTTGCGGTTCCGTCAGAGCCCTTGTGCAAATGCACCTTCCAGTAATGAGAAAGCGGGAAATGCACCTTCTCTGTGGAAAGCTCGATCGACTGGTTGAGCGCTGTTACGGTAAGCTTAAGGCTGTTTATCGTAGCACTACCGTATATGTGAAGCTCGTTTTGACCGTAAGTGGAGGTGCCCGAATCATTCACAACGACAGATGGGTTAAAGGTACATTCTATCCTACTGCCTCTCGCCAGCTGTACTAGGTGATTTCCTGAAGCACCAACAAGCTTAATCATCGTGTAGTTATGATCACTTCCGGCATGCAGATCTGCATATCCCGTCACCGATGCGCCGCTCTGTACAACAAGATTTGCAGTGACACCACAGATGTAAAAACGGTTAAACGCGGCCGTTTCCAATTGTGGGTTTTTAAACATGGCAGCGGTAATTCCACCTATCATTCCGAGGAATGACGTACCGCCGCGGTGCTCGATTACTGTGTAAGGCAATGTTATATCGCCACTCTTCATCTCAATAGTTGAGGTTGAATCCTCTCCGGAAATAAATCCGTAGCAATATACCTTATTTTCTGCAACTACGTTAGCGCCGCTCTCGATGGTAATCTGTGAGTGATTTCCGTTGGTGAGTCCGGAGCCGTACAAATTATTCTGCGCACCTGAAACTTCACCGGATATATGTATCACACCCTTAGCAGTAAAGGTGCTACCGGACTTTACCGTAACTAGATTCGTTTGCTTTGCACTGTTGTACGCTGATGGCGCTCCCGACAATGTCGTAGTCGTCGGGAAGGGATACGTGGTATCATCAACTGTTCCGGTAGGCCAAGCAGTGGAATAATCAGTCACACCGGAAGAAGGCCTATGTGGAATATACAAAGTGACGTTGGCATTCAACTCACAATTTCTATCTATCACGTGGTCGTAGTTGCCATCGGTTCCAGCCTCCGCCTTGTAGATGACATCACCGTGTGTGACGGAATGCATCGCATAGATGGTTCCGGAGGTTGAATTCTTTACCGCTTGGTAGAGATTGCCGTAGTAAGCGGTAACCGTCGTACCGCTGCCGTTGTAGCAAGTAGGAAGAACTTCATAGCTTAGCGAATACCTTGCGGCAGTAAAGTTGAAGTTAGTAGGATTGATTTTCTTTGCTGTTTCTGCGCTTGTTTTTTCAGCATCGTAATTATTGTAGCTACCGTCATCCGTCGACTTATTGCCTATGACAGATTCGTTTTGTAGGTTTTTAGATGTAGTGAACGCCTTTGTAGTCGTATCGTATTGATACGAGTCACGAGGCACGACGAGTGTGTGTGTTATTGTTGTCGAGAGACCGCTGTAAGTACCGGTCAAGGTTACCTCCCACGTAACTTCTCTACCCTCAAAGCCGAGTGGGACCGCAGTAGCGGTAGCTGTCACAACGTCGGGAGTGATAACGAATGCGTGGTTATTGCTGATGATCTGTCCTGTAGCAACATCAACAATCGTGTAATAATGGGTGCCGGCAAGGACATTTTTATATGCAAGCTCCTTAGAAATGTTGCCACCTAAAAGAACTCCGTTCCAAATAAGGCGGTAACCCGAAGTTGCATTCGCATCATCGGTTACATCAGTGTATGTTTCGCCGTTGGGCGAATAGACGCTTACACCTATTTCACTAAGTGTAGGCTTTTGCTCGGTAGCTGTGAAATACACGGTACCATTTGATACGCCATCGGTAAAGCAGGGATTCGTATCCTCCTTTATAGTGTGAGTCGGTTGTCTTACACTGTTTTGTGCAAGGATCAGCCACGAGGAGTAACCGATAAGCATTAAGGAAATGAAGATAACGACAAAGGTAAAAGCATGGAGGGTTTTATTAGATCTTCTTATCATGAGATCACCTCCACTACTTCAGCCGAGGTAATGAAAATCGTTTTTCCATTTTCGACATCATCAAGTTTTTTGATGTACTTGCCGAATGCGTTGCGGAAGTTCGCAGGAATTGCATTACCATCAACCGTGATATCGCGAGGAACATCAAAGCGATAAGTTACAGATACTACGCACGAGGAACTGTCGTCCAAGTTTTCTAAACCAGATATATCCACGTAACCTATGTGTTTGTTTAACTCGCCATGAACAACAGGAGTAATTGCCAGATCGGTGGTGCCATACTTAGCCGTCACGGAGAAAGTGCGAGTATAGGTGCCCGTGAGATCAGTAAAGAGGTTGTGGGGATTCTCCGCAGATTCCTGCCAGAGATTCTCACACCAGAGTGAGAACTGAAGTCGAAGGTTACCGTCCCACGAAGCTCCCTTATGTTCAGCATACTTAGCAACATCGATAATATAATTAGCTGTTATCAGACCGTAATCCTGTGAATTGCCGCCGGCATCAGTGAATGAGAGCGCGGAATAGTTAAACATAGTCATTCCGCCACCAGTAACAAACTCGGACAAAGTAGCATTTTCCAGAATAGTATATGCAGTGAAAGAACCCGCTCCTTTGTCGTCTGTCGGAGGTGTCAGTGTAACCCAGCTTGAGAAGCCGACGCTGATCATCGTAATGCAGACCAGAATCGACATCAAAAGGGGTATGTGCTTTGAGCGCATCAGCGTCGTCTCCTTTCGTGGATTTTTGGGGCGATTTTCGCCCCGGAAAATTGATGTCAACATTTTATCACAAATAAATAAAAAAAGCAACCCCTAAAGCGCGCCCAAAAGTTACTAAAATACACACGTTTTGGGGCAAAAAACGCGAAATTTGACACGGTAGGGGGGTAAAACCAAAATGGCAAAGAATGTTCCCCCCCCACTTTTTACGGGAAAAACCGGGGTCAAAATGCGAGGTAAAGAAAAGTTAGAATTTCGAAAAAGTAGCCGTTTTTGCAAAGTTTAGTTTGCATTTTACGAAATTTATCTTTGCAAAAGTGGGGAATGCTTTCAAAATTTCGCCGAAAAATCGTGAAAAAAGCGCATTTTTTCGCTCAAAATGTGAACAAATTGTTAAAATTGCTAAAAATGCGAAAAAACTCGACAGCGGGTGGGGGTAAATCGATTTTTGAGGCATTTTTTCGGCGTTTTGGCAGAATTTACCACGAGATTTCGAAAAGTGGTAAAGCCGCGCCTAATGAGCAAGATTCAAGGCGTGATCAAGCCGAAAGCAGGGTATTTTCCGTAGGCTTTTCGGGGTCTGCAGAAGGGGTGATTCGGGGTGCTTTCAGGGGTGATTTGGCGGTGGATTTTCGGGTGGTAATGGGGTGGTTTCGACGCCTTTTGCAGTGTGCATCAGCGATCGTTTCGAGCTTATCGGAGCGACTTGGCAAAAGCAAGATTTCGGGTGTAAAATCCGTTTTTATGAGATAGGCGCGCGGTGAACGATGATCTCCAAAGAGACACCTCAGCGCCGCACTCGGCTTATACATAGTATGCCTCGCGGCGAGTTGTGTGAGAGCTCTTCCCTGCCCTATGAAGTCGTCAAAAGACCTGTGTCGCGCGTGTCTCTGCCGACAAAGCAAAGGCTCTCTCCGCGAGGGGCTTAGTATCCGCATCAGGTAAGCAACGCATCGCTCGAGCGGCGTAAAAAAAGAACCGAGCGGGGTGCTCGGTTCTTTTCGACATATTAAATTAATACTCTGCGTTTCCGACGGTTCTCGGATAGGGGAGAACGTCGCGGATGTTGGATACACCGGTGAGGTACATAATAATTCTCTCAAATCCGAGTCCGTAACCTGCGTGCTTTGTGCCGCCGTACTTACGGAGGTTCAGGTACCACCAGTAGTCCTCTTCCTTGAGTCCAAGCTCTGCCATACGGGCGGTGAGGACGTCGAGTCTCTCCTCACGCTGTGAGCCGCCGATTATCTCGCCGACACCGGGTACGAGGAGATCCATTGCGGCAACGGTCTTGCCGTCGTCGTTCTGGCGCATATAGAACGCCTTGATCTCCTTCGGATAGTCTACGAGGAAGATAGGCATCTTGTAGACCTCCTCGGTGAGGTAACGCTCGTGCTCGGTCTGGAGATCGACGCCCCAATATACGGGGAACTTGAACTCCTTACCGGACTTGAGAAGAACGTCTATCGCCTCGGTATAGGTAACCTTAGCGTAATCTGCGTTACGGAGAGCGGTGAGACGGTCGAGCAGTCCCTTATCGACGAACTGGTTGAAGAACTGGAGCTCTACCGCACAGTTATCCATAACGTGGTTGATGATATACTTGATCATATCCCATGCGAGCTGCATATTGTCGTTGAGATCGGCAAAAGCGATCTCGGGCTCGATCATCCAAAACTCTGCAGCGTGGCGTGCGGTGTTGGAGTTCTCTGCTCTGAAGGTAGGACCAAAGGTGTAGATGTTACCGAACGCCATAGCGTAGGTCTCGCCCTCAAGCTGACCCGATACGGTAAGGTTTGCCGACTTACCGAAGAAGTCCTTCGAATAATCGACACTGCCGTCCTCGCATCTCGGAGGGTCGTTCACGTCGAGGGTGGTTACGCGGAACATCTCGCCTGCACCCTCACAGTCGGAGCCGGTGATGATAGGAGTATGAACGTATACGAAGCCGCGCTCATGGAAGAAGGAATGGATCGCGTATGCGACCTCGCTTCTAACTCTGAATACCGCGGAGAAGAGGTTTGTCCTCGGGCGGAGATACGCCTGTTCACGGAGGAACTCAACGGTGTGGCGCTTAGGCTGGAGGGGATAATCAGGAGTAGAAGTACCCTCTACGGCGATCTCGGTAGCCTTCAGCTCGAAGGGCTGCTTTGCGCCGGGGGTGAGTGCCACGGTGCCGGTGACGACGAGAGACGCGCCAACGTTCTGTGATGCGATCTCGTCATAGTTATTTATGATATCGCGCTCAAAGACGACCTGTATGCTCTTGAAGTAAGAGCCGTCGTTGAGGTCGATGAAGCCAAATGCCTTAGAATCGCGGAGGTTACGTACCCATCCGCCGAGTGTTACGGTCTTGCCGCCGAATGCTTCGGGGGACTCGTAGATGTGTCTGATAAGCTGTCTTTCCATAATTTTGCCTTTCTTTGCGGTCTCTGCCGCTAGTACGCGTGTATAATATATTATTGTAACATATTGGGACGAGGAATTCAAGGGTTTTGTAATTTTTTAACAACCATTTTTAGCAACATTTATTTTGTTCAATAGGCATTTCGGCATTTTTTCAACGAAGGTATAAATTACGCCGTTTTTCCTTGATCGGTTTGAGCTTCGATTCGGTCGGAATTTGTCAACGTATCCTCTTTAGATTCTGCCGCGGCATTTTGCAACGGTCAACAGGTACATTTTAACACAGAAAAACAATTCTGTCAACAAAAAACAACTCAAGCTATTGCTTTTTCGCTTTAGACAAGCTATAACAATATAAACCTTTGTAAAAATCTTCCCCACAAATAACGCGCGAGGTGAATAAAATCATGTTCCAAATATTCAAAACTACCATAAGCTCTCCCATAGACTATGCCGCAGAGGGCTCAAGAAGTATCTTCGAATGATGATGCCCGAATGCGGTGATATAACGATCGGTCACGACCCGAGCGCAACGCGCGGATTTCGTCTCGGACTTATGCAGGATTTCGAGCTTGACACCTCGGATGCAGAGGACGTCGAGCTTGACGACATTTTGTACATAAGCTGCGATACGGCGGGGGAATAATTGCAGGATCTAATCCTCGCTCCGTGCTTCTTTCGGTTTACGAATATTTGAGACAAAACGGCTGTCGGTGGCTTTTACCCGGAGTGGACGGCGAACTTATTCCCATGCATGACATCGTGCCTATAGAATACCGTTATCGTCCCTCGTGCAGACACAGAGGTCACGCAACCGAGGGATACTGTGCACAGCACACCCTCTCGAGGTTATAAACTACCTCCCCAAGGTAGGGCTCAATACGTTTATGATACAATTCAAGATTCCGCGAGAGCATTATTCCAGATATTATACGCACCTTCGAAATGAAGTAAACAGACCTCCCGAGCCAATCTCTGACCGCCGGGTTATTCAATGGAAAAGACAATTGGAGCACGAAATTGTAAAGCGAGGTTTACAATATCACGGATCAGCCCATATATCTAAAATCCGGATTCGCCTACCACCGAAACGATTCTCGTCGAGGATTAACCGCAAAGAAGTCATTGCAATTCACCTCACGGTCTTTGCAATGACTTCTTTATTTTTCTAAAGTTTAAACTGTTCCCTTCTTCACAAACTCATTTTTGTACATGAGCGGCGTAACGCCGAACTTTTTCTTGAAGCAGGAGATAAATCGGGAGCAATCCGAAAATCCCGAGGAATAGCAGACCTCGGTCACCGCCATACCGCTCCTGAGCAGACGCTCGGCGTGCGATAGCTTCTTTGCCTCGATAAATTTGCCGACGGAAATTCCGACGTGCCGCCTGAACATTCGATTGAGCGTAGACTCGGATATGAAGAATCGCTCTGCGAGCTCTGCGGCGGGAGGAGGCTCGAGGTAGCTGCGATCAAGATATTCGAGAATCTCGCGCAGAATGGGCGGCAAAGGCTCTTCACCCGACTCAGCGTGTGCCTCGCCCGCAAGAAGCGTGACGAGCTCGAGAAGGCGCGCGGTGCGCAGGAGCGGATCGGTTGCCGACTCAAGCTCTCCGAGAAGCGAGAACAGACGGTGCTTATCCTCTACGGAGAGGCGTATTCTGCCGCGCACCGAGTGAGCCTCGAGAAATCTGCCGATCTCCGCTCCGTCGAGCCATATGCAGTAATGGTCGTGCATGCAGGGCGAGCGGTATATGCAGTAATGGACGTCGGATGGGTGCGAGACTACCGCATCGCCCGACTCGATATCCGCGACCGCGCTTCCGTGGAGAAAGGAAATGTCGCCCGAGATATTAACATAGATCTCATAGCAGCTGTGTATATGCGCCCCATCAACCGGCGTGGTAACTCCGTCGTAATAGCCGTTTGCGTGCGTTATTCTGAAAAACGAGCCCTCGAGCGCTGTCAGGGCCGTATCAAGCGTTGGTTGAAATGCCATGGTGCCACCTTGTGATCGTATTCGCATAAAAACGGAGCAAAATCGCATATTTTTATGCGTTTATGAGTGGTATAATTATAGCATAAAGAATTCAAAGTGTCAACAGAAGAGGAAAAATGAAGGACTATCTTTTGGTTTTACTTTCGGTCGCGCTCCTCGCCTTCACCTTCATATTATCTAAGGTGTATCAGCGAAGATCGGGATCGGATACGGGAAGCGCCGCGGTGTACAATATGGTTTCCGCGATCTGCTCGATAATCATACTGTTTTCGATGAACGGCTTCATACCCGAGTTTACGCCGTACTCGCTCATAAACGCAATTCTGAGAAGCGGCTGCGGATTTCTTTACTCGCTGATCGGATTTAAGATACTCGAGCGCGGAAGCATGGCGATATATATGCTCTTCCTTATGAGTGGCGGAATGACTGTACCGGCAGTGTACGGCTGGCTATTTCTCGGAGAGGATGCGACGCCTCTCAGGGTCGGCGGAATCATCGTGATCATGATCTCGATTGCTCTCTCAAACTCAGGCATCAAAAAGCCCGACAAACGACTTCTTATTATGTGCTGTGCGGTATTTCTCCTCAACGGCGGAGTCAGCACGTTTTCGAAGATACATCAGGCGAACACGACCTACGAGATCGTCGGTACGTCAAGCTATGCGCTGATGGGAAGTCTCGCATCCCTCACGATGAGCACGACCGCAAAATTAGGTGAAACCATCAAAAATGCAAATAAAAGTATACATAAACCGTCAGTTAAGCTTACAAGCATACTAATAATCGTTCTGTCGAGCATTATAGGAACTGCATCAAGCCTGCTTCAGCTCGAGGGTGCGAAAAATCTCGACGCAAGCGTTCTCTACCCTATGATCACGGGCGGCACTATCGCTCTCACGGGCATATTTGCGAGGGTCTTCTTCGGAGAAAAGCCGAGCCGATCCGAGTGGATTGGCATAGGGCTCTGCATTGTGGGAACGTGTATGTTTTTATGAATTTAAGGAATCACGGAGGATATTGATATGATAACGTACAGACTCGGTTTATATCAGGCGGAGGAGAAGTACGCACGCGAGCTCGTCGAGGCTATAAAGCGACATCCAGGCTCTTGCGATACGGTGTGGCTGACAACGATGGGATATTACCCTTCGATAGAAAAGCACAAGAAATATGCGAGCGATTGGGTGAAAAGTGCGGAGATATTCAAGGAGGCGGGTCTGAAGGTCTCGCTGCAGATATCCAATACGATCGGTCATTGCGATTGGCAGCAGCTGCTCCCCGAGAAGCGCGACGAGTTTGTACTTGGAATGCTTCCGCGCGAGGGTGAGGACCCCTATATGGTAGGTCCGGAGGGTCGCAAAAATATGAGCTGCTTCTGTTGGAGAAGCGAGCAGTTCCGAGAATATATCGAAGAGCTTCTCAAGACCTACTGCAGTATTCTGAAGCCATACAGAGTGTGGTTTGACGACGACCTGCGCGCGCACAATCATAGACCCAACCAATTCGGCTGCTACTGTCAAAGATGCATTGCACTCTTTAATAAGGAAAACGGAAGCTCCTACACGCGCGAGGAATTGGTCAAAAAAATGAATTACACCGACCCCGTGTTAAGAAAAAGCTACATCGATTTCATAAGACGAGGTATTTACGACTTCACATACAGCGCGGCAAAGGCGTGCCTTTCCGTATCTGCGGACACAGCATTCGGACACGAATACGAGCACGAGCACAACTACCTCGGCCCGAACGACGAGCATATTCTCGCGGCACTTCACGATGCCTCGGGAAAGTATGTCGAAACCCGACCCGGCGGCGGTTATTATAACGACAAGGCTCCGTGGGGTCAGTTCGTTAAGGTTCTTACGCTTTCGGCGGCAAACTCCATCCTTCCCTCTTACGTTACCGAGTGTGTCGCAGAGATCGAAAACCTCCCCGGTGTGGCATTCGGCAAGAGCATCGGAGGAATCATCAACGAGGGCACGCTTGACCTTGCGTCGGGTTGTACGGGTCTCACCTTCACCGACGTTCAATCCTGCCACGAGCCGATAAGCTACTACGAAAAAATATTCAAGCGTTTTAGAGACTTCAGACCCTATTGGGAGCGTCTTTCAAGCATCTCAAAGAACGATTACCGTGGGGGCGTGTCAATTTATTGGGGTGAATCGCCCGAGCTCAAGCCTCTGAAGAGCGGCGATCCGCTAGTCAGCTGGGACAAGGTTTTGAAGGAGCCCGACGTCAATCTTACTCGCGTTGGCGTTCCTCTCACCTACGATTCCAGAGGCAGCGCGGCGTATCTCATTCACCACGACACGGTTGACGGTCTCACGGATAGGGACATAGAATTTCTCTTAACGAAGCCTGTCATCACCGACGGAGAAAGCGTACAAAAGATATGCGAGAGAGGCTATGCGGACCGCTTTGGATTTACACCAGAGGCGAAGGATAACAACACTACGGAGTACTTTACAGAGCTGTGCGGCGAGGGCTCTCTCGGTCAGTTCTTCAATGAAAACCCCTACGCGGCAAGCCCTATGCAGCGCTATATTTTCAAGGATATTGACGAGAGAAGCCGCGTTCTTGGCTATATGGATAACAGCTATCATCTCGGCGACAGAAGAAGGCTTGGCGCGGCTACGATAGTCACCGATGTCACAGGCGGCGGCAAATGGGCAATATTCGGATACAGCCTCTGGAGCGATATTATCAGCTCGACGAAGCGTCGACAGATACTCACGGCGCTCGATATGATCTCGACCATGCCCGCGCGCCTTGTTGGCGACGAGCAGGCGGCAATATTCCCGTCCGTCAACAAGGATGGCAGGACGGTTTCTGTTACCGTCTCGAGCGTTTCTCAGAATGGCACGGATCCTACCACCCTCAAGATACGTTCGCCGAGAAGCCGTAAAATTTCCGTTATGGGAACGCGACACAGCTCATACGATGCGTATATCTCTGCAGAGACGGACAGCGAAATAAGCGTTTCTCTGCCCTCGCTCGACCCCTACGAGACTGTCACGGTTTTCCTCGATTAAGGCGGGATAATCCGATCTTTTTTGCGAATTCTATTGCATTTTACTCATTCTCGTGCTAGAATAGTGTAGAGAAAACTCAAAGGAGTACGATATGAAAAAATTCAGTATGCATCTCGGCGCCATTCAAAGGCACAAGGGAGATAAGCAAGCAATAGATGCCGCTAAGGAATTAGGTCTTGACGGTATAGATTTCGATCTTTCCATGCACTCTGTCAGCAAGGAGGGCGACCTTTACGGAATGGGACGCGACGCCGTCATCGAATATTTCACCGACGTCAAGGCGTACGCCGATAAGGTTGGAATGACGATCAGACAAACGCACGGCAGGCTCTACGGATTCGGTACAAGCCCCGAAATGACCGAGGAGTTCGTGAAAAATACAGAGCTCGACTGTCTTGCAAGCCGTGTACTCGGTGCAAAATACTGCGTAGTACATACACCGTCGGTCGCTTGGGTAGGAATTGACAAAACGGACGAGGAAATGATCGCGCTCTGCGATGATCTCTTCCGTCAGATACTTCCTATGGCAAAGCGCGAGGGCATAAAGATCGCAGCAGAAACGCACGGATACTGCAACAAATATCAGAAGATGGAATACTACGGCTACGCAGACAATCTTATCAAGGCGTGCCAAAGAGCAAAGGATATGGGATACGGCGACCAGATATGCGTTTGCGTTGACACGGGTCACACTAATATGACCGTAAGGCACGGCAATCTTTCCGTCGGCGACTTCATACGCCGCGCGGGCTCACTCGTCGAGGTGCTTCACCTTCACGACAACGACGGCGTGACAGATCAGCACAAGATACCTATGACGGGCGTTATCGATTGGAATGACGTGCTTACTGCGCTCGAGGAGATCAACTATTCAGGCTGGTATAACCTCGAAAACGAGATGACCAAATTCGGATCAGGCTTCGCGATGGAGATGGCAGAATTCTCCGTTAAGCTGATCAAGTATATGGTGAATAACGTAGCTTCTCTTAAACGTTAAGCCATCACTAATAACAAAAGAAAAATGGAGTACGAATCGTTTCGTACTCCGTTTTTATATACAAAAATCGCCGTTTCCCCACACCCGTGTCGAGTTTTCCGAGTATTTCTCGATAAAATCAACGCTAAAGTCATACGAATCTGATAATGAAATTCATAGAAAAGGCAATGCGAAAATATAAAAATTGATCAACAACGAAGGAAGGTAAGACACGTTCAAAATGCGGGAGAAAATACAAAAATCGAAGAAATCGGATAAAACAAAAAAGCCTCGCTGTTGCGAGACTCCGTATATATAAAGGATACGTTGTAAGTATCCATTAAAAACCGAATAAATCCGAGAAACGTGAAGTTCAAGTAATGTGCTGCTTGAAAAGGAATCTTGAAAGCAAGATAACAGTTCAAGCCCTCGGCCAATTAGTATCGATCAGCTAAACGCATTACTACGCTTACACCTTCGACCTATCAAACTCGTAGTCTACAAGCGGCCTTACTTCCTTAAAGGAATGGGATATCTCATCTTGAGGCGT
>JAZRBV010000031.1:0-2771 GCA_045635225.1 Eubacteriales bacterium
TACTCATAATTATACTCATTTTTGCCCGAAATGTCAATAGAGCGGACGATATTACCGTCGCCATCATAGACATATTTATAGTGTGCAATGGGAGTTGCGGTCGAATCGGCAGCTTTTGCCTCGGTCTCAAACCACTTTTCAGCGACCATCTGACCGATGGAGTTGTAAACAGCCTTCATCGTATGACCGTTTGCGTAGGTCATCTGCTTAAGTCTACCGTTGCCGTTCTTGTATGCGTACTTGATGAGCTTTTCAGTCTTTCCGTCAATGCCGATAGATTCAAGGTTATGGAATGCGTTATACTTAAGAGCATATTTCATTCCGTCTCCGCAAACGATTTCGGCTGGTATATTAGCTTAATATTCCAATCATCGATTGTCCAATCCAAAAGGGCGGTTGAAGATCCAACCGCCCGAATGGTAATTCAAATAAACTGTATCAGATGTTATACATTATTACTTCATCGCACATACAATAAACCACAACTTCGTTGTTTGTCACAAACATCAATCGATATACATTGTTTAAATCAAGAAATTCTTTTATAGAGTTGTATAAATTTAATGTTGAAAAGACATCAAAATAATTATTTCTAAAGCAATACAATTGTTCGCCCTCAAAGAAATTAACAGCATGAAAATTCACATTTTCCGGAAGAGGTGTGATGTCCCATGTGAAACGAGGGGAATCATCAATCATTGAAATAATAACATATTCAGTTTTTTTTAAAAGTTGCGAAAAAAAGTTTTTATATGCAGTGTTTTTTAATGTATTCACATCAACGTACATCATATTCTCCTTATATTAAATACCAACAGTGAGCAGAATTAATATGTTTGCTTACGTGGTAATGATTATAATAGTTAGGCGCATTTTGCTCCTTAGCGTGCCACATCGGCACTGCTGATCCAGCCAATGAACAAATCATTTTAGCATTATATCCAAACATTGTAAAAACATGTTGCCCAGATTTTAATCTTGCTACAGCTTTAGCTTGCGTGATTCCAGCACCAACAGTCACGATACCTGAACTAAAATATGCTTCATAAAATGTGTGTTTTTTGTTCGAAACCTTTTTTCGCACATTTTCATCTGCCTTACTCTGTGCTTTGGATCTTGCAACGGAAACAGCAGCAAGAACAATAGCAACGGCAGCAACAACAATGCCAACTACAACCCACGGTTGCCACCAGAAAGCTGCCGCAGCTTTAGGAGTGAGAATGCTGGTAATATAAAGTCCGATTTTTGTCATTGTTGCTGTGAATGCAGTGTATAGACTTTCCGCAAACATCGCAAATACAGAGGAAGCACTTAACCAACGTGCCACACCAGCTGCATCAAGAATGCCCATCGGGTCGCTACCGCCAATTGCATCATTGTTGCAGTAAGCAAACAGATTTGTTCCTGATGCTTTTTCAACTTGCAACAGCATCATTTCCGGAATGTCAGATTTGATAAACCTTCCAACGCCTGCATCATAATATCTGCTTTGGAGATAATACAACGCAATCTCTTCGTCGTAGTAGTAACCACGGTATCTGAAGGGGTTAATGGTTGCAATATCCACATCCTCGGTGAGCTCAGTGTAGGTAACCGCACTTGTTACAGCACCCCAAGCATCGTAGGAGTATCTTGCTACAGTTTTGGCGTCTTTGTCAACGATAGCGATTACGTCGCCCTGCAAGTTCTTGATGAAGTAGTAGGGTACGTTATTGTAGAGAATTCCGCATACGCCGTCCTCATTATCGTATAGAGGGATAAGCGTATTGCCGTTCCAAGTCTCACGAAGAATCTTAGTTCCGTCAAGCGTGTAGGTGTGAAGAACTCCGTTGACCTTTTTGCTCGTTCTAATGCCGTTTGCATTGTAGGTATACTCGATGTTGTCAAACTTCTTAAGCTGACGTCCCTTTTCCCAAGTCAGAGTGTGACCGAGATAATTGGTCGGGTTACCCTGTGCATCATAGGTGATGGACTGACCGTTGTAAGAGCTAAGGAGATCCTTCCAAGTATCGTTGCCATATACATAACTGATCTTGGTTTCAGGTGCAATCTCTCCGGTTTCATCAACTACGCCCTTAGCCGTAATGTTACCGTAATTGTCATACTCGAACTTGGTAGTTACGCCATCTTTAGTCTCAGTTTCAAGTTGACCGAGGGCATCGTAAGAGTAAGACACGGTTCCGTCGATGGTGTCGGTAACCTTAATAATTCTTTCCTCGTCATCGTACTCATAAGAGATGGTACGACCGTCGGAAAGAGCAATATGGCTTACAAGCTGAGTGGTCGCAGTAGACTTGATTTTTCGATTTTCTTTATGCGCTTCGGTAATAGCACCGGGCATATAGCTGAACTGACGGGATACAAATCCTCTGCCAATCTGGAGCTCGTCGAATACCTTACGTCCAAACGAATCCGTTTTGCTATGAGAGGTGATCGTCTGCTTCTTATTTGCGTTCTCGGTATCGGGAACGTCAAACTTGACAACGGTATTATCGTCGGAGTTCTCATAGTGAACGGTATGAGTGGAGTTATCGGAGAAGGTAATCACCTTCTTGGTCATCTTACCTTCGGTATCGTAATAATACTTAACGGTATTGACGATCACCTTGGAGGTTACGATCTCGCCCGAAAGCTCAATATCCGCCTCGGTAGCGCGAACAATTCTGCCTTCCTCGTACTCATAATTATACTCATTTTTGCCCGAAATGTCAATAGAGCGGACGATATTACCGTCGCCATCATAGACATATTTATAGTGTGCAATGGGAGTT
>JAZRBV010000032.1:0-36725 GCA_045635225.1 Eubacteriales bacterium
GAACAGACAATACTTCCAGGAGCTTCTTCTTACGATCTCAGAGAATACCAGCTATGAACCAACCACAATCGAAGAAGCTGAAGATTATATCAGACAGAACGCCAAGAATCCTCAGTATATGCTGAACGAAGCAAGAGAGGCCGCATTTAATAACGCGATAGTTTATCCGGTAGCATAATTTTTTATTCAATGGAGGAAAAAATGGAAAAGAGAGAAAACACAAAAATTTTTCGTTACGAAGTTAAATACGGAAAAAAACCAATGTCGGGTGCGGAAGGCTACGAAGGCGTCGTTTCCGTTAGTTCTTACGATCATAATGATGGTAAAAAATGGTTTAGAGTTACGCAGACGTTCAGTAATTGGGACACGAAAGAAATGGGCATACAAGCGGAATCTGAGCTTGAAGCTGCTAAGAAATATGCCACATCAATCAGAAGAGGCCTTGAGCCGGAAATAATTAAAATCGAAGAAGAAAATGACAAAAATGCAAACAACGAAAGAGTGGAAGCCGAAAAAAATTACAGAGTCGATGTTGAATGGTTGGAAACTTACAGCAGGCCGTTTGAAACAAAAGAGGAAGCGGAGCAGCATTTCAACGAAGTTGCAAAATACAGGCATCTTGGGGCTTATGCTGCAATCTACGAAGGCATCGAAAATCCTAAAACGAAACTTACTCGCTATTTTCTTTTGAATACAACAGACATTTCAAAAGCAAGAAGGTTTTAGGAGGCAACAATGAAAGAAAGACTTATTAGGGAACTCAAGGAATTTTTGGCGGTCGCGTTTGTTGGGCTGCTGATCGGTATCGGTGCGGGCTGGATGTGTGCACGTGACATCGACAAGGACTGCGAAAGGGAATGCGGTCTTGAGCCCTACGCAAACGCACCACAATACTGCCAGGGATTCTGGGAAGCAAAAGGACTCACAAAAGAACATTAAGGAGATCGCTATGGCTGAGTGGAAATCAATAATTTTCAAAGAAAAATTCATTAAAAAATCCGGCGAAAAAGCTACGCTGATTGCGTGTCCTTATCAGAGCAAGTATGAAGGTTACTCTTTCTGGCATCCGACAAAATTGATCTATACGACAAATAAGCCGGGTATTCTGACACTTCGTTACACTGACGAATTTGAGTTCAGGCTCACGAAATGCGGTTATTTCGGGAACAAGGTCGGAGATCCAATGAAAGTAACAGCAACGGAGATCACGGCGTTAGACTGGGGCTGTGATATAGATGAAAGTGATCTTAATCCTTATGAAACACACAAGCCCGAACCACTGAAGCCGATTGAAAATCCTACAGCGCTGGAGGAACTTCTCGATGACTGAGAGACAACTTACACTTGCAAGTCTAATTGACGAGCCGATCGGAGCAGAACCGCCGTCACCGCAGGAACAGGCGTTCCGGAAACTAAGCCGTTTGAAATGCGGGGCTCTTTTCATGGAAATGGGAACCGGAAAGACAAAAGTTGCTCTTGATCTTGCAGCGTCGAAAGCCGGAAAAGTTGACAGCGTTCTCTGGATTTGTCCGGTTTCACTCAAAAATGAGATCGAAGCCGAAAGACAGAAATGGCATCCCGAACTGAAGCTCGAAGTCGTCGGAGTCGAAAGCATCGGCTCAAGCAGCAGCATCTATCTCGAAATTTACGAAAAAGTTCAGAAATCCAAGATGTTCGTAATAGTGGACGAATCGCTGAAAATCAAAAACATCAGAGCGAAAAGAACGCAGCGCATTCTCGACATTGGCAAGTTTGCAAAATACAGATTGATTCTCAATGGGACGCCGATCTCAAAGAACGTTCTGGATCTCTGGTCGCAGATGGAATTTTTGTCACCGAAAATTCTTGACATGAATTATAACCGATTCATGGATACTTACTGTGAATACTACATCCGCGGAAAACTCAAAGGAAAAGTTAAAAATCAGTGCAATGTTGAGCACTTAATGTCGAAGATCAATCCGTATGTTTTCGACTGCAATCTTGAAATTCCGGCGGGAAAACACTTCTATGACTTCACTTACAGCATGGACGACGAGTTCGGCTACGCGATGAAGAAAGAAGAGTTATTAGCCAATTACGACGAAGAAAGTTTTGTCGATACGATGCGACTTTTCACGGAATTACAGGTTTTTTATACCGGAGACAAAGCGCATTACAGACTGATTGACCGCATAGTTGAACAGGTCGGCAGTCAGTGTATCGTTTTTGTCAAATTCAAAAAGACGATCCCCAAAGGCGCGGCGTGCCTTACCGGCGAAATGTCAATGGAAGAACGCGGACAAGTCACAGAAAAGTTCAAAGCCGGGGAAATTCAGGTGCTCTACATTACTTACGGAGTCGGTGCTTACGGTCTCAATCTGCAATGCTGCAACCACATGATTTTCGCAGATCACAGCTTTGATTATGCGCAGAGAATACAGGCGGAAGCGCGTATATACAGGCGCGGTCAAACTAAGGACGTTCACTACTATAATCTGTGGTGCGACTGCGGCATGGAGAAGTTAATAAAACGCTGTTTGTCGAAAAAAATCAGGCTGTCAGACGAAGTGAAAAACAACCTGAATAAAGGGAAAGGAGGCGCAGAATGGGTACGCTCAATGTAGGACGGAGAGCGGAATGAAAAAGTATCTCGATATGAATGTATACGAAGCGGCAATAAAACGGGTCAAATTTTTGTTTAATGAATTTGAAAACGTACTTGTTTCTTTTTCCGGTGGGAAAGATTCAACGATTTGTCTTAATCTTGCTTACGATTACGCAAAAGAAAACAACTGTTTGAAAAAGCTGGTAATGTATCACCTTGACTACGAAGCGCAGTACCAGATGACTACCGATTTTGTTACGGAAACATTCAATAATTTCAAAGAAATCCGTAAATACTGGCTCTGTCTGCCGGTCGGTGCCAATTGCGCCTGTAACACCCGCGGAAAGTGGATCCCGTGGGAAAAGGAAAAACGGGAAATCTGGGTACGGGAATATCCAGAAAGCCCTTATTTGATCACGGAAGACACGGCGGAATTTGATTTTGAAATTGGGCAGAAAGATTACGAAGTGCAGGATCTTTTTTGCGCGTGGTTTTCAAAAAAATTCGGTTCAACAGCGGTCATTATCGGCATTAGAGCAGACGAAAGCAACGACCGCTACATGCTTGTAACAAGCACCGGCGAAAGTTTTGCGCAGCATCGTTATAAAGAGAGAAAATGGACGGTGGGAACGGACAATCTCTACAAGGCTTATCCGATCTATGACTGGAATGTGCAGGATGTTTGGATTGCAACGGCAAAGAACGGTTGGAAATATAACCGTCTTTACGATCTTTACTACAAAGCAGGGCTTTCAATTCATCAGATGCGTGTTGCAAGTCCGTTTCATTCCTGCGGAACGGAAACCTTGAAACTCTACAAAGTCATTGATCCGAACAACTGGGCGAGAATGACAGGACGGACGGACGGCGTGAATTTTGCCGGGCTTTACGGCGGAACTACCGCTATGGGCTGGAAAACGGTCAAGCTGCCGGAAGGACACACCTGGAAGAGTTACTGTTATTTTCTTCTTTCGACGCTGGACAAAAAATTGCGCACTCATTACGAGAGAATCCTTGCAACATCTATTGAATACTGGTGTGAAAAAGGCGGTTATGTCGCAGAAGACATTATGCCGGAACTCGAAGCGTTGAAAGCAGACTACACAGACACCGGAAAAAGCGACAGATTTGACCGGCAGCGCATTCTGAAATTCGCGAAATATCCCGACGATATGGACACGAAATCTTTTCAGAAACTGCCGTCTTACAAAAGAATGTGTATCTGTATTATGAAGAACGATTATTACTGCAAATACATGGGTTTTTCACAGACGAAGGAAGCCGTTGAAAAACGCAGAAAAGCGTTGGAAAAATACAAAAATCTTTAGGAGGCAAGAATGTTTGAATCACCTGTTTACAATGTTCAGAAAATACCGATAGAAAAGATACAGGCAAACACTTACAACCCGAATCACGTGGCACCGCCGGAAATGAAACTGCTTTACGACTCGATAAAAGAGGACGGTTACACGATGCCGATTGTCTGTTATTATCTTGCGGATATTGACAGATACGAAATCGTAGACGGTTTTCACAGATACACGGTTATGCTGAAACACCGCGATATATACGAACGCGAAGGCGGCTGTCTGCCGGTGGTCGTAATTGAAAAAGACATATCGAACCGTATGGCTTCAACAGTAAGACACAACAGAGCAAGAGGAAGCCATGACATTGATCTGATGGTCAATATTGTCGCTGAGCTGAAAGAATCGGGAATGTCAGACGCTTGGATCTTGAAGCATCTCGGCATGGACGCGGAAGAGCTTTTGAGGCTGAAACAAATTTCCGGGTTAGCTTCACTTTTTGCCGATAAAGAATTTTCGGCGGCTTGGGAAACAGAAAAAAAAACTTTAATTTTGAGAAAATAGAAAAAGGAGAGTGAAAATGCCTTATAAAATGCTTAAAACAGAAAAAGACAACGGACATTTTTTTGACGAATTTTCGGTTGTAACAATAGAGCTGGGGTCAATAAACATCAAACTAAGGATAGATAAAGGCGGCGTTCTGCACGTTATCCGCTCAGACGGCATCGAAAATTTAGAATTTGATGAACGCAGACTTTTACTGCACAGCGCGCTGAATGTAGTTTACACTTACAAGGTAGCACTGGGAATTATTTGACATTTTTTTATAGGAGATCGAAAAATGAAACCTTTTAGATTTGTTGACCTTTTCTGCGGAGGCGGCGGAAGTATCACAGGAGCGATCAACGCTCTTAAAGAAGCTGAACTTCAATATGAAGGACGAGGCTTCAATCACTGGGAAACGGCTATCAGGACTATCCAGGCGAATCATCCGGAGATCGTTCCGAATTTCAACAGGGCTTGTTCTCCGATCGAATCTGTTCTGCCGGATGAGATTTTCACGGATGATCCGGAGCGCATTGACGTTGTATGGGCGTCGCCTTCCTGTACGCATCACAGCATCGCAGCAGGAGGCAAGCCGAAGAGCAATCAGCTTCGGAGTCAGCCTGAATACCTTCTTCCCTATCTCCGACTGACCAAGTGCCGAAGAATGTTCATCGAGAATGTCAAGGAGCTGCGTGACTGGGGTCCGCTGCTTGATAGTGATATGACCTGGAAAGGCAGACAATACAAGGCCGGAACGCCCGATCCGCGAAAAAAAGGATTGTTTTTCAATCTGTGGTTCAGGGAAATTAAGGCGAGCGGGTACAAGGTAGAGATGCAAATCCTGAATTCAGCCGACTTCGGCGCGGCGACATCGCGTGAAAGGCTTATTATTCAGGCTGTAAGGACTTCATCGGGAGAGAAGATTATATGGCCTGAGCCGACACACCTTCAGGATCCAGGCTTGTTTTCCGACAAATACAAACCGTGGAGAACTGCGGCTGAGATCATAGACTGGAATATCCCCGGCAGAAGTGTTTTCGACAGGAAAAGACCTCTGAGCGCAAACACGCTGAGGCGGATTGCCGCAGGGATAGAGAAATTCTGGGGAGACATGGCGGAACCCTTCCTGATACTTCTCCAGGGAACCCACGACAGTCAGTTGGCGAATACGGCGATTCCGCTTACACGTCCGCTTCCTACAATAACAACGAAGGGAGATCACTTTGCACTGATAAGACCTATATGGCTGGATCAGGCTCATACAAAAACCAACGGTGTATCGGGCTCTATTGATTCTCCATTAAATACAATAACCTGCAATCATGGTACTCACTCAATCGTTGTTCCGTTTATAAGCCGTTACAATGGCGGCGACAACCGCAATCACAGCATCGACGCGCCTCTGCCTGTAATTGACACTTCAAACAGATACGGAATCGTGCAGCCGTTATTTATTCCGCAGCAGAGTTGCGGCACTGCAAAACCTGTGGAAAACGCGCTTCCGACGATTTCGACAAGCGGCGCAATCGGAATAGTAACACCTTTGATCGACAAGTATTATGGAAACGAAAAAAGCGCACAGGCGGCCGACAAACCGTTGCCGACCATTACGACCAAAGACAGATTCGGCCTTATAACCGGGCGGATTCTGACAACGCCGGACGGAAAGCAGTATAAACTTGATATTACACACAGAATGCTTACAGCCGGAGAACTGGCAAGAGCGACAAGTTTCCCGGAAGGATATGTTTTCTGCGGAGGTGACACGGCGGCTAAAAAACAGATCGGAAACGCCGTTCCGCCTGTTCTCGCAGAGGCTTTATACAGAGAAGTTTTAGCAAGTTAAAAGGAGGTATTATGAACAAAACCAAACGCATTGACGTAAAAGTCACGGAAGAGCAGTTTGAAGCTCTTGCAAAAAAGGCGGCTGATTTCAGCATGAATCTGTCTGAATACATGATTTTCTGCGGCATGAATGCAAGAATCAGTGTAGAGATCGGAAACTTCAGCGCGTTGAAAACATTCTCGTATGAGATTGATTTCGTGACAAGAATGTGGAAAAACGGCGAGATTACAGAGCAGGAACGCGACCGGCTGAAAGCCGACCTTTTTAAAAAACACACGAAATCAGCCGGACAATAGACGGACGGAGGCAAAAAAATGAGTACAAACGAATCAAAAGAAATTTTAGTGCCAGTTGTCATTAGTTTGCCGGAAGTTTTGCAGTTAGAATTAAAAATGACGGTTGGCGACATTATTGACATCGACAAAAAATACAAGGCGAAAGGCACCCTTATCAGTCTTGCAATTTTTTCTCTGGAATCAGCAACAAACAAACTCAAGGAGGCTAAAAATGCTTAACTCAGTCAAAATTATTGAAGGTACACTTACACGCAACCCGAACGCGATGCTGGACATTGAAAACAAGATCGCCAACTATCTTAATTCAGTTTCTTGTTCTTCGGAGGAAGTTACGGACATCAAGATCCAGTTTATGCCTATACAGGACGGCCCGGAAATGGCTTACAAAGTCATCGCCGTTATAAGCAAAGAGATAAGACAAAATCCATTTGATCCATTTTTTAGAAAACAGGAGAAAAACAATGAAATGCGTTAAATGCGGCAAAGAACTGGAATCTGTCGAAGTCGATTTTTTGCGCTGCGACGGAGCAGGAGATCATGTAGAGTTTTTAATCGAAGAATTTGACGACGGCGAAGGAAACACCGGCGCTGTATTTTTTACAGACGAACAGTGGTGCGGCTACAACATGGATGAAAACAAACGCTTCACTACTATCAGGTGTCCGCACTGTGAACAATTTCCTTTTGACTCGAAAGAAGTAAAGGCTTGCAACACCGTCAAAGTTATATGTTTCAACAAGCGCGAAAGCGAGGAAAAACAGGAGGCTTAGACAGCATGGCCGGAAAATTTGACATTTTCCCTGCAAAATTGTAAGCACTTGTGGGCCCGGCCGCACTGCGCAGAGCGGAGGTGACAGTCTCGCACCTATCTGGGCCCGCCTTAGTTTAAGAGACAACGGCAGGAGGCAGCCATGACACAACAGGAAATTCCAGACAAAGACTTGATTGTCGAACGCTTTTCAATAATGACCGAAAACGGTCAGAGCGACAAAGAAGCGTTATTTTATTTAATTCAGGTTTATCCTGAACACGAAACCGAAATCAAAGCGATTATCGCCGAAATACCGCCGAAAAAAACGGAAATAAACCGGCATTGGCTTACTGATTACATCAACTGCAAGATCCCGCTTGTTCCGTCCGTCTGTGACGATAAAGGAACACGTCCGATCTGTTCCCTTTACGACGAAAGCAAAAAACCGATTGAAGAGAATTTTATCAAAACACCGGAACAGTTTCATGAACTGACAGCCGGTTGCGGAAAACTGCTGTCAAAAAAGCGCACCGTCTGGACAAACAGCACGGCAATAACGATTTTTCAGTTTTATCCGAAACTCGGTGATCTTGTCGTTCTGGATTTAGACTCGCCGAAAAAAATCACAGGCGAACAGCACGGGCAGGGTGTGGACGGCATTTCCGCTTTTCAGGATCTTATTGCAAGAAAAAAAGGCAGATTGACCGAAAAACAGCGCAAAATGTTTGAGGATTTTCCCGAAAATTTTCCCTGTTACGTCAAGACACCGTCCAACGGTTTACATCTTTATTTTCGTTATTCTGCGGAAATAAGGCTGAAGAAAGCTATTGAGGGAACGAACATCGAATGTAAACACCGTTCTTTAGTTACCGCCGCCGGTTCTATCCGCGGAAACCGCCGCTATAACATGTACGGAAATCTGCGGAACATACCGAATTTCCCGGATGCACTCTGGGAAGAATTTCAGATACCGGAAGAAAAGGAAAACCGCATAAAAACACCTGACGAAGTGTTTGAATCGGCAATCAGAACAGCTCAGCTGAAAGGCATTGCGGGAAAAAACGAACTCTTTTTCTATGTCGCCGGAAGATTTGCGTGGTTTTATCGAAATAGCGGCTATCCGCGTGAACTGGATGAAGATGTATGCCGCAGATACATTCAGGCAACGGCGGCATATTATGACTGGGGCGACCGTGACAAGGATCAGCAACTGAACACAATCGTAAGTAACGCTTACAGGGGCTGACAATGAATGCTGTAATCGAAAAACATATTTCTGAAATAAAAAAGTCTGTAAACGACGGAACACAGCTTCTGGATGCGGTCAGAAATCATTTCGCGGAAGAAATTTCCGATGTCGACCTGCAAAAAACGCTGCTCCGGAATCTGTCGGAAATGCCGGAATATGCGGAACAGGTCGAAGAACTGAAAAAACTTTATCCGTGGGATCCGGCTATTTTTACAAGAGACATAGTTGAATTTGAAAAATATTTCAAAAATTACAAACCTGAAAACGGTTACAGATGCTCTGTTTTTGCAACGTCCGCTTATGATGATGGAAAGCTCTTTTTTGATCGCGGCCGGATGAATTTTGTCGGAGCAAGAACATCGAGAGGCAAAACAACTGCAATGGTATCAATGGCTGTGGACGCGCTGATACAGGGACTTCCGGTTTTGTTTGCATCTTTTGAGGAAATTGACAGACAGATTATTACAAGAATTGTCTTGAATATCGCATGGCAATCAATCATGCACGATTTTCCTGAAGGCGAAGCCAATGCAAGATCCAGAATCAATTTTACAAGTTTTTCTCCCGGTAAATTATTTCAGTCGCTTGTCCGCTGCGGAAAGCCAGAATACAATCCGTTTGACCACAATAATGACGGACATGCCGACGAGGATATGAAAATTTTGATCGACGCATTGAGGGCCGCTTACGTTACAACCGCTCATTTTATGAAACAGGGTCAGCTGATGATTTACAACGGTTATCTTGCCGACCTGCAAACTTATCTTGACGCACTCGCAAACATTGACCGCGGAACGGTTGTTTTTGCCGATTATATTCAGAAAATTCCGACACCCGGCATTGATATATCTAACAGATACGCCGGAATCAAACGCCTTCTTCACGATATTGACGCAGTTGTCAAAAAAAATGATATTATCAGCATAAACGGAGCGCAATTTGGGCGAACCGACAATAAAACAAATGCAAAGATCAAAGACAGCTTTACCGATGAATCGTTTCAGGAGTCATCCGACATTGAACAGATCGGAGAGATCGAGATCGGTATAGGCAGAGATCCGGCAAAAAAAGAAGGCGAAAAAGCGAGAATGTTCTTTTCCGTTCTCAAAAACAGAAACGGCGAAAACAATCCGGCACTTGAATTTGATTTAATTGACGGTAGAAAATTTTCATACTACGCAACAAATTTAAACGTAAAGCCGCACTACTAAACCTTTCAAACTCAATAAACTTTCAGAAAATTAGAACTCTTAAAATTTGCAATAATCCGTAGATTTTCTTGAAACTCTAAAACCGTAAACCGCCGAAAATTTTTTGTTGTCTTTTTTGTGATTTTTCGGTTCATTTTTCGGGGGTCTTTACCCCCTGGGGTGGGGGGTATATATTAAATAAATATATACCCCGACACACCCCCTTTTTGAGAGGGGGTGGTCTGCCACCCCTTTTGGGGGAATAAATTGACCCGCGAACGTTCAAAAATTGACGGTAAACGGAATCTGTTTTTATTTTTACAGAATTATTTTTTCAGTTTTTCTTGCAATTCTGAAAGAACTTACTATGATGCTGACTGTAAACCGCTTCTTTTCGGCTGGCTTTCCCGGTCAGCCTTCTGCTTTTTCCGGAAAAATAAAAATCCAAAAACAAAAATAGGTTCTGCGAGGGAGGGGAATCGGGCTGAAAGCAAACTTTCGCCAGCGGATAGTCTTTATAACTCACTGAATTTTTTGGAGTTTTCACCGGAAATAAGACTAAAAAAGGTAAAATTTATACTTCTATTAAATTTTTATGAACACAGCGTAAAAATTTTTTCAATTTTCACCAAAAAGGAAAAAAACTTGAAAATTTTGGTGAAATGAATATTTTGAGTCGAGACTGATTTTGGAAGGAGACACCAAAATGAAATTCGTCGCTTACGCTGCATTGGCAAAGGCACTCAACGTGACTCAGCGCACAATTTGCAACTGGGCAAAATCCGGCAAGCTGATAAAAAACGAGCTTAACAAGATAGACGTGGACTTGCCTGTAAACCGCGCTTTTCTGTTAGACAAGAACGCTCCGGCGGATCTTTTCTCAAAAGGCTTAGAAGTTGATCCTGCAACGGCGGAAAAATACCGGCAGCATCTATCGAGGGCGACGGAAGCCGGATTGTCTTTCACGGAATCCGAAATGATACAGGAATATCTTTCCCGGAATCCGAAAGCATTTGAGGCTCTGAGCACCGCTTCTTTTTCCAATTTTATCAAGATGACAAAAGACATCATTGACAGGATCAAGGCGGAAGCGGACGCAGGAATCAGACAAGCAAAACTTCTTGAACTTCGTGGAGATACGATCTCGCTGGAGATAGCTGTGCAGATAAACGATGAAGTCGGCATCCAGCTTTCAAAGATGGCGCAGGAATTACCGTCGAAGATCGTGGACCGGCTGCTCAATATTGCAAAGAATTCGGAGACACCGGTCGAACAGATCAAAGAGCTGCTTCAAATCACGTATTCGGAAGAGATCCAAAAGGCGCAGGACTCAGCGCTTCAGGCATTGAAAAAGGCATCGGCGGACATACGAAAACAGGAGGCACGTAATGAGCCTGACAATGCGGAAGGTTAAATATTCCAGCGCGGAACTCAGCCGATATTTTGACTTGATTTTTTCGGCGCGTCAAAGAGCTCTAAAATCAAACACGCCTGTTCTTCCGTCAGTCTGGAATGAGCAGAACCGCTCTATACCGTCAGAATTTACATCGAAGCCCGGCAAACTTGACCTTGACAATTCTCCGTTTTGGCGTGAAGTGCTTGATTGCATGTCTCCGCTTTCGCCGGTTCGCGAAGTCGCGGTTATGAAGTCAAATCAGGTCGGCTTCACACAGATAATCATTGAGGGCACAATGGGTTATGTCATCGACAAGTGCCCGCAGCCGGTGTTGTATGTCAGCGCAGACAAAGATCTCGCTGAGATGAACATGTCAATGCGCGTGGACGCCCTACTTAAAACCTGCAACTTGCAGGATAAAATTCGGCCGTCAATCATAAAACGCGGAAAAAACAACAAAACAGGCGACACTAAAAGTCGGAAAGAATTTGCGGGCGGTTTTATAGCGGCTTTCGGTGTGAAAAATCCTAACAAACTTAGGCAAGTTGGCTATTCGATGGCGCTTTGCGATGAAATTGACACGTATGATGTAGACTTGAAAGGTCAAGGAGATCCGATCGAGCTGATAAAGCGAAGGACGGACGCTTTCTCGCAGTCAAGAAAATTGGTTTATGGTTCGACTCCGCTTATTAAAAACGCAAGTCATATTGAAAGGTTATGGAAAGAAGGCGACCAGTGCTATTACAACGTGCCGTGTCCGCATTGCGGCAAAATGCAGAGGCTTGTTTTCGGTGACGGAACCGGCGCAGGGCTCAGGTATGAAGTCCGTGCGGACGGATCTCTGGATTATAAGTCGATCTATTACCAGTGCGAAAACGGCTGTCATATAACCGAAGAGCGGAAGTATGACATGCTCATCAAGGGCAAGTGGATTCCGACAGCGATTCCGCGGCTTCAGGGAATGCGCAGCTTTCACATTTCGGCATTATACTCGAATTTTTTTAGCTGGAAAAATATTGTCGAGGCATGGTTGTCAACGCGCTTTGGTTCGCCGGAAGCGCAAAAAGCAAAACTCAAACAATTCTATAACAACGTGCTGGGCGAACCGTGGGAAGAAGAGGAAAAAACCATCGACTATCGAAACGTCTGGAAAAATTGCCGTCAATATTTCGCCGGGATAGTGCCCGATTCACTTGCAAGGAAAGACAACAACGGTCCGATCGCGGTTCTTACTGCTGCAATAGACGTCAACGGTCAGCAAGATAAGGCGGAAGGCTGGCTCGCTTTTGAGATCAAGGCGCATTGCGCGGGCGGTCAGAGCTATTCTATTTGCAAGTGCGAAATTCACGGCGTCACAGACAAGGGCGGCAACGCTTGGCAAGCTGCAAGATATTTGCTTTCCTTGCCGTGGAAAACAGAGGACGGGCGGGAGTATTTTGTCAATTTATGCGGCGTGGACATCGGTTTTAAACCGGAGGCGTGCTATTCTTTTGTAAATTCAGCGGATCATATTATACCGATAGCCGGAAAAGGCCGTCAAATCAGCGACAAAATTTTCTGGAAGCATAAAACTCCGCTCGGCGAACGCTGGACAATAGACACCGTGCATTTTAAGAACGTAGTCGCAGACAGGGCGCGGCTTGTCTGGGACAGATCCCCGGAACTTCCGCAGCCACACGGCTTTCTGAATTTTCCGGATTCTCCGAACTTGGGCGGTGTGGACTCGACGGAAGTCAGCCGTCTTTTCGGAGTGACGATAGCGGGCGGCGGTTATGACAGAGACTATTTTTTATGTTTTGGATCTGAAGCACCGCAAATCGAAAGACAGGATCCATCAGATGAACACGGACGCATCGTTGGCTGGAGAAAACGAGGATCGAGAGCGAAGACGCACTTTTGGGATGTAACAGTTTACAATTTCGCGGTCCGTGACATCTATTTAAGTGAAATCGGAGCGATGTTTGGTGTAGATCGGGCGGATCCGGATTCAATAATTGCCAAAATTGCAAATTATACGGCGGAGACAAACAAGCAATGGTTACCAGTAAATACAGGAGGTTAACATGAGCACCGTACCAACTGATTATTTATTTGGCTATATTGGCGGCAAAAAAAATTTGCGTCAGTATATAGTTCCGATGATTCCCAGTGATATTCAGACTTATGTCGAACCGTTTTTTGGCGGCGGCGCGATTTATTTTGCAAAACCAAAGTGGGCAAGCTGCGAAATCATCAATGACATCAACGACGAGATCATCAATCTTTATCGCGTCGTTAAGGAACGCGGACCGGAATTAGCAAAAGAATTTAATTTAGTGCTGTCTTCGAGAACCTTTTTTAATCATCTTCGTGATTCTGCCCCCCCCCCAGCAATATACGGAAAAACCGCAGTTATATCGGGCATTTAGGACACTTTATTTACTTTCTTTTTGTTTTGGTTCGCGTTTAGTTGGACCGACCTATGCTCCTTGCAATTTAGGTTCAATCGAAAACATCCAGCATCGAATTTTAGCAATATTTAAACGATTACAGCGCACAAATATTGAATGTCTTGATTATTCAGTTCTTCTTGAACGTCATGATAAAGCTGATGTCTTTTTTTATTGCGATCCCCCTTATTTTGAAACAGAGAATTATTACAAATCAAAGACATTCGATCATGAGCATCTGGCAGAGCTTCTTAAAAAAAGCAAGTCGCGTTGGATCTTGAGTTATAACGCATGCCCGGAGATTTGCGAACTTTATGCCGACTATAATCAAAGGGTGATCCAGCGGCGCTGTGGCCTAAACAATAAAAAAGCAAAAGACTTTGCAGAATTGCTTGTCTGGAACTTCGATGAACAAGTAGCACAAACATCCCTTTTAGATTTTTATTCAGATTCAGAATAAGTTTGATATTTTAAAAATTTTATTCTGATTTTTTTTGACATTATTTTCAAAAGTCGTATTCTTTCCGCGAAGTTGTATTTTTTACGAGGTAGAAAATGCGAACGGAAGAAGAAATCAGACAAGAGCTTGCGGAAGTTCAGGCCGCTAAAAGGGCGGTGCTGTCGGGGCAGGAATACAGCTTTTCAGACGGTCAGAGCTCGCAGTCGGTTAAGCGCGTCAGTTACGCGGATCTTGTCAAACGCGAGAACGAATTGCAAGAAGAATTGGATGCGGTTTTAGGACGAGACAAGGGCGGGTTCTATGGGTATTTTTAGCCGGATTTTTTCAAAAAATAAGGCAGATTCGGGAACCGTAAAACCTGCTATGATTCAGCCGGTATATTCCGACGCAAAAATCGGCTTTGTCAATCTCGCGTGGGATTCTTTTTGGGGTTACGCAGGAAGCAAAACAGGCATGAGCGTCGGCTTCGGACTTACAGAGGATCTCCGTTGCGTCAATTTAAGGCTACTTCAGTTCCGCAGCTTACAACTTGCAAGGCAAAATAGTTTTGCTTCGACGGTTTTCAATCTGCTGGAAACTAAAATCATAAACAGCGGTCTGAAACTGAAATCACATCCGCTGGAACCTATACTCGCTGACTACGGCATCGAACCGGGAAACTTTGCAAACACGGTCGAATGTCTCTGGGAAACTTGGGGACAGGACAAAAGGCTTGTCACAGCAAAACAAAACATGACTTTCAGCGAACTCGAAAGAATTGTTTACAGAACCACAAAAATCAGCGGCGACTGTCTTGTCATTCGTTCGTTCAACAAGTTAGGGCTTCCGGTCATTGAAATTGTAGATGGTATCAATATCGTACAACCTGCAATAACAGACGGAACCGCGGATATAATTCAGGGCGTAGAACACGACGAACGCGGCATTGCGATCGCTTATTATATCGGTTACGGACTTAACGAAGTCATGCCGGTCAGGGTTCCGGCTTTTGACGCACGTGGAAAAAGAAGGGCGTGGCTTGTCAGATCTACTGAAAAACGCATTGACGAACGGCGCGGCCTTCCGATTCTTGCGGTCGTTTTGCAAAACATAAACGAGCTTGGAAAATATCTCGATTCAGAGCAGCGTGCGGCGCTTGTCAACTCGCTTATTTCGGTAGTACACAAAAAAGATCCGAACCAGCCGTTAAGACAGGATCCATTCACTCGCGCAGGGCGTGAAACGCTTGTCGAGCAGTATGGAACGACACCACTGACATTCAAGGAAATGCAGCCGGGCTTTATAATGTCAAATCTTGCAAGCGGAGAGGATGTTCACAGCTTTGATACGTCAAGGCCGAACGTCAATTTCGGGCGTTTTTACGAGGTTGTTTCAAAGGCAATGTCTTCTGCGCTCGGTATTCCGCCGGAATGCTTGTTTTTGGAATTTAACTCGAATTACAGCGCATCGAGACAGGCAAAACTTGAATTTGAAGACTTTGCAAAAAAAGAGCTCGCAATATTCACAGATAAATTTGAATGCCCGATTTTCAATGACTGGCTGGATGGTATGATTTTGTCAGGTCGCATTGAGGCTCCCGGATATATTCAGGCGCTTGCAGATGAAAGCAGGTTTGATATTCTTGGCGCATGGAGATCGAGCAGTTGGCGCGGCCTTCCGAAATCGAACGTGGACGGCTTAAAACAGGCGAAAGAACTTGAAATTTTGTCGGCTCACGGCTGGATGACTGATGACCAGATAACAGATGAATATTTCGACGGTGACTATTATGCGAACCTGCGGGCAATGTCACAAGAAAACGAGCAGCGTGAAAAGAACGGACTCGCACCGGTCGGCATTATAGGTGATTCCAGCGACGAAGAAGTAATGGAGGAACAATGAGCACTATTTATGCAATAACTAAGGCAAAACTTGCAGAGCTCAAAGAGATGGAAAAACAGCCGAAAGCATCAGCGGTTATGGACACAGAATATTTTACCGAAAACGGCGTCGGCATTGGCGTGATTCCGGTGCATGGAACGCTTGGGAGCTGGTGGGGCACTTATTACGAAGACATAAGAGCGGCTATTGCTGATTTTGAAGCGGATCCGATGATTGGAAAAATAGTTTTTGACATAAACAGTCCCGGTGGCTACGTCAACGGCGTCGCGGAAACGGCCCAGATGATTGCAGATTGCTCAAAACCGACAGAGGCGAGAGTTTCCTACATGGCGGCAAGCGGTGCTTACTGGCTCGCTTCTCAGTGCGACAAGATTGTTGCAACCACGAAAGTTGCTTCTTTCGGTTCGATCGGTGTTATTACCGATTTTTGGGATGAGTCGAAATACGATGAACAGCACGGTTTTAAACATATCGTGATAACTTCAACGGAAGCGCCTAATAAATACATCGATCCGGCAACTGAAAAAGGTTATAAAGAGATCGTTTCGGAGCTTGACCACATTCATTACGTTTTTGCGGAAGCGGTAGCTGAAGGACGCGGGGTAGATATTCCCACCGTAAATGAAAAATTCGGAAAAGGCGGCATACTGTTCGCAGAGGATGCGCTCGCCGCTGGAATGATTGATGAAATAGCAACAAACAAGGAGGATGCTATGGAAAAGACCTACACACAAGAACAGCTCAGGAGCGCAATAGCTGACGCCCGCAAAGAATGGAAGGCGGAAGTTATGAGGCATCTTGAACACGTTGAGAGAGCGAAAAAAGAGACAGTTCTCGCTGCAATCCAGAACGACACGCCTTACGCGGAAGTTGTCGGCAAGTATTTCGAGGAGGAATACGCAAAGAAAGAACTCGCGGCAAAGGTAGAGGCTAATCCTGTAACGGTTGTCAACACACAGGATCAGGCTACTTACACGGAAGAAGAGCTTGAAGCGAAAGAAAAGGAAAAGAGAGAAAAAGCGTATGCTGAAAACTGCGCTCGGATTCTCGGCATTGATTAACTTATAGGAGGCAAAAAATGACTACCTACAACACCGACAGAGTCATGCTTCGCGGCGGATTTTCGCAGATTGTAACCGTCAAAGGAAGCGAAAATGACAAACTCAAAGCCGGTCAGCTGCTTCAGCTTGACACGGACGGTAAATCTTTCGTCGCTTATGCCGGAACCGGCGCGAAAGAACCGAAAGCCGTTCTGATGAACGACATTACGATCCCGGCAGCCGGCAGCATTGCAGCCGACGCTTACTTCAAAGGACTTTTTGACGAAGGACTCATCGTTCTTCCGACGGGTTACACACTTGACACCGTTCCGACTCAGGACGGCGAAACCGCTTCGATCACCGCAGCATCCGATGAAGGAAACACAGGAAACGCGACTGTTTCAACGGTAACAGCTGGAACCGGCATCATGGAAGGCGATTACGTTATTGTTTGCACGAACGCAACAACTCCGGCATCGGCAAAATGGAGCGTGACAGCACCGGACGGCACGGTTCTCCCGGAACTTACTTCGGGCGTCGCTTACGTTGGACAAATCAAACTTACGATCACCAACGGCAGCACGAACACCGCAGTCAACGACAAAGTCACCGTTACGGTTAAAGGCCTTGCGGGCAACAAATCAATTAGACAGGCGCTTCGCGAAATCGGCATTTTTTGCGACAAAGCAACAGCGCTTTGGGAAGCGTAAAAAAAGGAGGGAAAAATGGCTAAACCTATGCTTATGACAGAATTCGCGAGATACTACGAAAAAATTTCGCGTAGAGAGCTCGGACTTTTGACATTCTTTCGTTTTGACGAAACGATGACAACTGACGCGGTAGAAATTGAGTTCGACAGACGCAAATCGCGCCTTATAATCTCGAAGGCAAAGAACCGCGGCTCTCAGGCAACCAACAACAGCGAAGGCACTTTTGAGCGTGCAAGATACATGCCTCCGGTATACAAAGAGTGCATGAACTTCTCGATTCAGGCAAAAGATGTCGCTGATTTCGGCGTAAATCCTTATGCGGTAGATCCTGACAGACAAGTCAGACTGCTCAAACAGGTTGCAAGAGATGTTCTTTTGCTTGATGAAAAGATGAACGGTGCTGAAGTTTGGCAGGCATCTCAGATTTTCCAGACAGGAAAAATTCCCTTCTCGACCGCTGGTTACGGTGAGGGTGTTTCGGATATAGATTTCGGTTGTCCGGAAACTAACTTTGCAACACTTTCAAACACTACCGGTTCTCTTTATTGGGATAACGCAAACGCGACACCGCTTGCGAACCTTGAATCGCATTGCAGAACGATTCGCCAGAACGGTCACAGCCCCGTTAGAGACATCATTTTCGGCCGCAGCGCTTGGGCATGTTTTGCAGCGAATGCAAGTGTCCAGAACGAATACAATATCCGCAGAATAGATCCGGGTTTCATCCGTCCTGAAGACAGCAGAGAAGGCCTTGCATTCATGGGCACGATCCATCTTGACGGCTACTACGTCAACCTTTGGAGAAGCGACGATGTTTATGTCAGCCCGGCTGACAATGATACGGTTCTTGATTACGTCGATGCGAAGAATGTAGTTTTCATTGCAGATGGCGTCTACGAGAAATGGTATGCCGGTATCGACACGATTCGCGGACTGAAAGACTCTAACTTCGATGCAATGCTCGCCCAGTATATGAGAGCGGACGGCAACATCACGATCGTTGGCGACAGAATGGCAACCAGTCTTTACGTCGACACTTACGACGATCACGGCATTGTCATGCTTCGCGCACAGAAAGCTCCGCTTTGCATCGTTAAGAGCAACGACACTTTCGGTTGCCTGAAAGTTCTTGGATAAGGAGCAAGCGATGAAGTGTAAAGTCCTCAGCTCAACGATCGTATATGCGAACGAGTATTTTAAGCCCGGCGCGATTTTCGACGCAAAAGACGAAGACGTGAAAGGACTCGTAGAAGGCGGTTTTGTTGAAGTGATAGACGCTCCGAAAGAAGCGGAAGTCACCGAAGAACCGGCTGAAAGCAAGGAACCGGAAACCGTTGAAGAAGAGCCGAAAGCGGAAGAAAAACCGGCTGAAAAACCGAAAGCAAAAGGCGGTAAAAAGAAATGACAAATGGAGCGCTGCTTGACCAGATGAGGCAAGATAATCTTGCAATTATCACGACTGATTTTGCTACAACAATCACTCTCGTAGATACAAACGACAAAACCGCATCAGCTCAGGGGATAGCAACGCTCCACAACACTTCTTATTCCCCGGAAACCGGAGCACCGGTCAACGCATTGACTGCTCATGTCTGCATTGCTTTTGACACGCTGAAAGATCTCGATCTTTATAAAGATCCTCGCAATCCTGAAAACATTGTTTTGAAGGGCTGCAAGGTTAGTTTTATCGACGCGGCGGGAAAAAACAGAGTTTTCAAATGCGCTGACGTTCGCCCGGATTACACTTTCGGTCACGTGACGATCTTACTTACTGAATGGAGAGACGAAGAATGACGGCGACAGCAAAAATAACATCGCTTATTCAGCCTTCCGCGTTCAGCATACTTACGCATCAGCTCCTGGAAGTTTTACTTCTTGAAATCAATAATCAGAAGATTTTGGCAGCAAACGACTCAAACGCTAAAGAAACACAAAAAGCAATCGCCAGTTTCTACTACAATGGAAACTTAAATCTTTTCAGTTACAGATTTCAGAATTTCGATCTTTCGGAGCTTAATGCGATTTGTGTGAATCCGCAGCGCGAAACGGACGAAGCTCATTCAACGGTGAGAAGTCAGGCATCGGCAACATTCAATATCACGCTTTTTGGTGCAAGTGCGGCGGAAGTTTCTGATCACGATGTTTTTGTCAAACTTGAAAGAATGAGCGGCATTATACGCTCAATTCTTGAAAGCGGTCAATATCTTACGCTCGGACTTCAGCCTGGAACCATCGGCAGAACAAACGTCGGCGGTCGGCAGTTCTACTATCCGAACGGCGTCGAAAATGCGGAAGCGCTCAATATTGTCAACATCGAATATACGGTTTATTACGACGAAGCAAGACTCAGAGCGGAACCGCTGATATTTTTAGGCGACACGCTTAGAGCTGACGGGCGTTACACTTTAATCAGCGACTATGAAACAAAAACAACTCAAATAGGAGGATGAAATGACACTTTCGGCAAATGTAGTTGAAAGATGTAGCTCCTACGCACTTGGCTACAAGCTGACAAGCGCAGCGGGAAATTATCTCCCGAACCGCGTCGCAGTTTTTTCGCCGATTTCGACTGATAAATCGGCTTACAGTGCGTACAATATCCCGGTCACAATTACGACCAATGAACAGGCTCGCAGACTTTTCGGAGAATGCCCGGCGACTCAGATTGCAAGAATTTTGAAACCTACGGTCGGCGGCGGACTCGGCACGATCCCGATGGATGTTTTCCCGATTCAGGACGCAGCCGGTGCAGCAGCAGCGGAAGCAACGCTCACAGTTAGCGGAACCGCGGCGAAAGACGGCGTAGTTTATATCACGTTCAATGGCAGAAAAACCATCGAAGGCAGACAGTGTGCAGCGGCTTTCAGCAAAGACGATACAGCGGCAGACGTCAAAGAAGCAATAAAAGATGCAGTCACCGCTTTCCTTTACGCTCCGATCGAAGTTACCGAAGACGATGACACTTATACCATGACTGCAAAATGGAAAGGCGCAAACTCGAACGAGCTCAATATCCATTTTGAGTGCTCAGACACAGGCTTGACATTTACAGATCCGACTTTTGCAAGCGGCTCAGACGGATCCATCAGTCTTGCAACTGCGCTCGCAAACATGGGGGATGTATGGTACACACATGTCATCAACATCTATGGATCTTCGCAGTTTGATACGTTTGCAACTTTCAACGGCGAACCGGACATTGAGACAAACGGAACCGGCAGATGGAACGGCACTGTTTGCAAACCGTTTGTTTGCGTAACCGGCACGACTGAGTCAAATCCGGAAACACTGAAAACGCTCGGTGCAAACAGAAAGAGCGATCTCACGAATGCGCTCGCACCGGCTCCGTTGAGCCCTGGCTTTACCTACGAAGCAGCGGCAAACATGGTAGTGCTTTCGGCGGTTATAGCAGACGGGAACGCTCACATGGACATCAACAACAGATCCTACGCTGACATGCCCGCACCGGCAAACGATTACATCGGATCCATGCAGAACTTCAACGTCCGCGACGACCTTGTAAACAACGGCATTTCAACGGTCACTTACGACGCATCGAACGGTTACACGGTACAGAGCTTTATCACTTTCCGCAGACCTGAAGGACAGTCACCGCTCGCTTACGATTTCCGCTATGTCAGAGACATTCTTATAGATTTTAACGTGATCTACAATTACAGGATGCGCGAAGAGCTTTACCTTCGCGACAAGGTCATTTTGAATGATACTGACGTCGCATCGGTGGACAACATCATCCGACCGAAAGACTGGAAATCAATCATTTTTGCAATGATAGACGCGCTTGCTGATCTCGCTCTCATTGCCGATCCGGATTACTCAAAAGCAAATGTAGTAGTTCAGATTGCGAAAAACGATCCTCAGCGCATCAACACGACTCTTTACTACAAGAGATCGGGCATTGCACGTAAAACTTCAACAAACGCTTATGCCGGATTTAATTTCGGTGCATAAAGGAGGGAAACATGCCTTGCAGTGGAGATATTACGGAAATAAAATTCATCCATGAAGAAGTCGGATCAAAGATTTTCAGCGTCAAAAGCGGCGAATCCGCGAATCAGGATCTCGGTGGCTATTCAAACGATTATTCAATGAACGGCAACGGCACTGGTCACGCGATCAAAACCGCGAAACGCTGGACAGTAGATTCCTTGCAACTCGACATTACTTTCGACGGCGCTCTTGAGTTTCTTCAGGACATTGCAAACAATGTTATCGAAGCGATAATCGAGATCAGTTCCATTGACGGCTCTGTTTATAAGGGTAAGGGAACCATTATCGGCGACATCAAGGAAGACACGCTCAACGGCTACGTCACGATCGAAGTCGGCGGCGCTGGCAAACTTGAGAAAATCGCATAACAACTAAAAAAAAGGAGACAAAAGAGACATGGAAATCATTGAAAAAATGACACCGGAAGTTGCACAGGCTGAGTTTGAACGCTGGGCATACGAAACAAAAAGACTTCGCCCGGCTGTTTTGAAAAAAAACAAAGAAGCTTGTAATACTTTTATTGACGGACTTTGCGATGGAACGATCACGATCGAAGACGACGGATCCATCACACAGAAACTCGCTTTTGATATTGCCGGAAAAACGCAGTTTAAATATAAGCCGCGTCTTACGGTAGCAGAAATCAACAGGGCGCTTAGTGTTCGTGGTTCGGATCAGGACAAAGGTCGCAAAATGGTCGGAATACTTACGAGCGAACTTGACGGAATCATTGAGAAAATGGACTCTAATGATTGGGCGGTTGCTAATGCAATCACGGTGTTCTATTATTTGGCTTAGACGGTAGCGACGAGGTGTTTAGTTGGGAGCTCTCACTTACGAACATAGTCATTACCGTCGGAGAAACTTTTTATCAGTTACCGGCAGCCCTGTCCGAAATGCACGCGGATGCTATCGGAATCACAGGGCTGCTTAACTGGTATCAGAGAGCAAATGATGTAGCAAAGAAGCAAGACGAGGAATTGAAGAAGGTCAAGGCTAATTCAGGGCGGGGGAGATAGATGGCGAGTCGTTTTTCAGTCGGTGTAAACTTTACCGGAACGGACAATATCTCCGGAATGATGAGCCGGATGACGAACAACGCCACTAATTCTGCAACGCGCATGACATCAGCTTTTTCACGCGCTGCAGGTGCGATACAAAGTTCTTTCAGCAAGATCACCGGCTTAGTCGGTTTCGGCAGTATGATTGGCGCGGCGTACACGCTGGGGAGAACGATTAAGGACTCAGTCACGCAGGGCATGTCATTGGAACAGACACTTGTCAGAACAGGGCTGAGATTTCCACAAATTGTCAAACAGGGAACGGCTGAATTTGAAGCGTACAAATCAGTCGTTAAGGATCTTGGATCTACGACAAGATTTACCGTTCAGCAGGTAGCATCGGCGGGCGACCTTCTTGCCGCTTCCGGTGTTTCGTTGGATCAGATCAAAGCCGGACTCAAAGGCTTTACAGATACAGCCGTTGCGATGGGCATGGACGTCTCAGAGTCGGTCGATGTTACTTTGAACGCTTTGAAAGGTTTTGGACTTTTCACGGATGACGCGGCGCAGCTCAATGCAAATATTGCAAGGGTTTCTGATACGATCATCACGACAACAAACTTGTCGAAAATGACGATTGAGGATTTCAAGCAAGCGGCGCTTGATGCGGCTCCGGCTTTTAAAGGAATGGGGCTTCAGATCGAGGACATGGGCGCGGCTATTGCTTCACTTGCCGAAGGTGGAATTGTTGGATCGAGAGCAGGTGTCGGCTTGAGGATGCTGTCACAGGAAATCACAAAAAATGCCGACAAACTCAAAAAAATGGGAATTGCGATTCAGGACGCACAGGGCAATATTGATTTTTCAGGCATTTTCAAAGGACTTGAAACAAGTCTCAAAGGCGCCGGGGTGGATGTAACTCAAAAAGTTCTTCTCGACCTTTTTGGTGCTCGCGGCATGACGATGGCTCAAATCTTGATAGATCAAGGCATTGACAAAATGAACGCCTTTAAGCAGACAATAATTGACTCTTACGGCGCAAGTCAGAAAGCAGCGAAAGAAAACGGCGAAACGACTTACGAAGCATACATGCGAATGCAGTCTGCAATAGACGGCGTAAAACAGGAGATTTTTGAAGGATTAAAACCGGCTTTTAAAGACTTGACAGCGCTTGTTTCACAATACGGCAACGCGATCTCTGACTGGCTGAAAGAGAATCCTGATTTTATCAAAAATCTTGCCGAAACTGCAAAAACGATTTTTGACTTGATTCCGGCTTTTCTTGGACTTGCCGCGGGAATAATGACTGTCATCAAGGCTATTCAGGCGGGAATTTTTATTTCCAGTATTTTTGGCGCGGTTGCGGGCGGAATGGTTACTATTATTCTGCTTATAGTTGCGGCGGTCGCGGCATTAGTGGCAATTATTTGGTTAAACTGGGATATTATTTCAAACTACTGGATAAAAGCATGGTATGACTTGGAAGCGGTTGTTTTTCAGGTCGTGGACTGGATGATCGAGAAAATCAAAACGATTAAAGACTACTGGATAGACGCTTTTTCTGCAATAGGTCAAAGCGTTTGGGAATTTTTAGCGCAGCCGCTTCTCGCAGTTGTCAAGATAGCCGACAAGGTTGCAAAATTTGCGGGCGGCGAAGGCTTTGGAAATATGATTTATACTTTGGAAATGTACGGCAACAAAGGCGAAAGCGCAAGCACAGCTTCGGCGGAAGTCGCAGCAGCACCGATGCCGTCACGCGAAACTACAAACAATATTGAAACTCGCTATATATTCTTAGACAAAAACGGAACGGAAACAGACCTAACGGAAGAAGGAAATCACGGCTGGTTTTCGACTTCACCGGTTCCGATGAATTAAGAGGCGGCTATGATAAAACTAATTTCCGACAATACGAACGGAGAGCTCGAAGAGAAAGGCGGAAAGATTGTTTGCGATCCTACGCTATGGACTTCCGTTTTTGTTTCGCTTTTCGGCGGAAACAAAGAAGCGCTTACGCAGACAAAGAGGAATCCGAAAGGAATCGAAAATCTTGACTACTTCGGCAATCTGTATCAGCGCAATGGACTTCTTTTCAATTCTGAGTTTGAAAAAATCACGGCGGCGGAGCCGTTTACTTCCGGCAACATAAAGCGTTTTGAGGCCGCAGTTATAAACGACACCGCGTGGCTTGTCAATTCCGGGCGCTGCGAAAAAATCGAATGTTCGATCACAATTTTGACCGTAAATTCCTTAAAAATAACATTGCAAATTACCATCAACAAAGTAAAATATGAGCGGGTTCAGGTTTATGAGGTTGAGGCATGAACAATGACGAGGTTCTCAAGCAATTAGAGCAGCGGATGATCGAGGGTTTCACTTCGATCAAGGAATTGTTGGTGAAATCTGAGGACATCAATAAGGAAAGAATGACAGATCTCAAAAACAAAATCGAGGATCAGGAAAGGCGAATCAGTAAACTGGAAGCATCGACTTCGTTCAACGCGGGTAAAATCGCCGGAATCAGCGCGGCAATCAGCGCCGCGATGACGATTATCGCGTTTTTCATTAAAGGAGGCGCTTAGATATGAATACAACGGCTGAAATACAACAGCGGCTCGCAGAGTCCTTAAAATACGAACTGAGAAAAGTGTTTCCTGAATTAGATCCGGCAGTACGTGACAAAACCGTTGAAACCGCACTTGCGACGGCGCTCGCACCGCACATAAAACTACTCGAAAAGGCAGTCGATATAGCGGCGCAACAGGGGAATCCGGTCACGGCTGCTTCCGAAGTGGACCAGCCGGGCGGTCAGCTTGAAAACTGGGGAAGACTCAGTAAACTTGGAAGGGCGAGGAACGCGGCTGTACCGGGCAGATACGGTGTGATTATAGCTGCGGAAGCAGGGCACAATTTGCCGGTCGGAGCTCTTTTTGTCGATAATAACACCGGCTTTGTTTATATTGCAACTTCCGTTAGTAGAATGCCGGATGAAGATTTTGACCGCGTAATAGTTGAATCAGTCGGCGTAGGCTCAGACGTGGAAGCAACGGTCGGAACGGTTTTGACACTTCAAACAGAATATGAAGGAATCGCCAGCGAAGGAACTATTGACGGTACATCGAGACAGCCTCAGCCGATAGAATCGGTTGAAGATTACAGAGAGGAAGTTTTACGTTCTTTTGCAATTTTGCCGCGCGGCGGAGCAGTCGGCGACTATGTTTACTGGGGGCTTCAGGTTGAAGGCATACATCGTGTTTTCCCTTATGTAGATAGTGTTTACAACGGCTCTGTATATATTCAGGGGATTTTGACGGACGCCCAGCCTGTCGTTGGAAATATAACACGGCAGATGGAAGAAGCGGTTGTAGCTACTTACGCGGAACATCAGCCAATTGGTACAGGCGAGATCTTGGTTCACAAGGTACTGCAGCGCGATTACACGGTCAACGTCACCGGGCTCAACGGACTTTCACAGGCGGACGCGGCGGCAAGAATTAAACCGGTTCTCAAGGCTTACTGTCAATCAAAATATCCCTATGTTTCGGGGATCGAGGATATAGCAGACAGACACGATCGGATTTTACTTCCCGAAATAATGGTCGCGATTTACAACGTTCTCGCACCGGAAGCGGGAATTTCAGGCGTGGAGCTTTCAGTCGGCGGCGTTTCGGTGTTTGATGAATATTTACCGAAAGGGCAGGTTCCGTGGTATATTCTGCAATTTGACGGCGAGACCTACGAGGATTAAGACATGAATATTCACGGGCGCGGAATTGAGAGAAAAATGCCGACCGGAATGGCGTGGCATGGTGAGACGCTGAAAGCTATTTACGAGGCGATCGGTGGGGAGTTTCTACTTCTCGAAACTGATCTCAATAATAGATGCAATGCGGATAATCAGTTACTTGTTGAAGGTTTAGAATATTGGGAAAAAGCGCTCGGACTTCCCGGCACCGGAACGCTTGCAGAAAGACAAACGGCCGTCAAACAAAGACTCGGTGATTCCGGAGGAATAACGGCTGCAGACATAACGGAAGCGCTGCATAAGGCAGGTTTCACAAACCTTTTTGCGCATCCCAACTATGAATATTTAGACTTGACCGTTGAAGCAACACCGATGGGGCTCACTACGCAGATGGGCGCAGACACGCAGATGTCTTATGCGCATCTATACACTGGAATTGTAGATCCTCGGCTTTTTGAAAGTTTTTCGCCTTTTGAAACAATGGGCGGCAATACGCAGATGGGAGCCGATACGCAGATGGGCGCTGGTTCCGGCGCTGAAGAAATAGTCGTCAATAACCTGCAAGACGACAGCTTTGCTCAGATTCCGGCAAATCCGGCGGCATGGACCGGAGTCTTTTTTGTTTGTGGCGAAAACAAGTTTGAAGTCGCACCGGTTCTCTTGACACAGAAAGAAGCGCTCAAGTTACTTATTCAGACAGCTAAACCTTTTAATACTGCGGCGATTTTGCTTGTCGAGTATCTTGTGCCCGGTGGAATACAAATTAGTTCTCCGACGGCATTTTCAAGAATTTTTGTCGGCGATTCTTTCACTGTTTCCGGTATCAGTGATCTTGCAGACGGAACACAAGCAACGCTTGTCGTTGTATATCCTGACAGCACGGAAGAGCTTCTCGATACAACAACGATAACGGACAGTGAATTTTATTTTGACGATATAGAGCTTTCCGACGATTACGGAACCGGCTACGCGACGCTGAAAGTCAATGCGGAGCACGTTTCAGCGGAAGTGATTATACAGCTTGCCCTTCATTCACTTGCAATCACTTCTCCGGCTTCTTTGGCTGAAATAGTCATCGGCTCGGATGTTACAATCTCAGGAACAACAGATTTTGCAGACGGCGAAACGGTCACGCTGTACAGCTCAGTCAATGGAATTGACACACAGATCGGCTCGGCGGTCGTAACAAGCGGCGCATTCTCTTATACTTGGACCGCTGCGGGAGATCCGGGAAGCATTACTTTGAAAGTTGTTTGCAATGGTATAACGGCAACGGTAGATGTTACGCTGCTTTCGGGCTCGCCGGTGCTTGCGATAGAATCAAGTGTTTCGGCAGATACGCCGTCTGATTATATCCATAAGGGCGGCGATGTTTCAATAAGTTCGACTGTTTCGGCTGACACGCCGACAAATATATAGGAGGAATCATGTCTCACGATCTTAGAATAAGCGCAAGAACCGAAAAATCACTGGCTAAGACTGAAAATAAATTTACTATTCAAGGCGGCTCAAAGCTCGAAGTTTTTGACGAGGACGGAAAACTTCTTCACGAGGGCGAGTTCAAAAGTTTCACTTCTAACTTCTTGAAATTGCTTTACGGCTCGATGGTTGGCGCTGGCACAGCAAAAGCGAAAGATCTCAGCAACAACAATGTTGAAATGAACTCACTTCCGCAAGCATGGATGAACTTGCAGGGCGGCTCAGGCTTAAAAAAATTTGGTGTAGTGGTTGGAACCAACACCGCAGCGGTTTCCGTTTCTGACTATGCAATCACAGTTCCGGCAAATCTCACTGTCAATGATACGATTGTCAGTGCTTCAACAGTCGGTGCGGATTCGATCTCGGTTGAAATATCAAGACAGATCGGCAATAGTTCCGGCTCTACGGTCAGCCTAAAAGAAGCGGGTTTAATTTGCGGTTCAGAGGACGAAACGAACACAAATGTTTTGATTGCAAGAGACTTGCTCACAGTCGTTTTGGATCCGGGCAAAAAATCTGTTTGGCGTTATACGATAAACTTTAATTTTGCCAATGATGTTGGTGGTTTTGTTAAGACTTTTGCTGATCAGATATTTAGCGGAATTTTTGAGGAGACAACTTCTTCAGCGACATGGAGTGCAAGAATCAATTTTGCTGCCGTAGTTTACGATGGCAAAATGTGGATGATGGGCGGCGTTGATAATTCCGGTGTTTTCAAAAATGACGTCTGGTATTCTTCTGATGGTATCACATGGACACGAGCTACAAGTTCGGCAGCTTGGAGTGCAAGACATTCTCTTGTTGCTGTCGTTTACGACAATAAGATGTGGATTATGGGCGGCTATACAAGTTCTGGTAGAGTTAAAGATGTGTGGTACTCAACAGACGGAGTAACGTGGACACAAGCGACAGCAAATGCTGAATGGTCTGCAAGACAAGGTGTCGTTGCATTAGTTTTAGACAACAAGATGTGGATGATGGGAGGTCTTGATGTTGGCAATTCTAACCTCAATGATGTTTGGTATTCATCAGATGGAGTAACGTGGACACAAGCAACACCAAGTGCTGCTTGGTCTGCAAGATGTGCTTTTGCTGCCGTAGTTTACGATGACAAAATGTGGATAATGGGAGGAGCTATAAGCGGAGGCAGAGCCAATGACGTCTGGTATTCTTCTGATGGTATCACATGGACGCGAGCAACAGCTTCCGCTGGCTGGGCTGCGAGATCTAATTTTACTGCCGTAGTTTATGATAATAAAATATGGGTTATGGGGGGTTTATCTATTACTGATGTTGCTTTAAACGATGTCTGGGCTTCAAAAAATCTAAGTTCTGAAATCAAGCCTGGCTCATCCGACTCAGCCTTTTCAGCAACAGGAACTGTTCTCGGCGCGCTTATTGCCAACGGAAGCGGCTCAGGTCAGCTTATTTACGGCGCAATGCCCGGCGCGACAACAATAGAGCCCTCAACAAGCGGCAACAAGACAAAATTCTCGATAGCGCGTGAATTTACAAACAATTCTGGCGCAGATATAACCGTCCGTGAAGCAGGACTTTTCAGCGGCTCAGATATGCTTGCAAGACTTATTCTTGCAACTCCGGTCACAATAGCGAACGGAGAGTCGGAGATAATAACAGTCGATTTTGAAACCGAAGTATAATAATAGGAGGAAAACATGAGAACATTGACAGGTGAGGGCGTTCCGAACATTACGCAACCGACGGCAGAATATCCGTTTGGCAAATTCAAAAACAAATCATCTGCAAACACGAACGACGGCACAGAGCTCTCGGAAAGAGTTTTGGGCGACTGCTATCAAGGTATGCTTAACACGATTACAGGGGCAGGCATAACGCCGAACAATGAGCCGGAAAAAAAAGGGGATTCACAGTTTCAGAAGGCGGTTGAACTTTTGAAACCGGTTGCGGTTGCGGTCATTGGCGAAAATACTGCCGGAAACGATTTTGTCGTACTTGCATCGAAGGTCAGAGATCCAGCGATAACACTTGACTGTAGATTATATGACGGCGGCTCTGACGCAGCGGTATATTTTGCTAATTTCAACATCAAAAGGAACGGCTCAGTTGATACGTCGCGCAGATATATCATCACAGCATCACCGGCGTTCAACATGGAAAACGCATCGGCTGCGGCACTGCTTTACCTTCCTAAAATCGCATTTGTACATCGTCCTTATTTCAATAATGTGGTTCCCGCAGGTCTTGAGGAAGCACCGAACTTCTTTTATCTTTTTCCGCAAGCTGTCAGTTTTGAAAATGCTCGCGCTCTTTCTGCGGCGATAGTAACTATTTATGATGCTGGGGCTGCTTCGTAATTATCCGGACAATCACAGCATCCCAGATTCTGTTTTTCTTTGCAAGAACCATATTGACCGCGGGCATTAACCACGGCTTTTTCGGTATCTTGTAGGTCGGCTGATTGACATTGAAAGAATAAATTTTCTTCATTCCGCGGCGGAAAATTTGATAAATACCGCGCTCAGATGCTACATAACGCAGCCCGACACGTCTTGCAACGGCGACGCCGCGCCAGAATTTCTGTGGTGTAGCACCGGGACGCAGGGCAAGCATCGACGAACCGATACGGCGGCTTTTTTTGCCGGGCAAAACTGATGGATTTTGACGAAGTAAAACTTTACGTTTTCCGACATTGGAACTTTTGAACTGTACGGCTTTCCCACCTTCTTCCTGTGTCTCCATGAAGTAAAGCCCTGCTTCTTTCCTATTGTTGGAATTTTCATTGCCGACAGCGCCGACTGTGCTTTCAAGATTTCCGGTTTTAGCTTTTTCGTAACGGATTCCGCGCGTTATAAACTTTTTTGTCGATGAATTTTTGAAGTCAAAATTTTGCGGAATAGTTTTCTCGGTTGCTGTTTTCCGCGTCTGAAATGCGAGCTCGTTCAAATAGGATATATACGCCTTTTTGAACTGCGAAGGATTCAAGTTTGCCGCGAGCTTTGCAAGATCTTTTGTGTTTGCCGCGATTATTTTTTCCATTTTACCCTCCGAAACCTTGAAAAACCTTTAAAATAATATAAAATTTTCAGAAGTTTGCAATTTTTCAGGAGGTTGCAATGGTCGAATCTTGGCAAAATCGAGTACAGGAAGCAGTGATCGAGACGGCTGCGGGTGATCGTTTCGTCTTTGAGTTCCGCGATATAGGTTATGAGAGAACCGAAAGGACGGAAGTTTTCCAATTTTCCGATCGTGAAGACTACGTGCAGAGGAATCACTCAGGCTCGCATACCTTTGACTTGGAACTATTTTTCAGCGGCGCCGACTGCGATATAAAGGCCGACACTTTTGAACAGAACACAAGAGACACAAGGCCCCTGAAATTCACACATCCGCTGCAAAAGAAAACGTATCTTGTCCAGCTTATATCGTTAAGACGGAATGACAGACTTGCAACGCGGGCAAACGAGGTTTCCTTCACAATAAAACTGCATGAAACGATTGATCTCGCAGAACGACCGGAAGAAGTCAATGTCACGCGCTACGTGGATGAGACCGTTTCGGCGCTGAATTTACGCAATTCCGACTGGGCGAAAAATAAGATTGAAAGCAAATCACCGTCGGCGCTCAGACAGCTCGCAGGTCAGATAAACGAGATCGAAAAGAAGGTTGCAAAAATGGCGAAGGCTTACGAGGTAGTTGCAGACTTTGCAGCGGATCTCGAAAGTGTTATTTTGTCTTTTGAGAACCTTATGGAAACACCGCTCGCAAACATGGTCGGCATCATCGGTGTTTTGCAGGGAATAATTGAAATGCCGTCGAAAGTATTTCAGAACGTCAGAGACCGGCTTGCTTTTTATGCTGAAATAAGCGGCTTACTTGACGCGCTGAAAGACGATGCAGATCCGGTAGTAGTTCAGGCAGTTCAAATGTCTGCAATAGCCGGAAACGCAACAGCGGCGGTCGCCGGGACGGAAGACACTTATATCACAAAAGACGCTTGTTTTGCTCAGGCCGAAAAGATCTACGCGCAGATTGCAGACATCAGAGCCTTCGCGGAATCAGATGAGGAAAACAATCTGACAGAGCAGCAGTTTGAGCTCATAGACAGACTCGGCACGCTTGCCGCGGCAAGACTTGAACAAGTCGCTTTCGGCGCGAAACAAACGCGGATCTATCGCGTCACAAAGGACTGTGACATCTATCCGCTTGCATACAGGCTGCTTGGCGGCGACACACCGGATGACCTTGACAACTATGTAAATCAGCTCATAGACATCAATCAATTCGGGAGAGACCTATTTGAAATAAAAGCCGGAACGGAGGTTAAGTATTATCTATGATAACGCATACCGTCAAACCGGGCGAAACGATCGAGCAGATTGCTATTGCATACCTTTACAATCCGCAAAAGGCAAACGAAATTCTGCGCATCAATAACTGCTCCGAAATTTACGCCGGGCAAGTGCTGAAAATTCCCGATTTATTTGGCGAAACGGAAAAACTGCAAACTTTCGAGGGCGCAGCGCTCATAATCAACGGTGAACAACTGAAAGCGACACCAGCAATCACGGTAAAAAAGACTTACGATAATCTTGCATCTACTTTCGGTTTTTCCTTGCCGACGGAAGAGATCTACGGCATAAAACCTTTTATGTATGATGAGGTTTCCGTTTATTTTCAAGGCAATCTTATTGTTAAAGGCAATATTTACGGCATTGAGAAGAATCTTTCAACAGGCGCTCAGACTTCTTATTCCTGTATGCAGAAAACGGCGGTTCTGGCACATTGCAACTTGCCAAAAAGTCTTTATCCGCGGACGCAATATAAGGTTTCATTAAAAACCGTTGCGGAAAGAATCTGTGACGTTTTCGGGATCGACGTCGAAGTGGACACCGGCGCTGCGGAAGCGGCTAATAAAAAATTTGCGGAAACCGCGATAAAGCCGGATGAAACACTCGCAGCTTATCTTTCAAATCTTGCAAAACAGCGCGGGCTGATTATCACGTCCACACCGGAAGGAACGCTGCGCATCGCAGTGGACACGCTCAACAAGGTCACACCGATTTTAAAACTTGAAAATCCGACCGGAAAAATTACCTTCGGCGGCGACAAGGTTTTTTCCGACATCATGGCAGTCAGACCGGCAACGGGCGTAAACCAAAAACCGGATATTGTGAAGCTGGTTCTCAATTCCATGCGCGAAAAAGCGGCGAAGGCAAGGAAAGAAGGCTGGCAGTCTGTTTTTGCATCAGAGGAAGAATCGAAGAGTTTTAACGAGCGACTGAAAGCGGCGGAAAAGGCTCAGGCATCAACGCCTAACGTCGGCAATCCGGGCGGCGGAGCGAGAACAACGACAAGCGTTTCATTGCCGGTATTTCGCCCAAAAACAATCACGCAGACAACGGCATATCCGCAGCCGATTAAAGACTTTGCGGAAGCGGAAAAGCGCCGGATGCTGATTTCAGCATGCTCACTACAAGTCAAACTTCCCTACATCTACACAACGGAAGGCGTTTTGATAGACGCAAATCAGGTCGTAACGGTCAACGCTCCGGCGCTGGATATAGACAGCGACACCGATTTTCTCATTCGTGAAGTTTCGCTGAATCTTGACACAGGCGGCAATAGCTGCGACTTGACGCTGGTTCCGGTGGACTGGTATTTCGGAAACATGGTTCAATTTTGGGGGTAGGAATGTCAGTTATTTGCAAGGTCATAAAAACCGAAAGCGACGACAAACAGATAATCACGACTTATGAGATATACAGCGACGATGCGGCAAAGTCGGAAGCATGGACTATTCCTAACTTTGAAAGCCGACCTTTGCAAGATGATAAAACGCTTGTCTTAGACATGGAAGGCGGAGTCAAGGCTGCTATCGCCGTTCCACTCAAAACCGAAATAAAGCCGGGCGAAGTGAGGATATATTGCACGGATGACAAAGGAAACGTGAAATCAGAAGTCAAAATGCTCAATTCCGGCAACATCGAAGTCAAGGTTGCCAACGGTGCGAAGCTGAAAATCAACGGAACGCAAGGCGACGTTTATGCGGCAATTTGCGACGCGGTATCGACGCTGAAAGATTCTATTGAAAAACTTATTTCAGCGACGGTGGCAACTTCTCTCGGGCCGCAGACTATGGATCCGGGAACAATCACGCAGCTGACAACAACAAACGGACAACTGAAAACGCTTTTGGCAAGACTGAACAATATTAAGGGGTAATGCTATGCTTGACGCGGAAAGGGTGCGCAACGCTATAAGGACGGGGCTCGAAGCTCTTGACCTCAAAATAGAAAAAAATGATTTCGACGCAATTTGGGACGTTATTATCGGCGCAATTATCTCAGAGATAACCACGAACGGCGAAGTCATGGACCAGGACAATCCATCGACGCAAATAGGAACAATCAAGTAAAGGAGACAAACATGAGACAGATTTTAGTTTTTTTATCGCGTTTTCTCAGCGAAAAACAAACTCAAAAAATGCTTTTGCAAATTGCGAGGCGACTCGCGGAAAAAACATCGTTCAAATGGGATGACGAAATTATTGACGCTTTTTGCGGTATTTGGAATGACTATTACAGAGACAAAAAATGGAAGCAATAATCATTAAAATCGCTGAGCTCTTAGAGCACGGCTTTCAGGTTGTCGAGGATAACCGACTGAAAGACGGCACGAAAGTTCAAAGTCTGAAATTGAAACTGTTTGCGCTGGGTGGGCTAATTGACGAACTCAAAGAAGAAAATGCGAAGTTAAAACAACAAATTGAGATTTTGAAAAATGAAAACAACAAAAATAGAATGGACTGACAAAACATGGAATCCCGTCACAGGATGCACCAAGATTTCGCAGGGATGTGCTCATTGCTACGCCGAAACGATGACTCGTCGGCTCAATGCAATAGGATTGGAAAAATACGCAAACGGATTCAATGTCACCTTACATGCAGATTGTTTATCCGAACCTTTGGCATGGAAACAACCTCATACTATTTTTGTCTGTTCTATGGGTGATTTATTTCACAAAGATGTTCCTTTTGAATTCATAGACAAGGTTATGGAAACCATCCGTGTAACACCACAGCACCGTTATCAGCTTTTGACCAAACGGGCGGAACGTATGGCAGAATACTTTTTATCACATGATATTCCGCAGAACGCATGGTTGGGTATTACGGTTGAAGCTCAATCCTCTAAATCCAGAATAGAATACCTGCGCTCACTTGACGCACCTATCCACTTTCTCTCTTGCGAGCCTTTGATCGAAGATTTGGGAATTTTGAATTTGGAGAACATTGACTGGGTCATTGTAGGAGGGGAAAGCGGTCCGCAAGCAAGACCTATGAAAGAAGAGTGGGTAAAGTCCATAAAAGAACAAGCCGAACAGCAGGGATCCGCTTTTTTCTTCAAACAGTGGGGCACTTGGGGCAGTGACGGCATCAAAAGAAACAAACGCGAAAACGGAAAATTGATTGACGGTAAAATTTTTCAGGCAATGCCGAGATAGGAGAGAAAAATGAAAAAATTTAGTGTTATTTTTATTACCTTTTTGGTAATTTTTTTGGCAGGCTGCGCTTCGGTCAGTTTTGCAAATGCGGTGTTATTGAACACGCCGGACGGCAAGAAAATCGCAATTCAGACGATCTACGATGAAACCAGACATGGCATAGCCGTTGAAGTCTGCTATCTTGACAAGTGTTATTCATGCGATGCGATCTACGACAAGGAAGCAACGGCAGCGGATATAACCGTTTCCGTAGATACGAACGCGATTGAGAAAACCGGAATGATCGAGGTAGAATATAAGTCTCAGAGGTATCAATGTCAGATAAAGAACTAAAACTGAAGCCACTGACTCTGAAAGAGGAAGACATTCAGGGTGTTTTCATCCAGTATGCAAAAATCTATCTTAGGGGCGATGCGGATTTAGTCTTTTCAATTCCGAACGAAGCAAAGCGCAGTTTTGCCGTTGTTGCACACATGAAAAAATTAGGGCTGACAAAGGGCGTGCCGGATGTCATGGTTGCAATTCCGCGTGGAGGTTTTCACGGCTTGTTTATTGAGTTCAAATCTGCAAAAGGCCGCGTCCGTCCTGAACAGACAGCTTTTCACGAAAAATTAAGATCGCAGGGTTATTGCGTTGAAGTTTGCCGGGATTCAGTCGAAGCAATCAAACTCTTCCAGGAATATTTAAGCAAGTAATTGATAAAAAAATAGCGACCGGCAGCACTCCGATCGCCTGAATTTAGGTTATTTGTAGCACACAACACAGTTTAGCACCTCAGTTTCCAAAAACCTCACAATCCTTTTAAAATCAACGGTTTGCAAAGAAATTTTCTTTAAAATCCGTATCATCAAAAAACAAATCATAAAATTCTTTCTACTTTGATACCTCGCTGTCTTTTTTCAAAGAACTATTTTGCAGGGCGATTTATATTCAGCCGTTTTCGGTTGTCAATTTTTCCAATATTGCTATTTGCAAAATCATAAAAACAGAGTATAGTTTAGATGCTCATTCGACACTCTCCCCGATCTTTTTTGCTCCTAAGGCAAAAATAAAACATTCAATCAACAACACGGGGAGAGTGTTTTTTCTTTAATTATTTTAGGTAGTTATTAAAAAATTTCAAAAATTTCAAAAATTTTCTTGACAAGCAGAAACGCCTGAATATAATGATTCGCGTTGATTGGTTGTTTTGAGTTTGAGTTTTTAACTTTTTTCTTAGGAGGAAAAAATGAACAAAGAACAAGAAAAAAATCTCGGCATCAAATGGGGTGTTTACGAAGTCGCAAAGAATCTTAACTATTTTCGCAGATCAT
>JAZRBV010000033.1:0-5665 GCA_045635225.1 Eubacteriales bacterium
AACTCTCTATCTTATTATTTAATACTTGATCCATTTCAAACATCTTAGAATATTTAATAATATTTTCCTTAAGTTTTTCAACATCAACATCATACATCGCCCCAATAAACCTAAGATATTCTATACCCTTTAATTTCAAAAACATATCAGGGCTATCACTAACAAAACCAAACTCTTTTTTTGCTTTAGTAGGCTCTTTATCCATATCAATTCCATTCACAAGTATACTTCCCGCATCCTGTTTTAAAATCCCTGTAATCATTTTTAACGTAGTTGTTTTCCCTGCCCCATTAGGACCTAAAAATCCATGGATGTAACCTTCTTCAACATTCAAACTCAAATCATCAACAGCTTTAAAATCTCCTCCATAAATTTTCACTAAATTCTTTATTGTTAACATTATCATCTCTCCTTTTTTCAATAAATAAGCCTTTAACCTAATACAATAATAAAAGCACCTAATTTGGCATTGCCTCTTTAGGTGCTTTTGTTTGTATAACGAAAACCACCCGATAGTCGCGTGGTTCAGTATAGGTTAACCGGTGAGGAAAAAAAGAGAAACTGATAAAGAGAAAAGAATGTGTTTGCACTAAAATGTCATCCCGAGCGGTAGGCACATCATTCGAAGACTATAACGCGCATCGAGGGATCTCCTATATCGAACCGCCTGCAAGTTTAGACTTTTTGCATAGATAGTTTTGTAAGTCCCACTTGCCAAAGCCTAAAAGGATAAAAGCTCCAAGACGGAGATTCCTCGTTCCAAGTCTGCGTCTTCGAGGTTAATGAGTGCCGCTCGGAATGACAGAATTGGTGCCCGTTTACGGGTAGCAAGTAACAATTGCATGGCTGGCAGGCCAATCTAAAACGCACTTGTGCGTCGCCAGTAACATTTAGGCTTTTACCAGAAAATGAAATACCCCCGGTTTGACCGGGGGATTTTTTCGCGTAATATGACAACTATAGTTAGCAAATTCGGGGATTTAAGCGTATATTTCCGACGCTAACGCACGTTGCGTGCGGAGCGCGCGACATTTCACGAAACACGTTAGTGTTTCATTTCACGATTGCGAAGCAATCATTTCACGACGACCTAGCAGTAGACGCTACGCGTCAACTGTCGTCATTTCATCGCGAACGCAGTGAGCTACACCCTCATCACCTTGATCACCGCGACGCTCATATCGTCTCTCGAGCGCGAGTGCTTCACCGCCTCGGAGAGGATCAGATCCGCGTATTCCTTCACGTTTCGCTTTGGCGGCTTCGCGAGTAGCTCGAGCAGCCACGGCGCATCCTCTGCCGAGTCGGCAACTCCGTCGGAAAGCATTATAACGTAGTCGTCGCCGCGCACCTCGACGCGTATCTTCTCTGTATCTATCGTGCGCAAAAGACCTATCGGAGCGGTCTGTGATTTGATGCGGAAGATGGACTCGTCTCGCTTCACGAATGAGGGTGCGGCACCGCTCTTTATAAACGTTCCCTCACCTGTCAGAAGATCCAGCTCGAAGAGATCCACCGTCGCAGAGCACTCCTCGCTCCTGTGTCGCATCACGTTGTTGAGTAGGTGGAGCACCGTCTCCTTGCTCGCCGAGAAATCGAGGAGGCGCGAAAGAAAGCTCACGACGAATCGCGAGGTCTGCTCCGCTATCTCTCCCCTGCCCATGCCGTCGGAGATCAAGGAATAGAAGTAATCGTCCGAGCTCTCAAAGCTCGTGAGCGTATCTCCGGATATCTCGCCGCCCTCCCCTGCAACCTTTGCCACAGCGCACTCCGTGGCATAGGCTCGGCGTATGCCGCACTCCATAAGCGCCATCTTGCCGTGTCGGTAGTACTCAGGCGTCGCAAGCTTCACCCCCGCGATGCTCTCGAGCTTGTTATGTAGCTCGCGCGAGGTGATGATATCCCCCGCCTCGTCCTCGCCCGCGAGGATAAAATGCTTATGCCTCTCACCGAAGCTGCGGATCACTCCGTCACCGAGTCCGCACTTCTCTATGGCCTCGGTCAGTCTCTCGCTGGTCTGCACGTCGGTCGAGCGCTCACGCGCATCTCTGTCGCGCGCCTCGTTTATCAGTCGTGCGATCAGCTCATACTCGTCGGCTGTGAGATCGCCGCCCGTACGGTGTCTCTCGCGCTCAGCGCGTGCCGCCTCGCGATTTATCGCCTCTGCGACAGTATCGGCAATCGCACAGAATTCCGTCGCAGTGTTCACGTCCTCACCCGAAATTCGTCCACCCGCGCGTAGTTTCTCTGCGATGCTCTCGGCACTGCGAATGCAGGGTCGCACGTCCTCCGCCATACACAGCTTCAGACTCGAGCAGCTCTTGCAGTGCCTGTCCGCAACGTCTATCACGACGTCGCGATACTCCTCGACGGTGAGCGGCGCTTTTGCGGTCGAGTAGCCGCGCACTATAGCCGCGATCCCCGTGAGTGATGCCTCGAGCGAGTCGAGCGAGCCTGCGTATTTATTCTGATAGGACAGCGCCATCGTGCCGACCATATCCTTTGCATTCTTTGTGATCTCCACCGACTCCACCTCGGCGCGCTCGGCAGATAGCCCCTTGATGATCGGTGTCGCGAGCGCCGCGCCGATCAGATACTCGGGTAGCGTCGTGAGAAATCCGACGAGCCCCGACGAGTAGCCGCTCCACACCGACATCAATACACCGCCGCCAATCAGCGAGTAGGTCACGCCGAGAGGCGCGAGCAGTCCGGCACCGAGACCCGCGAGTCCGTAGGACACCGAGTAGACGCTGGATATTCCGATAGAGGAAACGAAGCCCACCGCCAGCGCGCGCAGAGGTCCGAAGCGCTTCGATACCACCAGCGTCACAAATGACACGAACACATACGCCGCGCTGATGCCGAACAGCTCGAGCTCCACGAGCGATAGCGAGATGAGAAAGCTCGCCGCCAGAGCCGAAAGCTGGAAGAAAATTATATTATACCTCTCGCGCTCGCTCTTCTTCGTGAGCGAGAACGCACTCTTCGCGCCGTACATCGCGTCGGTGAGAGAAATCCCCGAGGAGAAAAGACCCGAGAGAGCAAACACCGCAACCGGCGGTATGATCACCGTCGCGAGTCCGTAGAGTATCGCCGCGCGAGTGAAGCCTGCGAGCATCACCTCGTATATAGCACCGATGAAGCCGCACACCGTCGCCGTCGATATCCTCAGCGCAAGACTCTCGCCGAACAGCGTCCCGTCTGCGCCCTTGCCGCCCGAGATCACCACTCGCAGAAATACCGTCACGATGGATATCAGGGCATAGATTATCCCTCCGCCACCGAGACTCAATGCACCTACCACGGCGCCGAGCATCGCGCTCCACACACCCACGGGCAACACCGCAAGCAGCGCGATGCCGAGCGGATGCGCGCTGAATACCACGTGACAGCGCGTAAATAACAGTGCCGCCGTGAATATAAGTATATTGTAGGTAAGTGCCGCGCGCCCCTCGCGGCTCGTCCCCTCAACGGCTCCGCCGAGGAGCTCCTTTATCCTCGAGAGCACAGGTCGCCTCTCGGACGCCTCGCGGTCCTTTTCCTTAACCTTGTCGTGTAGCTTGTCCACAGTTTTATTCCTCCTTAAGCAAAAACAGCTTTACTATATTCTATAATGTAAAGGAAGAATAACCTGTCGTTTTTCGTCTGTCGAACCCTGTTTTTGTAAATCGTAATTTACAAAATCCTAGGTTTTAAAGAAATAAAACGTCTCTCCGTCGCGAAAAACGGAGAGACGTGCGAAATGTTAACGTATTTTCGATGAATAAATCGCGCCCAAGGGATAACCGCCGCTCGGCGTCGCCCCCTCTGCCGTGAGAAGGTATCTTTTCCGTCGCTGTGTACTACCTTAGTAATATTGTAGCTTGCGTCGTAGGTATACGTGTATGTCGTGGCGGTGCCACCGTTTACATAGCTCGAGCAAGTGCCGACAAAGCTTGTCTACTAAGCTTTCACCTCGCCCCGCCGAGGGCGTTTTTACCTTCTCGGCGGGGTGAAGCATATGCGTTGGAAAGCATAGAGCTTACGGATCCCATTCGGACACGTAGCCAAACTGCCAGCCATTCTCTTGCTTAAAGCTTGTAAGAACCTCGCAGCAGTCATATACATCCGGTATTGCTTTGAGAGTGCAATTGCAATCATCGTCTGTTAAAACGAAATAATGCTCAATGCTGCCATCTGAATTTTTAACGTACAGCCAATGCAAAGCAAGACCGGCTCCGTCGTAGTCGAGAAATTCAAGATCGCAGTCCTTCCCTTTAAATTCCTCCTCAAGCTCTTTGCTGATTTTTCGCCTCATTTCATACGCCTCGTCAGAAAACTCCTTATCAATGTAGATGCCTGACGTTATGTGGACAGTGCGCGCGGACATTTTTTCCTGTTTTAACTCTTTGCCCCAATCATTTTGCACCTTCAACGCTTCTATTTCCGCAGAGCTGATATCAATTTTATCCATTTCGAAGGTCGCGAGTTTTTCTTTATAGAAGATAGAGAAGCAATCCTCGTAGTAGTAGATCAGTTGGTTTTCGGTATCAATTTTTTGGACAACCATTACAGCTATAGTTTTGGCCGGCATATAATAACTGATGTTGACCGATCCGTATGCGCAAAGAACTCTGCCATAGGCATCTTCTTCAAAAATCACCGTTTTAGCTCCTCGTATATCACTGCTGCCATAAAATGGAATGTAGTTTGACAGTACACAGATACTGTTCCTAATCGCAACTTCATTATTTGAGCAAGCGGTAAAAGTGCAGCATACGGTTATAATTAAAAGAAGCAATGCTACTGTTTTTTTCACTATTTTAAACATTCACTAATTACCTCCACAGTCAGCCAATACATAATATTTACAACTTCAACCCAAATCTCTCGATCTCCTCGATCTACGCCACCGCGTAGATCCGCATTATATTCCCATGGCATATTGAAATAGTTACGGTATAGCGTGGTACTTTCTCTGGACATCAAGTTGTATATAGAAGATGGAGCGAATACAGTTATAAAATACTTTCCAAATCCCATTTCTTGTTCTTGTAATGTATGACCGTATTCGTGGTTCAAAGTATTTGATCGATCTTCGTAATACAAACCGTCCGTATCATGATTTAAATATATAGTTTCTCCAATCGACCACGATGTCAAGAAACTGCTGGAGTGTCGTATGACAAGAGTTCCTTTGTATGAAGAAAAATAATTGGATTCATACACCGTATTAATATCTTCATTATCTGAATCGTAGTTTATAATATCTTCTACCAGATTAACAATAACTTTAAGAACACCTCGTTTAATTTCGTCTTTCGAAGGCCAATTACCGGAAGAATCAGTAAGATTAACCGGATTATTGAAGCAGTAAGCGAACAGGTTATATCCCTTAAGGCTACCGTTCACACCGGACATTACGCTATCCGCATTGATAAATCTTTTGACCGTAGAATCATAATATCGGGTATTAAGATAATACAGTCCCAGATCCTTATCGTAGTAATAACCTCTGTAAGTGATCGAGTTATTAACCGCTGTGGTGGATGCTCCGCCAACGTGTGCAACAAACCATGCTCTACCCCACGCATCGTATTTGTAGGATATAACTTTTGTTCCGTCCTGTGCATATATCGCTACGATATCTCCCTGTAGGTTCTTTTCGTACCAATATATATCCCAGACG
>JAZRBV010000034.1:0-6490 GCA_045635225.1 Eubacteriales bacterium
GACTTTTCTTTTTCTTTGCGTTTGTCATTGTCTTTTCCTTTCTCAGAGGTAATATTTTCTTATAATAAAATACACGTAACCTGCGCCCATACGTCGTGTGCGCGCCGCGCAAAATAAAGGCGTAGATACATTATTTTACCATATGCGCGGGTGAAAAATCAACCCTTTTCCAAAAGATCGAAAATTCTTTGTGCATATTATCCAAACTTTTCCCCGTTTTTTTGTATACTGTGTTGCCTCAGCTCGCGGCGCCAAAAATCGGCAGGCGCATCACGCATTAGTGATATTTTTTGCTTTTTTCATTTGTTTGCATCTGCATAATTTCTTTAAAATTTCGCTTATAAGCGTATTTTTGCAAACTAAACTTGTCAAAAATACAAAAAAGAGGGGCTGACCGAAGTCAGCCCCTCAGGCAATCTGAGTTGCTATTGATCTTAGTTCGCCTCTACAACGTAGAGATCAACGTTATCGAGAACGAATACGAAATCATTGTTTCCTCTTCCGGCAGTACGCATCTCAATACCGAAGCCGTAGAAGTTTCCTGCATCTTTAGTAGCCGTCTTGACAGGAGCGCTGGATACGAGATTTCCGTTTACATAGAGCTCGGATCCGCCGCCAACTGTATACGTAACCTCGATAGAGTAGGTAACACCCTTTTTGAAGGTGTAACCGAGCCACTTGAGCGCGTTAGCCTCTGCGCCTGCTTCTGTTACGTCATAGGTCATCTGGCTCTGGTGGATAGAGCTGTTATGAAGGTAATCGCCGTCGGTGAGGAAGCCTGCCCACGCGGGTTTATAGTCCTCCGCTCCGGCCTTACCGCTGACGAATGTGAAGTCCATCTTCATAACGAACTTATCGCCGGTGGTGTATACGGTGTCTGCGTTGTAGTCGCTCTGTACTATCTTGAAGTTACCTGCCTTAGGTCCGACGATCATAACGCCTACATCGTAGGATATACCCGATCCGCCGCCTGTTACGCCGCCGAGAGGATCGCCGTTTGTGAAGTCATACTTACCGAGCACCTCACCGGTAACGTTGTCACCGGAGCTATCCGCGGACTGCTCTATGGTGAGCACACGTCTTGTGTATACGTCATTGAGGTATACACTCTCGGAGGTCGAGGTGAAGGCAAGGGTTGTAAACTCAGCCGCAGCCGCACCCGTCTCGCTGACGAGAACACCGCTTACGGTAGTAGCCTTTGCATCCATAAGACCGGTCTCTGCATCAATATACTTGACTATTACGTCAAGAGTAGGAGTCGATACGCCGCCAATGGTACGGTCATAGTGGAACTCCGCTCTTACCGTAATTTCTTTAGAAATATCTGCGGGAACGGTAAGGAGTGTCTGTCCCTTAGTAGGCTTGCCTGCGGAGAATGCTCCGAGCAGGTCTACGGTATAGGTGTTATTGCCGAGCACGTAGCCGAGTGCCATAATTACCTTGCCGTCCTTATCAAGCATCTCTGCTCTGCCGCTGTCGCCTACCTTGTAGGTATTGTTGATCATCGTGAACTGAGTCTCGATGAAGTTAAAGGGAGCCTTGTAATAGTTGCCTGCCTTCATCGTAACGGTCTCGCCATTCGTATCAAGCATATTGTCGATGCCTACAACCATATTACCGCCGGTAACGCCAGTGGGATGGCAGTTATACTCGTCGAAGTGATAGTCGCCGTATTCACCCTTTGCATTACCGTGCTTTATGAAGTTGACGTTATCAAGCGTCATAGATGCACCGGTAAGGTTGGATACGGTAGCGTTCGAAACGGCGATTGCAAAACCGACAACGTTGTAGAAGCTATTGAAGTACTGAACGTACTCGGTACCGTTCTGGGTAACGGTCAGCTTAGCATAGTAGGAGGTGCCACCCTCGGTCTGTTTGTATGCATAGATCTTTAGGTTAAGGTTGAACTCGGTGTAGGGATTGATAGAGAAGCTACCGGTGCCGGCATCGCTTGCAACAGTAGAGCGTGCAGCGAAGGAAAGTCTGCCGCCCGAAACCTTAAGCTGAAGGACGATAACCGATTCATTGCCGACAACGATCTCGACGGGAGTGCCCGCGCTTACGCTATCAAAGCTCATATCAGTGCTGAACTCATAGTAGAACTCGGTCGAACTGAGATTGAAATCCATATTGAAGTCGAGATCGGTAGCGGTGTCAACCAAGATGTAGTTGTCGCCTGCGTTCTCAACGAGAGTATAATCACCCTCGGGAAGATTTCCGTCCTCGAAATCGTAGGAGCCGTCGAACCTGCCGACGGTATTCTTAATTGCCTGATCCTGCTCTGCAAGCAGGTGCTTGAATATATCAAGGTGAGTCGTGGGAACCGCGCCGTTGCCGTCGCCGAAGTCATATGTGGTACAACCGTCATACTTCGGTAGAAGCGGTATAGAGGAAAGTCCGAGACAGGAGAGCATCGCGGAGCGTGCGCCGACCGCGAGAGCCGTACCGTTTACGTCGCCCTCCTTAGTGCCGGGAACCGCCGCAGGAGCGCCCTGCGAGCTCGCGGAAGAGCCACTGATATTATATCCGTACGAGCCGTCCTCGCATCTATAAAGCGCTATCTTTGCCTCGGTAGCCTCTACGATCTGAAGTGCGTTGTCCGCCATGTACTTACGGATCTCAGCAACCGTCGCGTCACGCGTCGCCGCATCGCCGTAATTTCTAATGTTGTTGAGAACTCCGTTGGTTGCGTTTACGGGGTTATAAACCGAGACGATAGCCTCGCCTGCCGCTTTATATGCCGCAGCATCACCCATGATCATCTTGATCGCAGAATATGCAGCCTCTTTTGCATAGGGAAGCCTAGCTCCCATTTTATTGTAGATACCAATGATCTTAAGTAGGCCGGATATCGTGTAGTATGTGGACTCGTAGTCGGTGACTGTACTACCCTTTACTACAACGTCTACCTCCCACAGACCGTTGGGATCGAAGCCCAGTTTTGCTCGCTCTGCCTGTGCCTCCGCCTGTCTTTCGTTAAGGAAGTCGATAGTCGCCTCAACGAAGCCATCTTCACCCTTATCGTATTCTCCATCTCCTCCCGCCTTCTTGTCGCGAGCGATTATCTGTGCGCCCTGAGCGGTGATGGTGTTACCAAAGCCGTAACAATTATTATAGTAAATTATGTTGCTCTTGTTCTGCGTATCCAGGTTTTCCTCAGTTGACAAACTGGTTTTCAACTTCCATTGATCTTTCAGATACTGCTTGTATGCATCCAGAGTAAGAAGATGCTTGGGAAGAGACTCGTCGACACTGTCGCTCGAAGCCAGAACTACGCGGGAAACGAGGTAAGCCGATGATGCACTGAGCGAATAGGTAAGCTCGTTTGCAACACCCTGCTTTGCACCTGTGTTACCGAGTCTGTACTCGGGATGATCGAAGAACCATTCTTTTCCGTAGGAGTTGAGCAATCCCTGACCGTTCTGAGTGAGGTCACGCGATCTTCTCGATGAGCTGATGTTTGTTCCCCACTGAGGGTGATAGAAGTAACCGTCACGGTTAGACTGCATCATCTGCATCCACGCGCCTATACGAGCTTTCTGCTCGGGCGTGAGGATGATGCCGGCGTCGGCAACGCCAAGGCTACCCATAAGTCCGAAGCCCTGTGCTGTGGACTCTATGTCGGGAAGATAGCCGAAGTTATCTCTTGCGGAGTTGGAGTAGTACATACCGCCGGTCTTGGGATCGTAGAGACCCGCGAGCCAGGTGTAGGTATCGGTACCGAAGAGTCTGTCGGTCATACCCTGAATAGCAGTAGCAACATCCTTGCCGTAGAGCTCGTTTACCTGATCGTATGCGTGCTCCCAATCGTAGAGATATGCTTCATTCTTAACTACGTCACCGGATACCTCGGATTTATCAAGCTCGGTGGGGACAGTCATCTCGGGAGAGTCGGTCCTGTACGCGCGGATATTGTCGAAATAGAAGTCGCCGTACGCGCCGGAAAGCTGCCAGATATGCAGCACGTCAAAGGTTGCCTGATTCAATGCGTTGTACGGAGTAGAGCTTACCAGAACCGGCTTGTCGTCAACGTACTGAACCATCTTGAAATCAACCACCTTCGAGCCATCGTAAATGGGATAGTACTCGTAGCGGACGTTGATCCACTTGTTGCGTCTGAACATAACGTCGATATCGGTAGCATTAGAATCATTCTGATAGTATTCATAGTAGCGGTAAGATCCGCTGGTGTAATCAAGCCTCTGTGCGTACACACCGCCAAAGGATCTACCGAAGAAGAACTGAAGTGCGGCGCCGTTGCTCGAGGACTCGATGTACATATCGAACTCGATAACGGTTACGGTACCGGTTGTGCTCGAATCAACGTAAATATTGAAGTCACCGTTGCTTCCACTGTCGGGATTCTTCTCGTAGATATAGAGGACCTTATTCGTGCTGTCCTCAGGGTCGTATGCGATCTCGTATCCGCCGTTTTCGTTCGTGGTAGAGCCGGTGATCTTAACGCCACCGTAGCTGCCCGAAACGAACGCGCCCTCCGCCGCACCGTCAAACGTAGCGGTGTTGAGAGTATGGTACTCAGCCACGTAGTACTTGTCGGTGCCGTCCGCGGTAGCGGTGATGGAGAGAGACTTAGTACCGTCACTCCACTGCTTGAAGAGCTTGCCGTCAACCTCCGGAGCGGTAACAGTGTACTGCTCACCGTAGGTATATGTGCCGACGTAATCACCGTTTACGTAAACCTTAGTTTCGGTTATGTACTTCACAGCATACTGAAGCGTAGTTCCCGCCATAGCCGCTGTAACCTCTACAGTGAGAGAATCATTACTTGTAACGAGCGCGCCGTTCTTATAAATACCGACGACGGGATAGCCGTTATTGTTTGCACTGACGGTAAATCTATCGCCGACGGCATACTTACCACTACCGGCACCGTCGGTCACCGTAACGGTAACGGGCTCGTAGTAGGTTGCGGTGTAGGAGTAGCTGCCTCCTGCCATCGCCTCCGTAACAGTGGCGGTGAAAGTAGAAGAGGTGCTTGTGGAGCTGCCCGACCAAGCCTTGAATACGTGTTTGGTTGCGCTCCTATCAGCCGCAGTTACGGTATACGTCTCGCCTACCGCATACGTGCCTGCTCCGGTACCGTAATTAACAGTAACAACGGCAGGTGCGTAGTAGTTTGCGGTATATGCGTAGCTCTTACCTGCCATATCGGCGGTAACGTTTACAGTAAAGCTATCTTTGGTTGAGGTGGATGCGCCCGACCAAGCCTTGAATACGTACTTTGAGGCGGTTCTGTCGTTTGCTGTAACCGTGTAGCTCTCGCCTACCGCGTAGGTACCTGCTCCGCTACCGTTTGATACAGTTACGGTCACGGGTTCATAGTATTCGGATACAAGCTCGAGAGTCTTTCCTAGCAGATCCTCGGTGACGGTGAAGCTGTACGTAGAGCTTGCGGAAACGATCTCACCGTCCAGAGTCCAGCCCTTGAAGGTCTGCTTGGATGCCGACTTATTATCTGCAGTCACGGTGACAGTCTCACCCAGCTCGTACGTGCCGCCGCCCGTACCGTTTGTAACGTTGACGGTAGCTACGGGTACAGCGTACGACGCAGAAATTCTGATGCTGTTGTCCGCATCAAACGTATAGGTTGTATCGGTGGATACGATAGCGCCGTTAACCTTCCAGCCCACGAAGCCCGTCGTATTGGTAGTACTTACGGTAACGCTCTCACCGGGTGTGAAGAGACCCGAGGTGTAGCCGTCCCCGAGCTTGCCTCCCTCGACCTCTACGAATACGAACTCATCGCCCGCAAATCTGTCATCACCCACTCCGAAAAGAGACTGTGCCGCCGCGCCGTACTCCAGCGTGCGGTTGTAGAGGATAACCTGATTCTTCTGCTTCGCAGTCTTATTCACGTCAGGAATGCAGGACAGATCGAACAGTCTCTCGTGCATATACTCGAGAACGCTGTATCTGATCACGTCGCTGTAATAGGTCTCACCGTCTACGGTAACGTAGGCTCTCGCGTAGATATCCTTGACGATATCCTTTGCCGCGATGCCCTCCGTCCTAACGTAGGGCTTGCCGTAAACAGCAGTGCCCACGAGGCTCTCATCATCCACGTAGCCGTAGATCTCTTTCACGTATCCGAGATCCGCCGAGCCTATGGCATCCTCGGATGACCAGAACTCAACTCCTGCATTCTCGGGATAATTCGTGTCAAGCGCGAACATTATGTGCAGTGTATCCGAATACTCTACGTTCTTAGCTAAGATCGTAACGTACGGTGTGCCGCTGTCCGCCTCCGTATCTGCCGCCGACGTGTGCATCATCAGCACACCTACGAGAAGCATCACGGAAAGTGCCAAGCAAAGTGCTACGTAGAGTAGACTTTTCTTTTTCTTTGCGTTTGTCATTGTCTTTTCCTTTCTCAGAGGTAATATTTTCTTATAATAAAATACACGTAACCTGCGCCCATACGTCGTGTGCGCGCCGCGCAAAATAAAGGCGTAGATACATTATTTTACCA
>JAZRBV010000035.1:0-40722 GCA_045635225.1 Eubacteriales bacterium
ATGATCGTCGAACAGGTCGATGTAAAAGTCCAAAAGGTACGCAAGCTTCATATTCTTTTCAAACACAAAACCCGCCTCCTTTTTCGCCCATTTCTAAGTGTAAAGCAAATTACTTTACAAGTATAGCAGATATTTCTTTACTTGTCAATGGGTTTGACAAAATATTTTTATAATATTTGAACATTTTCAATAAATTTTTCAACTTTTTTTGAAAAAACACTTGATTTTTTTCGTTAAATGTGATAAAATCTTATCCGTATGAAAAAAACAGGCGATCAGTTGTGTAAGCGAAGTACTCGGACCCTCTCAGCCGACAACATCGTGTAAGCAAAATTGCCTTCATTTAAATAAGGAGAATTAAAATGGCTAACATCAAGTCGGCAAAGAAGCGTATCCTCGTAAACCAGACTAAGGCACTTCAGAACCAGATGGTTAAGAGCCAGCTCAAGACTGTAATCAAGAAGTTCAATGCTGCGGTTGATTCCGGTGACAAGACTCAGGCTTCCGAACTTTACAAGCTCGCTGTTAAGAAGCTCGACCAGGCAGTTGCTCGCGGTCTCCTTCATAAGAACAACGCAGCTCACAAGAAGTCCGCTTTCACTAAGAAGTACAACGAAATGGCATAAAGATAAAAGTCCGTGCTTAACCCACACGGACTTTTATTTTTTTATTGACTTAACGTTTATAATATGGTAAAATGAAGAAAATAAACAAAAGGAGGGCGAAAAAATGACACACCGAAATTACGAGCATATCTCGAGAGAACTCAGCGAAAAAATACGATATGACAGAGAGCATAACTCTCGTCCCAACTTTTCCGCCAAGGGCTCTCTTGCCGTCCGCCGCGATCCCACCGTTGACCGCGAGAACGTTTGGCGCGGAGCATACGTGCGTGACGTTGATAAGATAATGCACAGCCCCTACTACAACAGATATACCGACAAGACGCAGGTCTTCTCATTCTACAAGCACGACGATATCACCAGGCGCGCGCTACATGTCCAGCTGGTATCCAGAATTGCACGAACTATCGGTTCTGCCTTGAATTTAAACCTTGATTTGATAGAAGCAATCGCTCTCGGACACGATATCGGTCACACACCGTTCGGTCACGCCGGCGAGAGATTTCTTTCCGAGGTATACCGTGCTGAGACGGGAAGATATTTTAACCACAACGTGCACAGCGTTCGCGTGCTCGACGGTATTTTTCCGCTTAATATCACCCTAGATACCCTCAACGGCATCATAACCCATAACGGCGAGTTCGAGATGAATGAGTACACCCCCGAGCCTATGTGGACGTTTGACGACTTTGATGCAATGGTGGAGAGCTGCTATGTTGACGAGAAGAATATTGTTAAGATCATACCCTCGACTCTCGAGGGATGCGTCGTACGTATTTCCGATATAATCGCCTACCTTGGCAGGGATAGAATGGATGCCGTGCGTGCAAAGATACTGCCCACAGATACCGCCCTCGGTGACGACGGTCTGGGAAACGGTAACCCCGAGATAATCAACAATCTCATGGTAAATATCATCGAGCATAGCTACGGCAAACCGTATATTAAGCTTGACGACGAGCACTACGCCGGTCTCCGAAATGCGAAGCGCACGAATTATGAGCAGATCTATCACACCGACCATCTGACGCGTGTCCTAGATAATACGGTGAAGCCGATGATGCAGAAGATGTACTACAAGCTACTTGCAGACCTTAAGGCAGGAGATAGGTCCTCACCGATATATCAGCATCATATCGATTTTGTTACTCAGAATCATTACGCACCTAATTCTCCGTATATAGATACCGAGCCTAATCAGATAGTCGTCGACTATATAGCTTCCATGACCGACGATTACTGCGCAGAGCTGTATAAATACCTCTTCCCGGACAGTGACGTACAGATACTTTATCATGGCTACTTTGAAAAGCTTGAGAAGCTGTAAAACCATTTCTGCCTTAAATTAAAATCTGTAACCGCGAAAAATATCGATATTTTAAGCTCGGCAGAGTTTTTTGGGGGCGTTCGATTGCCATAGCATCTCGATCGCCCTTCGTTATCATTTACTATATCATACGGGCTTATATCCTGCAACCGTCGGTAGAGCGTGCACACAAAATTCTACATATAAGTTATTGATTCCAAAACCCGGAAGTGGTATAATCGGTTCGATATAGCTATAGCATCAAAAACACAAAAAACTGGGGAAAATTATATGAAGGTACTTGTAATAGGAATACATATGGATGACTGCGAGGCGATGAGCGGTACTGCTGCCTTGCTCGTACGAAATGGTGCCGATGTCACATTCCTGAACATTAAGCATTATATGCATTATAAGGGAGGGATCCAACGACTTTCTTCTCCGTTAATTCCTCGAAAAAGACTTCAAATGGAGCGGAACGAGAATGTACTACGTCGGCTCTAAGCTTTTTATGTGATTTAAATTTTATATAGTTTTTGAAAATAGCTATGCTTTAATGTGCGATTCTCTTTGCACGCTTTTTAAAATATAGATGTACAAAACGAAAACGCTACTTTATCATGGCTACTTCGAACAGCTTGAGTAGATCCGGTATTGGTCTCCATAGCTTAAAAATGAAAAACAAATAGAAAACTAAGGAAAAATCCGTATGAAAAAAATGCTTTTACCCGATCCGTTCAAGTCGTATATGCAGAGTGGATTCGACGGAACTTGCGACGTGGAAATTTCGGATCTTTATATTGATGAGTTAGCATGCTTTGCAGACTCTGACGGATATTTCAAAAAGAGATTTGCCGTCACGGTGAAAAATAGACGGTTTAAGGAGATCAATATTCTGTCCACGTTCGCAAAATATGAAAGTGATAGCGGAGAAATACCGGCGGTACAGTTGCGCATTATAAATTCGGAAGGAAGGGCAATTTATTTTTCTCCCGTATATGAAATAGGCAGCAAGATTCAATATTACCGTAGAGAGTGGCGTATTCCTCCTATCTTAGACGGATTTGACACCGTGCGTCTTGAGTTCATTATTCCGGATGGCGTAAGGCTTGAGCTTCGTGATCTTTTTTTGAAGCACAATTATTCGTCTTACCGAGAAAAAGATATCGGAATTCGATATCACGGGCATGGTGGCTGTACGACAGCACTTGGAATGCAGTTAACGGCAGAGTTAGGATTTACGAGTTGTATTACGATTCCAAAGTTCACCAAGGATGGAGTTGCAGTTTGTCTGCACGACGACGAGACCGTAAGGGGAGAGCTGTGTCTTGAAGACGGTTCCGAAATCGTTAAAGAGAGCGAATTTGACAGACCTGTGAGCAAAATGACCTACGACGAGCTCTTAAAGCTAAATGCGACGAGAAACGGTGGAGGTGCGTTTAATGGCGCGAAGGTTCCGACAATTGAGGAGTATTTCCGTATCTGCTCGTCCACGGGTATGCAGCCTATTTTCTCTGTTCATCCATCACTCACGCGCGAGCAGTGGATCTACGTACGCGAGCTTTTGAAAAAATATCGCTTGCTTGAACATTTCTACGTTAAAAGCAATGTCGAAGCAACGCATCGGCTTTGCCTCGAGATATTCGGTGACGAGATCGGATATATTATAATTAAAGGCTATAATAACAAATGGAGCATCGACGAGTTTGCAAAGAGTGTTGGACTTGACAAAAACCGCCACAGAATAGTCGCGGAATTCTTTGATATGTTTATAACCGAGCAGACTCTCGAGCAAACGCGCCGTGATGGCTACCTTATATCCATTGCAGCAATGCTAGGTGGCGTGAGTGGACCTCGTATGCAAAACCTTATCGACCTTGGAGTTTCTGAGTTTACTCTTGATCACCATTGCTCTATGGGACTCTCTTGGTAAATTTTCAAAAACCGAATGTTTATAGCAAAAGCGGATACCCGACACGATGTAGGGCATCCGCTTATTATTTGGTTATTTTTTATTTACGGTCATTATTCCGTCGCTGACCGAGCCGTCAGCCCACTTGATCGAATAACTGTCGGTTCTGAAGTTGACCTGTACCTCAACACCGTTAGCAAATCGGCTCTCCTGTAGCTTTGCATCACCGTCTATAAATCCGTGATACATAAGCTCGGAAAGTGCAACCTCGGAGTGTAACCGTCTCAAAAGCTCAACGTTCTTTATTTCCTCATCGTCGGCGTTCAAGGAAAGATAGGGGATACCGCCCTGAAGCAGTCCGTGAAGGTATCCGAGCTCGTCCGCCGGTGCGTGCGACGCGCCTCTGCCGGTCTCGACGGGAATAAGCACTACGTCGTGATATACAAGCTCCATAAGCGGAACGTTGATACCTCCGTGATTATCCCAGAACCATGGACAGTGATGAACCAGATGCAGACTGTCGGCAAAATCGTCGAGCGACTCCTCGGAGGAGACTATCATACCGAGGCTTCTCACGTAATCAAAGCACTCCTTACGATTTTTGAGGCATTCCTTTCTTGTAACTCTGTGCATAGGATTTGCACATTCGTCGAGAAGTCCTACCGAGAATACGTCAAGATAAGCACCGTCGGGTAAGCATCCGTGAGCCTTCATCTCGGTAAAGTTTCTTATAACGTAGCTTTTAGCCAAGGCAGAGCAGAGCTTTCTCTGCGGTCCTCCGTACCATATACTGTCACCCGTGTAGCTGCCGTCTGCAAATACCTGTGCCTGATTATCGCTGTAAGTGTCGGCATTCTTGTAGTAATCTCTGTAATTGTCGTGTATTGCGGGAATGAAGCCTATTTTCCTCAAACGGTTCAGCATATCAGCCATGCCTTGCCAGCCGCCCGCCTCGGGACAGGGAGGAAGAATGTCGGGATGACCGTTGTCGTATCCGCGCTTTCCCCAGCCGTCAATATGAACATAAGCACCCTTGACACCCAAGCTGTAAAGGCGCTCGATTCGCTCAGCCATCTCCGAGAAGGTGATAAGTGAGTGGTTTTTAGACGGATCCTCTTTGTTGTAATACTCCGACTCGGGAGTAACGTTTCTCGCTATCATAGGAGTATGTACGACACAGCTACCTATCATTTTTTCAAGGTTAGGATCTCTTGCTATCTTCTCACGGAGAGTTGTAATTCTGCCTTGCTCTATGGCGTAACGGCGGTAGTCCTTACACATTCTGACATAGTCAGCATCCTTTTCGTAGAAGGTATAGAACATAGAACGGCGGTAATCCATTCTGTCCAGTGTGGGTATCCAACGAACTCCTATAACGGTAGGCGACTTTGGAAGGTGATCAAACTGTTTTTCCGCATCCCACGGTGTCTCTACTACTGCAAGATATCCCGAGCCGCCGGCGCCGACCTGACCGAAGAACGGCATATATCCCTCACGCCTGAAGAAGAGCCTCTCCTTGCCTGAGTGGAACTCATCGTCGCATTTATCCGGGATGATCTTTCCGTTCATAAGCGTCAACACAGAGTATCCGTCATCGGCGAAGGAATGTAAGGGCTTTGGCCAGGCGATCTCGGCAACTACAGTCTCACTCTCTGTGTAAGGTATCCATTCTGCGTGCAGGCGGCAGTTGGTCCTTTCCACCCACATATATAGCGCAAATGATATGGTATTATCCGGAAAATCCGACAGCTCCATGAGTATTCCGTCACCCACACCTGTGGGGTGTGTCTTTACAGTCTTGGTTTTTGCCTCGCTGAAGAATATCCTTCTTCCGTCCTTTAATAAGATGTATGGTGCATCGCCCTTTACGGTATTGAAAACCTTGTCCTCGAGCCTGACAGAGAAGTCAAAACTCTCGGAGTCGAATTCCACCTGTGGCTTGTTTCCGAAAGTATATTTCATAAATTCCTCCTGATTGACGTACTCAGACTAAATCCGTTTTCATTCCGGCACTTTGAGATACATCAAAATATCATTATTTACAACAGATTCTTAATAGCTTCCTTGATTTCTTCCATACCCTTGCGGCTCGGATGTCCCGAGAGCTTGTCTATCGCCTCAAACCTTACGTAGGTCAATCCGAAATGACGGCAGATCTCCTCAAATCCGTCTGCGATCTCATCCTTGAGATCCGTGTTGATGAGCGGTATTATTTTCGATCGCGGCGAGGCAGCTCTGAGCTTTTGGATAAGTGATGAAAAGGCAGGGAGGACCATCTTTATATCCTCCTCGGTGACCCCGTCATATTTTACTTCGCCGATCGGCGAGTCTATCCAGGAGTCGTTAGTACCTCCGAAAACGAAGACGGTGTCAATGCTATTATTCTCAAAGAAGCCACCTTTTATCATTCTGTCGACTCTCAGATTAAAGTGAGTTCCGGGCATCGATTCCCGTTCCGTTGAGCATACGGTCGAGCCGGAGTAGCTGTCGTTGAGGATCAGAGTCGATTTCGTTTCACAAATCAGCTTATACCACCATGTATCACAGACCGAGTCTACGTCGGTCTCGGCACCACTGCCGCCCTGCGGATACCAATAAGAATACCCCTCGGGAATATATCCTGCAAAGGTAGAATAGCTGTCGCCGATGATAAGTATATTTCCAAATCCATTCATATAGAAGCTCCATATTAAAAATCTAATTTTATTTTACACTGCTTTTGTCTTTCTGTCAACGTTTTTTTATAATACGAACAAGTAGATGCGTTATTTACATAATTTTTATACTGATTATTGATATTGCCGTTTTGTATGTTGACAAATACGGATCGCTATGGTATTATTTTTGTGAAAACGATCTTTTGAAAGAGGATATTATGAAAGAATTCTTCAAAAAATACGCGATAGATTCACAGAACCCTCGAATGAATGAGTATTACGAGCGAGCAAAGGCACAATACGAGAGATGCGGTGATAGCATAATGGACTTCGAGAGGTATCCTGCTTTCTCAAAACTCAAGGAAGACATTCGTCGGATAAGAGATGAGTTGCTTTTTGATCCTGACAACGTTATATATGCTTATCTTTTGAATGCGGCAATCAAAGCAGGGGATAACGATGCTATTTCTGCACTTTCCTGTCCTAAGAAAAATGAGGAGAATGAGCTATACGACACACTTCCTCTGTTCTCGCTTCTCTATGAGTTGCCCACAATGGTATCGAATCACAGAATGCGAAGGGTTCCTCGGGACGTTACCGAAGCGACCATAGGTATGTTTGAGAATCAGGTGGGTGATTATATCACCCTTTACGGCAGAATAGGAATATCTGCATACGTTTCCTGGATGCTCAGATTTATAAGCTGTAAAATTATTCGCGTCGGTAGGTTTAATCTTGAAATATGCAAATATGACCGTCCGTTCGATGCATTTTCTGACGGGAATGAGCTCAGGGTTATGCCAAGCGGAGAAACGTTTCATAGGAGCGGACAGGTTCTCGGAAGTGTAAATTGCGAGGATGATAAGGGATCGTTCTTCGGATGTGTGAGAGAAGATCAGGAAACTTACAGAGGTCTTAGAGTCTCTTCGGGACTTGTGAAAAACGAGGAAGAAAGCCTTGACAGATCAAAGTGGAAAAGGGTACTGACAAAAGGGGATACCGTTGTCAGCGTACATATTCCCACAGGCGGTGCTATGTCACCCGATACAGTTGAAGCCGATCTTAGACGGGCAGAGAAGATAATTACGGGATGCTTTACCGATTTCAACTTCTTTTACTGTTCAAGTTGGCTTCTGGACCCTCAACTTGAGGCTATTACAGGCAAGGCAGGTAACGTAACAAGGTTCGCTGACAGATTCCTTCGTTTTCCGATGAAAAGCACAGGAAAAGATGTTTACACGTACGTATTCGATACGCCCTGCGAGATCGATCCCGATAAGCTTGTACCTAAATCCTCCTTTGCAAAGGGGATAAAGGAGCATCTTAAGAATGGCGGTAAGGTATACGGCGCTTGTGGAATTATGCCGAAATTCAGCCGCCCGGCCGGAGCTCTTATACCTATGCCGCTTCATCTTGTAATTGACGATCTCGGTTGGTTCTGCGGCGAGGATGACAGAAGGAACGGAGGCCCATCGAGAAGCGGTATGCCGAGACGCCACGTCGCCGAGGATTATGCTGCTATTAACAAACTCGGCGAGGCGCTTGATATGCGCATAAGTTGCGCTTTCGTTATAGGAGAATGGGATCCGGATAACCGTTTTCTTGAAATTCCGCACCTCTCTAAGTACGGGGATAAGTGGAATAATGCTGCCTATCTTGACAGGAAAGAAATGGAGAGAGTTGCGGCGGTTATAAACGCTTCACCCTACGTAGACCTTAATGTTCACGGTCTTCTTCACGGATATTATATGGACGGTGTCGACAACGTTGATACGTCCGACTACTATTATTTTATAAATAAAGAACTTTATATGACGAGTGAGTCAGAAATAAAGCTCCGTATCTCTAAATTCCGTGAGTTGCTCGATTATTACGGTATAAAAAAACGCACGGAAAGCTTCGTTCCTCCCAGCTTTGCATATAGATGGAATGAGCTTTCAAAAGTACTTTCGACTTGCGGTGTAAAATATATCTCCACCATATTCAGTACGATGAGGTGCGACGGCGAGAAGCCGATATCTGTGGGAATTGAGAACGGCATTGTTACCCTCGACCGAAACAACAACCTTATCCCTTGGAACGAGTGCAACAGTCGTTTTGAAGATCTTCCTACGGTCGAAGGAATCTTCGGCGCTCATTGGTCGAACTTCCTTCATCCCGATCCTGCAAGAAACGGGGAGGTCGTCGAGCGTGCCGTCAGGTACTTTTGCCGCTGTGCTGAAAGGTACGGTATCGTACTTTCGAAGGGAATCGAATTTGCGGCGATACAGTCCTTATATCACACTTATGCTGCGGTGACATTTGACGGCGGAGAGATGAGTATAGATCTCCGTTCTCTTTCGGGTACTCCGGCAGAGGGAAAGCCCTTTATTATCAGCAGTATAGACGTTCCTGTAAAGGTCGAGGGCGCAAGCATTCGACTTTATGAACGAAAGACGGGCTTTGAAAGCTATGAGCTGTCACCCGAAGAAGATACCGTCAAAGTATATTTTAAATAAAATTTAGGTTGCCACGTTCGGTCGCATGATCCGAAATTGGCAACCTAATTCATTATTCGTAAATTGCAGTATATGCTCTTTTTGCCAAAAGCGTTTTGTTCTTGGGATGAATTTCTGTGGTTTCGCATATATCGCGGCTTACAACAAGGCTTGCGTTTGGTGTTATAGATGCGATGCGCGCTTGCTCGGCTTGTACAGTTTTCCATTCGTCTGTCAGACGAGGTGTGTAATCGTGGATCTGAACAATTGCAAAGGGGAGGTTGTAATCTCTGAGCTCCTCTCTCCAAGAGTGAATTAAAACCTCGAGCTGTTTTCCGTATATTTTTGCCTCGGCGCTCGCTGTATTTGTTTCACCTTGATACCAAACAACGGCAGATACTGCAAACGGAGCTATTTTTGAGAAACAAACGTCGTGCATTTTACCTTCGTAATTAAAGGTTGGGTACTCGATTTTATCTCTGAATTTTTGCTCGTCGGGAATATAGATGTCGGCTCTTACAGCAAGCTCACGACGAAGAAAGCTTGAGAGCATTGTCGCACCGTGATAGCATCCGATGATACCGACGGCGCATCCTTTTTTCTCATGTATCTCTCTTGCCAGATGGTAGCCAATAGCCGTAAAGTGAGGTGTGTTTTCAGCAGTACAGGTCTGCCATCCGTTCTTACAGTCAAGGGCGGAATAGCTGTTCGTAGTTTCCGGCATCCATATACGGAGAAGCGGTAGATCAAGAAGCTCCCCGGGCTCGCTTTCGCTCATAACGCGCCACTCAATGTTTGACTGTCCCGCACAGAGAATGACCTCTCCGAAGTATATGTTTTTCAGCACACGTACCTCATCTCCCATAGTAACAGAGATGTCGTACGGTCCTCCGTATTCACAAGGAGGAAGCTCCACCTCCCATTTGCCGAGGTGACCGTAGCCGAAGTATTCGTTGCCGAGAAATTCAATTTTCACCTCGCCCACTCCCTCGCCGAAAATGCGCGCGGGCTTGTTAGCCGCAAAAACCATATTGTCAGAAAAAATAGCAGATAAATTCATAATTGTATTTCCTTCTTTATAGTGATTTTGTAATGTAAAGTTTGCAAATATTAGCTTTTTCGAGAAGTTGTTCTAACTTTCGAAAATTCTCTGAACTCTGTTGGGGTATAACCGGTTTCCTTTTTGAAGAGTCTGGCAAAGTATTGCGGACTCTCAAATCCCAAAGCTGAAGAAATATCTATCACAGTTCGTTCTGTTTTGCACAAAAGCCTTTCGGCTTCGCTGATTTTAAGCTTAATAAAGTATTGTATTATACCGATTCCGGTTTTACTCTTAAAGACGTGACATATATGACTTTTCCCAAAATGGAAATGATGGCAAAGATCCTCAAGATTTAAGCGGGAGTAAAGTCTTTTTTCAAGGTATTCCTTGATATCGGTGGTAAGCTTTTCAATCATTTCGTCACGAGTTGTAAAGAAAGAACTTGCGTTTTGCTCTTCTGATTGTATCAACTTGATGAAGAAACGTTCGAGTTCGCTTTGGAGCAGTTGTTCTGAGCCGAACGGTGCATCTCGCTTAACTACAAGGCCTCCAAGCGTGGATGAGTGACGGAAGCAGTCACGCGAGAGTCTTAACATTTCGGCAAATTGAGGACGAAGTGACTCCGGTACTTTAACGATCCTTTCTTTAAAGAAGTTTATAGCGGATGAGTGACACTCAAAACTGATTATTACCACTTTTGCGGGCTGGTTTCCGTTACCGTACATATCGTGGAATTCTCCTGCCGAATGAACGCACAGTTCACCTTCCCTAAGATGTCTTTTTTTGCCTTCAAATGTCAAAAGCACCTCGCCCTCTGCGACATAGTTTAACTCGCAAAAATCATGCTCCTCACCCGGATATTCGAAATCACGGCGTAAAGATAACTCAAAAATTGTAATAATTTTCTCGATATTGATAACGTTCTTTAGCGGTATTTTTATATATGGCATTTTTTTCCTCGCTTTTTTGATTTGTGCAAGAAAGTTCACTATAATTGCAAAAAAATATATTGTTGATAAGGGCGCTTGATGATAGAATTAAAACATAAGCTATAAATATTTTGTCTTTAAGAGACCAAATATTGTGTAAATTATACCACAAACATTCAAAAATGTCAACATGCTATTATAAACAACTCGTTTAAGCATAAAACAAATTCTAAACAGGAGGTTTTATAAATGAAGCTTAATAAAATATGGGGATACGGTCAACTGTTCGGCTATTCCGGACTTGACGGGGTGAACAGATATTATAACGATTTCATCGGCACGTTGACCTCTAAAAAAATCGAAGTAAGATTCGAGCTTAAAAAGTGGATAAAGGTTTACTTCCCGCTAAAGGGACGTGTAAGCTTCAACGCAATTACCGGTGATATGATCGACGCGAAGTGTGCAGAGGGAGATTTCTTTATGACCTTTGCCGATGCCGATACTCTCGTCGGTTATTCTCCTGTACTTCCGAAAATCTTCGGTCAGACCAAGTTGAATTACTATAAGAGCTGGGACGTAGATTGCTATTATAACGATACCGACTCTATTGCTTTGCAGTATGAAAAACGCGAGGACGGAGCCTATAAATTCTGTATTCACCATTCTCAGGTATATTCCGAGGCCCGCGCCGGTGCAAACCGCTATATTAGTGCGGACGTTGAAGCGCTTAAAGAAGCCCGTTATTCCTACTTTAAGAATATGCCGAAGTGCAAAAATAAAAAATACGAAAGTCTTTATTACAAGGCACTCTCCGTACAAAAGGTAAACGTACATACACCCGAAGGTAAGATTCCTTGCATGTGGACTACACCCGACAGAGTACCTCACAAACATATGTGGCTCTGGGACAGCGTGTTCCACGCGTTGGCTTTCTTGACCTACAACAAAGAAATGGCTGAAAACTGCATAAATTCGGTGCTTTCGCAGATATGCGAAGACGGTTTTATGCCTCATATGATGAATCCGATCGACTCCTCCGACGTAACTCAGCCGCAGGTTCTCGCTTGGGGTACGTGGGAAGTTTACAAAAAGACGGGAAACAGAAAATTCCTTGAGGAGTGCGCTCCAAAGCTTGAGAAATATCTCACCTGGGATATGGAAAATCGCGACAAAAACGGAAACGGACTTCTCGAATGGCTAACCGAGCCGGATTATTCAACATCTCCCGAGGCTATGGCCTGCAAATGCGGTGAATCGGGAATAGACAACTCCCCGAGATTCGACTTTGACGATGATATGGATGCCATCGATTTTTCTGTGTGGGCGGCAAGAGATGCTTTGTATCTTTCTTACATATATAACGAGCTTGGTGACAACGAAAAGGCAGAGAAGTGGAAAGAAATATACGAAAATCTTAAAGAGACTATAAACAAGCTTCTCTGGGACGAGGAGACGGGCGCATACTATGACCGACTCTTTAACGGCAACCTTTCAAAGGTTTTGACACCCACCTCGTTTTTGCCTCTTTTTGCAGGTATCCCATCAAAGGAGCAGGCAGAAAAAATGGTTAAGACCTTGACCGATGAGAATCTGCTCTGGACGCCGCTTCCTCTTGCGACTGTTGCAAAATCGCATCCCACCTATTCCACCGATATGTGGCGCGGCGGTGTGTGGCTGAATCTTAACTATTTCGTAATCGCGGGACTTAAAAAGTACGGCTACGATGATGTCGCTGAGGAGCTGAAAACAAAGACTCTGGAGGCTGTAAACAAGTGGTATAAAAAGACCGGAGCAATATTTGAATTCTATTCTCCGGAGAATGATATTCCTCCTTACGCTTGCGAAAGAAAGGGTAAACCCACAACACCTCCCGACTGGAGAAGAAAGGTGCACTCCATCATTGACTTCAACTGGTCATCCTGCTTTACTTTGATGTTTATTCAGGATGAGTTGTATATTGATTGAGGACAAAACTATGAAAAAGATATTTGATGCGCACATACATCATACTTATGAGATGCCCATAAAAGATGCGATAAGGATCTTTAATCTCGAATTTCCCGTAACCGGTACACGAAGACAAGCTTTTATGAGCATTCCCAACAAGGTATCGCCCGAGCATGAATTTTATCTCAACGAAATGCAGAATATCCGTATGCTTTTCTTAAAGCATGCCTTCTCACCCACGGCATATGCGTTTGCGGGACTTGAACACCCCATTGATGCATCCGAAAGAGAGGACTCTTATCTTTCCAACCTGTATCTTAAGCAGGCAGAAGAATACGCATCCGTCGGCTTTGACGGAATGAAGATGCTTGAGGGATATCCGTCGGTGCGCAAGGCAATGAAGCGTCCTCTCGACCACTCGGTTTACGATAAATACTATTCCTTCCTTGAAGAAAACAATATCCCGGTCACTATGCATCTTGCCAATCCGAAATCTCTTTGGAATATTGCCGAAGCGGACGAATACTCCATAAAAATGGGCAGAGTCTGCGATTCCACATATCCCACAAAGGAAGAGCTACACGATGAGGTTGACCGCATAATGAAAAAACACCCGCGTCTGCGCCTGACCCTAGCTCATTTTGGATTTATGAGCACGGATATTGAAAGGGCGACACGTTGGATGGAGTATGAGAACACCTGCTTTGACATAACGCCCGGAGGCGAGCAGCTTCTGAGAATGGGCAAGGAATGGAATTCTTGGAGAGGATTTTTTGAAAAATATCAAGACAGAATTCTTTACGGATCGGATTACTATGCATATCCGGAGGACGAAAGATGGGAAGAAAACTTTACTCGCCGTCCCAACCTTATCCGCGATTTCTTTGAAACCGATGAGGAACACGAATATCAGGGTGAGAAATTCCGCGGTATAAAGCTTGACGAGAAAATAACAGATAAAATTTATTGGAATAATGCTATGCGTCTTCTTGGTAACCCCAAAAAGATAGATTATTCATATTTAGAAAACAAGGCCAACGAGCTTTTGTTAAAGCCCGATAAATACTCGCCCTTCGCAGACGGTGATCTTAAATATATTCTCGCAAATATCGGTGAGAGAAAATAATCGAAAAAGAAGTGAAGCTAATGATTAATATTTATAAGGTTTCTTACAGCTCGCCCATCGACTACGCCGCGGAGGAACTGCGAAAATACCTCAAAATGATGATGCCCGACGAAGGAGGCTTCAAGGTTATCTATAACGAAACCGCCCACGAAGGCTACCGTCTCGGACTTATGTCGGATTTCGGACTTGACACCTCGGATGCGGAAGATACTCTGCTGGACGATATAATTTATATTGATACTAAGGGAAAGAGCGGTATTATCGCAGGTTCAAACCCGAGATCTGTACTAATTGCGGTTTATGAATATCTTCGTCGCAACGGCTGTGAATGGGTAATGCCCGGTATAGATGGCGAGATAATACCCGTCTGCGAGGTTTGTGACGTAAAATACCGTTTTAAGCCATCTATGCGTTACAGAGGCTGGGTGCTTGAGGGGTGCACTTTCCAAAGATCCGAGCTTGAAGCTGTTGACTATATGTTAAAGCTGGGACTCAACGCCTTTATGATTCAGTTCAAATTCCCGAGGCGCTGTTACGAGAGATATTTTGAGCATCAGCACAATCCGGTCAGAATGCAGGAGCTTGTAGGCGATACTACTCTTATTCAATGGAAAAGGATGATTGAAGCCGAGCTTGAAAAAAGAGGAATTCAATTCCACGATATGGGCCACGGCTTTACATACGAGCCTCTCGGAATTTCGGGAGAGGCAGGCTGGGACACCGAGTACGATGGAAAAATGGACGATAAGACTCGTAGTATGATTGCTATGATAAACGGTAAGCGCGAGATCTTCTATATTCCCATTAATACCAACTTTTGTATGTCAAATTCCGCGGCGCGCGGTATGGTTGTCGATTACGTTGTAAATTACTCAAGGCGTCATTCAAACGTCGATTATCTTCACGTTTGGCTTGCGGATGCAAACAATAATCATTGCGAGTGTGCGGAATGCGTAAAGAAGCTCCCATCCGACTGGTACGTTATGATGCTCAACGAGATTGATGAGGCGCTTACAAAAGAAGGCCTCAAAACTCGAATTGTTTTTATAGCATATATGGATACCGCTTGGGCACCCATTGTCGAAAAAATAAACAATCCTGACAGATTTCTTCTTATGATAGCACCCATAACGAGAAATTACACGGAAACTTTACCCTCGGGACTTCCAACACGGCTTGATCCTTTTACCCGCAATACGCTGAAAATGCCGCGTGAGCTTGGAGAATTTTTAGCTCATCTTAAAAAATGGGATAAAAGCTTCAGCGGAAAAAAGATCTCTTTTGAATATCATTTTTGGCGCGCTATGTATACCGACGTTTCAAGCATCAAAATCTCCGAGGTTGTAAGCGAGGACGTAAGAGAATATTTAAGACAGGGCGTTGACGGTATTCTTCAGTGCGGTACGCAACGTTGCTACACTCCTACGGGACTCTGCTTTTACACGTTTGCCAGAACCGCCTTTGATTCCTCTTTGTCAGCAAAAGAACTAAAGGAAAGATATTTTGCACTACTGTTTGGTGATTACAAGAGGGAAGTTGAAGAATATTTATTAAATCTTGAGGCGGCATTCGACAATAAGTATCTCGCAAAGCTAAAGTCTTCGAACCCGGACGTGTCGGTATACTATAATCCAAACAGAGCAAAAGCTCTTGAGACGGTGGAATCGATTACGGAAGATGGCAAAAAAATGATAATGAGCCATATGTGTTCCGAGCTTCGCCCAAGATCTGTCGCTATGCACATACTTTTAGTTTTTAATGAAATTATGCGCTATTTTGCAAGAGCTATGTCAAAAAAGGCTATTGGCCTCGATGAAGAAGCGAAGGCGATATACGAAGAAATGAAGGTTGAGATCGGAAAGCTCGAAGCCGATATTGATTACTATTACGATCACGGACAGTTTATGGATGCACTTCGAATTATATTTGATAACACCGTATCAAATCTCGCCGCAAACGACTATATGTAAAAAACGCATATAGACAAAATACATCTTTTTGATCGATCTACGCAAAAATAATATGTAATCGTACAATTCGCACCGTCCCGAAAAGAAGAAAAGCTTCGACTCAGCGACGGTGAGAGGCGGGAAGAGTGAAATTTAGACTGTATAACAGCCAGCCGTAAAAAAAGCACTTTGCCGTTTAGGCAAAGTGCTTTAATGCTTTTTAGTTGTTTTTCGTTGCTAAAGACAACATATAACAGGTCGAATGCTATTATAGCTTCCGTTTAAGCTGATATTGTCTTATAACAATCGCTGTCCCAACACAATTCCTTTTTCACGAAAAGTACAAAACCGTTTTCTCTCCAAAAGCAGTCCGGCATAGGAGTTTTTTAGCTTCAGATACAGAAATCGGAGGTATCATAGCACATTGTTTTATGAATTTCCACATAAAAATTAACTTTTGCCTGAAAAAATCTTTTACGTCGGTTTTGACAAACCTTTCATTCAGGTATGTGCCTGTGTTGCAAACGACGAAAGCTGTATTAAGAATTAGCCTGTATGAATGTCGTTGTGTTGAATTTTTTGATAATAGCTTTGTCAAAATTGCCGTTGCTGATTATATGAGACACGTTTTGAAGATTACCTATTGAATAAAAAGAGCGTTTTTTCAGCTTGCTCTCATCGCCAAGACATATCGAACGAGAGGAACGTTTCCATACTTCCTTTAAGAGATTTCCGAATTCCTCTGAAGCAACCGTCAGCTCTCCGTCATCCGATATTCCGCTGACGGAGAAAAAGCAAGTATCATAATTCATTTGCCTGAGCGTCTCGATTGCCAGGTGACCTATGAGCATTCCGTCGCGGATAAGACCGCCGGTACAGTAACAGCGCACACCCATTTTTTCAAGATACAGAGCCAACTTCATATCCGTCGTTACAACGGTAATGTCTTTTTTCTCGGGTAAAAATTTGCTTAGATGATATGTGGTTGATGAACCGGCTATAAATATCGTTTCGTGATCATTGATAAGCTTTGCGGCTTCTCTGCAGAGAAGCCCTTTTTCATTCGTAAGCTCGTGTTCCCGTATAATGAGCGGTTTTGCGTGTTCGTTCAGACAAATTCCGCCGTAAGATTTCTTTGCATACCCCATTTTTTCCAAGCGACATATATCTCTTCGAACCGTTGCAGGACTGTAATGAAGTTGATTAACAAGAAAATGTACAGACAGATATTTATGCTGTCTGAGAAGCTCCATAATGGTATCTATTCGTTGGTCTTTCAGCATTTTTTTATCCTTGCCTATGATTGAAAATGATTTATTTTCATTATAAGTGCCAATTATTGACGCTAAATGATTTGTTGAGTATAATTATAGCAGGGTCAAATGCTAAAGTCAAGTAAAAACCAAAATCATTGACTTATATGAAAGGGGAACCGTATGAAAAGACTTTCGGAAAGATATGATCAAAAGCAGTATGATGTGATTGTTGTAGGCGGCGGTATGGCAGGAATATGCGCGGCTTTGGAGGCGGCGAGAGGCGGAGCTAATACCGCATTAGTACACGCTCGACCTGTACTTGGCGGAAATGCTTCCAGCGAAATCCGCGTACATATTTCCGGCGCGGATCATAGTTTAACAAAGCCGGATTATGCCGAGGGCGGCATTCTGTATGAGCTTATGCTGGAAAACAAAGCGCGAAATGAAAATTTCAGTTATTCAACCTGGGATTTAATATTGTTCGAAGCTGTGAAAAAACAGGAGAATCTAACCGTTTATTTTAACACGGTTATGTACGATTGCGAAACAGACGACGATAGGATCACGTCTATTCTTTGTGTTCAGGAAACAACGGAAATGAGATATAGATTTACCGCTCCGTTATTCGTTGACAGTACCGGTAACGGTACGCTTGGATATTATGCCGGTGCCGAATATCGTCAGGGCAGTGAATCCAAGTCTGAAACAGGTGAACCGCACGCGCCCGAACGATCCAATAACGAAAGAATGGGTAACACAATTTATTTTCGAGCAAGAAATATGGGACATCCCGTTAAATTTACACCTCCGGCTTTCGCAAAGAAATTTACGGAAGAAGATCTTCGTTATAGGATGCATTGCGCGGTGCATAAAGTAGACTATTCCACCTGCGCCGATCCGGAGAAAAATGAAAAAAACGGCGGGGTTTCCAGCCGAGGCGTAGATTATGGGCACTTTTGGATAGAATTGATGGGTGAAGAGGACGACATAATTACCGATTACGAAAACATTAGGGATGATTTGGTAGCCAGTCTTTACGGAGTATGGGATCACATCAAAAACGGCGGAGATCACGGCGCGGAAAATTATGCCTTGGAATGGGTAGGAATGCTGCCGGGAACCAGAGAAAGCAGGCGTCTTGTCGGTGATTATTTACTGAATGAAAATGACATCTTTGACAACCGGGTATTCGATGATGCTGTTTGTTACGGAGGATGGTGTGTTGATTTGCATACCGCTCACGGCCTTTTGGATTTACATCGCCATCCATCCGGTGAATGTTATTTCTTTGACGGCATTTATACTATTCCGTACGGTTGCTATTATTCTAAAAATGTACGCAATTTGTTTATGGCGGGGCGAAATATCTCCGCTACAAAGCTCGGAATGTGTAGCACTAGAATTATCGGTTGCTGCGCTATTGGCGGACAAGCGGTCGGAGCAGCCGCCGCACTTTGCAGAAAATATAATTGCGATCCGGGAGAATTAATACCGCATATTGAAGAGCTTCAGCAAATTATTTTAAAGAATGACGGATTTTTGCCCGGAGTGAAGAATACCGATCCTCTAGATCTTGCGCGGAGCGCAACCTTTACCGCAAGCTCCTATAAAGAAGGTTGTGAGCCGCAAAAAGTAATTGACGGTATTTCAAGAAAGCTTGGAGAACAGATGCACGGTTGGGTATCAGACGGGATTTCGGATAATGGCGAGACTTTGATAATGAAATGGTCACAGCCCAAGATGGTTTCGGAGCTAAGGTTTACTTTTTGTTCGGATTTCAACTATCCTATACGTATAACAATGGCACCTAACCGTCAAAAGCAACAGCGCCCCGGTGTTCCTGCCGAGCTTGTTAAAGACTATGAGGTCATTTTGAAATTAAATGGGGAAACTGTTCGCAAATTTAATGTTCGAGACAATCATCAAAGACTCAACGTAAACAAGTTCGGTAAAACGGTATGTGACACGGTGGAATTACGTGTTTCAAAGACTAACGGAGCGCCTGAAGTGACTGTTTTTGAAGTTAGGGCGTACTAGTCATATAAATTATCGGGAGGGAATCTGTCAATTCGACGTTCTAATGACTTGTATATCAAAAAAGTATTTGAAAAGCGAATTTGATAAAATTTTATCTGTATGGAAAATAATTGTGTAATTGAGCGTAATGCGTTACGGTATATCATTCAGTTTGTGAAAGAACATTCCGTGAAGCGTGTGTTTTTGGTGGGAGATATTAATACATATCCTCTTGCAGGGGATAAAATACGAGATATTCTTTCCGAAATCGCCGTTGAGTCTTCCTTCTATATTTTACCTAAAGGTATAAAAGAACCAAACGAGATCGCCGTCGGTTCTATTATGCTTCATATTGATCCATCTTGTGATTTAATTATCGGTATCGGTTCCGGTGTGATCAATGACCTGTGTAAATTGACGGCTGGCTTGTTGAACCGTTTGTTTATCATTGTTGCCACCGCTCCGTCAATGGATGGGTATGCCTCCCCTCTTTCTTCTATGGTAAGAGACGGCTTGAAGGTATCAATTCCTACTAAACGAGCGGAGCTGATTGTTGCAGATATTGATATTTTGAAAACTGCGCCTCTTCCTATGTTAAAGGCGGGACTCGGAGATATGTTGGCAAAATACGTTAGCATCTGCGAGTGGAGAATCGGTTCTTTGATTACCGGAGAGCCGTATGATGCCGAAATCGCCGAATCGGTAAGGCGTTCTTTGGATAAATGCGTGAGGAACGCAAATGGGCTTTTACTTAGGAGCGATGAGTCGGTCGGCGCGGTTTTTGAGGGCTTGGTGATGAGCGGTGAAGCGATGAAAAAGGCGGGGGTCTCTCGCCCTGCTTCGGGCGCTGAACATTATTTTTCGCATCTGTGGGATATGCGGGGCTTGGAGTTCGGTACTCCTGTTGAATTGCACGGGCTTCAGTGTGCCGCGGCAACTCGAATTTGCGTAAATTTGTATAATAAGCTTAAAGAAGTCAGACCGGATCGCGTAAGAGCAATCAGGCATGCGCAAAATTTTGATGTAAAACAGTGGAATGAAGCTTTGAGGAATTTTCTCGGACGAGCGGCTGAACCGCTCATTGAGCTGGAAAAGCGCGAAGGGAAATACTGCAAGGAAAAGCATGCAGAGCGTTTATCTGCGATTATTGATCGGTACGACGACATTTTAGCTATCATTGAGGATGAATTGCCGTCTCTTGAAATACTTGATAATTTATATCGGGAATTGGATATGCCGACGGTTTCTTATTCCGGTGACGTTATAAAAATGACGGTCAAAGCAGGAAAAGATATTCGAAATAAATACGTATTGCCTCACTTATTATGGGATTTGGGAATCCTTGACGATTTGTGTGAAAAAATAGAAGGATGAAATAAGAATTATTTTTTACGCCTTAAGGAATACAAAAAAGACACCCTGAAAAACAGAGTGTCTTTTACTTTGGATTTTAAATTAGTTGGATACGTAGGGGAGAAGTGCCATCTGGCGAGCTCTCTTGATAGCTACAGTGAGCTGTCTCTGGTGAAGAGCGCAGTTGCCGGATACACGTCTGGGGAGGATCTTAGCTCTCTCAGAGATGAACTTTCTGATCTTAGCTACGTCCTTGTAATCGATCTCGCTAACCTTGTCCTGACAGAAGATGCAAACCTTCTTTCTTCTGTGGTTCTGGCGGAATGCGGGACGCTGAGTATCGTTTCTATCCATTTTAGATAAACCGTAACCTTTCCGACTCACGATTTCTATATTACACACACCGCAGTGAGCCTAGCGGAGTGAGGACGTCGTCTTCCAAATTAGAAGGGAAGGCTCTCGTCGTTGGGAATTTCTTCAAAACCGGCGCTCTGAGTGCTGTTGAACGAGGGAGTACCGTATGCTGCGGGAGTGTAGCTCTGCGCCGCGGGCTTATCTCCGTCAACTGCTCCGTTCTGTCCTGCGGGACCAACGAAGGATACCTCGTCAGCAACAACGTCCGTCGCATATCTCTTCTGACCCTGATTGTCGGTCCAGGTTCTGGTCTGGAGCTGACCGCAAACGAGAATGGGGTTGCCCTTCTTGAAATAGCGGGATACGAACTCAGCCTGCTGTCTCCATGCAACGATGTTGATGAAGTCAACGCTCTGCTGGCTCTGCTCGGTCTTAGAGAAACGGCGGTTAACGGCTATAGAGAAGCTACAGACGGAAATACCGGAGGTAGTCTGTCTGAGCTCGGGATCAGCAGTCATATTACCCATAAGGATAACCTTATTGAAACTTGCCATCTTTAGCCTCCAAATAAATCAAAAATTAAATTAAGCCTCAGTTGCTTCTTCAGCAGCTTCAGCGGTCTCCTCAGCTACAGTCTCTTCAACTGCTGCGGGAGCCTTAACTTCCTTCTCGCACTTGGTGGTGGTCATGTAACGAAGGATACCCTCGGTAATGCCGAACACACGGTCAAGCTCGCTGGGGAAGCTGGGTTCGCTCTTGTAGTCGACAAGCACGTAGTATCCCTCGGTTACATAGTTGATAGGATACGCGAATCTGCGCTTGCCCCACTCGTTAACGTTGACGTCGGATGCGTTCTCGTTAATGAGCGTAACGAACTTCTCAACGAGAGCCTTGCAATCATCCTCAGCGAGGTTGCCGCTTACTGCGAAGAGAGTTTCGTAAGAACAAATCTTTTCCATCTGAATTTTACCTCCTTTTGGTCTTATGGCTACGTTATTGTAGCAAGGGGCTTGGACACCTATATCCAAACTTCCGAAGTATTATACCACACTCGCCATATTTTGTCAAGAGGTTTTTGCCAACTTTTATAAACTTTTTTTATTTGAACATTATACTTGAAAAATAAACAAATATAATGTAAAATAATACTGGAACCCGCTATGTGTATGCGGAACATTACACTATACCGTATCATAACCGTTATATGGAGATCATTATGAAAAGACAAAACAAACTTGATCCGTCCCTTATGCTTTGCGGCCTTCACTACGGAGAGCATAAGATGGATCCCGACAGAGTTACCGAGGACCTCGATGAAATATTAAAGGATTGCGCGAATTTCTTTGTAGTGCGCTGCAGAAAAGCCAGCCCTATGAAGCCCGAGATGTATCGGAAGATTGCAAAGTATGCTAAGGATAACGGTATGCCGTTTGCATTTCTTTATGCGGGACAGTTTCCCCCCGAGGGAAGAATGAGTCATTTTGACGCCGACATCATAAGTGACGTGAAGAGCATCGCAGGCGATCTCTTTATGGGTGAGATGTTCGGCGAGATCGGCTGTATGAAGATGTGTAAGGATAAGGGATATTTCGGATGGGATAATTCTCTCGGCAGAGCGCCGCTTCCTTATGCAGAAAACGTTAGTGATGCGCGTCAGAAGTTCGTTTCCTATGTGAAGAGCCTTACCGATTATAACAAGTCGATAGGACTTGATAAGAGCCTCGTTGTCGAATCGACCGCTCCTATGGCTTACTGCCTTGAGGGCGGTGTAGGGATCCCGGTTCTCGAGCTTATGCCCGGCGACCCGGAGAAGCTCGTTCCTTTTGCACGAGGCGCGGCTATCTCGTACGAGAGAGATATGTGGGGAACGTACATTGCGCACGAATGGTACGGAGGCTTCCGTCACTACGATGTCCTGAAGAGAAAAAGACTCGACGTTCTTTATAAGTATCTTTATATGCAAGGCTCAAATATTGCCGTGCTGGAAAGCGGCGACTCCGAAATAGCTTCCTATGGTTATAACATCACTTACGACGATCCCCTTTGCCGCGAATACAGAGATACCGTCCGTAATTTCTACGATTTTACACAGAAAAATCAGCGCCCCTCTAACGGTCCGTATACGAAGGTCGCGTTTGTCTACGGCGAGGATGACGCATATACAGAATTCCTCGGCGGAGTTGCCTTTGAGCAGTTTGACAGAGAAGAGTGGGCAAAGAGTGACGAGGAGAGAAGCTGGCGCATCCTCTCCGAGATCTATCGCAGTCCGGATTGGCAGGATCCATTGGCATACGCCTCGGAGGATGGATATGATCTTAACGGCGCACCTGCTTACGGCACCTACGACGTGTTGGCGGCATCCGCACCGCTCTGTGTGCTGAAAAACTATTCTCACCTCATATTTGTAGGACATAATACTATGAGCGCAGAGCTATACCGTAAGCTTACGGATTACGTTTCGGGCGGCGGCATTCTCCTTATGGGTGCGTGCCATCTTTCTACGAATACCGAGCGCGGCGGTGATCCTATCTACCTTAACGGCGGTGATTTCTCGACGCTCTTCGGCTGTAAGATAACCGGTAAGACGAAAAAATGCCACGGCTTGAAGTACGAGCTCGACAGCGCCATACCCGGCTTCTCCTATCCCGGTACGGTCAATAAATGGCACGACCCCATCTTCTTCGAGGGAATGACAGATTATGCTACCGTTGAACTCACCACAGGCGTAGTTAAGGCAGAGCTTTACTCCTCCTTTAACGATAAGTGTCCCATCGGAGTGCCTGCAGTGATAGAAAATAAGCTTGGAGATGGCGTAGCGATATTCCTTACTCACGAGAAATATCCGGGAAACAGTACCGTCTATCCCGTCTACAGAAATCTCGTTAAGATGCTTCTTGCTCACTCACATGAAAATGCAAGCATCAAGGTGATAGGCTCGGATAAGGTCAGGTTTTCGCTCTTCTATGAGGAGGACGGTGAAGAAACGCTCTATCTGCTTAACACCGCGTACGATGCCGACAGCACCGTCAGCGTTATACGGGACGGTAGCATAGAGAAGGTTACCCTTGCTCCCGCAGAGCTGCGTGCACTGAAGTATAAGAGCGCGCATACTAAAATATAAAGTAAAGGTAGATAAAATGCATACCGTTACCGAAACGGCTTACGCCAAGATAAATCTTTTTCTCGACGTGACAGAGCGCCGCACCGACGGATTTCATAATATACGCTCGATCATGCACTCGGTCTCACTTTCGGACAGCTTGACTCTGACGGCAGAGCTCTCGGACGAGACACACGTCTCGCTTACAGTTGACTGTGCCGAGCTTTCCGCTGATAGAGATAATCTCGTCTATCGCGCGATAGAAGCGTATCTTTCCCGAGCGGGCATCCGTGCTGTAGTGACCGCACACCTCACAAAGCGCATACCGATAGGTGCGGGTCTCGGCGGCGGATCCTCGGATGCGGCGTCGGCTCTGCGCGCGATGAACACCGTATTCGGGGTGCTCACCGATGAGGAGCTACTCGAGCTTGCCGCGGGCATTGGCAGCGACGTCCCGTACTGCCTCGTCGGCGGCACGGCGCTCTGCGAGGGCAGAGGAGAGCTGATCACCTCGATGAGCGCACCTGATAAAATGTATTTCGTAATAGCGATAGGTGATGACCGTACGTTTACGCCGACGGCATATTCTGAACTCGACGCGCTTTATCATAGCTTTGATGGCAGTATTGCCACCCGCGGCGAGGAATACTATCGTCGATTTACAGATAGCGGTCACGTGCTTGATGCGCTTTATAACGTATTCGAGGAGGTAGCACCGCCGAGTGCGGCAGAGCTGAAATCCCGCCTTTTATCCCTTGGTGCTGTTTCGGCACTTATGAGCGGTAGCGGACCGTCCGTGTTTGGTATCTTTCAGAATGCATCATCGGCACAAAAGGCGAGCGATCAACTTTCTGCCGAAGGATTTTCCGCATTTTTTGCAGTTAGCATCTGATTTGTATAATAAAAAGTGACGGGGAACGGTCAAACGTTCTCCGTCACTTTTTTAATCATTTTATCCATCGAATGTCTTACCAAGGACGAATGAAATCCGCGTTAAGAAATCTCGTAAGAGCCTCGATATAGAAATAATCGGCGTAGGGAGCACACTCACCGACTGCGAGCCCCTGTGGCTTACCGTGAGTTACGTTGTAAATAAGTCCGTCGTATTCAACTCCGATATCTCCCGTACAATGATCAATAAGAGCCTCCAAAATTTGTGCCGCGGCACTCTCGTAAACGAGTCTGCGTGCCGAGTTCTCGGGGAGCTGCTCCGCCATATCGAGCATTCCGCAAACGGCTATTGCCGCGGCAGATGCGTCGCGAGGCTCTGCGCCTGCGGTGAAGGTGTAATCCCAATAGGGAATAAGGTCGCTCGGAAGGTGATTGAGCATATAGTCTGTAAGAGCTATTTGCGCGTTATACAACTCGGAATTTTGAGTGTAGGAGTGTGCGATAGAGAATCCGTAGATACCCCAGGACTGACCGCGCGACCAGCAGGAATCGTCCGCAAGTCCCTGCCAGGTGAGACCGTATAACGGTCTTGCGGTCAGGGGATCGAACTGATAGTGGTGATACGACGAGCCGTCGTTGCGAACGAGCAGGCGAGCGCTTGTAAGGCTGTGATTTGTTCCTGCCGCAAGGTAATCCGCATTGCCGAAATAATCACCCGTCCACAGTAAGATAGTGGCGTTCATCATGGAATCGATCATAGTACGGCATCCCGAGCCGTTGTTCCAGCTTCTGTGCGAGCGTATGATGAAATTACCCTCTTGGCTGTAGCTTGTGCCATAGTAATATTCAACCGCATTAAGCACGGTATGCCTACCGATGCCCGATCCGAGCACCTTGTACGCGCCGACGCAGGAGGGAACGAATACGAAGCCGACGTCGTGGTCGTCCATTCCTATTTTTCCCGAAGCACGGTTTGAATAGGAGAGCAGATGCTCCTCTACGATATCGGAAAAGCGCTTATCGCCCGTAAGCTGATACGCCATAAGATAAGTGCCCGTATACATACCGCAGGTCCAGTTGTTGTTTTCGCCGTAGGTGTACTGATAATCCGTCGAGCAGGTGCTCGGGAATTTACCGTCCGCCTCCTCGGCTATCAGCAGTAGCTTTTCGAGTGCTGCCGCGACCGCTCCCTCGAGCTTTTCGCGGTCTATGGTGTACGCACTCTTGAACCTGTCGGGCACGTTTATGTCGTCTAGAGAATCGTACGCCTCCTCTTCCTCCTTCTCCGATCCGCCTGCATTGGGTGCGGGGTAGTAGCAGGAGGTAAGAAGGAACTGACAGGTGATCGATAGCAGAAGAAGCAGCGAGATTATTTTGGTCTTCATAAAGATCTCCAATTCGAAAAATTTAAAATAAATGCCGCTCCGAGAGTGTGCGGCGCAATATCATAGCTCCGTCTTAGGTTGTCATCCGTTTAAATTATATCATTCGCCGACCGTTTTGTCAATAATAAAATAAAAAACGAAGCTACGCCGCGGATTAAAATTACGCACCGCAAAACGCCCTCATTCTGTATGCAAAGTGTATATATTATCGGCTTGTTCGGCAACGCTTTTATTTAAATTAACAACAATAAAAATATTTTTCAAAACCCCCTTGACAATTATGCGGCGGACGATTATAATTTAGTTAACTAAAGTTTAGTAAACTAAAGTGAAACCAACGGAGGCACCAATGGCAGACAGTATTTTTTTAAACGAAGATATTAATAACCTGTTTGACGCGATACTGTTACTCGAGTCACGCGAGGAGTGCTATGATTTCTTCAGCGATGCACTTACGGTTAAAGAAATTCAGGATATCGCACAAAGATTAAAGGCGGCACAGATGCTGAGCGACGGTAAAAGTTATCTCGACGTATCGCTTGAGACAGGAATGAGCACCGCGACCATCAGCCGAGTCAGCAAGGCACTCGAGCGCGGAACGGGCGGTTATAAGATGATACTTTCCCGTATAGAAAAACAGGAAAAGGCAGAGTAACTATGACCTACGATAGCGTATTAAAAAAAGACGAGCGCGCCGTGCTGTCTCTCCGTTCGCTCTATAAATCCTACGGCTATCAGCCGTTCAAGATGAGCAAATTCGAGGAATACGACCTCTACGCGCGCAACAAAGACTTTCTTGTCAGCGACCGAATAATCACTTTTACCGACACCGACGGCAGACTTATGGCTTTGAAGCCGGACGTTACTCTGTCTATAATCAAGAGCGGCGGCGACTCGGGTAAACGTAAGGTATATTATGACGAGAACGTATACCGCATCTCGCAGAAAAGCGGACAGTTTCGCGAGATAATGCAAACGGGCATAGAGTGCATCGGCAATATCGATGTAAACGATATATTCGAGGCGATCTACCTTGCCGCCGAGAGCCTCTCCGAGATATCCGACAGATTCGTGCTCGATATATCTCATATGGGTGTTGTCAGCGCGGTGCTTGACGGTGCCGGTTGTACCGAATCGGTGAAGGGCGAGCTTATCCGCCTGATCTCGGAGCGAAATCTGCACGAGCTCACAGCCGCATGCCGAAATGCGGGAGTTAATGATGCCGATGTGTGTCGAATAGCAAAGCTTGCAGAAATATACGGCGATAGACGGACAGTGCTTGCGGAACTTGAGCGCATATGCATTACCGATGACTCACTGGAGGCTTTGGCTGAGCTACGGCTTATTGATGAGCTTCTCTCGGATTATTGCGGCGGCGACAGAGTACATTTTGATTTTTCACTCGTGAACAATATGAGTTATTACAACGGCATAGTGTTCAAGGGCTTCGTTGACGGCATCTCTGAGAGTGTTCTCTCGGGCGGTGAGTACGGACGCCTCTTATCGAATATGGGTAAGTCGGGCAGAGGAATAGGCTTCGCGCTTTATCTCGACAGGCTCGAGGAGCTCGAGAGCGCATCGGAGGAGTATGACGTCGACGTGCTCGTTGTGTATTCGGAATCAACAGACTCGCGAGCGCTATTTGCCGCAAAGCGGAAATATGCAGCTGACGGAAACACCGTCCTCGCGGTGCGCGAGATGCCGAGAAAAATTAAGGCTCGTGAAACAATCGAGATAAAATGATGCTTTACGGTATTAAATTCCGGGCAGAATGAAAGGAACGACCATGGTAAATATAGCTCTACCAAAGGGCAGACTCGGTGAAAAGGTCTATGCGATGCTCGAGCGATCAGGCTTTGGATGTGACGGAGTGACCGAGAATAGTCGAAAGCTCATATTTGAAAACGCAGACGCGAATGTCAGATATTTCTGGGTGAAGCCCTCTGACGTATCGATATACGTTGAACGCGGTGCCGCCGATATCGGCATAGCGGGCAAGGATATTCTGCTTGAATACACACCCGACGTCTACGAGCTTCTGGACCTTAATATAGGTAAGTGCCGTATGGCAATAGCCGGCAAACGCGAATTTCGCGACGACAACAAGCGTACGTTGAAGGTAGCGACGAAATTCGTCAACATTGCAAGAAAGCATTACGCCTCGGTCTCGCGTGACATAGACATTATAAAGCTTAACGGATCGATAGAGCTGGCACCCATACTCGGTCTCTCGGATGTTATAGTCGATATAGTGGAGACGGGAACCACGCTCAAAGAAAACGATCTCGTCGTGCTGGATACGATAGTACCTATCAGCGCGCGCCTCATATCCAACAAAGCAAGCTTTAAGTTCAAAGCTCGTGAAATAGAAAAAATCGTTGAAAGCGTCAGAGGACAGATAACCTATGATTAAGATATTTAAGTACGGCGAGGTCACACCCGACGAAATATTTGCAAGAGATAACCCGACTGCCAACGTCGCGGACGCGGTATCCGATATAATTGATAACGTTGCACGCCGAGGTGATGCGGCACTCTACGAGTACTGTCTCCGCTTTGACAGAGCGAGGCTCGAGTCCCTCGAGGTCACGGAGCAGGAGATCGACGATGCGTTTCGGACGGTCGATCCCGAGTTCGTTGAGATACTGCGCGAGGCGGCAGATAATATCAGAGAATTCCACTCGCGCCAGAAGCGCAACAGCTTTGTGATAAACGAAAAAGACGGAGTTATTACAGGGCAGAAGGTGATACCGATAGAAAAAGTCGGTCTATACGTTCCCGGCGGCACCGCGGCGTACCCTTCCACCGTCCTTATGGATTCGATCCCTGCTAAGATCGCGGGATGTCGCGATATCGTTATGGTGACACCGCCATCAAGTGATGGCTCGATCAATCCCGTAATTCTCGCCGCGGCAAAGATCGCGGGCGTCGACCGTATATTCAAGCTGGGCGGAGCGCAGGCGATCGCCGCACTTGCATACGGCACGGAGAGCGTACCTCGCGTCGACAAGATAGTCGGCCCCGGTAACGCCTACGTTGCCGAGGCTAAAAAACAGGTCTTCGGCAGAGTTTCCATTGATATGATAGCCGGTCCTTCAGAGATACTCGTCGTAGCCGACGGCAAATCGGATCCTGTATTCGTCGCCGCCGATATGCTCTCGCAGGCAGAGCACGACAAAAATGCGAGCGCTGTTCTCGTAACCGACAGCTATGCGCTTGCAGAGGCGGTCTCCCGTGAGCTTGAGCGACAGATACCGTCTCTACCGAGAGCCGAGATCGCTCGTACGTCTATTGATAACAACGGAAAGATAATCGTTGCGGAAAATAACATATCTCTCGCTCTCGATATTGCCAACGAGATCGCCCCCGAGCATCTCGAGCTTTGCCTTGATAATCCCTTCGATTATCTCGACCGTGTTAAGCACGCGGGTTCGGTATTTATGGGCAGATACTGTCCTGAGGCACTCGGAGATTATTTTGCCGGTCCAAATCACACCCTGCCCACCGGCGGCACCGCACGTTTTTCATCGCCTCTCGGCGTTGAGGATTTCGTGAAGACCACACAGTTTACCTATTACACCGAATCCGCATTGAAAAAGGTTGCGGATAAGGTCTCCTATTTTGCTAAGAAAGAGGGACTTGACGCTCATGCAAAGAGCGCGACTGTCCGTTTTGAAGAAAAATGAGCAGATTTTTCAGTGAAAAATACAAGGAGCTCGTAGCATACGTTCCCGGTGAGCAGCCGAAGGATATGAGATACGTTAAGCTCAATACCAACGAGTCGCCTTTTCCTCCGTCCGAGCGCGTTCTTCGCGCAGTTGCAGAGGAGGCGGGAAGACTTCAGCTCTATTCCGACCCCGAGTGCACGCTTCTTATAGACAAGCTTGCCGAGACGCTCGGCGTAACACGCGATAAGGTAATAGTCACCAACGGCTCCGACGAGGTGTTGAATTTCGCCTTTATGGCGTTTTGCGATGCAACTCACCCGATCGTCTTTCCCGACGTGACCTATGGCTTTTATCCCGTGTTCGCGAGGCTTAACGGAATTCCGTATACCGAGATACCTCTCGAGGCAGATCTTAGCATAGACTATAAGAGGTACGTTTCGATCGGCAAAAATATCGTTATTGCCAATCCCAATGCGCCGACAGGACTCGTGCTCTCGCTTGCCGAGATAGAGGAGATCGTTTCCTCAAATCCCGATAACGTCGTTATCATCGATGAAGCTTACGTCGACTTCGGTGCGGAGTCCGCGATCCCGCTGACACAGAAGTACCCAAACCTCCTCGTTACCGGAACGTTCTCCAAGTCTCGCTCGCTCGCGGGCGCGAGACTCGGCTATGGTGTCGGATCTCCCGAGCTTATACGTGACCTTCATACTATCCGCTATTCCACAAATCCCTACAATGTCAATCGCATGACGCTGGCGGCGGGCGTAGCCGCTCTGGAGGATAACGATTACTATATGGATAATTGCAAAATTATCGCTGAAAACAGGGAATATACCAAGGCAGAACTTGCGAAGCTTGGATTTGTCATGACCGATTCCGAGGCTAACTTCATCTTCGCATCCTCGCCCGATGTCGACGGTGGGGAGCTTTATTCAGCTCTCAAATCGCGTGGAATACTCGTCAGGCATTTCAACGGTGAGAGAATAAAAAAGTATAACCGCATCACCGTCGGCAGGCGAGATGAGATGGATACTCTCCTGAAAGCAGTAAAGGAAATATTAAAAAAGGATAATTGATAATGAGAACCGCTAACATAAAGAGAAAGACCGCAGAGACCGATATAACCCTCACCGTAAATATAGACGGCACCGGCGCATCCGAAATACGTACCGGTTGTGCTTTTCTTGACCATATGCTGACGCTCTTTGCACGCCATGCACACTATTCACTCGACGTTGCTTGCACAGGGGACGTGGAGGTGGACTACCATCATACCGTCGAGGACGTCGGTATCTGTCTCGGCAAGGCATTTGCCACCGCTCTCGGTGATAAGAAGGGGATAAACCGTTACGGTGATACAGTGATCCCGATGGACGAGGCACTCGTGCTTTGCGCCGTTGATATTTCGGGCAGGAGCTATCTTGCCTACGACGTTGCTATTCCCACCGAGAAGGTAGGCGATTTTGATACCGAGCTGTGCGAGGAATTTATGAGAGCCTTTTCGAGAGAGGCGGGCATCACCCTTCATCTCCGAAAGCTCGCGGGTACCAACTCACACCACATAATCGAGGCATGCTTTAAATCTCTCGGCAGAACGCTCTCTGCGGCGACCGAGCTCAACGAGCGCTTCAGGACGGAGATCCCCTCCACTAAAGGAGTTATCTGATGATAGCTATCGTTAATTACGGTGCGGGAAATCTTTTCTCACTATGCTCGTCACTTGATATGATAGGAGCCGAGACTAAGGTTACCTCCGACCCGCATGACCTGCTTATCGCCGATAAGATCATACTTCCCGGCGTTTCCGCATTTGAGGACGCCATCCGTAAGCTGCGCGACTCGGGTATGTGCGAGACGCTGTGCGAAGAAGTGGATAAGGGCAAAAAGCTGATGGGTATCTGCCTCGGTATGCAGATGCTATTCGAGCGCAGCTTCGAGTACGGCACGCACACCGGTCTCGGATTTCTGAAAGGGGACGTTACCGCTATGAGCGGCAGAATTTCTCCGGAGCTGAAAATTCCGCAGATGGGCTGGAACGCCTTAAATCTCCGCGGTGATCACCCAATATTAAAATATACTCACGAGGGTGATTACGTATACTTCGTTCATTCCTACTCTGCGGTAGGCTGTGAGGATAGCCTCATCGCGACTACGGAGTACGGTGCCGATATTACGGCGGCGGTAGGACGCGATAACGTATGCGGTACGCAATTCCATCCCGAGATCAGCGGCGTAGCAGGTCTCAATATACTCCGTGCATTCGCGGAGTGGTAAGGAGAAATTTATGAAGATCTTTCCCGCAATAGATCTCTACGGTCATAAGGCGGTCAGGCTCTATAAGGGCAACTATTCCGAGATGACCGTATACAGTAACGATCCGCTCTCGGTTGCTGCCGATTTTATCAGGCAGGGTGCGGATTGTATACACCTCGTGGACCTCGAGGGTGCGCGCGACGGCACGACGCCACATATCGATATCATCTCTGAAATAGCAGAAAAAACGGGAATGCTCGTCGAGGTGGGCGGTGGTATCCGCAATATGGACGTACTTGATAAATATATGGGTGCAGGCATCGGTCGTGCGATACTCGGAACCGCCGCGGTCACTGACGAGCCGTTTCTTCGCGCCGCTGTAGAAAAATACGGTAACAGGATAGCAACCGGCGCAGATATCAAGGACGGATGCGTCGCCATAAAGGGCTGGATAGAAAAAACCGAGCTGTCTGCCGACGCTTTCTTCGCCAAAATGCAGGACTTCGGCATAGGAACGGTAGTATGTACCGACGTTTCCCGTGACGGAGCGATGCGTGGCACGAATCTCGAGCTTTACCGTACGCTCGCACAAAAATATTCCGTGAACATAGTAGCCTCAGGCGGCGTATCTACTATGGAGGATATCCGTGCACTTAAGGCAATGAATATCTACGGTGCAATAATAGGAAAGGCATATTACAGCGGCGCGCTAGATCTCGCCGAGGTTATTAAATACGTAAATGATAACTAAAAGAATAATACCGTGCCTAGACGTGAAGGACGGCAGAGTGGTGAAGGGAGTGAACTTCCTGGGGCTCGCTGACGTATCATCGCCCGTCAAGCTCGCGAGATACTATTCCGAGTGCGGTGCCGACGAGCTCGTTTTCTATGATATCACGGCATCGAGTGAGGGCAGGGCGCTCTTCACCGATATTCTCACCGAGGTAGCAAGACAGATATTTATACCTCTCACAGTCGGTGGCGGCATAAACACGGTTGCCGACTTCGACAGAGTACTCGCTTGCGGCGCAGATAAGGTCAGTGTCAACTCCGGTGCTATCAGAAATCCCGAGCTCATCACCGAGGCGTCCCGCATATACGGAGATCAGTGCGTGGTGCTCTCTGCCGATGTCAAGCGTGTCGACGGATCCTTCCACGTGTTTGCGAAGGGCGGCAGAGTCGACACCGGTATGGAGGCGATAGAGTGGATAAAGCGTTGTGTAGGTATGGGTGCCGGAGAGGTCGTCGTCAACTCAATCGATACCGACGGAGTTAAGGGCGGATTTGATCTCGAGCTCCTCAGGCGAGTGACCGAGGCGGTAGATGTTCCCGTCATAGCATCCGGCGGAGCGGGTAGCAGAGAGGACTTTCTTGAGCTTTTTAACTCTGTCGACGGCGTTGATGCGGGACTTGCCGCATCTGTATTCCATTTTGGAGAAATACGCATACCCGAACTGAAAAAATATCTTAAAGAAAATGATATAAACGTCAGAATTTAATAAAACAGCTATAAATTGCGAGGCAGAAATGATTACCAACTTTAATTTAGATGAATTGAAATTTGACAAGGACGGGCTGATACCTGCCATAGTTACGGACTGTTCAAGCGGCAAGGTGCTGACACTTGCGTACATGAATCGCGAGAGCCTCGGTATAACTCTCGAACGCGAGCTGACCTGCTTTTACAGCAGATCGCGCCGTGAGCTCTGGCTGAAGGGGGAGACCAGCGGCAACTATCAGCATGTCGTTTCCATAACTGCGGATTGCGATAAGGACGCGCTCGTCGTAAAGGTAAGAAAGGACGGACCCGCCTGTCATACAGGCACCGATTCCTGCTTCACTAATCTTCTTGCTGAGACAGAGGAGAATACCGATTTTTCCCTTTCCGGACTTTATGACCTTCTCGTTGACCGTCGTAACACACGCCCTGAGGGCTCCTATACCACGTATCTCTTTGATAAGGGCATTGATAAAATACTCAAAAAGGTAGGCGAGGAATCCACTGAGGTGATCATTGGAGGTAAGGCGGGAGATAAAGCAGAGACTGTATACGAGATAGCCGATCTCGCATATCACGTGATGGTGCTTATGGTAGAGATGGGTATTTCGGTGGAGGATATCTACCGCGAGCTTGCGTCCCGCCATATAATCGACCATAAGGTAAAACAGGAGAAAATGAAATAATGAAGCTGTCTACCTATCACCTTCACACCACCTTCTGTGACGGTAAGAATACCGCGGAGGAGATGCTTCTGCGTGCGATCGAGTGCGGCTGTGCCGAGATCGGTTTTTCCGGTCACTCTCCCGTTCTGGGCTCGACGTTTTCGATGCCACCCGAGAATGTACCGCTCTATCAGGCTGAAATAAAAAGACTGAAGGAAAAGTACAAGGGGCAGATCAAGGTATATCTCGGAATGGAGCAGGATAAGCTCTCAGAGATCAATTACGAGGATTACGACTATATTATCGGCTCTGTGCATTATCTTGTAAAGGACGGCGAGATGCTCCCCGTAGACAGCTCGGCTGAGAAGACCCGCAGCCACGTTATGAATCATTACGGCGGCGATGCTTATGCGTATTGCGAGGACTATTTTGAGGCGATCGGCTCAATTCGGGAGCATACCCGATGTGATATTGTCGGTCACTATGACGTCGTCTCGAAATTCACAGAGGTCGATCCGCTATTCTCGACCTCTCATCCGAGATACGTCGCGGCGAAGGAAAAAGCTATCCGATGCCTCCTTGATAGCGGTGTAGTATTTGAGATAAATACGGGAGGTATTGCACGTGGTTATCGAACCGATACTTATCCAACGCGTAGTGATATTAAGATGATCGCCGATTTGGGTGGCAAATTTATAGCCACTACCGACACGCATAACGTCGGTACGCTCGATTTTTGGCTAGACGAGGTAAAGCGGCGTCTTGACGAGGACGGTGTCTCCTACTTCACCTCGATGGACGAGGTGCTCGCATATACTCGAAAATGATCGAAGAAAAATTCACGCGTGGAACTTGACAACCGCACCTGCGTTTGCTATAATGTAGGTGTCAATAATCTAACCGAAGGGACGGTATCTAACAATGAAAGAAGCTATGATCAAGCTCACGAACGTACAGGACATTCGTGACTTCGTTAATGCGGTAATACTCGTAGAGTACGATGTAGATCTCATTCAGGGAAGATATACGATCGATGCTAAGTCGATTATGGGTATCTTCTCGCTCGATCTGCTCTCACCTATCAAGCTTGTTGCACATTCCGACAAGGCTGACGGTTTCATTGAGAGCATCGCGAGATTCACCGTTTAATAAAAAACGAGCCGCTTGGTATTACGTTCAACAGAACGCTACCAAGCGGCTCGCTTTTTTATTTACTAAGGTACACAAGAAGCATTTTTAATCCGTAAATGATCGCGATATGAAGAGGATACGCAATGTAGAAGAAATACTTCATCGGTCTTTTGCCACGCTCCTCACTGTATAGATATATGAGGGGAAGGGATAGGAGAGCGAAGTACTGTATTCCGCCGTAATGTGCCGCCAACACGAGCACGCCTGCCGTAAATGCAAACTGACGGAACATCAGTCTGTCGATCGCCTTTACGTTCATAGGTGCATCGATCCTGCGAAAATCAAATAGTGATGCGAATACGGGTAACAGACAGCCAAAGAAGCCGTAGTCGACTCTCACAACTCTCGTCAACAGTATCACGGCAACTATACCGAGAAATCCTATGAGAATATAGATATGTTTTTTTACATAACCGGCATAGGGGTCGAAAAATACCGACTTTACCTCCTCTAGCAGATATATCATCAATATGGATATAGAGAACGTGATGAATATGCTGAGCAGAGTGTCACGCGTGAAGCAATAATATACGGCGTTGAATAATATGCCGCATATAAACATACGGAGAAAATATGCGAGCTTGTTTCTTGTATATCTCGCTCCCTCGGATATCATGAAAGCAAAGATAGGGAATGCAAGCCTTCCAATAATGCGAAACGCCACCACCGTGGGGAAAAAGACGAGTCCAACGTGGTCTATTGCCATGGAAATAAACGCGATCGTTTTCAGTATATTGCTGCTTAAGATCTTTCTCTCGGACATTACGGCCTCCCAATTTGATTGTAACGTATATATTCTATAACAGAAAGAGCGATTTGTCAATCAATTTGTGCGCATATGCTTCAAAAAGAGAAAAACACCAAAAAAAGAGCAATATAGTACAAAAATATATCAATTAAGCCCTTGAATAACGCCTGCGAAAAACTTAAAATATTATTAGCGCATACTTAAATCATAGATATTGCCAAAGGGAGACACGTTATGGAAACTGTAAAGAAAATAGATATACACGCGCACGCCGCACTGCATCACGATATGATTCCACCTCACTTTAAGAGCCGTAAGGGAATGATAGGCCCCGAATACCTTCTCTCTGTTTACGATAAGTTGAACATTGAGAAGGGTGTTCTTCTCCCTATCACCGCAGCAGAGGCACAGTCCTGCCTACTTACCAATGAGGACACCAAGATCATCACCGAGAAATATCCCGACAGATTTCTTTGGTTCTGCAACGTAGATCCGAGAATGGGTAATAACGATCTCAAAACCGACCTTGTTTTCTATATCGAGCATTATAAGAAGATGGGCGCACGCGGATTTGGCGAGCTCACAACTCATCTTTATGCCGATGATGTGAAGATCGAGCATCTCTTCGAGGCTCTCACTGAGACTGATCTGCCGCTTACTATTCATATAGCACCCTACGAGGGCGGCTGCTACGGTATCATAGATGAGATCGGACTTCCTCGTCTTGAGAAGATGCTGAAGAAATATCCAAAGGTAAAGGTGCTCGGTCACTCTCAGCCATTCTGGGCAGAGATCTCGGGCGATCTTACTCCGGATGTGCGCCTCGGCTATCCCGAGGGCAAGGTCACAGACGGTAGATTGGCATATCTCATGCGCGAGTGCGAAAACCTCTACTGCGACCTTTCCGCTACCAGCGGTGCTAATGCTATGATGCGCGACCCGGATTACTGCGCTCGCTTTGTTGAGGAGTTCTCCGACAGGATACTCTACGGCTGTGACGTATGCACCGATATCAACGTATTCCAGTATAAGTTTGACGAGTTCCTCACCTCGATGCGCGCCGACGGCTCCATCAGCGAGGAGAATTACCGAAAGATAGTAAGAGAAAACGCGATAAAGCTTCTTAAGCTCTGATAGAGCTCGCAAAAAAGCTGAAGGGAGGATAAAATGCAAAGCATAGCAAAAAAGCCGGGACTGAACATAATATATCCCGATCCCGAATTTCGTCTGCTTATCCGTCCTGACAGCCCCTCGTTTATCGACGACCCGACCAAGGTATCGAAGGCGCTTCACGAGGAAATAGAGCTCAAATATTTCTATGAGGGAAGCTCCACGCTCCTCATAGGTACGGAGACCGTTGTTGCGGAGACGGGGGACCTCGTGGTTATAAATCCCTACGAGCTTCATTCCACTATTCGCTTCGGAGAAAATAGAGGCGAGTATCATATGATCATGATGGATCTCGATTTTCTTTTCGACGGCGGTGCCGGCGGTCTCGATCTGCGCAGACTGCTTCACGGTGGCAGAGCTTTTAACACACTTATCAAATGTGATGCGCGTATCGGTGATATTTTTCGTCGCGCTATCGAGGTATACAAGACTAAGCCTCCTTATTATAAACTATCGCTTCGCGGACTTATGCTCGAGCTTTTTGCTATCCTCCTCGGAGAATACTGTGCCGATACGGAGAGCGATTGCATCTACTCCAACGTGCGCTATTTCGAGACAGTTGAGCCTGCCATTCAGCGTATACGCGACGGCTATGCCGAAAAGATAACAGTTGACGAGCTCGCGCATCTATGCCGTGTCAGCAAGTGCCATTTCTGTCGCATCTTCCGTAAGGCTACCGGTGTCACCGCTATGCAGTATCTTACCGACTATCGCTTAAAGATAGCAGATGTAATGCTAGCCAGCACTACTAAGACTATAGCCGAGCTCTCCGAGCTCTGCGGCTTCGAGGACGAGGGATACTTCTGCCGCTGCTACAAGAAAAAGTACGGCGAAGCACCCGGTAAGAAGAGAAATAACAGGACGATATGATCTATTTTTCGTGGAGTAGCACAGACTGTGATTTCATCCTTACTCCATGCGCGGTATCTTGAGCCGGACGTTCTTGCCGACACCGTTCTTTTCTTTACCGTAGATATTCCGACAGCAGGCGGCCGTCAGTCCCGCAAGGCCGGATTGCAGAATATAGCAGAATATAAGTCGGAGATGAAAATGCTCACGTCTATCGGAGATTTTCTATAACGGTAGGTACAGATAATTGTTAATTATATCAAAAAACGCCATAAAAAGCCAAGCAGAATATACCTGCTTGGCTTTTTGTGATAAATATTTGTGGATATTATCATAAAATTTTGATATGTGTTGAGTTATACTGCAATGTAGGCGGACGTCAACCGACTTGAATATTCATAAAAATACGGTGAAAGACAATAAGAAAGAACAATAATGGAAATAAGAAAGAACAATAATGGAAATAACCGGTTGAAAAATATTCGTCGTTGTGGTATAATATTTTTAATATAGCGCTTGTAACTAAAATGAAAATTCGATTTTCAGAGGTGGAAAAATGCCGAAATTCCAAAATGAATTTCAAATATTCAAAAAAAGATATTTGCCTATTGTGGGAGTTTTGCTTTTGCTTTTGCTCGCCGCTTTCCTTTTGTGGTTCAACAACAGCAACAGTATGCAAGCGATGCCATCGTTGATTGGAAGCGTGTATTTTGACGGTGAATATCGGATTGGCGACGGTGAATGGCAACAGATCGTAGAGGGTGAACACATTCCGGCTACAAAGGGTGACGTCACCTTGCGAGGCAATTTTCATATGCTGGACCCCGAGGGGGGATATGAAGGTGTTTACAGATACGAAATACCGATCGCTTTCTTTTTGGACCACATCAATTTAACCTTTTACGAGGTGGGGAGCGATCCATACGTCATGGACACTGAAAATTCTCTATACGGAGATTCGGTTTGCGGAGTGCGGTGGGAGGCATATACCTTGACTAGCGCAAAAGAGGACACGATCGAAATTTTGGTTCATAATCCTCACAGCTTCGGAAACGAGATCGCGATCGACGAAATGCTGTCCCAAACGGCTTTGTGGACGGGAATCGATTTTGAAAACCGCGCCTCGGAAAAAGGAGATACACAGAGAACTGTTGGTATGATACTGTTGCTGATCTCCATCCTGTTCCTCGGCATTGCACTGTTCTCAACTTTAATTCATATCAAAAGCAGTAAATTTATTTGGTTTGTCGGACTTGCGATTTTGTTTGCCGGACTTTACTTCTCTTATCGCGCGGACGGCGTTTATTTTCATAGTGAGTCGACGGTTTCGAATACCACGATCCTCGGTGCTTCTATGATGTTCTATATGCTGTTCCTCTGTATACTTATTACGTGCTCGCTCAAGCAAATGCAGAAGATAGCTAATATTGCCGTTCTTCTTTTGGGAGCTAGCAATGCGGCATTCTTCGTTGTGCCGATGATAACCGAGGTGCGCTTTTATGATACGTGGGCTTTGTGGGCGGTTGTACAACTTATTGTGAATGCCGTAATCGCCGTTTGCCTTGTAAGAGAATTCTTCCTCGTAAAAACTAAAGAAAGATGGCTGTATATCGGAGCATTTCTCCCATTGGCCGCGTTTATCGTTGACGTTGTTGGAACAAAGCTTGCCATTTGGAAGGGCGGCGTAATTTCTCAACACGTTTTCCTTGCGTTGGTTGCCGTTGCGGCAATTATGGTTCTCAAGTTCATACCGAGTAACATCAATGCGGCAGCTAAGGCAAAGGAACTTGAGATGGAGAAAATCGTTCTGAACGCAAAGCTTGCCGAAAGCAGGATCTCCACGATGATGAGTCAGATCCGTCCTCATTTCATTTACAATACGCTTGGCAGTATCGAGCAGCTTTGTAAGATGGATCCTCCCAAGGCAAGCGACTTAGCACACAATTTTGCAAAGTATCTCCGCGGTAATTTCGGAGAGCTTGACAACCCCAAGCCGATACTTATGTCACAGGAAATGGAGCACGTGCACTACTATGTCAGTATTGAAAATGTGCGATTCCCGGATATGACGTTCACATTTGAAATGAACTCTGAAGATTTCTATATCCCCGCACTGACTGTTCAGCCGATCGTTGAAAATGCGATCAAGCACGGACTTATGAAGCTATCCAAGGGAGGAACGGTTCATGTTGTTTCCTATGAGACTGACACGGATTATTGCGTTTCGGTGGTGGATGATGGAGTAGGTTTTGATACAAGCGTGCTGATCGACGAGAGAAAGCAACTGGGCCTTCGCAACATTCGCGAACGCCTTAAGGTAATGGTAAACGGTAAGCTTCAGATTGAAAGCACGG
>JAZRBV010000036.1:0-31070 GCA_045635225.1 Eubacteriales bacterium
CTTGTCAACAAAATCGGGAGAGAGTGGGAGAGTATGGGAAAAGCATTTGTGGTATAATGATGCTGTTGACAAGGAAAGGAGATTATGATACAATGAAACCGTGGAACGAGAGCGAGCATCCGCGCGACCCTAATGGTAAATGATAAGAGACTACACAGATAACGGCTTTCGTTCAATAAACAACTACCTGCGCTACGGAACCGAGTATAACTTTAAGGAAAATTTAATTAATGCAGGAAATAGCTGCCGCATTCGTAAAATAGAAGAGCGCGGTGGAAACTATTATATGGAAATGGAGATGCTAACTGATGACTGAAAAAGAGAGAGAAGAATTCTACAAGAAGAAGGCGGCGGAGCAAGGTATAACCGTCGAGGAGTTGAAGAAGATCCGCGCCGACCGGTTCTGCGCTCACAAAGGCGAATTCCGGATCACAGATCCTAAAACCGGAAAGGTTTTGAGTGACATCCAAAAATCCAACTAACCAACCGAATACCCACAGCACTCTGCACTTCGGTGTAGGGTGCTTTTATTATACATTTCCGTACCTTTTTCTGCGAGTTTCCCAAAGGCTATTGACTTTTTAAGAAAAATAACATATAATATTAAACGAGCAGAAGTTTGAACCCTTGTAAGGGGAATGTAACACCTGCACCGCCGAGGCATTGATTAACTTCAAGAACCTCGGCTCTTTTTATTTTCCTTGCACTATTCACAAATTTAAATAGTCGTTTTGCTTTTGACCTTGTAATTCTTGATTTTACTTTTACGTCACGATGCGCAAAATCAATGCCTTTGCCCTTTGAATTTGTTGTATTTTCTATAAATATTTAAAATTTCTTGACAAAACGAGGCGTGTGTTATATAATAATATGTTGTAAAATGTTACCCGTATATACGGTTGAAAGGAAAAAATAAAATGAATTCAAGAATTGAGCAATTGAGGCAGAGCTTCAGAGCGTCGCTCGGAGCAGTTACCGACGCTGCCTCGCTTGAGGAACTCAGAGTTGAATATCTCGGTAAGAAGGGTCACGTCGCAGAGCTGATGAAGGATCTGCGCAACGTTGAGGACAAGAAGGCTGCGGGTCAGCTTATCAACAGCCTCAAGGTTGAGGTCGAGGCGGCTATCACCGAGACCACCGAGACTCTCCGTGCGGCGGCGATCGCCGCTCGCGTAAGAAGCGCGAAGAAGTACAATCCCACCCTCGAGAGAAGACAGGAGCTCGGCTCCTATCATCCTATCACCCTTGCAACGCGTGAGGTTGAGGAGGTCTTCATCAGCATGGGCTTCACTATCGAGAACTACGACGAGATCGTAGACGATTACAAGTGCTTCGAGGCTCTCAACATTCCCAAGCATCACCCTGCGCGCGATATGCAGGACACCTATTATCTTGATAACGGTCAGCTGCTCAAGACTCATACATCTGCGGCGCAGAACCATATCATGAAGAAGTACGGCGCACCTCTTCGTGCCATCTTCCCCGGCCGTTGCTTCAGAAACGAGTCGACCGACGCCTGCCACGAGAATACCTTCTTCCAGATGGAGGGTATGATGATCGACGAGGATATCTCGATCTCCAACCTCATCTACTTTATGAAGACGATGCTCTCCGAGGTGTTCAAGAGAGACGTTAAGGTCAGACTCCGTCCCGGCTTCTTCCCCTTCGTCGAGCCCGGCTTCGAGCTTGATATAAACTGTGAGATCTGCGGCGGAGAGGGATGTCCCTCCTGTAAGAATTCCGGCTGGCTCGAGCTCTGTCCCTGCGGTATGATCCACCCCAACGTGCTCCGAGAGGGCGGCATCGATACCGAGAAGTATTCGGGCTTTGCCTTTGGTCTCGGTCTCACACGTCTTGCTATGATGAAGTACGGCGTTAAGGATATTCGCGATTTCAACAGCGGTAGCCTTAAATCACTCGCACAGTTCAAGTCTATCTAAGGAAAGGGAGGTAAGTAATATGTTTTTATCTATGAATTGGATAGGAGATTTCGTTGACCTCTCGGGACTTGATAAGAAGGCTCTTATTCGCAACTTTACGCTTTCCACCGCAGAGGTGGAGGATATTATAGAGAAGGGAAGCGACATCAGCGGTATCGTTGTCGCAAAGATCCTTTCCGTTGAAAATCACCCCGACTCGAAGAAACTTCATCTTCTCAAGGTTGACAAGGGTGACGAGGTCGTAGACATCGTCTGCGGTGCACCCAACGTGCGCGAGGGTATGAAGGTCGCGCTCGCTACCGTCGGCGGACAGGTAGGCGAGATCACCATCGCTCCCCGCAAGCTCGCAGGATATACCTCCTACGGTATGTGCTGCTCCGAGGCGGAGCTTGGCATATCCGACGATCATTCCGGTATTATGGAGATATTCGAGGACGTAGCTCTCGGCACAGACGTAAAAGAGATATACGACATCGACGACATCATCTTCGAGGTAGATAACAAGTCGCTCACCAACCGCCCCGACCTCTGGAGCCATTACGGCATGGCGCGCGAGTTCGCTACCATCACCGGCAGAGAGCTCAAGGCGCCGAAGTCGCTTGACGTGTCACAGTTTGATGCGCTCCCCGGTGTTGAGATCGACGTAAAGGCTACAGACCTCGTATATCGCTACTCGGCTATCAAGGTTGAGAACGTAACGCGCAAGGTGAGCCCCATAAATATGAGAATACGTCTCTACTACTGCGGCTCGCGTGCTATCAACTTCCTTGCCGATCTCACAAACTACGTGATGATGGAGCTCGGTCAGCCCATGCACGCCTTTGACAACGCCAAGGTAGATAAGATTGAGGTGCAGACATTCCCTGCAGGACTTAAGTTTGCAACTCTCGACGGTATTGAGAGAAATATTGATGAGAATATGCTGATGATCACCTCGGGTGACGTGCCCGTTGCAATTGCGGGTGTTATGGGCGGCGACGCATCGAAGATCGAGGACGATACCACCTCGCTCCTTCTCGAGTCCGCAACCTTTGACGGTGTGTCTGTGCGCAAGACCACGACGCGTCTCGGTCTCAGAACCGACGCTTCTATGAGATACGAGAAGATGCTCGATCCCGAGCTCTGCCGTGCCGCAACCGAGAGACTTCTCTATATCCTCTCCGAGTGTGACGAGGGTGCGAGAGTGATCTCCGCATACTCTGACGCATACGTAAGACGTTATCCCACGATCACGCTGAAATTTGATAAAAAGTACGTAGATCGTTACACGGGTATAGACATCTCGGTTGAGAGAATAGTTACGACCCTCACTTCGCTTGGCTTTAAGGTTACTAAGAGAGGCGACAAGTTCACTGTAGTAGTACCCTCGTGGAGAGCTACGAAGGACGTCACCATCAAGGCTGATATCATAGAGGAGATCACCCGTATCTACGGCTATGATAACTTTGAGATCTTCACCGCAGAGAGCCCGCTTCTCCCGGTGCGTAAGGAAATACTCAAGTCCGACGAGGACAGAATGAAGGATCTGCTCGTGAAGAGCTTCCGTATGCACGAGGTGCACTCCTACATCTGGTCGGATATCCAGAAAAACCGTGAGCTCGGCATTGAGACTCCCGATAACGTGCGCATCATCAACGCGCAGACTCCCGATCACGCGATACTTCGCGTATCTATGATCCCGACGCTTCTTTCCTTTGTTAAGGATAACCGCGCATATGCGGACGATTTCGGTATCTTCGAGATCGGTCACACCGTTTGCGGTCTTCGTGAGGACGGCATGTGCGACGAGCAGAACAAGCTCGGTGCCGCATTCTTCTCAAAGAGCACCGATGAGGAGACTCTCTTCCTTCGTGCCAGAGACGCTGTAGCAGAGCTCTGCTCGGATATTCTCCACAGAGCGCCGGAGTTCGTATCGGCAGAGTGTGACTTCGATTTCGAGCATCCCGTCAACAGCTTTGACATCGTCATCGATGGCGTAAAGCTCGGATATCTCTCGGTGCCTCATCCCACCGTCCTCGAGAATATCGACAAGAAGTGTGCCGTTGCATTCTTTGAGATCTTCACCGAAAAATTCGCTACTGTGAAGGTCGGCTCGGCTAAGTATTCCGTACCCTCGAAGTTCCCTGCGATCGACATCGACGTGACCTTTACCGCTGATATCGGTGCCATCGTATTCGGCGACGTAGTCGCGGCTGCAAAGAGCGCCGCAGGCGAGATGCTCTCCGACGTTAAGGTACAGGACATCTATTCGGCTGACGGAGTATCGGCGATCACACTCCGCTTCTCCTTCGTTGCGATGGACAGAACTCTTACAAAGCAGGAGCTCACTCCCGTGACCGATGCTGTAGCGGCAGAGCTTGCAAAGCTCGGACTTGCAGTAAAGCAGTAAAAAACACTAAATATAAAAAATCACCGTGCACGACGTTTGCACGGTGATTTTTTTGTAATATGACAATTAATATTTACAAAATCTAGCTCTTTTCGTTGTTTGTTCGCTGAGTTCTGATCGTATCGTACGGCGTTTTCCCTTTGATAGAGCGGTATGTGTTTATGAAGTAGGAGACTGTGTTGTAGCCGCATTCACCCGCCACCTCGGTGACTGTCTTTTTACCCATAACGAGCATCTGCTCGGCGCGGTTGACTCTCTCTCGGTTGAGATGCTGCTTGAAGCTCACACCTGTCACCTGCTTGAACGTGCGGGAAAAATAACTGTAGCTGAGGCCGAGGCTTGAGGCGAGCTCACGCTCGCTGATATCCTCTGCATAGTGCTCGCCGACGTAGAGTATCGCGTCGTAGATAAGCTTTGCGACCTCGGGGTGATGCACTTCGCTCCGGATCGGATTTTCTCGCAGTATCTCGAAAAGAAGCTCGCTGAGCTTCAGCGTTATCGCTACCTCGTAGGCGTAGCCACGCCTCTCGTACTCCTCGATCATCTCCTCGAGCACGTGCAGAATGCGACTGCCCTCCAGCTCCTCGCGCCGCCATATGCATTTATTTTCGGGGCGCGCTATTGCAAATCGCATGACGTATTCGGTGCGTTGATCCCAATCCGACATCTCGAGCAGAAACGACGGAGGTATCTTCAGTACGTAATAGCTGTTATCCTCGTCGTCACCCGAGACGGCGTAGTGCGGTACGTTCGAGCAGAAAAGTATCAGATCGCCCTTTTCTATACTGCATCTCGTATTATTCATTTCAACCGAATAGCTTCCGCTGCGCACGTAGAGCAGCTCGACGACGCTGTGTATATTCTCATAGCAGGCTATACTGCGTGCCGGTGTCAGCTGTAGGAAAAACTCCGCCTCCTTGCCTAGTGGGCAAGGAGCGATTATCGATACACTTTTCTTTGCCATAAATGATCACGTCCCTTTTTGACAAATTAATGATATTTTCTCGCAATATTATTATAGCATACAAAAGCGCAAAAGTCTACAATAAAATTGCGGAATAATTATCCGACAAATAGCCCAAAAAAGGAGAAACCGATATGGATAGAATAGTTAAAATAGGAATTATAGGCTGCGGAAGCATCGCGAACCGAAAGCATATGCCCGCACTTGAGAAAATACCAAATGTCAAATTAGTTGCATTTTGCGACATCATCGAGGATCGCGCGATCGCGGCAAAGGAGCGCTTCGGCACTCCCGATGCAAAGCACTACGTTGATTATCGCGAGCTTCTCGCAGATCCCCAGATCGAGGTCGTACACGTGTGTACTCCAAACAAGGAGCACGCAGATATATCGATTGATGCGCTTTACGCAGGCAAGCACGTTATGTGCGAGAAGCCTATGGCAAAGACAGCCGCAGATGCGAGAAGAATGTACGATGCCGCTGTCAAGACCGGTAAGAAGCTGACTATCGGCTATCAGCACAGGCATAAGGCGCAGAGCCTCTATGCAAAGCAGTGCATAGATTCCGGAGAGCTCGGCGAGATATACTATGTAAACTGTTATGCTATCCGCCGTCGCGGTACTCCCAACTGGGGAGTATTCCTCAACGAGGAGGAGCAGGGCGGCGGTCCTATCATAGATATTGCCACTCACTCGCTTGACCTCACACTCTACCTTATGAATAATTACGAGCCCGAGATGGTTATCGGCAAAACTCATAAGAAGATCGAGCACCCCGAGGCAGGTAACCCCTGGGGCGATAACGGTGTCAGCACCACACCGCTCGAGGAGGCGGCGTGTGCCTTTATCCGTATGAAAAACGGCGCGACGATCATGCTCGAGACCAGCTGGGCGCTGAACGTATCCGAGCCTATTCGCGAGGGTAGCTGTACTCTCTGCGGCAGCCGTGCAGGACTCGAGATCAAAAACGATCTTCTCCGCATCAACAAGGTCGAGTACGACCGCCAGATCATCACCGACGTCGACACCTCCGCGGGTGGCGTAGCCTTCTACGAGGGCGTGTCCTCCAATCCCGCCGAGACCGAGGCATACAGATGGATAAAGTCTATTGTAAATGATACCGACCCCGTAGTGCTCCCGAAGCAGGCGCTCGTCGTGTCCGAGATACTTGAGGCAATCTACGAGTCCTCCAAAACCGGAAAGGCGGTATATTTCTGATGAAGATAGCGCTCTTTGGCGCGTGGCACGTTCACGCCCCGGGATACGTGAAGGTGGCTATGCAATACGCCGAGGTGATAGGCTTTTTTGAAGGCGACGACGGACTTGCCGCGGCGTTTCTCGAGAAGTGCCCGCAAGTACGTAGATTTGCCACCGCAGAAGAGCTTCTGTTATCCGATGCCGATGCGGTTATAGTTTGCTCCGCGACCAACCGTCACAAGGAGGATATCGTAGCTATCGCAAACGCAGGTAAGGATATCTTCACAGAAAAGGTGCTGGCTCTGACCGACGCCGATTGTGCAGAGATAGAGGCGGCAGTACAGAGGAACAACGTGCGCTTCGTTATCTCATGCCCACATAAGTTTTTCGGCGCGGCGAAGACTGTGAAGCAGATAGCTGACAGCGGAGAGCTCGGCAGGATAAGCTACGTAAGATACCGCAACGCCCACTCCGGCAGTGTGAACGATTGGCTGCCTCCCCACTTCTATGACAGAGATGCGTGCGGAGGCGGTGCGATGATCGATCTCGGCGCACACGGTATGTATATGATCCACTCTATTCTCGGCGAGCCCGTCTCAGCTCGATCTGCGTTTACCCGCTTCTGCGACTCCGAGTCGGTGTTGAAGAAGAATCGCGACGGAGTAGAGGATAACGCGGTAACTACCCTTATCTACGAGAGTGGTGCTATTGCAGTGAACGAGACCGGATTCGTCACCGATAAGGGATCGATGATCTTCGAAATACACGGTGAGCGCGGCTATGCCGTGATGGAGCGCGAGTCTGTGAAAAAGAGCAGCGTCGACACCGCGGGAGAGCTGGTTGAGGTAGAGACGTTACCGACCGAGGAGCTTCCCATAGCTCGGTTTGCTAAGGGCGAGACTCCTCTGGGCTCTGGAATAGACGTTGCGCGCGCCCTCACGCGCATTATGGAAATGGCGTATGCCGATGTGTGATGAGTGATAATATTTTACATAACCGCTGTACCGTTAGGTATGGCGGTTTTTGTCGTAAATGACAATTATAGTTTACAAAATATCGGTTTTAATTGTATGTAGCGGATTAAATTCAAAAGCGGCGCTCCGCGAAAAACGTGATGAGTATTTCTTATTATACGGCGCGGTGAGATGGGCGATATGCGACCGTGACAAAAAGGTATTGACATTTTCACGCCGCTTTGCTAAAATAGATTTAGTGGCAACGGGAGGTGCTTTATGAAAAAAACTGCTGCCGAGATACTGGAAAAATATCAGGTTAGAAAGACCAAAAAGCAAAAGAGCGCGTTTATAGAATATGCGAGTGCTCGCATTGGTGAGATGGGTTATCCTATGCGCGTTGAGCGCGGTCCGCTTGGCGTGCGAAATATAGTCGTCGGTGATCTCAACCGAGCAAGAGTGGTGTATACCGCGCACTACGATACGGCACCGAGGCTTCCGATGCCGAACTTCATAACCCCCAGATCTATACCGATATACGTATTGTATCAGATAATTCTCATGACGGTCATATACGGCGCGGCGGTGCTGATAGGCTCGCTCTTGTCTACGGTAATAGGTACGGTGGCACTTCTCGCCTTTCCCGATATGGACGTTGCTATTCTCGTATCCGCCATCATGTTCGGTACGGTGATCGCCGTATGTCTGCTCGTGATGTTCGGACCTGCGAACAAGCATACCGCGAACGATAACACAAGTGGTGTAACGACGCTTCTTGTGATAATGTCGGAGCTTCCGCCCGAGCTGCGGGATAGCGTAGCCTTCGTATTCTTTGATCAGGAGGAGATAGGTCTCGTCGGCTCAAAGTCCTTCTCGAAAAAGCACCGCGTCGCGATCCACGGTAAGCTCGTCGTCAACTTTGACTGCGTATCCGACGGCGATAATATTCTACTCGCTGTCGGCAAGGGCGCCGCGGGCTATGCCGATTTGCTCCGCGAGTGCTTTACCCCCGACGCTAAGTATAGCGTCGACGTTGCGACGCGCGGCGTATTCTACCCATCGGACCAAGCTTGCTTTAAGTGCGGTGTCGGCGTTGCGGCACTAAAGCGCGGTTTTGCAGGCGTTCTTTATATGAACCGAATACACACCTCGCGCGACGTTATATATAATGAAGAGAATATCGACTTCCTCGTCGCTCGCTCCATCATCCTTGCACGTTGTCTTGCAGAGCGCCCCGCGGTTTAGCCGATACCGATCTGCTTTAAAATAGCAAAAATAAATTTAGAATTATTCTAAAAAAATTTAAAAAACCTATTGACAAATCATAAAAGATCCTGTATAATAAATTTAGAATGAGTCTAAAACTCATCAAATTATTATGGAGGAACGATGACCAGACAGAGAGCGACTATACTTGAGATCATACACTCGGTGCGAAAGCACTATACGGCAGAGGAGATATATATCCTCGCCAAGGAGCGTATGAAGGGAATGTCGCGTGCCACGGTCTACAACAATCTTCACGCGCTCGAGCGCGACCGTATGATACGGCGCATCACCGCTGAGGACGGCTCGGACAGATACGACAGAGCATACAAGCCACACGGGCATCTCTTCTGCTCGGTATGTCACGAGATACTCGACTTCGAGATACCGCAACTTGACGCCGCACTGAAGGACGCCGCCGGTACGGACATTGACTCCTATGAGCTGAAGGTGCGTTACACCTGTCCCGCATGCTTAGAAAAATCTGCCGCGGGCGAATAACGAGCAATTATTCAGGTAAAAATTTAAAAAACATTTATTTTAAGGAGAATTACAAAATGGATCTTAAGGGCACCAAGACAGAACAGAATCTCATGACCGCTTTCGCAGGCGAGTCCCAGGCAAGAAACAAGTACACCTACTTTGCATCTGTTGCAAAGAAGGAGGGCTACGAGCAGATCGCGGCTATCTTCGAGGAGACCGCAAACAACGAGAAGGAGCACGCTAAGCTTTGGTTCAAGGCTCTCGGCGGACTCGGCGACACCGCAGCTAACCTTCTTGCAGCAGCAGAGGGCGAGAACTACGAGTGGACCGATATGTACGACACCTTCGCAAAGGAGGCAGAGGCAGAGGGCTTCAAGGCTCTTGCAGTTCAGTTCAGAATGGTAGCAGCTATCGAGAAGGCTCACGAGGAGAGATACAGAAAGCTTCTCTCTAACGTTGAGATGAAGAAGGTCTTCGAGAAGAGCGAAATGACTATGTGGGAGTGCCGCAACTGCGGTCACCTCGTAATGGGCACCAAGGCTCCCGGCGCTTGCCCCGTTTGCGCTCATCCTCAGAGCTACTTCGAGGTAAGAAAAGAGAACTATTAATTAATAGATCTATAATAAAAGGAGTGAACCGCGGTTCACTCCTTTTGTCTTTTGCGGCGCGCATCCCACTCTTTTGGGGTGCGCTTTTTGCCGTCATTTGACAACTTACAGATCGGTGTGGTATACTTAAATAAAAAAATTCGAAAAAATTTTCTGAAAAGTGCAAATATTTCGGGGCTTCAACCGTTTTATTATATAGACGACGGAAAGGTGGGTGGTCACGTATGAGTGAAAAAAGAATAATGCGCGCAGTTCGCTCGGGTGACCGAGAGCGGATACGCGAGACGTTTGCCGAGGTGTACGATAGCTACGTGCGTCTCGTCTACTTCATCGTGTCGAGGTACGTGCGTGATACGCACGCAGCCGAGGACGTTACGGAGGACGTTTTCGTATCCTTCTTCGAGACTCTGCTTTACGTCAAATCGATCGACGACGTAAAGTACTATCTTACTGTGGCGGCGAAGAACAAAGCCGCAGACTATCTCGCACGCGAGAGCAATCGCACAGCGTTAGGTGATTCCTACGGCGAGATACATACCGATAGTGTCTCGGTCGAGGAGAGCGTGCTCGCCTCATGCTCCTACGCCGAGGTGGTCGGCAAGCTACGCCGATATCTCCCCTCGTCCGACGTCGATATAATTGTAGCACGCGCTGTGATGTGCGAGAGCTTCGCCGAGATATCCGAGCGAATGAAAATGCCTAAAAACACAGTCATCGCGCGCTATTACAGAGCAATAAAACGAATCAGAAAGTATTGGAGGAATATACAATGAAGCGCAATATAGTCGAAGAAATAATTTATAACAGCGCCGACGTATCTCCCGATTTTTCCCGCATAGAAAAAAGGCTTAGCCTGCCCGAAGAACATAAAAAAACTCGACACGCCCCTGTACTAAAGCGCGTTTTAGCGCTGTTTCTCGGCGTTCTTGTCATAAGCGGCGCGGTGCTTGGGGCGGTGAAGCTTGTGGGTGACGGCGGCTATACGGTTGACGGCGACGGACAGAGTGCAGGTGATGTGGGAGACGCAGGTGAAGGGGACTCGACAGGCGGAGAACAGATCGGAGGTGGAGGTTCCGGGGGGGCATCGGGTATGTTGAGTCCGCTCCCTTTTATGGCATTTGAATTTTCTTTATCAGCAGTCGAGTGCGCTTTTGGAGAAACGTTTACTGTAACACTTAGTATTCGTCCAACCGGCTCTGAAGTAAGAAACGGTCCGCTCACGGTGACAATTGGAGAAAGTGAATATTTTGAGATAATTGGTGAGAACCAGTATATTGTAGAAGATTATGCTCCGCGAACAGAGGGTAGCCCTTATGATTACGGCGGAGAAAAGTACGTTCAAGCATTTACCTTTACCTTGAAGCCGATCGCAGAGGCTCCGTATATCGATTCTCTGAATTTTTACGTGGATTTTTCTCTCTCTGAGGTGTCTGAGTGGTTTGAGAAGGATCAAAGACCATACAGTAAGGATACCGACGGTCATACGGCATGTTACAGAGTACTGTTTATGACCGACAGTCAAGGTGTGATGCTAGCACCAAATGCTTATGACGCAAGAGATTTGTCCCTTGTGTACCACGATAAGGTTGCTGCCTATGATCTATTTAACAAAGTGATGGATCGAAGATATGCAAACGGAGAGGTAACTTTGTATGAATACGTTGCTATGTATCGCCTGCGTTCGGTCAGCGGTGCGGTCAATATCGATGCCGTATTTGAAGAGGGTGCACTCAAGCGCATAAATTATACGTCATATAAGCTTTCTGCACAGATAGAAATAAGCGAAGAGTTTCTGATGTCGGATGAATATCTTAAGTTTTTTGATTTGTTCAGAAGAAACGATACCGAATCCCAAGTGGCGTGTGCTAAAATGGTGATTGATATGGTTCGTGATGCAACTGAGCTCAGTGACGAAAGATACGAGGCGGCACTTGCCGTACTCGAAAACAAAAAGATAACTAAGAAGGTATTATCAACAAAATACAGTTTTATTGAAAAGAAGCTAGCTATACAAAATGTTTCAGAGTATTTTTATGAGTTTAAAATAAATGTGTAGGATTGTAAGTATAGGAGGTCTAAGAATGAAAAAAGTGATAGTGCTGCTTGTTATGGTGTGTTTGGGTACTGCATTATTAATCATGACATCTGTAGATGCAAAAGCAACGAAAAATGTAAACGTAGTTGGTGATGGCGAAAATGGCGTAGATTTATATGAACACGCTACTATTCATTTAGATGCAGATCATTATGCTGTAAATGAGGAGATAACTTTAATTGCATATACGCAAGTTAACAGTTCTATCGAGTCGGTAACGTTTGAGGGCGAAGGCTTTCAACTAATAAGCGATTTTTTAATTACAAACAAACAGATTGTTTTCACGGTGTTGTATGACAAAACCGTAATTAATGCAAACTTACGTATTGATATAGAAACTAAAGCTGGCACAGTGGTTATTGCTACGGTTTACGGTGTTGTTTTCGATGAAATGATATTCCTAGATAGTTATTCTTATGCAGAAGCGGAAAGAACGTATATGTACTATCTTGAAAATACTGATTCGCAGAAATATTATAATCTTTTATACGATAGGGCATCATCTAACGAAGTCTCAAATTCAATAGTAGTATCCGCTGAAAATAAAAGTGCAGATGTGACGAATTCAAACAATACCAAATCTTATGTTTCCGGTATGTTTCAATGGCGTGACGAGTTCTTCGGAGAACTGCATCCGTTACAAGGTATTCTTGTTGAGCTGTATGATCGAGTTGGCAGCGACGGACCGATAAGTCTTATTGAATATACTTATACAGATGAAAATGGAGAGTATAGTTTTGAATTTGAGAACACCAGTGAGTCAGATGGATTCGACGTTATTGTTAGAATCATGCCTGTCGGTAGGGATTTCGTAGTAAAGAGAAGTAATGGATCTGACTATTATGATGATTTGGGTTACTACGAGAATCTACCGATAGGAAATTCACCGCATATTGTATCAAGAGTATACGAAATGGTTGATGAAAATGGCAACAATGATATGTTTGCACAAGCTTTGCAGATTTCGCAGGCAATAGTGATTGCCGCGGAGTATTATGAATCCATGATTGGAGAGGATAGCGCCGATGTTCAGGTCGTTTATCCACATGATGAAGAAAGACAAAACTGTTTTTATCGTAATGAATTAAATACTATTTACATTCTTGGACCTACGCTTCCATCGTTATCCGAGGATGATTATGAAGACGAGTTAAAACTCGATACTTATAGTTCGTGGGATGTAATTATGCACGAATATGGTCATCATATAGAGCACCACGAAGGAATTACAGCTTCTCTAGGTGGTGGACATACAGGTAATGATATGATAGAGCATTATGCGTCCCACTTTAAGGAGGGTTCTTCATTTTCTTGTGATGTTAATTGTATTTTGAAATCAAATCCTTCTCGTTTTCCGGAAACCGAGTGCAAAGAACATGGCATGGCACTTGCTTGGGCAGAGGGCTTTGCTACATACTTTTCCATTGCAGCACAAATGCAAATGGCTGAGGAATATACACATTTAAACTCCGTATATACGGTTGGGGATGGTTCGTACACTACGTATGGAAATACACACGCTAATCTAGAATCTTGTGGTCAAAGCACAGAAGGTTGTGAACTGATGGTTGCAAACGTACTCTACGACATAATTGATGAGTATAACTCGGCTGAACCAGAGGATTTATTGTCTATATCTCAAGAAAGATTGTGGAATTATATTGTTTCAAGCGAAGCGAAAAATTATGATGCTTTTGACGATTGTTTTTGTAGTGCTATAACAAATGAAGAGTTCAAGGCATATTGTCGGATTTTGAGAAATGGTTCAGTAGTGCCTTTGGTTCGTACAGATCCTTTAGACACATTAATTGCGCCAACCATAAATGTAATACGCTATGATAATTATAGTAATTATGTTCAGGATATTAAATATCAACTACACTTTTACAATTCAAACCTTACGTTAATTGCTCAAACTGAACTTTTCCTCCCGAGAGAATCATCAAAAATGGCTGATTACACTATATCGGAGGAACTTTGGGAAACGCTGTTAAATCTTCAAACGAACATCTACGTAACAATAACTATATACGATAACAATTCTCCTGCTACAGAATATGAAGGAGGATGGACACAGCTCCCGATGCCCACAATACCAAGGCTGTATTACGACGGAACTGCATCGGGTACTCTTGATGTCGGAGAGTGTTACTGGTACAAGTTCGTTTGTCCTCTCGACGGAACATACGTATTTTCGACAACGGGCACGACTGATACATACGGCGAGGTATTCAGCAGCATAGTGACGGGAACCTCGACAGAGAACATACTGGCGTATGACGATGATAGCGGAGAGGGAAGTAATTTCTCAATAAGCCTTGCTATGACGATGGGCGAGATGGTCTATATCAGAGTGAGCGGAGCACAGTGGGAGCGGACGGGAGATTTCACTTTCGCTATATCCTGTCCCACGCATACGCACAGCTATACGAATTCGTATTCCTACCATACGTCGTACGGACTTCAGCACAAGGCATACTGCGCCTGCGGAGCATCTACTATGCAACCGCATAGTATGGTCACCACGGCAACGGGCGCGAAATGCTCTAAGTGCAGATACACAACCACGGGTCTCGTGGAAAGAGACGAGATTCCCGGGATCGGAGAGGATATTATCCTCTATATCGATACGGGTAAGGACGACGAGATTTAAGTCTTGCGGCTTAAAGGTTTAATGCTCTCCCCAAAACGGGCGGAGGTGATCTTCACCTCCGTCTTATTTTTTGCGCGGTATAAAATGTACACTTGAATATTCTGATGTTAAATATGCGTGTTTTGTAAATAATATTTTACATTTATTTGGGTATTGAAGCATATGCGGGGGCTGTGGCGTACAAGGAAACTTTTGAAAAATGTGCACAGGATTGCAGTTTTTCACCTGCATACGTAACAAACGCAGCATAAATAGGCAAGCGATGCTTTCGCGTAATAATTAAAAATTAATAACTCTTTATATTTTTTATTGAAATATGCTTTCCGCTGTGGTATAATTATGATGGATAGTAATGGAGTTTTGCTCCGCGTGATTTTTTGGGAGGCTTCAAAAATGAGAATTCTTATTGTTGATGACGAGTCCGAGATACGCACCGTTCTGCGGCTGCTGCTCGAGAATGCGTCGCACGAGGTGCTGGAGGCGACCGACGGCAGATCGGCTGTCGAGGCTGTGCGTGATAATGCGGGGATCGACCTCTGCATAATGGATATAATGATGCCTGTGATGACGGGTATCGAGGCGACGAGCGCGATACGCGAGTTTTCAGCCGTACCGATCCTCTTCCTCACCGCGAAGTCACTCGAGAGCGACAAGGAGGAGGCGTACTCGGGCGGCGGCGACGACTACCTCGTCAAGCCCTTCTCATCTAAAGAATTACTTATGAAGGTCGACGCTCTGACCCGCAGATACAACAGCTACAGCGCAAAGGCGGAGTCGGTCGGCGACGCGATCAAGCTCTACGGCGGCGTTCTGCTCCTGCCCGAGAGGCGCGAGGTCATGAAGAACGGCTCTTACGTCGACGTGCGTGATAAGGAGCTCGAGGTGCTGATGTACCTTGCGCGCAACCGCGGCCGCGTAGTAAGCCCTGCGGAGCTATACGAGGGCGTTTGGGGCGAGATGTCGCTGCCATCATCAAATAATACTATCACCGTACACGTCCTGAATCTTCGTCGCAAGCTCGAGGACAATCCCTCGGCGCCGAAGCTGATAAGGACGGTATGGGGAAAGGGATACCAGGTTGATTAGAGTAAAGAATAAGCTGCGCGAGAAATTCAACTCGCTATATCTCAAGCTGTTCTGGGTGATCGTTCTCGGAATCTTTTTCGCGGGTGCCACGTACGTTATTTTGCACTCTTGTGCGAACTATTACATCGCGAACTACTACACCTCTGAGGATAACAGAACAGAGCGCGAGGAGCAATATATAAGAGATCTGCAGAGCTACGTTACCTCTAACGGTCTTTCGTCGGAGAATACCAACGCTCTCGCCAGATGGGCTCAGCAGAACAAGTACGTGTATCTTCTGATATACAAGGACGACGAGCTCTTCTTCACGTCGGATACGAAGCCTGAGCCTCCGCCTGAGGACTCGGAGGACGACGAGAATGGGGAGAACGGAACAGATGACGGAGACGGAACGGGTGACGGATCGGATAGCGGCAGCGGCGGCGAGACCGACGGCGGCAATGACTCCGGCAGCGGCTCGGACGGCTCGACAGATGGCTCCGACGAAAGCGACGGCGGCACGAATACTGGTTCTGACGGCTCGACCGACGGTGAGGACGGCGGATCTTCGGACGGTAAGGAAAACGAGCAGGAAAATGAGAGCGGCGGAACGATTGGCGGATCGGGTATTACGGTCGACTACCCGACACGAGAGGAGCTCTTTAAATACGCAGAGGAGAACGACCTCTATCCGATCGAGCTCGATGACGGTACGCTTTTCGCTTCTCTTGCCGAATTCACGGAATATCTCTATTATGATATAAGCAATATCGCCTGCATCGTTACGGCGATGCTCGTGCTTGCGATCATACTGTTAAACTATTTCCGAAAGATCATCTCCCGCATCAAGCGCCTCGAGTCCGACGTGAACGTGGTCGCTCGCGGTGATATGGATCACGTGATCATTGCCGGTGGATACGACGAGATCTCGAAGCTCTCGGTAAACATCGAGAATATGAGAAGGTCGATACTTTACAACCTCGAGAAGGAGCGCGAGGCAAGAGATGCAAACACCGAGCTGATTACGGCAATGTCGCACGATATCAGAACGCCTCTGACGGTGCTTCTCGGCTACCTCGAGATGATGCGTGGTGAGGCAGAGGACGGCGGCGTTATGGAGAGCTATATCGATGCTTCCGAGAGAACCGCGCTGAGACTCAAGCAGATATCCGACGATATGTTCAGAAACTCTCTCGCCTTCGGTAACACCGAGGAGGGAATAGATCTCGAGGAATACAATGCGCGAATGCTGCTTGACCAGCTTCTCGCGGAGCATATGCTCCTTATGAGTGAGAACGGATATAAGCTCGGCTATGAGACCGAGCTCGACAGCCTCGGAGAAGAGGATGTGATCCTCACCGATGCACCTAATCTTATGCGAATAATCGATAATATCTTCTCGAATCTATATAAGTATGCCGACCTGGAAAAAGAGGTGCATATATCTATGACGCTCGATGGAGATATACTCAGATTTACCTGCTCAAATACCCCGATTTGCGACACGTCCAAGGCTGAAAGCAACGGAATAGGACTCAAGACCTGCAAAAGACTAGCGAGATTTGTCGCACATGAGTTCAGCTACGGAATGGTCGGCGATAGCTTCACCACGGTGCTCGAGCTCAAGATAAAGCGCGCGGGCGTGGATAGCGAAAGGAAGGGAAATAAGTGATATCCTTTATGGAACTGTATGAAGGTGCGCGCGATGAAATACTCGCGCATCTTCTCGATAGGACGGGCGCCTCTGACGTCGGATACGTAACCGAGATAGTCGACTCATTTCTTGAGATGACCGATGAAGAATTTGACACGGGTGTGGGCATAACCTCTTTTGGCGGATGTATTCTGGTACGAATATTCGATATGGGCAGATATAGCTTCGTCTACCCGATACCGCTATCCGATAGCGCCGATACGGTGTCAGCGCTCGATGCGATCCGCGCCTATGCGGTGAAGGAGGAGCTATCTCTCACGGTTACCGATATCCCAAAAGATGAGCTTTGTGCGCTCGTATCTAGATACAGACATATGACTCTCGATGCCTCGGATCCCGACGGAGAGCTGTACCGCGCCGAGATCTTGAGCGAGTGTGCGCTCGTGTCCGAGGCACCCTGTGTCCGAGATTTTGACCTTGAGCTCTCGGGAGTGAGAGAGGATGAGGCTGCCGATATGGAGCGGCTCTATACCTCTGATGAGGTCAATGAATATTGGGGTTACGACTTCCGCGAGGATGTCGAGGCGGTAGAGGAGACGTATTTTTACGATACCGCAGTCACCGAGCTCGCGATGGGCACTGCCATGACTATGTCGGCGCGCCTCAACGGTGAGTATATCGGTGAGGCGGTGCTTCACGCCTTTGATCTTTCGGGCGGCGCCGAGGTTGCAATACGGCTTTTGCCGGAGTGGCAGGGCAGGGGTCTTGGAAAAAGGCTTCTCGCACTTTCCTTCGAAGCGGCACGCGAGATAGGTCTCGTGCGAGTGTACGGCTCGGTCATGCGCGAAAATGCGCGGAGCGTCGCCATGCTCTCGCGCTGTATGGAGCGTGTTAATAACTCGAATTTCACGGTTGAAAATACCGACCCAAGCGGCGCGACGGAGGTTGCTGCGATCGGCGATCCCGATCGAGAAAATATAAGCTGCGAAATTCTGCGATTTGTTAAGAAACTGTATTAAAATCCGTTATTTGTAAACTAAACTAGTCATATTATCAAAAAAATACGGGAGGAGGAAGCCTATATGAAAAGAATAGTCGTGGGAATTTTAGCTCACGTTGATGCTGGTAAGACGACGCTGTCCGAGGGCTTCCTCTATGCCTCCGGCGCGATAGATAAGCTCGGGCGGGTCGATCGGCGCGATGCCTATCTCGACAATCACGCCCTCGAGCGTGAACGCGGCATCACGATCTTTTCAAAGCAGGCGGTGCTCGAATTCGGCGACACCTATATGACGCTGATAGACACACCCGGTCACGTGGACTTCTCATGCGAGGCGGAGCGTGCTCTGTCGGTCCAGGACTACGCGATACTCGTCATCAGCGCCGCCGACGGCGTTACCGCACATACCAAGACGCTATGGAATCTGCTCGCATCGAGGCATATTCCTACTTTTATTTTTGTAAACAAGACCGACATTGCCGAGCGAAACCGAAAGCAGCTGCTCGAGGAGCTCGCCTGCGTGCTATCGCCGAGGTGCGTTGATTTTTCCTCCGACACCGCCCCTGAGTTTTTTGAGAATGTTGCGGCAGGTGACGAGGCGATGATGGAGGAGTATTTTGATACCGATACGGTATCTCTTCCCTTGATAAAGAAAGCTATTGGCAAGCGGCGCGTATTCCCTTGCTTCTTCGGCTCTGCCCTGAAGCATAAGGGTGTTACGGAGCTGCTCGCCGCCATTGATAAATATACCGATCAGCCGTCCTACACCGACTCAATGCTTGGCGCCGTGGTCTACAAGATCTCGCGCGACGTGCAGGGAAAGCGATTGACTTATCTCAAGGTTACGGGAGGCACTCTCAAAAACAAGGACGTCATAAGACTGAAAAACAAGCTCGGCGAGACGGTCGAGGAAAAGATCGAGGAGATAAGGGTCTACTCCGGCGAGAAATACCGCTCTACGGGTGCCGTAGGCGCGGGCGTCGTCTGCGCTGTGCTTGGCCCAAATGAGACACGTGTAGGCTCGGGCATCGGATTTGAGCCTAACGATACTCCTCTTCTTACACCTGTACTCGATTACAGATTGATCCTGCCAAAGGGCACGAGCCCCTACGAGACCTATATGCGTCTGCTCGTCCTCACGGAGGAGGATCCCTCCCTCGCTCTCACCTACACGCCCGAGACTCACGAGATACGCGTGCGACTGATGGGCGAGATACAGCTTGAGGTGCTCACGAGATTGATACACGACCGATTCGGACTCGACGTCACCTTTGATGAGGGAGCTGTGCTATATAAAGAGACGGTTGCGGAATGCACCTACGGCGCGGGACATTTTGAGCCGCTCAGACACTATTCCGAGGTGCATCTGCGCATCGATCCGCTTCCGGAGGGCTCCGGTATCATAACTGCGACCGAATGCCCGATCGACACGCTTGCACTCAATTGGCAAAGGCTGGTCATTACGCATCTTGAGGAGCGTGTACACCGCGGCGTGCTTGTCGGAGCTCCGCTCACCGACGTTAAAATTACTCTTACCGCGGGTCGCGCGCATCAGAAGCATACTGAGGGCGGTGATTTCAGACAGGCTACCTATCGCGCGGTGAGGCAGGGACTTATGAAGGCGGAATCGGTCCTGCTCGAGCCTACCTTTGATTTCAGACTTGAGCTGCCGCGCGATATGCTCGGCAGAGCTATGAACGATATAACGACTATGTGCGGAGTATGCGAGCCGCCGGAATTCGACGGCGACACGGCAATACTGGAGGGCAACTGCCCCGTCGTCACAATGCGCTCCTACGCCTCTCTGGTGCGCGCATATACGAGAGGCGAGGGCAGGCTTACGCTTACCGTTGGTGCTTATGCACCCGCTCATAATGCGGAGCAGGTCATTGCACACAGCGGATACGATCCCGTGACCGACGAGCGCAACCCCGCCGGCTCGGTATTCTGTAAGGCGGGTGCCGGCTATTACGTTCCGTGGGACGAGGCAGACGAGCTTATGCACCTCACGCCGCAGGGAGTGGCTAAAAATACCGTAAACGACGGACCCGTGTTAAAAATTCCGACCAAGATCGACTATCGCGGTACGATCGAGGAGGATAAGGAGCTGATGCGCATATTCGAGTCCACCTACGGCAAGATAAAAGAGCGCCGAGTGGCTGAACGTGTCGTGAATTCGGCTAAAAATGAAGAAAAACGCCCGCGTCCGACAAAGCTTCGGCCAAGAGGCGAGGACTACGTGATAATCGATGCGTATAACTTCCTCTTTGCAATAGACGAGCTGAGAAAAATGGCGGATGCCGACGTTTCCAGAGCGCGCGACGTGCTGGTGCGTATGATGTGTGATTACGCGGCGTTCAAGCGCTGTCGCGTTATAGTCGTTTTCGATGCCTACAAGCGCCACGGAGGTGAGGGAAGCGTTGAGCAGATAGGAAGCGTAACCGTCGTCTATACGAAGGAATCGCAGACGGCTGACGCGTATATCGAGAAGACCACTCACGAGATCGCCGACGAGCATACCGTCAGGGTCGTCACCTCGGATATGCAGGAGCAGCTGATAATTCTAGGCGTCGGCGGATTGCGTGTCAGTGCGCGTGAATTCTATGCCGAGCTCACCTCGACGGCGGCTCTTATCCGAGAGACGGCGGAAAGCTATTCGAGACCGTAGGCGGTGAAGCCGTTTGCCCGACGTGTCTTTGTTGCGATCAGAAATGCGCGTTTTGGCCGTAGGTCGGGGGACGTGTCGCAAAAACGCGGGATTTATCTGCCCTTTGTCGCGCTTTTTCAGGGCGCCGATCGGTTGCGCCTCGGCTTTCCGGATATCTTTTTTTCGGAAAGCGCTGTGTGATCTTATATTCCCTAGTTAAAATATGTAAAAGATTTACATAAATCGGTGGATTAATTCATTTTTTCGTGATATAATGTTGATGTAAAACTATTAAGGCGGTGTACTGTGAATTTAATTAAAGACAAAGTTATGGAGTCGCTGAAGTCGGTATTGCCGATAGCGCTTATAGTCTTGGCTCTCAGTATGACGATCGTACCGATGCCATCTGGAGATATGATACTCTTTCTTATCGGCGTCGTGTTCCTCGTCTTCGGAATGAGTCTCTTTACTGCGGGCGCCGAGATGTCGATGCAGCAGCTCGGTGAGAAGCTCGGTAAAACGGTTGCCTCGAGCGGAAAGATATGGCTGATCGCTCTCGTCGGCTTCATTATCGGTATTCTCGTTACGATATCCGAACCCGATCTGCAGATACTCGCAGAGCAGGTCGCCGGTATGGAAAATCTCGTTCTGATTCTGACGGTGTCGGTTGGCGTCGGCGTATTCCTTATGATCGCCGTATTGCGCATCGTGTTCGGCTGGAATCTCAAATACATAATGATCGGATTCTACGCTATGGCGTTTATCCTTTCCTTCTTCCTGCCCGATGGCTTCAAAACGCTCGCCTTTGATTCGGGCGGAGTAACCACCGGTCCTATGACCGTTCCCTTTATCATGTCTATCGGTGCGGGCGTTTCGGCGGCGAAGACGAGCTCCGACAGCCGCGACGATTCCTTCGGTATCACGGGACTCTGCAGTATCGGTCCTATCATATCGGTGATGATCCTCGGTATCATCGTCGGTGCGGAGGGCGGCAGCTCCGAGTCTGCTGAGACCGTCGTTATCGAGACGACGAGAGACGGCGTTGTCCGTTATGCGGAGGGCATTATGGAGTATCTGCCCGAGGTGTTTATGGCGCTTCTGCCCATAATCGTATTTGCGGTCCTCTTCCAAATCGTTGCCCGCCCCTTCACAAGGGCACAGATCATCAGGATGATGATAGGTGTCGTCTACGTCCTCGTTGGACTCGGTGTCTTCCTCACGGGTGCAAACGTCGGCTTCGTTCCTACCGGAACGGCGATCGGCACGAGCCTCGCGGGATATTTGAACGGATTACCTCTTATCCCGATCAGCATGCTGCTCGGTTACTTTATAGTCAAGGCGGAGCCCTCGGTGTACGTTCTCAACAAGCTCGTTGAGACGATGAGCGCGGGCGCGATATCGGGAAAAACGACCGGCTTCGGTCTCTCCGTCGGTGTTGCCGCGGCTCTCGGTCTTGCGGCGCTCAGAATAATCACCGGACTCAATATCATGTGGATACTTATCCCCGGTTATATAATTGCGCTGGCTCTCAGCTTCTTCGTGCCTCCGATCTTCGTCGGAATCTCCTTTGACTCGGGCGGAGTTGCGAGCGGTACGATGATGAGCGCGTTCGTTCTCCCTCTTTGTATGGGAGCCTGCAATGCACTGGGTGGCAACGTAATGGAGGATGCATTCGGTTGTGTTGCTCTCGTTGCTATGGCACCTATTATTTCGATACAGCTCTGCGGATTTGCGTATAAGCTGAAATCCGACAGGCGCGTGCGTCAGTTCGTTTCGGCAAGCGAGTCCTTTATCGACTACGGCTACGAGCGCCGCTTGACGCACTCGAGCTACACTCTGAAAAGGGAGGTAAAAGCAGATGGCAACGAAGAAAAACGCGGATAATAAGCGTGTGAAGCTGCTTGTCGGTATCATCAATAAGGAAGATGAAAACAGATTTTCCGAAATAGTAAACGAGTGCGCGACCGCGGTCCACTTCTCCGGTATAGGTCACGGTACGGCTCGCTCAAGCTATATGTCGTATTTTGGCTTTAACGAGATCGAGAAAAGGATCACGATGTCGTTAATACCCGGCACCGCAGAGCATAATATACTCAGTGCCATCGGGCACGGCTTGAAGCTCTACCTCGTTGGACGCGGTATTGCGTTCACTCTGCCTCTCTCGGGTATATCGAACATTATCAACGATGCGATATTATCGGCTGATGCAAAAACCGACCTGCCGAGACCTAAGGCACCGATATCAAAGAAAAAGGAGACGAAGAGCATGCATGAGCTCGTAATTGCAGTCGTAAACAGAAAATATACCGACGTTGCCATAGATGCGGCACGCACAGCGGGTGCTACCGGAGCGACGGTGTTCCATACGAAGAGCATTAATAATGCAAAGGCGGAGGGCGCGATCGGCACCACGATCGACCAGGAGACCGACAGCATATTCTTCTTAACGACTCTCGAATATAAGAGTAAGATCATGGAGGCAGTCCGCGACGCGGCGGGATTGAAAACCGAGGGCGGAGCAGTGATATTTGCACTTCCCGTCGATGATCTCGTCGGCATCGGACGCTTCGAGGATTACATTGACGGCGAGTGATAAAACCGCAATAAGTAATCTATAGTTTACATTTCAGCACACTTTGAGGTGGAAAATTGAAAAAATTCATTAAGAGATTTTGCAGAATTTTCTTTTCAAGGTATTCGTTATCGGCGGTGATGATACTTGCCGAGGTGCTGATAATAGCATACCTGTTTGTGGGGAGCGGTGAGCCGGTGTACGTTCTGGCACCGCTCTCCGTCCTATTGACCGCGGTATCGCTTCTGCATCTCGTCAACAAGGATACGAATCCCGAATACAAGGTCGCATGGCTATGTGTTATACTTCTGCTCATACCTGTTGGATCTATACTCTATCTACTCTTCTACCACAGGCGTATGTCGAAGCGCGAGACGAGGCTGCTCGGCGGAATATTCGACATGCTCTCAAGAGAGCGAGACGGGGATACGACAGCTCTCGATGAGCTCGCACGTGAGGATCCCGCGGCGGCGGGCAAGGCTCGCGCAATTATGGCAGACTATGCGCTGGCTGAGGTGTTTTGTGACACGTCCTCGACCTTCTTTTCGAGTGGTGAGGAATACTTCGAGCGTCTCGTTGAGGATATCAGATCGGCTGAGGAGTATATTTTCCTTGAATACTTTATCATAGACGAGGGCGGACTCTGGAGCGAGATACACACCGTCCTGCGTGAGAAGGCGGCACAGGGCATCGACGTCCGCGTGCTGTACGACGATATCGGCTGTATGAGCACGCTCCCCTCAAGCTACGAGATATCACTCCGCCGCGAGGGGATACGCGCCGAGAGGTTTGCAAAGGTATCACCGAGGGTCTCTGCCGTTCATCATAATCGCGATCACCGCAAGATATGCGTCGTCGATGGCAAAGTAGGGTACACAGGCGGTGTAAATATTGCCGACGAGTACGTAAACCGCATCTCGAGATTCGGCCATTGGAAGGACGGAGGCATTCGCCTCGAGGGACTTGCGGTGCGCGGTCTTCTCAAGCTTTTTATTTCCTCGTGGGACTTTGCTACGGGGGCTGTCAGCGACTATGAAAAGCTCTTAAACTCGACACGTCCCGCCACTAACCCTGATAACGGCTACTATATTCCATTTGGTTCCGGTCCATCACCGATCTTCACGTCACCCGTCGGAAAGAATGCGTTTTTAAACATCATAAACCAGTCGGAGAGCTACGTATATATTACTACTCCGTATCTTATTATTGACTACGACCTTACCGTCGCTCTCCGTAACGCGGCTTTGCGCGGCGTCGACGTGAGGATCGTCACACCCGCCGTGGCGGATAAGAAGCTCGTCAAGGTCATGACCAAGAGCACTTATCCCACGCTCATGAGCGCCGGAGTTAAGATCTACGAGTATACGCCCGGCTTTATTCATGAGAAAACACTCGTCTCCGATGCAAAATACGCCGTTATAGGAACGATAAACTTTGATTACCGCAGTCTTGTCCATCATTTCGAGGATGCGGTGTGGATATACGGTGCACCGGCGGTGACCGATGCCTACAGTGCGTTTTGCGAGACCGTCTCGGTGTCGAGGCTCATGGATGAGCGGTCTGCCGGTCTCAATCCCATTGAGCGGATACTGAAGAGCATAAATCAGCTTTTCGCGCCGTTGATGTAACGTAACTCACGGTATGACGAAAATGACGATAGCCCCATTTTAAATAATCAAAAATTGCCTGGATTGCATAGTTCAGGCAATATTTTTTGCAGTTTTAACGGAAAATCGTTGCAAATCCGTTCATTTATCATAAAAAACGCCAAAATTGCAGAAAATATATTGACAAAATCACCTCTTTGTATTATAATAGAAAACACTTTTATTTTTAGGATAGCGATTTTTTTCATACTTACGGGTCTTCGGGCACGGACTTAAGAAAATCACATATCCCAAACGGGACTATCGTCTACATTTCTTATTTAGATAAAGATTGAGCCGGCTCAATCTTCGCAGATCTCGCGAGATCTGCGGTACATACTACGTCGGCAACCGTTTTCTCACGGAGATCGTCAGAGCTCCTGCACAGATGTGTCCCCGTCACGGACGGGTGAGTGAGAAAACCCAAACACTATGAAATATATAGCGCCAAGCGCAATATATTAAAAAAATTTTTGGAGGAATACCAAAATGAGCAAAAGACTTTTAAGCTTGCTTCTTGTACTCGTTATGGTTGTTACCTGCCTTGCAAGCTGCTTCGGCGGCAATGATGACCCCAACCAGGGTAATCAGGGCAACCAGGGCAATCAGGGCGATCAGGGCAATGGCGGCGATGATGACGATAAGACCGACGATGAAACTGACATCGTTGCAGGCTCTTTCGTAGCACCCGTTCGTCCCGCAGACGCAACGCTTCCTACCGCTAAGGTAGGCGAGTATACCTACAAGGGATACTCTACCGCACTCGGTTCCAACTGGAACCCTCACACCTGGGAGACTAGCGCTGACGATTCTATCCTCGGCTACATCACTGCTCCCTTCGTAACCATGGAGGCTCTCGACACCGAGGAAGGTCTCTATCAGTGGGTTGGCGAGATGGCAACCTACATCAAGGACGTTACCGCTGATCATCAGGGCGACCTTGAAAAGTATAAGGTTACTCTTCCCGAGGGCGTTAACGCTACCGACGTTAAGACCGGCTACGTATTCGAGATCGGCCTTAACAAGAATGCTAAGTGGGCTAACGGTGAGGTTATCAACGCTGATGACTACATCTACTCCATGAAGCAGCTTCTTGCTTCCAACATGAAGAACTACAGAGCTAACCTCTACGTAGCAGGCGAGTCTGCTCTTGCAGGCGCGGCAGCATTCTACAACTCTGAGGCTCCTATGTACGAGACCTGGCTTGTTAATGCTGACAGCTACCTTTCCGAGTACTCTGTAAACGACGAGGGCTTCGCTACCGTTAAGATCAACGGTGAGGATCACCTCATCTACACCTCCTTCGGCGGCCTTATCCCCTTCTTCGGCGGCAACTCCATCAACGAGTACGCTGATGCAGGTTACGTAGGCGCAGGCTACTTCACCGTTCCTGCAGTTGAGGAGATCGATCCCGACAACCTTCCCAAGTACGTTGTTGCTAAGGAAGTTCCCGTGCTCGACGCTGAGGGCAACGAGGTTAAGGGCGACGACGGCGAGACTGTTACCGAGACTGAGTACTACGTAAATCTTTACGCTAAGTATGCTTCTCTCGAGAACGGCTACTCCGTAATCCCCGTTACCGGCACCACCGTTGAGGAGTTCAAGCTTCTTGCACTCAACTTCGGCGATACCAATCCTCTTGCATGGAACGAGTTCTTCCTCTACCTCACCGGTTACGGTGACAAGGTTACCTACGACGGTAACGTTGGTTGCTACAAGGTAGACGAATACACCATCCGTTACGTATGCCAGAACGCTATTGACTTCAACTACTTCCTCACCTCTTGCACCTCTACTTGGCTCGTTTACGAGGACCTTTACGAGGCTGGTAAGAAGGAGGAGGGCGGCCTCATCGTTACCAACTACGGTACCTCCGTTGAGACCACCATGTCCTACGGCGTATTCAACCTCGCTACCTACGAGGACGCTAAGCAGATCGTTTACACCAGAAACGAGAACTGGTACGGTTGGGAGAAGGATGCTAACGGCAACCTTATTTCCTACACTCAGTTCACCGTTGACGGTCAGTATCTCCAGCAGTATCTTACCACCAAGGTCGTAATCGACGTTATGACCGAGGAGGTTGCTAAGCAGAAGTTCATGAAGGGCGAGATCGACGCTTGGTCCCCCAACGCTACCGAGCTTCGTGAGTACAACATGTCCGACAGACTTCAGGTTGTTGACGAGACCTACACCATGTCCTTCTTCTTCAACACCAACCAGGCTAAGCTTCAGGCTCTTGACGAGTCCGGTAAGAACACCAACTCCGTTGTTCTTTCCAACGACAGCTTCCGTAAGGCAATGAGCCTTGCAATCAACAGAGCTGACTTCGTAACCGTAACTCAGGCATGGACTCCTGCGTTCTCGCTTATGAACCACCTCTACCACTACGATATCTACAACGATCCCTCCTCCTCTTACAGAAAGAGCGAGCAGGCTATGCAGGCTATCGTTAACCTCTACGGCGTAGAGTACGGCCCCGGCAAGCTCTTCGAGACTCTCGAGGATGCTCACGACGCTATCACCGGCTTCAACCTCACCGATGCTAAGGCTCTTATGAAGCAGGCTTGTGACGAGCTTGTTGCTGCAGAGCTCTACACTGCAGGCGCTGAGATCAAGATCCAGATCGGTTGGGCAAAGGGCGCTCTTACTGCTGACGACGAGGCACAGTGCGACAAGATCGAGCAGTACCTCAACGCTGCAATCGCAGGCTCCGGCTTCGGTGCTATCACCCTTGAGCCTATCGGCAACATTCCCGACAGATACGGTGATGTTCCCGCAGGTAACTATGCTATCGGTTACGGTGCATGGGGCGGCGCTGCGTTCTATCCCTTCAGAAACTTCCAGGTTTACATGGACCCTGAGCAGTATGACATCAACGAGGCAGGCTGCTGGGATCCCAAGACCACTATGCTTACTCTCACCATCAACGGTGAGGAGGTAGAGATGTCTTACTACGAGTGGTGTAACTCCATGGTTGACGGCGGCAAGTATGCAAATGCTGACAACGAGACCAAGCTTACCATCACCGCAGCTCTTGAGGAGAACTTCCTTAAGCTCTACTACAGAATTCCTCTTGCGATCACTACCGTTTGCTCGCTTAATTCTTATAAGATCGATGATTACACCGATACTTATAACATTATGTACGGCTTCGGTGGCTTCCGTATCATGGATTACAACTACACCGACGCTGAGTGGGCAGAGTATGTCGCAGGCGTTGGCGGCGAGCTTGATTATCACTAATTGATCAAGTGTCGGATTTGTCCGACTAACAGCTTTTTCGCAAGTAATGGGGGAATTATTTCTCCCATTATTTGCGATTATTAAAGTATCGATATTTTCCGCTTGAAATTCAGGGCGGAGACCTTTTTCAGTAAATTGTCTTTATAAAACCTTCAAATGTGACAATTTCCCCGTAGGGCTGTCACATGACACTCTATGGGTTTATATATCAAAATCAAGCCTAATCTTTCGAAAGGGTTAAAATATGATCAAGTATATCTTTAAAAGAATAATACTGATGCTTGTAGCTCTTGCCTGCATCACGACGATATGCTTTATGCTTATCAGAGCGCTTCCCATGACTCCTCCTGAGGGTGCCAACAAGGCGCAGCAGCAGGTCATCGCACAGCTATGGGATGCCAGAGGCTACAATCTTCCTCTTATCGAGCAGTACGGTATATATCTTAAGGACGTGTTTACCGAGTTTGACTTCGGTACCTCGTGGGTAATCGATAAGACCGAGCCCGCGTGGGACCTCCTCACCGGCAGACTTCTTCCTACCGTGCTCGTAAACCTCTATTCGCTTCTTTTCTCTATACCTCTCGGTATTATGTTCGGTATCTTTGCCGCTATTAAGAAGAATAAGTGGCAGGACCACTTTATCAGCACGATGGTCATAGTCTTCGTATCCGTACCCAGCTACGTATACGCTTTCCTTGTGCAGTACTTCCTATACTTCAAGCTCGGTTGGTTCCCGCCGACGATATCCTCGCTCAACGACGCGGGTGGCACGTGGTTCTCCTGGACTATGTTCCACAGTATGATACCTCCGATCCTCGCGCTGTCCTTCGGTCAGATCGCAGGTCTGTGCCGTTTCACCCGTGCGGAGCTCACCGAGACTCTTACTCAGGATTATATGCTTCTTGCGCGCACCAAGGGTCTTACGCGCTCGCAGGCTACCGTCCGTCACGCTCTTAAGAACGCGATGGTTCCTATCCTTCCCTCGATCATCTCGAGCTTTATCGGTATTCTCGGCGGCTCGATGATCATAGAGCAGATATTCTCCATTCCCGGTGTCGGACAGCTCTACGTTCAGTCCGTCGTCGGCCGCGACTACGACGTCTTTATGATGGACAGTATCTTCTACACCTTCATCAGCCTTCTCGCAGGTATCGTCGTCGATATCAGCTACGGCTTCATAGATCCTAGAATCAGAATGGGAGAGAGATAATATGGACAACAAACTTAATATTACCGCTATCCCGAAGGAAAAGTTCGAGTTTGCAAACACCGCCGATAAGATATCGGATAAGAAGTTCGACGACAAGCCTATCGGCTATTTCAAGGATGCGTGGCTCCGCTTCTGTAAAAACAAGGCGTCCATCGTCGCTGCGTGCATCATTCTCGGCATAGTACTTTACGCAATTTTCCTTCCGTTCTTCGATTCCGGCACAGGCACTAACTTTGAGTCCCGTTATGCTAAAATGCCTCCCCGTAACAACTTCCTCTCTAACTTCGGTATTGCTACCGGAGATATTGAGAAGGCGTACAACGAGCGTGCATATATCCACGCGATCTCCAAGGGCATCGGTGCGCTGGGCGATTACGACAACATTCCCACACTCGGCGCGGCTCTTGATATGGACTACGACCGTCAGCCCGTGACCAAGCTCCTCAAGAGCGAGCTCACTCTGCAGGGTAAGAACGAGAATATGATCTATACTGCAAAGTCGGACGAGTATCTCGAGGTTGGCTTCATCTACCTGCAGGTAACTCCCGAGGAGTACCGCAATATGGAGGCATGGCAGGAGGCTAACGGCATTCAGCTCCTCTATCCTCTCATCAACACCAAGGAGTATTGCTACTCCGCATCCGATGCAAACTGGTGGTACAAGACCGATGCGAAGGGTAATCCCATGCGCACCAACGCTTCCGGAAACGTCGTTAAGGTCAAGTACGATGACGTGCATGACGTTACTCTCGAGGACAACTACCTCAGATATACGAGCGGCGAGAATAAGGGCGAGCTCAGATACTACACCTACGTTGCCGGTGCAGGCGCTACCGCCGAGACCGCTGAGCGTAACGTAAGAGTACTCTTCTATAACTATTATATGTATACTCACGACGGTGCCGAGCCCGAATTCATCTTCGGTACCGACATCTCCGGCTACGACCTCGCGCAGAGAATTGCGATCGGTCTTCGTCTCAGCCTTCTTCTCTCTGTATGCATCTTCGTCATCAACTTCATTATCGGAGCTATGTACGGCGCGGTTGAGGGATACTACGGCGGCTACGTCGACCTCATTCTCGAGTTCGTATCCTACGTTCTCTCGGGCGTTCCGTTCATGGTAACCTCCTCTCTCTTCCAGATCTATCTGGCGGCGAAGGCAGGACCGATACCCAGCCTGTTATTTGCATTCGTGCTGACCGGTTGGATAGGAACGGCGAGCCTTGTCAGAACTCAGTTCTACAGATTCAAAAATCAGGAATACGTTATGGCGGCGAGAACGCTCGGTGCGCGTGACCGCAGAATTATCTGGAAGCACATCTTCCCGAACACTCTCGGTACTATCATCACCTCGTCCGTTCTTGCTATCCCCGGCGTTATCTTCTCGGAGTCGATGCTCTCATACCTCGGTATCGTCAGCCTCAACTCTTCTACGTCCACCTCTCTCGGTACGATACTCGCTAACGCAGAGGGCATCTGGACC
>JAZRBV010000037.1:0-4519 GCA_045635225.1 Eubacteriales bacterium
GCTGTTCCGTCCCGATGATCTGCCTCTCGGTTGGGAGCATAGCCCCGAGGAGGAAGAACGTAATTGGCTGACTAAGGCAACCGAGCAGAGGTATTATGATCTGATTGCCAACGAGGACTATCGCCGTGAGATGTTCCGTGAGCATGAGGATTATTGGTTTGCCGTAAAGAAGAAAAAAGAAAGCAAGCTCGCAGACCTGCTTTATACCAACCCTTTATTTATAAACGAATCCTATTACGAAAACGAGCTTGATGCTCTTGCAGAAAAGGTGCTGAAAAACTATGCCGTAGGCAAGCTCTTGATTGCCGGTGATAACCGTTTCCTCTCGGCTGACCTCATTTCTTTTCTGTATTATCTCGTTCAACCCTATGCAAACGTGAGCGAGAAGGCATACCGCTTGCAGATGTCACTCTTGAATAGTGTCCTCAAGGACTCGGAGATCTACGCTCCGGGTGCCGCATACGATGCCCAAGACCGCTACACCTTGCTCCGCAATCCGCATATTGCGCGTAACGAGGAGGTATTGGCTGAACCTGCCGAGGAAAAGGAACACAGCTTACGCGACATATACCTATCGCACTTGACCGACGTGGTTATGGTATCTCCCACGGCGCTCATTGCCGAACGCCTTGGCGGTGCTGACTACGACGGCGATATGATAAAGACCATAGCCGAGCCGATACTGAACGATTGCGTTATGCAGAACTATGCAGGGGGCGATTATGCCATCACACATCAGACGGCGTTGCCGCTTTTGCAGATACCTTCCGCTGATCCGCTGATACATAACGCGCACGATTGGTACGCTCGATTTGAGGCGATCCGCAATACCTTTTCTTCCCGTGTCGGTCAGATCTCCAATGCGGCTCTTGACCGCAGTATCATCGCATACGATGAGAACATCAGCGCCGAGACAAAGGAGAAATGCAGACAGGAAACGGAAACGCTTGCCATCCTTACAGGACTTGAGATCGACTCCGCGAAAAGCGGTATCAAGCCCGATCTGTCCGCTTATCTTGGCGGCAAGAAGGTCAAGCGAAGCAGTTTTCTGAAATACAAGACCATTCTTGAAAGCTCCGAGGAGCGCCGTCCGTGGTATGAGCCTACCTTTGACGAGCAATTCAAGGAATATTTCGGCTCTACCGATTGGCAGGGTGTCAGCTCAAATCTTGAGAAGCTGCCGTATTACGCGCAGATGCTCAAAAAGAACACACCCAAGGCAAAGCGCAAGCCTGCCAAGGCTTCCGAGCTTTTCACCTTTGCTACCGAGCAGGGGTGGGAGAAGAAGATTGATCCCGATATCCTTGAACGTATCAAGGCGCTTGTCGGTACATATGAAAGCTGTCTGAAGCGTATCCGTGCAAGTCAGCACCTTCCGAATGCCAAGGCAAAGAAAAAAGGCATCAACCGTGTCTTGTTTATGCGTGACGAGGAAAATACCTACGATGCCGACGAGCTTTACGCCCTGTTTGTCAATCTCCCTGCCGACCGTGTGAGCGAGATCCGCCGTGCGATACGTGAGGAGCAGTGGCACTTTATGACCGAGGATCAGAGAACGTTGTTTCTCTGCAAGTATCTGCCCGAGGAGGAATTTACCGAGTATTACGATCTGTTCTCGGATTTCCGTTGCGGTGGTTACCGTTTGCTTGGGGATCTGATTATGGATACCGACAACGATAACATTCAGCAGAACCGCGCAAGGTTGCACTATGAGGGTGATACTTCCGAAATGACGGCTCTGCTTAAAGCCTATACGGACAAGCTATCCGGCACGAACTACCGTGAGGCGGTTGCCAAGAAGTGCTTGGAGCTTGTCAAGGACATCTGCAAGCCTGCCACGGCGGTCAAGTATGTGGTGGCACTCAATAAGCGGTCATTCCTTTGGGATGTGCTTTGGGATTACATTGATAAATTTGCTTTGAAGAAGGAGGTTGACCGAAAGTGACCAACGAATGGAACGAATATAAAGCCTATATCGGTCAGCCGACCTATACCGTATCAAACGGCAAGGACACCTCTTTTCTCGGCAGGTTCACCACCGATATGATCAAGGATTTCAAGGGCTTTGCCCGCATTTTCACCATCCTTGCCCGAGGGTATCTTTTTCACAATGCCGACGGAACGCTCAAGGACGGAAATCCGCGTGAACGTATCGAATACGCCCGACGCGCTCTCTGTGCGTGGTGCAGTATGCCCGATAAAAAGAAAAATGCCACTCCAAATGCTGAATGGCAATTCAAGACCTGCTTTGCAGAGTATCACGAGGAGTTTCCCGAGCTTGTTGACGAGGACGGCACAGGGTGGTATTATCGCCACGTTCACGCCGTTGCCGATTTTATATCTGCCAACCGTACCAAGGTCAACAAGCACCTTCATTGCCTTGCGGAAAGAACAAAGCAATGGGAGGAGAGTTGGGGCGATAAGGTCAAGCAGTACCAAGTGCCGATCTTCACGGGAACTACCCGTGCGGAGTGGGCATTGTCCTTCGATGCTGCCATTGCCGATGCCTTGGAGCTTGGCGCTCTGCGACGCGAGGCGGTAAAGCTCACATACGAGCAGATGGCTTATATCGAGCGAATTCAACCTCTCGGCGTTCCTCTGAACGTGTTGACCACCATTGCGGAATACTATATCGCAAACAAGCCCTACGACAGCGATTGGTGTGTCCTTCCCGTAACAAATATCGAAGCCTACCTCGGTAGCTCTGCGCTGAATAAGCAGTATATGAATAAGATCCCATCCGAGTTTATGCAGAAGAAGGAAACGAGCTATGGCATTGCGGTGTGTAAAGTGAATCTATAAAAAATTAAGGGCTGTTGCACTTTTTCTGCAACAGCCCTTATTCACTTCAATGCAACTTGTGTCGAAGTATATCAGTTCTTTTTCAAAGTATTGATGATCTCGTCAACCGCTTTGTACTCTGCATCGGTGTTAACCGTCCAGAAGCAGATCTCTACGATGTAGGTATCATCCTCAAACATATAGTTGACAACGGTGTAGGTATTTCCCTCGTAATCCTCGGAGGAAACGTACTTGTAACCCTTGATTCCGTTTACGGTTACTGTCTCAGCGGTAGTGCCGTATTCGGTGGCAAAATGGTTTGCTTCGGACTCCAAGGTGTACTCGTCACCCTTTGCCCACTGATAAACGTCAAAGTCAATGCTGTTGTCGTCCTTGTAGAAGTAAGCAACCTGATCCTCGTCAAAGTCATCCTCTGTCGAAGTGTAACCTTCGGGGAGAACGATGGTAAAATCGGAGGTGCCGAGTTGAGTGGGCTTTGTGTTGCCGCACGCGGTAAGTGCAAAAATGAGCATAAGTACAAGAGTTAAAATCGCAATCTTTTTCATGGTGTCAAATCTCCTTTATTATACTTTGTTTTTATTCTTTATTCTTCGCCTTTTTGGAGAGAACGAAGGAAGAAACGGTGAGAGCGATCAGCAGAAGTCGATCAATACCGCCGACGATTGCAAAAATGATTGCGCCTGTGCAGGTGTAGGTCGTAACGTCCTCATCCAATCCTACGGCAACCTGCTTGAAAGCGTTAATCTTGGACGCATAGAAGGGCGTGGCAACTGCCTCGTCAAAGTTTTTGTTGATGTCGGCAACCTCGGCTTCATATTCCTCGTCGTTTGTTGCCATCAAGTGGAACACGTAGCCGTCCTTGTAGTAGTAATACATCTCAATGGGTTCATCAAAATTGGTGTTCTCGCTGATAACCTTTCCGTCGGCAGTGTATGTCAAGCTTCCCTCAAACACTTGCCCCTCGAAAACCGTTTCGTTGCGGTATTTCATACCGTAAGCAATCGGGCAAGTAAGCAGGTAAACATAGCAGCCGGTTAAAAGAACGGTCACAATCAAAAGAATGATTGCCGTTTTTGTTTTAGATAAAATGTTTTTCATAGTTTCTCTCAATCGTCTTTTATTTGCTTCTTATAGTGCAAGGAGCGAGATTTCTCTCGCTCCGCTATGTATTTTACTTTGTGAGATTGGTTTTCTTGAGCTGTGCCTTTGCGCTATCGTAAGCGAAGAAGGTGAACAAGAAGATCATTGCGAGACGGTACAGATCGTGGAAAGTTGCGAGCAAAAATTCAGCATTTGCAGTTGCAATTACGTCATACACAGTCAATGCCATATTGAGCAAAATCAACACAATGGTAACGATGGAAAGAACATTAAATGCTTTGTTGCAGATAGTACCATCTGTCATATATTCTACCAAAAGAACACCAATGGCAATTGTCAAGATTGTGCTAAGTACAACAGAAGAATGCATAACAACAGCGATAGCGGGCGAAGGAAGTGTAATTTCGCCTGCCAACAACATAATAAAGCCTACGATGTTGCCCGGCAATTCAAAAAGTTGGTCGAGTACGAAATAACCTGCCCATGCACCATAGCAAATATAGCAAGCTCTGTCTTTGCCCTTTGCGGTCAAAACAAGAATAGTTACTGCAAGAGCAATTACTGCAAGCTGTTCACCGAAATTGGCTGTGGTGAGAACTGCTTCAAGTCCTATAGC
>JAZRBV010000038.1:0-65344 GCA_045635225.1 Eubacteriales bacterium
GTCCATACCGGTAGTGATATAGATCGTGGTCTCGTCGCCTACTCCGTCGTATACGGTCATAGCATCGGTGCTTGCATCGTAGATGTAGGTGTAATCACCGGAAGCCTTGCCGTTATTATAATCAGCAATGTTGAGAGTTCCCTCTGCTGCATTGAAGGTAAGAACGTAGATGCCGTCCATAAGGAAGTTGATGTTATATACACCGTCAAGCTCTGCAAGCTTGAGAGACTGGGTAACGCCGGTATTACCACCCTCCGACTCCTCAACGGTAACGGTGAAGGAATCGGTGAGATCAGCGTTAACAGTAGAGGTAAGAGTTACGGTGTAGGTGCCTGCAGCATCAAAGGTTACAGTCTTGAAGGTAACGTCGGTGTACTCATAATCTACCTCGATCCACTGAGTGGTCTCACCGAGAGTAACGTCAACAACGTTGCCGTCAGCATCGGTAACAACTACGGTAACGGTGTTATCGCAGAAGGGATTGTTAGCTACTGCGGTGAAGAGGAACTCCTCGCCTACGGAAGCGTAGCCGTACTCGAGATCGCCGAGAACATAGTAGGTATCGCCACACCAGTCGGTCTCCTCGATAAGTCCGGAAGCGGTGATGTACTCAAGCTCGGGCATAACTACCTCAACCTCAAAGGTCTTGGTAACGTTAGCGGTGGTAATGGTTACAACGTATGTGCCGGGTGCACCTGCATTACCGGGATAGAATACTATGTAGCCATCCTGAGTATTTACGTAATAATTAAATTCCAATTCGCCGCCGAAGCTAACCTCGGGAGCATCGCAGGAGATGTTAGCGGTAACGGGAAGAACGTTGGTGAAGTACAGATAGAGAGACTCGGAGCCGAGCGCAACGGTGATCTTCTCACCGATGGGCTGATCGTACTGATCAACAAGATCGAAGGAAGCAAACTCCATTCTCTCTGCGGTGTAGATGTTATCCCACATATCCGTATCCTGAACTACGGTTATAGCATACTTGGACTCGGGCTCTGCACCATCTGCAATGACAGTCTCCCCCTCAACGGTCTCTAAAGAGTCACTGTAGTATACGGCAGAGGTTACCTCAACGTTGTCGATGTAGTAGGTATCGCTGAGAGTAAAGGAAACGTTTACCTTAGTAATAGCAACGACGCCGCTACCGAGAACTTCACCGGTAAGATCGTCGTATATCTCCTCGTAAGTGCAGAGATCGAAGGCGAAGGAATATACACCGCCGCTTACAGCCTCGGTAAAGTTGGCAGCAGCTTCATCAAGGGTTGCGATCTCATAGAGTCCGAGAACGAGATTCTCAGTACCGTAGAAGGTGTCGTAGTAACCGATGAATCCGCCATCGTGGAGATAGCCCTCAGTCATAAGCTGCTCAACATCCTCGGAGTTGTAGTTGCTCAACTCACCGTAGACTATCTGAACACCCATGTACTCGTCGCCGTTCTTAGAGAGCCAGAGCTCGTTGCCATTCGAGATGTAGAGGGTATAGTCGGGAGCATAGGTGTAGAGAGTGTAGATGCCATAGTAGTCAGTGGTCTGCTGTACGGAGCCGGAAACTACCTGTCCGCGCTGGGATGCACCAACTGCGATAGCGTTCTCGACGGTGGTTACGTCGGGAGCTGCTACGATCTTGTCACATACCTCGCATACGCCAAGGTCATCTACGTCGTGCTCTGCCTTTTCCGCGGGAGCAACGTCAGCACAGCCGCAATTTGCCGCGTGCCAGTGGTGGGTGTCATCGCTTTCCCAAGCGGTGGCATAGGTGTGCTCGTGACCGAGGTCGTAAGCACAAGCATCACAGAAGCCATCCTCGTTCTTATCGAAGTGGTTAGCTACAGCGACCTTAACGTCAGCGCAGCCTGCCTCTGTGCATGTGGTACCGATCCAGTGCTGAGTATCGTTGGAAGTGAACTCAGTACCGAAGGTGTGTGTATGAGCAGGTGCAGGGGCAGCACAAGAAGCAAGTGCCACTGCAAGAGCTACAACAACTAAAACCAAGATAGAAACTCTTTTCATTTCTGAAAACCTCCTATATATATTTTTTTGGTTTTAAGCAAGTAGAATGTGTACGGCTACTGTTTTACGTAATAACCGCAGGCGAAGAGCCACTGATCGTCCTCTCCCGCGTGATACGGGGGATTAGACTGTATCTCCGCCCAACCGTTACCGTCCATAAAGTAGCGTTGGGAAACCGAGAACTTCTGTAAGAAGTCCATAAGCTCTGCTGTAACGGGACATCTGCCGTCGGAGTTGGCAACACCGGCATAGCCGACACAGCCGAGACCCTCTGCGGGCACCTGACGGCAATCGGCAAGGCAGCTCGTACAACCAATTGCACACGCACCGTTACACATACCGCTCGTGCGGCAGGGGCAATATCTGTTACAGAGGTATGGTCCGGTCGTAGCGTTGGGATTGTTTGCTCCCGGGTCTATAAGAAGTGGACCTATTCCCTCAATGAAGAGCTTGTAATTCTGGGTACTGTTCTCTACTGTCAGAGCCTTGTTACCCGCCGCCTCTATCATAGTGAAGGGGGCGTCGGTGAAAATGGTGGGGCAGGATATATTGGCGTACAGAATTGGACCGTAGCCACCGTTCTCCGCATAAGCGGTCTCATTATAGAGGTGATAGAAGCCGGTCGCGGGATTGAGACGGTAGTTATCGTCCTCGAAGATATTTTGGTTTCCAACCTTCATAGCCGCACCGACAAAGGTGTACTCTGCTCCGTACTCGTGTCCGGGCGCGTAATCGCGCACCTTATCAAGCTCCTTCGGAACTATGATATTTGAGGTCGTGGTCTCGGCGCTGAAGGTATCCTCGTATGTGAGGGAGAAATACACCTTCACAGGATAGTCGCCGTCGGTTATATCCGCCTTTATGCCATAGGCATAAACTACACCGCCGCCGCTCGCGGAAATGTTGGAGCTATCCACCTTGACGACATACCTGAAGTTTGAGGTGAAGTCGTCCGCACCGTCGTCGACGATGATGGGCGTGGGATTTTTCCAGGCAATACTGCCCTGATGAATGTGGAGAATGGGATTGACGTTATTTGCCACCGTATCGACCCAGCTCTCAATGAGATACTCACCGCTTGCCGTAGGAGAGAACTGATAGTAGACTATCTGATCCTTCTTCGTCAAGGTGGCGCAATAGACACCGGTACGTCTGATAGTGATGACATCACCGTAATAGTCCTTACCCGAGCCGCGCGTTGCGGTTACGGCGTGTAGCTCGATCGTAACGTCGGTCTTATCATTATTGGCAAAATAGATATTCGGGTTATACGCATAGCCGTCGGGATGCTCGGAGAGGGTGACGCGGAAGTCGCCGTCGAGCCCCACGGTGCGTGCTATGCCGTTTTCGTCAAACTCCGCAGTTCTGAGGGTGAAGCCATCCTGCCACTGTGCGAGAATACCCGACTCGGGTATAAAGGGCGCACCGTTGTAGGTAAGGCGCACCGTGTACTCAAGTCCGGGGTCGGGATCACCTCCGCCGGAGCCGCCCTCATCGGAGCCGCCATCAGCGGAGCCACCCTCGCCGGAGCCGCCATTGCCGGAGCCGCCACCCATAGGATCATTCGGCACCGTGCAGGCTGTGAGCGCGAGAACGAGAAGGAGCGTCAGAAGATTAAATAACAGTTTTTTCATTTCTACTCCTTTCTCATTTACTGCGTGATATTTTTTTGAACAAGCCTCTGATATCCGCGGGCTTTATCTTACGTATGATTACGTCGATAACGAACAGCGCCGCAGCCGCGATAAGAAGAGGCAGAGTGAATACGATATCGTAGGACGTAACTTCCCTATCGTCGTAGCTGTAATCGGGTATTTCGCCCTCGGTGACCTCGCCGCGATTGCGTATTGCCTTGATCAGAGGCGTGTCGGTAAAAGCGGTGAAGCGATCGTACTCGGGATAGTACGATACGTGGAGCGAGCGCTCGGCAAGATAGGTCCTGCCGGAGTAGGAATAGTTGACGCTGACGGTGTATTTACCGAGCTCCTCCGTAGAAAAACGCAGGTAATACTTCGTGGAGTCGAAGATCATCGTGTGCTCGGAGGTCTCGGCGGACGGAGAGGTCAGAGTCAGGATAGCGGTCGCATCGCGCTTGAGATTTACGGGAACCAGCTCCACGGTAGTGACCGATCCATCGGTCGTAACGTTGAAGCCGAAGGGGTGATCGACCCTCTCCTCGGGGATATTGACGTTGGCTACGTTCTGCATAAGAGCAAGTCCCGTGCCGTCCTGCCAACCGTCCACCCACGTGCCTGAGAGTGAGGTCGCAAAGGTAGATACCCTACCGTTTCCGTAATCCCAATAAGCATAGAAGGGGACGTCTACGGTACCGCCGCTCGCGCGCTCGTACTTAACGATAAGTGCGACTTTTGCATTCTGCTTCGCTTTAGACGAGGCAAATCCATAAATTTTAGGAATCGTAGTGGGGTCGATGCCGTCGAGCACGTGATCACCGGGACGGGCTACGTGAACCACGGTCTCGCGCTCTATGACAGCCTCGGTGAGATCGTCCGCAACCTCGGTGAGGAACTGCTCGCGGAAGGTCTCGGAGTTCTCGATGTAGTAGTACTTACCAGAGCCTGCCTCAGCGATGCGCTTCAGCGCGGTTATACCCTGTGTCTCCTGACAGAAAACGTTGACGGTCGAGATGGCAATGCCGTCGGCGCGAATATTAGCCGCCGTTGTAAATACCGTATCGCTCTCGCTTGTCTTGATGTAAGAAAGGCCGTCGGATATCAAAACGAGCTGTTTATCGCTGTAATCCAGCTCCTTCATAAATTTATGCGCTCGCTCGAGCGCCGAGCCGATCATAGTACCCTGATATACCTCGAGGGCATCGATCTTATCCTTCAGCTCCTCGCGGTTAGATGCGGGAGTGGGAAGCTGTACGGTATAGTTCTCGCCCCAGAATGCAACGATGGCAACTCTGTCGTCGTCATCGAGCAGGTCGAGTATGGATTTCGCGATCTCCTTCTCTACGTAGAGTCGATAGGCAAGCTCCATACTGCGAGACATATCGAGAACGATGGTCATAAGCTTCGCGTCGCGCTCGGAGTTACCGTAATTGACGGGAAGCATATTCTGCAGCTCGACGAGGACCTCATCGGTCTTGTTCTGGATATCGTTATTACCGAAGGTAACGAGAGATTTACCGAACATAGAAACGACGGTGTCGACACTGTTGATAAATGCGGTGTAATTGTTAAGCTGGCGCACGTCGGTGCCGGAGATAAGTATCTCGTCGTACTGAGCGAGAGCCTCGACGGTGTAAGGCACCGCCTTACCGTCCTTGGTATTAACGTTATAGGCGTCGATCGTAGCGTTGTCACCGTAGATGCGCTCTGCGGCAGTGATATCGTCTGCCGTGCTCGTGACGAGCAGCACGCGGACGTCACCGGAGACGCGCTGTGTGAAGGAATAGGAGTTGTTATACTCGGAGGTGTCCTCCTCTGCCCTCACCGATACGGTATAGTCAAAGCTACCGTCAACGTCCGTGGGCAGATCGATATTCAGAATATTGAAGCCGCGGTCGAGGTTGACCGTGCGCACCGAGATCTCGGTGCCGTTCTGAGTGAGGGTGAGTATCGCTCTCGTCTGTCTCGTAGAGTTGACGAGCACGTCGGCACCCGACTCGTGAGCGCGATAGGTGGATGCGGTGACGTCAACGTCGGATATCTGGACCTCTCGGTCCGTCTCCGTCGCGTTGTTATCGAGGTAGATCGCGTCGACACGCACGTCACGTGCGAAGAGGTTATCAACCGCCTGCACGAGTGCACCGCCTCCCACGTCCTCGGTAGAAGCCGCATCGGTGATGAGTATCACGCGCTTGATGGAATTATCCGAAAACAGCTCGCCCGCGCGCTCAAGCGCGGATACGATATCGGTAGCGGTATTATCTACCGTTGAGTCCGAAACGCTCGCAAGCTCACCGTCGAAGGGCACGAGAACCTCGCTATCCCTCGCGAAGGTGACTACGGCGAGGTGCGAGTTGCCGATGAGGGAGTCCTCGATATCGGCAATATAGCCGTCGATCTCGTCGAGGCGCTCGGCATCGGAATGGGAGACGTCGGCAACGACGACCACCTCAGTCCTCGTGACTACCACGGTGTAGGTGGTGCCCGCCACGGCGAGAGCGGTTATAACGACTATAACGGTGTGTATGATGAGGGATATTACCGTGCCTCTCGTTTTATTGTCACGTCTGATGGCGATAAAGTACGGGACGAGAACGAGAAGAAGAAACGGTATGATAAGCAAAAGCAGATACGGATTATCGAAGCTGATATTTTTCATAGCAGTATACCATCCAATCCGCAGTAAAGAATACGGCAATCAGAATAAACAGAACCGACGTAACGTCGTATCTGCCATCAAGGCCGTCATTTCCTGCCTCGCCAAGCAGGGCGACGTCACCTCCCACAGCCGTGGGGGTGCGCTCGGACTCGGGAAACTCCGAGAAGATATGATACTCACGCTCGTGACCCGCGATGGAGACCGATATCTCGTGAACTCCCGCCTCGGTAAGCGTAAGCTCGCCCGCTGTGCCGCTGACGTCAAGGTAGGTCACCTCACCCGAGGGTGCGGTAACGACTATGGCGTCACAGTTAGCGACAACGTTGACGGAGAGGATCTCTCCGCACTTATAGGCGGTCTTATCAAGCACCGTCGGGAAGGAGAAGTCGATGAGGTTATCGATAAGAGTCACGTAGTCGGGTGTGAGTGCAAAATTAGATTTATGAAGATCAAAGGCGAAGACCACCTCGCGGTTGCCGTGATCGTTAGAGCCGGTGAAGACGACGGGGTTGCCCTTGTGCTCGAGGATAGAGGTGAAGCTGTCGTAAAGACTGCACTTCACGTACTCGGTGACGTAGACCTTGTCACCGCGCATATTCTCGGTGAGGGTACGGAACATAGTTGACGTGTAGCTCGGCAAAGTGAGCTCGACCGCATCCTCCGGGGCATACTCGCCCTGTATCGAGAAGCCGGAGCCGCCGATGCTCGCCGTCGGGTTGAAGAACCACACGGCACCGTCGGAGGGCATTACGGCGGGAGTGAAGCTATCGAATATATAAAGATCGTAGCCACTCGCGCGCTCGTATTCCTCGGTTGCCATAACCGCGACCTCTGCTCTGTCACTCGCGGTGGTGAGTGCCGTTTCAATGAAGAACGGCAGATCGCTGACGAGTAGGACCGAATAGGAGTTCTCGGCGCTGACACTGTACAGTGTCACGGAGCTGTCAGCCATAAGCGCGTCGCCGTCGGATATAGCGACCTCGACAGAGTAGAAGCTCTTAGCCGAAACACGCATCTCAAAGGGAGCGTACACGCCTTCACTCACGCTCACCTCACAGGTAGCGGAGGCGTTTTTCGCACCGTCGACGTATGCGCCGAGGGTGAGTGTCGCATCACCTACGTATGAGATCACCTCGCCGCGCAGAATAAGCTCGCTACCGTTCTGAACATAGCTGACACCGCTCAGGGCGCAATTGTGCTCGCTCGCCGAAACGTTGAGCACGGTGATATTCTCTGTGGTATAGCTCTTATCCGTCACAAGATAGGTGAGGGTTGAGGGAGAGTCGTTGAAGTACCCTTGCGCGATGCCTATGGCATCGGTGAGAAGGATATCGTTATGCACCGGGGTAAGCTCGGAGAGAAGAAGGAGTGCATCATCCTTATCCTCGATGCGATCGTAGACGGTACGCGTCTCGTCGCCAACGTAGACGAGAGAATAGGTGCTGCCGTCCGTCGCGTCGGTGATATAGGTCGCTATCGCATCCTTACCGCGCTCAAAGCGCGTTTTCTCGCCGTCGGACATACTCATACTGCCCGAGGCATCGAGTATGAAGCAGTACTCGCGTGCCTCGCCCTCGAGAATGACGACGGGGTGCGCTATCGCGAGAGACAGAGAGACGACAAGCAAGAGCTGGAGAATAAGCGAGATCAGTCCCGTAAGGCGCGAGAGCGGATTTCTGCGCTTGATGAAGCGCTCGCTGAGCTTCCAGAGATAGGTCGAGGAGACTATCTGCTCGGTGTACTTATTTTTGAGTATGTAGATGAGTATCAGGATCGGGACTCCGACGAGTCCGATAAGACCAAGCGGATATAAGAAGGTCATTTCAGCACCTCCATATTCACAAGATCCGTGAAGAATATGCTCATAAGATCTCTGTCGGCGGGAGCGAAAAGATAGCTTGCGCCGCGTGCCGTACAGTAGGAGCGTATCCTCTCGACCGAGTATTCAAGCGCGCGCTTATATGCGGCGGAGATATCACGGTCGATATTTTTCCTGTAATCGTCATTTATATCCTCGGAGTTGAAGAGGTGATGCTTACCGCTCAGCTGAGGATTTATTTCACTACGCGAGAGCACCTGCACGCAGGTGACGTCACGCCTTTTATCAATAAGGTGGTCGATCACGCCCTCGTAATCGTTATCGGTGAGGAAGTCGGAGATTATGACCGTACGTCCGTCACCGTATCCGACGCTCGAGGGAATGATGGCGTCGGAGACGGAGATATCTCCGTCAAAGGTTATTTCATTGAGCCGTCCCACAGAGGTTATGAAGGAATCCTTACCTACCATACCCGATATCACAGGCTCGACCGTATTGCCGCGCACCGTATAGACCGACACCTTATCCATCTCGGAGACCGAGAGATATGCGAAGGCTGCCGCCAGGCGCACCGCCTGCTCTGCCTTTCCCCCGCCCTCGTAGTCCATCGAGCGGCTCGCGTCTATATATATGCGGGTGTGCATCTGTCGCTCGTCAAGATAAAGCTTCATATAGAGCTTATCAAAGCGGGCGTATGCATTCCAGTCTATCTTCGTGATATCGTCGCCGGGTATATAGTCTCGGTAATCGGCAAACTCGGAGGAGGAGCCGAAGCTACGGCTCTTACGGTTACCGCCGTACATACCTGCAACGTTGTTTTTAAGTATGGATTGAAGGATCTCAAGCTGCTGTAAAAGCGTCTCGTTTATTACGATCTTTTCCATTGGGATCCTTTTTCAGTATTATTTTTTGGTTTCCTTAATGATGAGTGCGATAGCATCGTCAGCGGTGATGCGGTCATTGACTGCGGTATAGCTGACCTTGATCCTATGGCGGAGAACGGGATATGCGAGGGCGTTGATATCGTCGTAGGAGACGTTATATCTGCCATCGATGAGTGCGCGGATCTTAGCACAGGTGATAAGTGCCTGCGCCGCTCTCGGAGAGGCGCCGTACTTAACGTACTTAACGGTAGATGCGGGTGCGCCGTCGAGCTCGGGATGAGTGTTGGCAACGAGTGTCACCGCGTATTTCACGACCTCGTCGGTTACGGGCACGGTAGCGGCGAGAGCACGCATTGAGAGAATATCCTCACCGGTAACGACAGCCTCTGCAGTCTCGTCCATCGTGAGCTGAGTCATATTGACGATATCGCGAAGCTCGTCACAGTTCGGGAAGGTCATAACGAGCTTGAAGAAGAAGCGGTCCATCTGTGCCTCGGGGAGAGGATACGTACCGTCCTGCTCCACGGGGTTCTGGGTAGCGAGGACGAAGAAGGGCTCGTTTACCTTATATACCTTGCCCACAACGGTAACGTTGTGCTCCTGCATTACCTCAAGCATAGCCGCCTGCGTTTTGGGAGTAGCACGGTTGATCTCGTCGGCGAGCACTAGGTTGGCGAATACGGGACCCGGACGGAATACCGTCTTCATTCTGCCGTCGTCGTCACGCTCAACGAAGTTAGTACCCGTGATATCCGAGGGCATAAGGTCGGGGGTAAACTGTATTCTCGAGAAATCAAGGCTCATCGTTCTGGCAAGCGAGCGCACAAGACGCGTCTTACCTACTCCGGGGATACCCTCGAGGAGTACGTTTCCTCCTGCGATTATTGCGATTATTACGTTATCAATTACGTCCTTCTGTCCTACGATGTCGCGATAGAGCTGTTCTCTGATCTTAGAGACGGAGGCGCTGAAGCGCTTTACCTCTTCTACGCTGAAGTTTTCCATATATGTTACCTCTTTTCTGTAATCTTAATTAAGCAGATCCTCGGGAGTATAGAGCTTATCGTAATAACTCTGTATGATATCCCGCAGTAGCTCGGGGAAGGATTCCGCAGAGGAGTCGAATTCGCCGAGATATTTGTTTATAACGTCGATGTACTTGACGTAGCCGTTCTCGTCATCGTCGTAGACGGTGTCGTTACTGCCCGCCAGCGTCTCGCCTGAGCCGTAGCCGCCGGAGTTTCCCTCCTCGATCTCATCGTCATCGTCGTCAGGCGGTGTGACGAGCTCGCCGGTCTCGGAATCGACAGGAGGCTCAACGCCGCCCTCAATAAAGTCGTCAGCGGTGAGAGCAAATATTCTGATAAGCTCTGCTACAACGATGTCGCCGATACGCTTATTATCGGTTTGGAGGAAGAGAGCGTCGGTCACGGCATAAGCGAGGTCGTCGGCAAGATCGCCGATCTGCTCCGCCGCATCGGAGGGTGAGATATCCACGATAGTGGCTATACCGTTAGTGAACGCGAGAAGTGCGGAGTAAAGCGCATCCTCTGCTCTCGTGATGCCCGACTGGCGCAGAGCCACCGCGAGACGGCTGTTAAAGTCGGGGACGCCAGTCTCGAGGTCAGCCGAGCGAAGAAGCGAGGAGATAGCGTCTATTGCATCCTCTGCACCGTCGTCGTCAAGGCGCGACAGCGCGCGGGAAAGTGCGGCAAGCTCGTCGGAGCCACTCTCGGCAAGTGTGGTAGCAAGAGCACCCGATGAGTTGTAATAGGAGAGGATAGACGAGACGTCACCGACCGCGGTGACAGCAGCAGCTGTCATAGCCGAATCAAGCTCGGTAGCCTCAACGGAGTCGATAAGCGATTCCAGAATTGCGACTATCTCGGCGCGCATCGGCGCCTCGGAATAAATATCGGAATTGACACGCTCTATCAGCTGACGGATAGCGGCGATACGAAAATCCTTCTCATAACCGTCGACTATGACCTCGGGAGGCTCCGGCTCAGCGGCGGCGGGAATGACGAGAGATGCCGCGAGCACCGATGCCGAAATAGCGAATACGACTATCGCGGCGGCGACCCTGCGTATCTTAAGTGCACCGAGGGGTATCGCCGAGAGTCTGGACTCGGCATCCTCGCGCTGAAGCTCGTATATGCCCCCCTCACGGTTTGCAAATTCGAGCGCGGTCTCTACTCTCTCGCCAAGTGAAAGCTCGCGGTCAAGCCTGCGTGCGACGCGTCGCTCACTCGGGCGGAGTATGAGGAAGAGCGGTATGCCGACGGCCAAAGCCGACCCGACGGCGATCAATATTGCAACGCCGCTCTGCATTGCCAGGGCGTCACGTTTGATGAGCAGAAGGAGGACACCCGCCGAGGTCAGTCCGACCGACAGCGCGTAGGCGACAGATTTAAAAGCCGCACCCAGCCTCGCTCTTCGTAAAAACTTTCTGAAGCTAAAGCTCATTTTGGATTCCTTTCCACATGGCTTATATACCTAACGGTCACAGTACCGAATAGTTCGTATAAACAAAATTACCATTATACACCATATTTTACCACCTTTTTCTCTATTTGTCAACATAATATCATAAAATATTATAAATAATAAGCGCAAATTTATAACCGACGTGCTCCGAACCGCGAGCTCGGACGCACAGATGACTCTAGCCGAAGCCTGCCACCTTGATTCGATCGCGGCAACCGTCAAAGAATATGTATGATCGCATCTGTTGGATTGTATACTATTATTTACAAATCGTGACTACTATTATTTACATTTTAATTGTTTGGTGGCATACCGTGTTGAGTTTTACACGGTTGCGCGTTTTTTTGTCAAGCCGGCAGAGCTGCGGTATCTGCATCCATGAGCTGCCGTAAAGTTGTTTCGCTTTGATTGACGAGTTTTACAGAGTTATGCGACGGCATTTTGGGATAATTTGTTAATTTTCTTCACATTTTTCTATATGTGTTGACAAAAATATACAAATGTGTTATTATATTTTAGTGCAAAATATTTTAAGGAGCTTATATATGAACGCAAGACTCAGAAAAATCGTTTCTACTCTTCTCTTCTTCGTTATGCTTCTCAGCTTTACATTTCCCCTGGCATCCTGCGGAGATGATGAGGGCGGCGAGCAAGGCGGAGGCGGAGATACTCCCGGCGGTGAGACCGGCGACGGAACCGGCGCGGGCGGTGATACCAAGCCCGACCCCGATGACACTCCCTCCACCGCTACCTACACAGTAACCGTCAAGAGTGCCTACGGCATGCTGCTCGACGACATCGTGGTATATATCCACGACGAGGCGAGCGACAACGATTACTCGACGGAGGGCCGCGCAAGACTTGATAAGACAGGTACGGCATCCTTTACTCTTAATGCCAAAAAGACCTATTCGGTAATCGTTGAGGGAGCGCCGGACGGCTACGTCGTCGAGGACAAGTACCTCTTCGACTCCTCGAGATGTGCAAACATCAAGCTCGCATCCGCACCGAGAACCGACGAGGACTTTGACGACGTTGACTATTACGAGGTCGGTGACGTCATTCACGATTTCACACTCACCGCTACCGACGGCAGGACGTATACCGTATCCGAGGTCCTCAAAAATCAGCAGATGCTGATGATCAACCTCTGGTACTCTACCTGCGGTCCCTGCGTCAACGAGTTCCCTTACATCGCAAAGGCGTATAAGAATTATAACGAGCTCCACGGCAACGCAGGCACGAATATCGTAGAGATCTTTGCGATCAACGACTACGGTGAGTCCATCAACACCATCAAGGACTTCAAGGTAAATATTACCGATGAGTTTGGCAACGTTTCCACCGAGTCGCTTCCCTTCCCGACGTTCAAGGCAGAGGCAAACGGCTTTGAGAGAGGTAGCTTTTTCTCTAAGTTCACGGGCGGCATATCGGGTGATAAGGGTTATCCCACCACCATCTTCGTTGACCGTGCAGGCGTTATCTGCTGTATCGAGGTTGGCTCCGTACCGAATGACAAGGCGTTCACAAATGCATTTGATCACTTTACCGCGGCAAACTACAAGCAGAAGCTCGTTGAAAGCATCGGTGAGTTCACTCCCATAATTACTCCCAACGTTGATGCGCCCTCTATGGATGAGATCGACGAGGTGCTCACCGGCAATTACCGCGACACTGAGGAGAAGATCGACGTAGACTACCGCTTTGAGGATGCGGAGCTCAACTGGCCCTATATCGTTACCGAGATGGGTGGCGAGGCTTGCCTGCGTCCTTCAAACAAGGATATAGACAATTCCTATTCCATACTTTACGCAGATGTGTATATGAAGGCGGGCGATGCGCTTGCATTCGAGTACTTCTGTTCTACCCTGAAGACCAATATGGCAAAGGATGCTATGGTCATCATCGTAAACGGCAAAAACATTATGGAGATCGCCGGATACTCGGGTCAGACCGTAACCTGGGAGACCTGCTTCCCCTACGTTGCTCAGCACGACGGAGTGTACGAGGTAGCATTCGCGTACATTAAGGACGACTCCGATTACATCGGCGAGGACGGCGTGTTCATCAGAAATCTCAGAGTTGTCGACGACTCCGAGATCGACGAGGATACCTACATCTTCCGCTATGCGGCAGAAAACAGAAACGAGGACGGCGACGGATACGAGAACTACGTAGAGGTCTTCTATAACGAAAATGACGGCTACTACCACGTTGGCAATGTGAACGGTCCCCTCCTTCTCGCTCAGCTCGTTGATACCTATTCCCGCTTTGATTCCTCAAAGACCGTATTTGAGAGACTGTATGCAAGCGTTGACGAGTACGGCAACAACGTATTTATGGTAAACGGCGTAAACTGCTTCTTACAGATGGAGAAGTACGGTAACTATGCAGCCAACTCCGCACTCCCCGGTCACTGTCCCGTCAATCAGGAGCTTGCGACCTATCTCAAGGCGTATGCGGATCAGTACGATCTCACGGTAGGTCAGATGCCCGGCGAGAACGTATGGCTCCAGCTCTGCTGTTACTATGACGCATACGGCCCCACCGCCGTGGCATACCCCGACCCGATCAAGGGTCTCTCGACCTTCAGCGCATACGAGCTAAAGCTCGACACCACCACTACCGTAACCTACAATACTATCGTCGTTCCGAGAGGATACCTCTATAAATTCACTCCCGAAGAGAGCGGCGTATACAGAGTTACATCCTATTCCACGATGCCCAACGAGGCTATTGTCGGCTGGATATTCAAGACCGACGATAACGGTACGCAGGGTATGGCAGGCGACCGAGTCTTCTACGAGGACAGCGAGAAGCTCGAGCGTATCGTTCCCGAGCTCGTCTTCGACGGATATAAGGCAGTCTGCCCCATATGTCACGCTGACGTAATATTCAGAAAAGAATTCAACGCAGACGGAACCGAAAAGGTAATCACCTCCGTAGAGTGTTCCGACCCTGCCTGCATCGATCCCGCAACTGAGGAGAGAACGGTAATCACCGACCTCTCGGCCAAGGAGAACGTATACTCCATCGACAGACTTAACGTTTCTATGGCTACGTATCTGGAAGCCGGTAAGGACTATTACATTGCTATCGCATTCCACACCGTAGAGCAGCTTGGTTCTATCGATTTCGACGTCAAGTACATCGGCGAGTCGTTTGACAAGTTCGTTATCGCATCTCCCGGTCATTTCACCTATGAGCTCGGCGAGAACGGCGAGATGGGCGAGACTATCGCGGGCGGCGTTGACGTCAAGCTCTGTGATATCGACAGCTGTGCAGATTGTGCCGATATGGCTGCCAAGTGCGGCGTCAGCCCCGATACCAAGTATTATCATTCGGTAAACGAGGACGGAACTCTGGGTTATCTCGTATTTGCTGACTTCCATATGTATACCGGAATTCTCCCCTCGATGAGCATCATCGACGCTAATAACAAGGGAGGCTTCGACTTTACCTCCAATCCTGCAAAGTCACCCGAGGACGAGATCGCAGATAACTTCTACAAGACTATGATCGAAATCGGCAGAAAGGCTCTTTATGCTACCTGGGGTACGGGCATGACCGAAGAGGAAAAGGACGAGGTATGGGTCTCCTACTGCATGGATGAGGTCCTGCGCGGTAACACGAACGGACTCAAGGATCTCGAGGATAGCGAGACTATCATCGCAGAGGCACTCGAATGGGCGGCGTTAGTTAACAGCGAGGGCGAGAAGTATCTCATGAGCCTCTGGGGCGACCAGTTCGAGGAGAACTGGGAACTGTATAAGATGGACGATATCAAGGTCGGCATCTATCACGGCGACAACAGCAACTACACCGACGCTATAAACGCATATGCTGCTCTTATGCTCAACGAAGCAAGTCACCCCGAGAGACAGGGATGCGTTGCGGTAGACGCACAGCTTGCCCACATTCTCCAGATGTTCATCGACAGACATTCCTTTGAGGGTGTCAAGGATGCGTGGATCAAGTTCTGCTACTACTACGTAGAGCTTGGTGCGTAAGGCTAACAATACTTTTTGAGGTAGTAAAAATGAAAAAAATAATCGCAATATTTCTCACACTTATGATGCTTATGGGCTTTACCGTTATCGCCACCTCGTGTGGCGGTGACGAGACCCCCGGCGGTGAGACGGGCGGCGAGACCGGCGGCAACGGCGGTGAGACCGGTGGCAACGGCGGTGAGACCGGCGGCAACGGCGAGGTCGGAAAGGATTACACCGTGACCGTAGTTGATCAGAACGGTGCACCCGTCGCGGGAATCGCGCTGAAGCTTGCCTACGGCAAGAATAAGACCGAGCTGCTCACCACCGACAGCGACGGCAAGGCTACGGCTAAGATCGACACCATCTCCAACGTCATCGTGGAGTTCGAGGATCTCGGCGCGGAGTACGATGCTCCCGGCAAGAAGGCACGCACCTTTGCTGAGGATGCTACCGAGCACACTGTGACTCTCACGAGGCTCACGAAATACACCGTGAATGTGGTCGACGAGAACGGCGCGGCTGTTGCGGGCGTATCTGTACAGATCTGCCACACGGTATGCCTCCTTCCCTCCGACACCGATTCCGACGGTAAGATAAGCGTATATCTCGACACCGATGCAAAGATCAAGGTCGCCATCGCGGCAGCTCCCGCGGGTTACACCGCGCCCGAGGCGATCGACACCTTCGAGGGTCTGCCCGTACACGCATATTTTGCTGACGGTGAGACCGAGGTCACCGTGGTCATTCCCACCGCGGCTGAATAAGCTATAGTTACAAAACAGACAGAGCCGAGGCTTCATATGAGGCTTCGGCTCTGTTTTTATACTTTTTTATCAAAGAGAAGGTCAGCTTAAGCAAAACTTCGTGATAGCACTTGCCTTTGCAAAGAAACGGTGGTATAATATATAAAAAAATACTCCGTGAGGTGTTTAATGTATACAGTAAAGGAACTGGTAACGGTAGCCGAAAGGCGAATTCGTGAGAAGCACATCCGACCGCTCGCGACCTATCCGAAGCCCGTGATCGTCATATCAACGGAATATCCCGGCGTGTGGCTGGAGCATTGCTATGACGCGGTGATGTGGGCAAGCCTTTTTCCCGACGGAATAGATATAATGAAGGATACGCTCCGTATGTTCATCTCATATCAGCGCGAGGACGGTCAGCTCCCCTGCTACGTGCGTGACAATGTGGTGGGGTATACGCAGGTGCAGGAGTGCGTGTCGTTTGCGCGGCTTGCCCTCGAGGCGTACCGTATATGCGGCGACAGAGAGCTACTCTGCGAGTGCTACGAGTCATCGGTGAGGTGGGCGCGTTGGCTCGAATGCAACCGTATGACAACCGGGCGCGGACTCGTCGAAATGTTCGTAGGATTTGACACGGGTCACGACAACAGCGGAAGACTCGAGGGGCTATCCTGCCCCGGTAAGTACATCGGGCACGACGCCTGTGACCTGCCGCCAGACGAAAATATCGCGCCCGTTATCGCGGTGGATATGAGCTGTAACTACTACGGCACGCTAGCCGCACTCGCAAAAATGAGCGATATACTCGGTATCGAAAGCGATTACCCGAGTCGCGCGATCGAGGTAAAAGAAAGACTTATCGAGGTGTGCTACGACAGGGAGGACGCCTTCTTCTACGACGTTGACAAAAACGGAAATAAGCGCAAATATCTCTCGAGCACAGTTTTTCATCTGTTTCTCGAGGGTGTTCTCGATCCGAGCGAGGACCGCGAGATGATAGACGCGCTGCTCCGTCGGCACATACTCGAACCGAAGGAGTTTATGACGGCGGTCCCCTTCCCGTCGATGGCAGTATGCGATCCGTCGCGTGATAGGCACAAGAAACCTAACTCGTGGGGGTATTATTCCGAGGCGCTGATCGCCCTCAGATGTACATTATGGATGGATAAGTACGGTCTCGGTGAGGTGTTTGACAAGCTCTGCCGTGCGTGGGTCGACGGACTGACGGAAAGCTTTGACGACGTGAAGTTCGGACAGGAGCTCGATCCGATTACAGGCGTACCCTCGGGATGCTCGGAATGGTATTCGTCGGCAATGCTCTTCTATATCTACGCGGCACGAAGGCTTGGGATCATCTGATACGAAGCCGGAATATTCGCAAAACACAAAAATGAACCGAGCAGAGAGAGTCTCGCGATGAGGCTGTCTCTGCTCGGTATTTTTATTTGATTTCGGATATTTTTACTCGGCAAGTGCACCGTCAACGAGCTCTGTGAGCTCCGACTCGGTGAGAGCCGAAAATACGGTCGCGTAAATCACGCCGTCGGCATCGAGAATGATGGTGATGGGATAGGTACCCTTACCGCCGAGGAGTGTGTAGTAGTAATCCATCTGTCCGCCTTTATCGACGTCGACGCCGAAGAGCATCTCGCTGTCGGCGTAATTTGCCTGAACGTAGTCGGGAGCGGAGCCGTAGGAGGAGGTCGTATGTATCGCAATGACCGTCACGCTATCCGAGTATTCCTCTGCTATCCTGTCGAAGTAGGGCAGCTCTGCCTTACAGGGTCCGCACCAGGTACCCCAGAAGTTGATAACGGTGACCTTACCGTGATTTTTCGCGGGATTGAAGGTCGTGCCGAGCGCACCGTTCTCATCAAAGAGAGCAATATCGAGTCCGTAGCAGACGTCGCCCTCCTCATTACCGTACACGACGTCATCGGTACCGTCACCGACCGAGGGCGGCGGTGTGACCTCGTAATTTTTGTCAATAAAGTTATAATAGACGAGAAGAGAGACCAGAGTCGCCGTCATAAGAGTCGCGGCAATTATACGGAGGAGCATTCTTCTCTTCTCCGTTCTTACAACCGTCTCGTTGTTTTTCGCCTCTGCGACGGCTCGCTCACTCTCGGTCATATCCGACGTGACGGGCGTGATCTCGTTTTCGGGAAGAATGATCCTCGAGCCCTTGAAGGAGATCGCCTTCGTGGGACAGACGGAGATACATTCGCCGCAAGAGATGCACTCGTGATCGCCGACATGACGGATATCCATCTTACACTTTGAAATACAAAGACCGCAGTCGATGCACTTCGGGCGATCGAGCTTTATACCAAGGAAGGATATTTTATTGAAGAAGCCGTATATCGCGCCGAGGGGGCAAATAAATCGGCAGAATGCGCGGAAAATGAACACGCATGCCACGATACAGCTCACAAGGAGCGCAAATTTCCAGGTGAAGATCGGTCCGAGGCGCGCCAGCTCGCTCTCATTGACCGCATTTGAAAGCAGTCCTATTGCACCCTCGAGAGTGCCCGCGGGACAAATATACTTACAGAAGCCGGGCAGCGGGAAATCGCGGAACATATACGCGAGTGGGACAATCACGACGAAGAGCACGAGGATCACGTACTTGAGATAGGAGAGAACGCGGGTGATCCTGCCCTTTTTCAGCTTTGGTGTCTTTATCTTATGTAAAAGCTCCTGGATCAGTCCGAAAGGACAGAGGAAGCCGCAGATAAATCTACCGAATATAACGCCGTAAAGGAGCAATATTCCGAGCACGTAATAAGGAGCAGTCTTACCACTGTCGCTCAATGCATTCTGCAGCGAGCCGAGAGGACAGGCACCCGAGGCACCGGGACAGGAGTAGCAGTTGAGACCGGGAGTGCAGATATTCTTGACCGATCCCTGATAGATCCTGCCCGAGGTAAATCCCTTGAGATTTGCATTGAATAGCAACGCGCTGTATAGCTGTATAAGCTTGCGCTTTGATGGAATTAAAAATTTGAATTTAGATAAAATGTTCTTCATACACGTCACCCGAGTCCTATACATTCGGTACAGATCTTCACAGCCTTATCAAGCACGTCACGCATGCCACCGTTGAGAATACCCAGGGTAATAAAGATGACCGAGACGGCAACGAGCGTACAACGCATGATGAGAAGTGAGCGAGTTCCGTCGGCGAAAAGCAAGGAAAAAGCGTGGGAAATACCGCGTTTTTCTTGACACGCCCCCCCACTAACGCCTATTTTAGGCAATTTCATGAGAATCGCAAGCTCACGGTCGGCAGAGGCGGTAAGATGATATGCGGTAACGGTAGCAACGACCGCCGCAGGGAGAAGCGCAACAGCGGTCAGCACCGATGCGCGAATGACCGACCCGTTATATTCATCGGTATAATTCGATATATTCAGGGTATATACGAGTGTGACTGTAACGCCGACGGCAAGAAGTGCCGCGAGGACGTAGGTGAGGATGCGCGAGGTGCGTCTGTCGCGCTCTATAAGTGTCACGCGCTCGGCATCGAGTGACGTGAGATCGCGCTCACATCTTACGCGCTCAAGGCGAGCAAGAGAGTCACGCATAGGTAAAAGCTTACCGTCTCCCGTAGAGAGGATAAACAGTGCGACGGAGCTTGCGACGACCGTAGCGAGTGTCACCCAGACGACAGGTGATATCACGCGAAAGGCGCGGCCGATGCTCTCGTAGGTGTAGGGGTCGCCGCCCTGTCCGTTTATCCACAGTGACGAGGCGATAAAGGCAACACCGGTTATAGCAATAAGCAGGAGCGAGACTGTGCCGAGTGTAAGGACGAGCCTCTCTCTTCCCTTTTCGGTTAGCTTCATACAGGATCTTTCCTTTCTGTTTTACCAGAATATTTTACCACAACACAAAATAAAAGTCAACAATTTTGCTACCGAATATATGGCGGTTTCAGCATAAATTGTTAAAATTGTGCATATTATGGATAATTTTGCCTAAACGTATTGATTTTGCCAAAGCTTTGTGCTACAATGTTATCTGTATATTAATGCGCACTCACGCGCGTGTTATTTATATTAGTAACCCGAAAGGTAAACCAAAGCAAATGAAAAGTAAGTTAACCAGGATCACATCAACGCTGGTCGTTCTAGTGCTGACGGTCACGATGCTATTCAGTATCAGTGCGGACTCGTGGAACAAGGCGAGTGCCGCCGAGCAGATACGCAAGCTCAGCTCCGTTGATACACACTATCGCGACTATTTGAACAGCGCTGTGGTGCAGAAGCTGCCCGATACGGTTCGTGACGACGAGACAATCTCGGTGATCGTCATGATGGCGGACGCTCCCCTGCTCGACACCTACGACGAGGACGGTAAGGAAACGTTCAAGGAATACGTTCTCTCTGACACTGCCTCCGAGCTTCGCTCCAAGGTAAGGGCGGACCGCACCGCACTCGAGAAGAAGCTCGACGAGCTCGACATCGAATACGAGGTCGGCGCGGAATACTCCACGATACTCGCGGGATATGAGATGATCATTACAGCACGCGACTTCGATACCTTCGCAAGAAGCCTATCTGAGGGCTCGTTCCCCGTTGTCGGTGAGGTTTATAACGCCGCGGAGACGAAGCTGGTCGAGAACACCGTCGACGTCTACGAGAAAACCGGAATATTTGACAGCTCTGATTTCCGCTACGACGGCGAGGGTATGGTAATCGCGGTTCTCGATACCGGTCTCGACTACACCCACGACGCCTTCAAGGCAGATAAGCTGGACGGCAAGAAGCTTGGCTTGACACTCGACGAGGTCAGCGCGGCTCTCGCCGGCACCAACGCGGCGGAGTTCATTCCCGGACTTCTCGCAGGCGACGTATACGTCAGCGACAAGGTTCCCTTCGCATTCGATTATGCGGATATCGACTCCGACGTATACTCTATACACAACAATCACGGCACGCACGTCTCCGGTGTTATAGCGGGTGACGACAACGTCATCACCGGCGTTGCGCCAAAGGCGCAGATCGTGTCGATGAAGATATTCTCCGATACCTACGAGTCGGCAAAATCGACGTGGATACTCTCCGCTCTCGAGGATGCGGTCGAGCTCGGTGTAGACGTTATCAACATGTCCATCGGTTCCGCCTGCGGCTTCTCGCGTGAGACCGACGAGGAGGTACTCTCCGGCGTTTACGACAGGATCAGAGAAAAGGGCATCAGCCTCGTGGTTGCGGCATCCAACAGCTTCAGCTCCGCGTACGGCTCGGAGAAGAACGGTAACCTCGGTCTGACCTCCAATCCCGATACCGGTACGGTAGGCTCCCCCTCCACCTACGAGGGTGCTATGTCCATCGCATCCATAAACGGCGCGAAGACTCCCTACATGCTCTATGAGCAGGACGGTAAGGATACCATAATCTATTTCATTGAGGCGACCAACAGCGCGTCGAAGGAAAAGAACTTCTTCGATGATATCCTGCCCGACGGCACCGATGAGATGAAGATCGAGTACGTCCTCATACCCGGTGTCGGCAGACCTGCCGACTATATCGACGTCGACATTACGGGCAAGATCGCACTTGTAAAGCGCGGCACGACCACCTTTGAGGAAAAGGCGAATGCGGCACAGCAGGCAGGTGCGGCGGGCATCATCATATTCAACAACACCTCTGGTGATATCAAGATGAACGCCGGTATCACGAGCATTCCGATCTGCTCGGTGAGTCAGGTAGACGGTGAGATGCTCGCGGCGGCGAAGCGCGGCACGGTAACCATCAGCCGCTCGCAGTCCTCCGGTCCCTTCATATCCGATTTCTCCTCCTGGGGTCCTACTCCCAACCTCGGCATCAAGCCCGAGATCACCGCACACGGCGGTAACATTCTCTCCGCAGTGACCGGTAACGAGTACGACAGACTCTCGGGTACGTCGATGGCGTGCCCCAATATGTCGGGCGTTATCGCGCTGCTCCGTCAGTACGTTATAAACGAGTACCCTGCGGACGAGATCACTCTACCGAGCGGCGAGATCGACTACCCCGAGGTAAACGCTATAATAAACAGGCTGATGATGTCCACAGCGGACGTTATATATAACAAAAACGGTCTTCCCTACGCAGTAAGAAAGCAGGGCGCGGGTCTCGCGAACCTTGCCGAGAGTGCCGCGACGAAGGCGTATATCCTCACCTACGAGAGAGGTGAGACCGACTTCACCCGTGAGAATGCGATGGATAAGACCAAGATCGAGTTAGGCGACGATCCCGCAAAAACAGGTATTTACACACTTACTTTTTCAGTTTACAACTTTGGTAACACTTCCCTTTCTTACGATATATCCGCGTTTGCTATGACCGAGGGCGTCAGCGAGACTCCCACGTATAAGGGTGACACCGTCGTCACCGAGGAGGGATATATGCTCACCGCAGGCGTTCTCGTAGAGAGCGCTGAGGGCGGCACGCTCTCCGGCACTACTCTCACCGTAGAGGCAGGCAAGACTGCAAACGTAACGGTAAAGATCACGCTATCCGATGCTGACAAGAGCTATCTCGATGCGTCCTTTAAAAACGGCATGTACGTCGAGGGCTTCGTTATGCTCAAATCCTCGGAGGGCAAAGAGATGGACCTCAACGTCCCCTACCTCGCCTTCTACGGTGACTGGACGAAGGCGCCTCTCTTCGATACCGATTACTTCGAAACCAACAGAGACGAGCTCGACGACTCTATCGAGCTGCTCGACAAGAATCTGCCCGATGCATACGCTACGCGCCCCATCGGCGGTATCGAGAGCGACTACATCAACTATCTCGGCTCCTACTACTTTATCCAGAATCCCGAGGATAAGATAATCGCGGCATCACGCGATTATGTCGCAATATCTAACTACGAGGGAACGGTTCACTCGCTCCGCTTCGTATGGGCGGGTCTGCTCCGTAATGCAGAGAAGATCGTCATCACCATCACGGATGACTCTACGGGTGAGGTCATCTTCACACGCGTGGAGAACGATATCCGTAAATCCTATGGCGACGGCGGATCGATCTATCCCGCAAACGTAGAGATAGAGTTCGACGCTTCCGAGCACAATCTTAAGAACAATACCACTTATACCGTTAAGCTGCAGGGATACCTCGACTACGGAAACGGCGGTCTCGAGACCAATGAAAAGAGCACCTTTGAGTTCCCGATCACGGCTGACTTTGAGGCTCCCGCGGTAACCGGTGTCGAGTACTACACCGAGTATGACAGAGATGCGAAGAAGACTCGTCTCTTCGCGCGTGTTGCGGTATACGACAACCACTACGCGATGTCTATGCAGGTCGGATATATCACAGAGCCCCCTGCCAACAGCGAGTACGACAGCCAGATCGTCACCTTCTCGAATTATCTCACTCCTATTTATTCCTCGAGAAATTCGACGACCTACGTGACCTATGAGCTGACCGATTATATCTACGATATAAAGAATAACGGCATCAACGGCAACACCATCGCGATCTCGGTATACGACTATGCTCTGAACGTTGCGGTATACGAGCTCGCGCTCCCGGATACCTACACCGACTTCACAGTAACCGAGAAATCCGTGACGCTCAACCCGAATGAGGTATACACCCTCGCTCCTCTCGTATATCCCGAGACCGAGTGGGCTGAGCTTCTCGAGTACAGCTACGCCGATACCGGTGTAGTAAAGGTAGTAAATAATAAGCTCGTTGCGATCAAGTCCGGCACAGCGTCGGTATTCGTATACGATCCGAAGGACGATACGAAGATCGTAAAGATCTCGGTAAAGGTCCGTGCCGAGGGCGACGACGGATACAAAGAGCTATCGAAGCCTGTCGCAGACGAGTTCGATATCATAGGCTACGAAACGCTCAAGGCGTACTACCTGCTCGATTCATCAAAGCAGGACATCGGTGAAACGGGAGATACCCGAGCATTCGACGGCACGCCATACCTCTCGCTCTACCCCTCCGAGTCGGTAAGGCTCAATCTCAGAAAGAGCTTATATTTCCCTGAGGATACCGAGGTAATGTTCATATCCGGTAACGAGAAGGTAGTATCGGTGGACGAGAACGGTGTCATTACCGCTAACGGTGAGGGTAACGCAAACGTCACCGTACGTCTCAAGCTGAACGGAAAGAACACAAGCTTCTCGAGAACGGTGCGTATATCGGTCAAGGACCCTTACGTCAGAAGCGGTCCGTCGCTCTCCAACTACTACGGTGTCGGCGGTATCGTTGAGATACCGGAGGATCTGCTCTTTACCGAGATCGGTCAGTACGCATTCTCAAACTACAACTACATTCCGAAGGATCCCGACGAGATCACCGAGGACGAGCCCGATACCACAAAGATCTGGTACATCGGTGACAATACTATCACGAAGGTGATCATTCCCGAGGGAGTTGAGAAGATAGGTCCGTACGCGTTTGCGAACCTCACCGCTCTCAAGGAGGTCGTCCTTCCGAAATCCTTAAAGTACATTGAATACGGCGCATTCTACGGCTGTTCCAAGCTCGAAAAGGTATCCGGTCTCGAGAGCGTCGTCACGATCAATAAAAACGCGTTCTTCGGCTGTGACCTGCACGGCTCGATATCTCTCGACTCGGCTCACGCGATCGCGGACTACGCCTTTGCTATGAACGACGACCTTGAGAGTGTGACCATTCCCGAGACACTCAGATCGATAGGTCAGTACGCCTTCGCAGGCAATACAAGACTCGCGACCGTTACGGTAAACGCGGATAAAGTAAAGCTCGGTGCGTATGCGTTCACCAACTGTACCTCTCTCGAAGAGATCTCGATCAACACAAGCGTTATACCCGCGGGTGCGTTCTATAACTGCAGAAATCTCGAGACCGTAAAGCTCGGTCGCGACGTCGAGGCGCTCGGCGAATATGCATTTGCCAAGACAAAGGCGAGCTTCGAGTTTGATCCCGAGAACACCCGTTTTGAGGCTATGGCGGACGGTAAGGCTATAGTAAGGCGCGACACTGTCGGAGACAAGACCGTCACCACTCTCGTGCTCGTATCTCCCGACGCATCCGGCGAGTTTACGCTCGCAGGCGTTGAAGTCATCGGCACAGGTGCGTTTTCAGGAAACGACCGTATCACCTCCGTAAATATGCCCGATGCGGTGCATATAGGCAGCTACGCGTTTGCTGAATGCACTCGCCTCTCCTCCGTATCTCTCGGTGCGCTCGAGGTGATCGACAGCTACGCATTCTTCAATACTCCCATAGATACTCTTCCCGCATTTGCAGACTCGCTTACCTCTATCGGTAAGTATGCGTTTGCCTACACCGATCTTACCTCCGTCGTGATCCCCGACGGCGTAAGGGTTCTCGAGGGTGCATTCTGTGAATGCACGAAGCTCGAGTCGGTAATAATCGGCAATGATGCGGTGCTCGGCACGGGTGCGTTTATGCTCGGCAGAGACTCTGTGCATCTGCGCTACGATACAAAGAACTGGGAGTTCATTCCCACGACCTTAAACGGCCAGAACATCTACTATCACCGCTATCTCTCGAAGCTCGTATCCCTCACTATAGGTGACGGCGTCGTTATCGGCGATTCGGCATTCCTCGGTGCGGCGAGCCTGATCAGAGCCGAGATAGGCAGTGACATCGAAATAGGCAGAATGGCATTCTACAATGCAGCAAGCCTTGCAGATATCGATCTCTCGGGCGTTACACGGATCGGCGAGATGGCGTTCTCGGGCGACGTGATCTATCAGTACACCGACCCATATCAGCAGAGTCCCCTTATCGACGATGAGACGGGCGATTACATATACCGCTACTATTCTCCCGTATTCAAGAGAGTGGATCTCTCCTCTCTTGCAGATACACCCGAGCTCGGTGAAGAGGGCAACGCTCTCGGCAAGCAGGCGTTCCAGTACTGCAAGAGCCTCGTCGAGGTAGTATTCGGTGACGGCGTGCTTACCATTCCATACATGACGTTCGACAACTGCTCTGTCCTCACCACCGCAAATCTCGGTAAGGTCGAGACGGTCGGCGAGAGTGCGTTTGCGTATACCGCGCTCATAAATCTCGATCTCTCGTCGGCGACCACGGTATCCGATTACGCGTTCCTCTACTGCGAGGCACTCGAGAGTGTTAAGCTCGCCGCAGAGGCTATCCTCGGCGAGGGTGCGTTTGCATACTGTGAGAAGCTGGCTACGGCAGAGGATCTCGGTCTTGTACAGAAGATCGACGCGTACGCGTTTGCTTATACCGCGATCACCGATATCGACCTTACGAATGCTGTCTCTGTCGGCGACCTCGCGTTTATGAAGCCCTCCCCGAGAGACGACAGCTATGCGGGCGAGAAGCTTTCCGCCGTCACCGTAACTCTCGGCGAAAAGCTCGAGACGCTCGGCGACAATCCCTTCGCCAACTGCACTCTCGCTCCGTTCTCGAAGGTGGTTACCACCGTATGGAACGAGGTCGAGTACCACGAGACTGTATACACCTACGACATCAGCGAATACGTCAAGGTGATCGACGGCTCGCTCTACTGTGTCGTACCCTACGGTCTCGAGCTCACAGTCTACGCGGGTATCACGGATACTCCGATCATTCCCGAGGGCACCGTAAGGATCTCTGCTATGGCGTTTGCGGCAAGTGATATAATCCGCGTAACTCTTCCCCACACTCTCAACTCGATAGGTCACAAGGCGTTCTACGACTGTATGAAGCTCAAGACCGTCGTGTTCAAGAGCTACGAGGCTCCCATACTCGAGGAGGAGTTCGACCAGAATTACTTCTTCTCCGGTGAGAACTTCCCCGATATCAACGAATACTCCAACGGCGACGAGGACTTCCTCGGTCTCGGAATAATTTCCTATCCCATGTATATTACCCTTGATGCGGAGGAGGGCAAGTTCGACTACTCCACCGTATATTACGGTGCGAACTTCGTCGACTATATCGGTCACGGCGCCGACAAGCTCGTGATGATCGCTCCCTCGAACGGTAAGCACTACGATTCCTTCATTATGTCTCAGTACTTTGATACCACCATCGGCGGCAGCGTTGCGGCTGACGACAGCACTGTTGCGGCGATCGAGGCTATCGAGGCACTTCCCACACCCGTGCTTCTCGAGCACGAGGCACTCGTCATTGCTGCGCGCGCGGCGTACGACAGACTCAGCTCTCTCGAACAGAAGGCGCTGGTATATAACTACAGCGTGCTGCTCACCGCAGAAACGAGAATAGAGGCGTTCAAAAACACCTCCACGCCCGACGACGGTGATGACAAGCCGACCGATACTCCTACAGCTCCCGAGCCTGTAACACCTCCCGCAAAGAAGGATAACGGCACACTCATCGCGGTGCTCGCTATCATCGAGGGTGTTATCATACTGCTCGCTATAGGCTGCGGAGTACGCTACGTATGTGTGAAGATCGCAGGCACTAAGGCGGAAAAAGAGACGACCACAACGAAAAACGAAGCCGAGGCGACCGAGGTCGACGCGGCAACGGAGGACTACACAACAAATGAATAAAGGGTCAAAGGCAATATTCACAGTACTTATTCTACTCTCTACCGTATTGCTTATAGCCTCCTGCTCCGGCGAGGGCTCCCACTACGAGGAGCTCGGTAAGAACGGATACACCGTTACGATCGGCTACGATGCTAACGGCGGAACCTTCTCCACCAATACGACGGTGATCTCTGATAGCTACAATCCGTCCGAGATCACCGCCCGTCCGGACGGAAAGAAGGAGATCCCTCTCATCGCGCCGGACAGCACACTGCGCGAAAGCTCCTATATCGCGAGAAACAGCGGTTATTTTCTGGCAGGCTGGTACACACACCGTGAGGCAATCGTCGACGGAGACGGAAATCACCTCGACTACTACGGTAATATCGCCGCGGAGAGCGGCAACACCCCCGCGTACACGTACAGCGGCGCGTGGGATTTTGAAAACGACAGATTCGTTATAGACCCGAGCGTGACCTACACGGCGGGCGAGCACGCGATGACGCTTTACGCAGCGTGGGTGCCCGAATTCTCCTTTGAGTTCTATGATGCGGAGGGCAATCTGCTCGATACGCATATGATAGATCCTATGATCGACAATACCGTAACGCTCCCCGAATGGAGCACCGATACGGGTATGCTTGTATATAACGATATCCCCACGGTTCCCTCCAAAACCTTTGAGGCGGCGTACTACGATGAGGCTATGACCGACGCAGTCACAGGCGGTGTGCTCCGTCACAGAGGTGCGTTTGATCCTGCCGACGCCTCCTACTCCGGAAACGTAATGAAGGTCTACCTTGATTATAAGGATGGCACGTGGTATAAGATCACCAGCGCATCCCAGATGTCGGCGATCGCCGACCCATCGGGTCACTACGTGATCGAGGCTGATCTCGACTTTACCGATGTCAACTGGAAAATGTCCGTAGTATTCCGCGGATCTATCTACGGAAACGGACACAAATTCATCGGAGTCAGTGCAAAGCAGTCGTCGGCGTCGAGCAACGCGGGCATTTTCGCGCAGATCACCGAAACCGCCCGTATCGAGAACGTTGCGTTTGAAAACGCTACCTACTCTCTTATGAAGGGTAACGGAAAGACCGACTCTGCATTCGGACTGCTCGCGGGCACCGTTAAAAACGGCGCAACCGTCACGGGCGTCACTATATCCGGTAAGATACTCGTATCTCCCGACGCGCAGATCCCGGCTATATACAATTTCGGACTCGTGTGCGGTGTCGGCTACGATCTGACGGGCGGCATCGACTACTCTGCCATCACCGTCGAGGCAATACCGAGCACTACCTCGATATACACCCTCGATATCACGGTTGACGGACACGAGATCACCGTCGTGAAGAGCATCAAGAGCTCGGACAACTAAAGCTTATTAAATTTTTCTATATAAAAGGAGAAACACAATGAAAAAGAAAATCCTGTCACTTCTCCTCCTCATCAGCATGCTGCTCAGCTCCATGGCTATCCTCGCGAGCTGCGGCGATGACGACGAGGGAGGTAACGAGGGTGGCGGCACCGGCACTAACCGTCCCGACGCGCTCGTAATCATGACCGAAAATCTTGACGGTCTCTTCAACCCCTTCTTCTCTACCTCGGCGACCGACAGCACCATCGTATCGATGACGCAGATCGGTATGCTCTCCTCGAAGTACGAGAACGGAGAGGTATCGGTTGCATTCGGTGATAACGAAGCAGTCGTTACCAAGGACTACGATGTCACCACTAATGCAAGCGGCGACAGCGTATACACCTTCGTAATCAAGAACGGTATACTCTATTCCGACGGACATCCTCTCACCATCGAGGACGTTCTCTTCAACCTCTACCTCTACCTCGACCCCGTTTACACGGGATCCGCTACCATATACTCCACCGCTATCAAGGGTCTGAACGCATACAGAAAGCAGGATCCCTCGGCAGATGCGGACGACGATGACGACGATACCGCAAGCCAGGCTGCGGCAAACGCAGAGATGCGTCTTTACGAGCTTGTAAACCTCTATCTCGAGACCGCAGAGCAGAAGGGCGGCTTTGGCAGCGTATCTTACAATGCTACCCCCGAGCAGATGAGAGAGGCTATTAAAAATCACATCACCTCCTACGATTTCAACGCATCCATCATGACCGATGACGAGATGGATGAAGGATCAGTAGATGCAAACGCACAGCTCCTCGCCGACTATGAGAACGCTCTCAAAAAGTTCAAGGAGGAGCTCTACGCAGACTACGAGAGTGCAAAGGACGCCTTCACCGAGGAGCCATACAAGAGCCACCCCGAGTTCAAGGATCCTCTCTTCTGCTTCATGTTCTACGAGGGCTACGTTACCGTCGAGTATGCTAAGAAGCCCGGCACTAATCAGCCCGACAAATCCAAGATCGTTAAGCTCGAGCCTCAGATCGACCTCACGATAAATTCTACCCTCGATAAGGTAGTGGATCGTATCTACAACGATATGATCCAGACAAGATTCCACGAGGTTCTCCTCGGCTCCTACACCTCGCAGGAGCTCCTTAATGAGTTCACCGCTAAGGCGAAGGACGTTCTCATCCACAACAATATCAAGGAGGGCGAGCTTAAGGTTCCCGCTATCGATGGTATCGTATCTCTCGGTCACAACGCGGCTACCAAGGGTACTACCATCAAGGTAAACGGTAACGACTACACCGTTGCTACGAGCCACGATGCAAACGGCGTTCCCACCGACGGCTACGACGTGCTTCAGATCACCGTAGAGGGCGTTGACCCAAAGGCACAGTGGAACTTCGCATTCTCGGTTGCTCCTCAGCACTACTACGGCGAGGGTGCAAAGACCCCTGTTGATATCGAGAACAATCAGTTCGGCGTCGACTACTCATCCTCCGATTTCATGATGAAAGTCGTTCAGTCGGTCAGAAATATCAAGCTCCCCATGGGTGCGGGCGCGTACAAGGTCACCGACCGCGCTAACAGCGACAACCCCACACAGAGCGGCTTCTTCACCGACGGTGTCGTATACTTCAAGGCTAATAATAACTTCCAGACCGTAGGTGCGGGCATCAACAATGCAAAGATCGATAAGGTCCGCTACCAGGTAGTAAGCGCATCCAACGCTATCGGAGCACTCCAGGAGGGCTCGGTGCACTATATCACTCCTCAGCTCACCAAGGATAACTACGAGAAGCTCAATGCTATGAAGGCACAGGGCTATCAGTATCTCGAGACCGATCAGCTCGGATACGGTTACATCGGCGTTAACGCAAAGCATATCCCCAACATCAATATCCGTAAGGCTATCATGTGTGCTATGAATACTACTCTGGCACTCGACTACTATTATACCAACAGTGCAAGCCAGATCTACTGGCCTATGTCCAAGGTAAGCTGGGCATATCCCACCGATAAGAGCGGTAAGGACAGCGTTGATAACGGCAGAGATTATCCCCAGATCAACGAGCAGTGGAGCGAGAGCGTTGCCAGAACTAATATCCAGAAGTATATGGACCTCGCAGGTGTAAGTGCAGGCGACTCCGAGCTCAAGATAGAGTTCACCATTGCAGGCTCTAACCTCCAGGAGCACCCCACCTACAAGGTATTCAGAGATGCGGCGGCTCTTCTCAACGATATGGGCTGGGATATCACCGTTGAGGCTGATACTCAGGCACTCACCAAGATCAACACCGGTGCTCTCGCAGTATGGGCGGCAGCATGGGGCTCCACGATAGATCCCGATATGTATCAGATCTATCACAAGAACTCTACCGCGACCAGCACCAAGGGCTGGGGCTACGAGACCATCAAAAAGGACGACGAGCAGAAGGCTATCCTCGACGAGCTCTCCGACCTGATCGACGACGCACGTGAGATCACCGACGAAAAGGAGCGTGCTAAGATCTACGAGCAGGCTATGGGCAAGGTGCTCGACCTCGCGGTAGAGCTTCCCGTATATCAGAGAAGCACCGTTTACGCGTATAACGCAAACGTGATCAAGTCCTCCACTCTCCCCTCCGAGATCAATCCCTACTCCTCTCCTCTCGACCGTATCTGGGAGCTGGAGCTCAACTAACGGAGTAAAAAATGTTAAAATATATTCTCAAGAGAATCGGACTCGCCATCCTTATTCTGATCGGCGTTTCGATGATCATATACTTCCTGATAAGGCTTATGCCGGTTGACTTTATTCAGGATAAGATAAACTCTATCAACCAGGGCGGCACGGCAGTGCCCGAGGAGCTCGTCGAGACGATGTACTCTATGTACGGACTCGGCGACGACTCCTTTGGCGGTATACTGAAGGGCTACTTTACATGGCTCGGTCAGCTCGCGCGCGGTGACCTCGGCGACAGCTTCATTCACGTGGAGCCCGTCGCTGACGTCATAGTGCGTCATATGGGCGTATCGTTTGCGGTATCTCTCATCGCTACGATATTCGAGTTCCTCATCGCTATCCCTCTCGGAATTACCGCGGCAACGCATCAGTACTCTCTGCGCGACTATATCGTAACGATACTCGTTATGATAGGAATCTCGCTTCCCTCCTTCTTCTTCGGTCAGATACTGCGCGACCTCTTCGCCTACAAGCTGGAGTGGTTCCCGTCGCAGGGTCTGGTTAACGCGGGAGGCTCGGCTACGGGTATCGCGCTTCTCCCCGAGTACTTTATGCATATGTTCCTGCCTATACTGACGGTGGTCATACTGTCGATAGGCGGACGAATGAGAATGACGAGAACGAACATGCTCGAGGTTATGAACTCCGACTACATACGCACCGCACGTGCGAAGGGTCTCAGCGAGCATAAGGTGATCTACAAGCACGCGTTCCGCAACACTCTCATTCCGATAGTAACAACACTCGCAGGACTCCTTCCCTCGCTCTTCTCGGGTGCTATCATCACCGAGCAGGTCTTCGGTCTGCCCGGTATCGGTAACGTCGCGCTCGATGCGATGAACCGCGGTGATATCCCCTTCATCATGGGATACAATATGTTCCTAGCTATGCTGAGCGTTATAGGAGTTTTGCTCTCCGACCTGATGTACGCGGTGGTAGACCCGCGTGTCAAGCTCAATTAAGGAGGCAGTATGGAAGAAAACAAGAATGAAATGATTTCAGAGAATACTGCCGCCCCCTCCACGAGCACTGACACCGATATCCCGCTCGATAAAAACATCAAGCTTATGTCCCCGATGCAGATGGTGTTGCGCCGTTTCTTCCGCTCGAAGCTTAGTATTCTCGGTCTAGTTATGGTGGTCGGCCTCTTCATCTTCTCATTTCTCGGCCCGTATATCGCAGGCATTTTCGGCTACGATTGGGGCGAGATCGAGCTCGACGAGTCGGGACAGATCGAATACACTACCACCGAGCTCGAGATCACTCTCCCGAGCGGCGAGACCGTCACCGTTATACAGACTGTCGAGCGAAAGCTGAAGGATAACTTCTTAGCTCCCCCATCCGCCGAGCATATTCTCGGTACCGATAACGAGGGCTACGATATCTTCATCCGACTGATGTACGGCGGAAGAATATCGCTGACGGTAAGCTTCATCGCGGTATTCGTTATCACGATACTCGGCGTTATCCTCGGCGGTATTGCAGGCTATTTCGGAGGCTGGATCGACAACGTTATCATGCGTGTGTGCGACGTCCTCATGTGCCTGCCCGGTATTCCGATACTCCTCATCCTCTCAACCCTGCTCGATGCGGCGGGAGTCGATGCGAAATACCGCATATACCTATTGATGATATATCTGACGCTCTTCTCCTGGACGGGCACTGCACGTCTCGTGCGAGGACAGATCCTCTCACTGCGTGAGCAGGAGTATATGGTAGCGGCGGAGGCGATGGGTTACTCCACACCCCGTAAGATATTCAAGCACCTCGTGCCCAACGTAATGCCACAGCTTATAGTTCAGATGAGCTTGAGCCTCGGCAGTATGATACTCTACGAGGCGACACTCTCCTACCTCAACCTCGGTGTTAAGGCACCCTACGCCGCTTGGGGTACTATGATAAATATCATTTCCACAAACACCGATATTCTCCAGAACCACTTCAACGTCTGGGGACCTGCGGGTATCTGTATCGTTATCGCGGTGCTCGGCTTCAACTTCGTCGGAGACGGTCTGCGCGACGCACTCGACCCGAAAATGAGGAGGTAATATGAGTATTAAAGAAAAGATAAATTCCCTTCTCAAAAAGGACGGTGGCGACGAGGTGAAGACGGCGGGTAAATCCGCGTCATATCTCACCGGTCGCGAGATCCGCGCTATTGCGAAGGAAAACGCGAAGGTGATGAATCGCCTCGAAAAGTATAAAAATCGCAAGGCACCCGAGTCGGAATTTCTCTCGGAGATGAAGGATGACACAAATATTCTCGAGATCGAGGATCTCAACACATATTTCTTCACCGATCAGGGTGTTGTAAAGGCGGTAAACGGAGTATCGTTTGAGATACCCAAAAACGCGACGGTCGGAATCGTCGGCGAGTCGGGCTGCGGTAAATCTGTAACGAGCATGTCGGTCATGCGACTCTTACAGGGTCCGCAGGGTCAGATCTACTCGGGAAGCATTCGCTTCAAGGCGTACGACTACAAGCGCGACGCTCACGGTAAGCTGATTCCCACGGGCGAGACCGAGGATGGCGGCGCACCGATCTACGAGACTGAGGAGAAGGTCTACGACATCGCAAAGATGCCTATAAACGAGATCTACCGCATACGCGGAAAGCAGATCGCTATGATCTTCCAGGAGCCGATGACCTCCCTCAACCCCATCTTTACGATAGGCGAGCAGCTCGACGAGGTGACCTTTATCCACACTCCCGGCGCAACGAAGGAGATGGCGAAGGCACGTTCTATGGAGATGCTCGAGCTGGTTGGCATCGCGGCGCCCGACAGAGTATACAAGGCATTTCCGCACGAGCTCTCGGGCGGTATGCGACAGAGAGTAATGATAGCTATGGCACTCTCCTGCGACCCGAGACTGATCATTGCCGACGAGCCCACGACGGCTCTTGACGTGACCATTCAGGCGCAGATACTCGACCTGCTCCGCGATTTGAAGGACCGTATCGACGGCTCTATAATGCTTATTACACACGATCTCGGCGTTATTGCCGAGATGGCTGACTACGTGGTGGTCATGTACGCCGGACGCGTCATTGAGCGCGGAACGGTGAGAGAGATATTCCACAATCCCCTGCACCCCTACACGATAGGTCTGCAGAAGTCGAAGCCTACGATGGACTCCGACAGCGACACTCTCTTCAATATCCCCGGCAACGTGCCCAACCCCGTAAATATGCCTAATTATTGCTACTTCAAGGAGAGATGCTCGAGGTGCATCGGCAAGTGCTCGGGTGATTATCCCTGTATGGTACAGGTGAGCCCCACGCACTACGTTGCGTGCCACCTCTACGGAAAGGAGGAGAACGATGGCTGACGAGATCAAAACCAACGAGATCGCCTACGATGACGAGGAGATCGCCGCAAAATATGCGGCAGAAAAGGAAGCAAAAAAGCAAGCCGACCTCGCAAAGCCCTATGATCCAACCGCACTCCTCGAGGTAAGACATCTCTCGAAGCGCTTTCCACTGAAGAAGTCACTGACGGGTAAGGTGCTGCACGAGCTGATCGCGGTGGACGACGTATCCTTCACCCTCAATCGCGGCGAGACACTCGGCATCGTCGGTGAGTCGGGCTGCGGCAAAACCACCCTCGGAAGAGCGATACTGAAGCTACATCAGCCGAGCGACGGCAGAATAATCTTCGGCGGTCGTGATATCACCGACCTCAAATCAAAGGGTATGCGCGATATCCGCACGAAGATGCAGATAATATTCCAGGATCCCTACTCCTCCCTCCCCCCGAGAAGCACCGTCGGAGATATCCTCTCCGAGCCGGTAAAGGTACACAAGGTAGTGCCGAATGAAGAAATAAAGGACTACGTGCTCTCTCTTATGGAGAGGTGCGGTCTTCGCGACTATTACTACGAGAGATATCCTCACGAATTCTCGGGCGGTCAGCGACAGAGAATCTGTATCGCGAGAGCGCTCTCGGTAAACCCCGAGCTCGTCATCTGCGACGAGCCGGTATCGGCACTCGACGTATCCATTCAGGCACAGATCATAAATCTGCTGAAGGAGCTGCAGCGCTCAATGAACCTCACCTACCTCTTCATCTCGCACGATCTGTCGGTAGTAAAGTTCATCTCGGACAAGGTAGGCGTTATGTATCTCGGATCTATGGTCGAGTTTGGCGCAAAAGCCGATATCTTTGCCCGTCCACTGCACCCCTATACGCAGGCGCTCTTCTCTGCTATTCCCAACCCCAACCCCGACGTGAAGATGGAGAGAATTGCACTCGGCGGAGATATTCCCTCTCCCGCAAATCCGCCGAAGGGCTGTCGCTTCCACACACGTTGCCCCTATGCTACGGAGATATGCAAGCATATTCCTCCCTCGTATAAGGAGTATGAACCGGGTCACTTTGCGGCGTGCCATAAGCTCGAGGGTGATGCGTGATGAGCAAGGACAAAAAGCAAAAGAAGCCGAAGACCGTATACGTCGACGACGGCAGAACGATTGCCGATATGTCGGGTGTCACGGGCGGATACCGCGGTCCGAAAAAGACCGCGCTCGGCAAGAGTGCGTGGCAGACCTATAAGGAGGCTGTCAAAATGATGATAGTGCCGATGCTGGTGACGATGGGAATCATCACAGCGGCGTTTGGTATTATGTATCTTGTACTTGCATTCTGGTTTTAACAATCGACAGGCTGCCACGTCTTTTTGTGGCAGCCTGTTTTATACATATTCGGTTTCGTTATATTCATATATCAATATTGCTTTCGGGTGTTGACTTTTCGCGCGCGTGTTGATATAATTAGGGTATGCGATGTAACTTCGCAGAATATGCATTTGTAAGGAAAGCTCTTTATGAATTTTATCAATGAGAAGAATATAGGCGCGATGTACGCGCCGAGGCTTAAAACCAATACTCTGTTCGAGGCACCGCGCGGAAGCTTTGATTATTCGGGCGAATACGACAAGGCTGCGAGATTTGTCGAGGCGCATCAGTCGAAAAACAAGACGCTGTGGGTGTCATTTGTCGAGCAGTTCCGTCTGCAGGTCGATCAGAACAGCGGCGGCTGGTCGGGCGAGTTTTACGGCAAGATGATGCGCGGTGCGTGCTGGATATACAAATATACCGGTGACGAGGAGCTGTATCGCGTGCTCGAGGATACTGTGCGTTATCTGCTCGCATCACGCGAGGAAAACGGCAGAATCTCATCGTATAAGCAGGAAAACGAATTCACGTATTGGGATATGTGGTGCAGAAAATACGTTCTGCTAGGCACGCAGTATTTCTATGAGATATGCCGCGACGAGGCGCTGAAGGATGAGATCGTCACGGTGCTGAACGCGCACCTCGACTATATAATAGATCACGTCGGTGAGGAGGATGGCAAGATCGATATTCTCGAGACGACGACGCACAACCCCGCGACGTGGGGCGCGCTCAACTCGAGCTCGATACTCGAGGGAGTGGTGCGTCAGTACTACCTCACAGAAAATAAAAAATATCTCGATTTCGCTGGATATATCGTAAAACGCGGCGGAAGTAAGTGGGGTAATATATACACTCTCGCCGTCGAGGGCAAAACTCCTCCCTACGAGTACCCGGTCACAAAGGCGTACGAGGCTACCTCCTTCTTCGAGGGAGTGCTCGAATACTACCGCGCGAGCGGCGACGAGGATGCAAGGCGCGCGTTTATCAACTTTATGGCTCGGGTGGTGGAGACCGATCTGACGGTGATCGGCTGCTCAGGCTGTACGCACGAGCTGTTCGATCACAGCTCTGTTATGCAGACCGAGATAAACGACGAGGTAAAGCAGGAGACCTGCGTTACCGTCACGCTGATGAAGGCGTTCTATCAGGCACTCTGCCTCACGGGTGAGGCGAAGTACGCAGATGCGATGGAGCGCGCCGGATATAACGCGATGCTCGGCTCGATAAATTTTGAGAAGAACACCGCGATCGCGACCGACAAGTCCTGGCGGACTCCGGATGCGGTCTACCCCTTCGTCAAGCTTATGGAGGGTTACACCTTTGATTCCTATGCACCTCTTTATAAGGATAAGAGAAACAGACGAGTCGGCGGCTTCCGCCGTATGCCGGGCGACAAGGCGTACGGATGCTGTGCTTGCATAGGTGCGTCGGGAGTTGCGGTTATGCCGCTCTCCTCGGTAATGCTCGCGCGCGACGGTATCAGGATCAATCATCTGATGCCGGGCAAGGTCGTGCTCGATGGATTGACGCTCACCGTTGATACGAAGTATCCCTACGGCGAGTCTGCCACTATCAAGGTGGAGACCGATATTAAAGAGCCGATAGCTATCGGTATACGCATCCCCGCATACACCGACGGTATGACGGTTAACGGCGAGGCGGCTGTCGCTGACGGACTCGGCTATGCCACGATAAATAAGGTATGGAGGTCGGGTGAGGAGATCACGGTCAACATTCCAAAGCGCATAGTGGCACAGGAGCTCAACGGCAAGATCGCCGTAACGAGCGGCATAATCGTTCTCGCAATAGACGAGAGGATCGAGAATATCGATGCGCGTGTCAGCGCGAATATCGTGAAGACCGAGAGGATAGACGTCCCCTTCTCTGCGCGTGAGGCGTATCTTGTGACCTTCGATAACGGTGCCTCGGTCAAGTACGTCGATTTCGCATCGGCGGGATCGGATTGGTCGCATAAGAAGAGCCGCATCACCGTCTGGGCGGACGGCAGCGCGGTATAAGCTCGCGGCGAAAGATTCACCGCATACACGTGTCGATAACCCCCAGCTCTGCGTTATTCGGGCATCATCACTTTTGAGTAACGAAATTTATCAAAGTGCAATTATCAACAAAAAATACGAGAGACCGTCCCAGACAGTCTCTCGTATTTTTTATTTTTGTGCAGAGGAAACGTCCTCCTGCCAAAATACAGGCTCACCGAAATCGCCGGTATGGTAGCCGAGAGTTACTCTGACCATGAGCGAGTTGAGCAGCTCTACCGTCACGTTGGGAATTGCGGGATCGTGGTGTGAGCCGCCGATGCCCGAGTCATCGGTGACGAATATGAAGGTTCCGTTCGTGTGGATAGCCGCCTCGCGCATTACGTACTCCGTGAGACCCGCCGCACCGCTACAAAGGATGGGACATATTCTAATTCCCTTTTCTGCCGCGGTTTTTGTCGCGGAATTAAATCTTTCGATACCTTCCGCATCATCATGCGGAGGTGCGTCGAGGACGAAGAATATAAGCTTTGTGGTGGCACCGTCGCTCCACTGCTTATTGACGGCTAGCTCGAGTGCCTCGTCAACAGCCTCGGGATAATCACCGCCGCCGGATGCTCTCTGCGAGCTGAGCGCCGTCTGCTGTGCGCTCATACCGCCCGGGACGGTAACGTTCGTGAAATCGTAGTAATCGAACACCTCGCCGTCGCAATGATCGCGGTAGAAGAGAAGCGCGAGGCTTACGACGGTATTCTCATCAGCCGCGCAAATTCTGTTAATAACGTCGGCAAGCTCTGCCTTCAGGAAGCTGATCTCGTCGCCCATCGAGCCGGTAACGTCCACGACGAGCATTATTTCAATGACGTTGAGCTTATCGGCGCTCGTTGCAAGGTCCACCGTAAGGTTACGGGACTCTGCGGTAAACTCGGTGCTTGCTCTGCCGTCGCCGCTCGTTACGGTAACGGTGCCCGACTCTGCGCCGGTGAATAGATATGCGTTACCCTGCGCGTCGGTCACACCGACGAAGAGCGGATCGCCATTGGCATCGCTCGCGGTAACGGTCGCACCCGCAACCGCTAGGTCACCGGAGGTGACTTTGACCGAAATTCTGCGAAGAGAATTGAAGCCCCATGAGCCGCGATCCGTCGTATAGCCGTAGAACTTACCGTTGGGTGCGCCCGACTCTGCCCCTTGAGCGAAGAGGTCAAGCCACATCGCGTAATTATCGTTATCCACCCACGCACTCGCGGTGATCATACCTGCGGGGAGGCGGGAATTATCGGTAGAGTCATCCTTATCAGCTATGGAATCGTCCGACATATCGCCCTCTACTTCACCATAATCGGGATCGACATCTCCCGGCAAGCCGCTGACATAGTCACCGCCGCCCACCTCGGGTGCAAGATCGCCCGACCAGCTACCGCCGCCCACCTCGGGTGCAGCATCGCCCGACCAGCCGCCGTCATAGTTGCCACCGCCGTAGCCACCGTCATCAGCGGAATACCCACCTGCACAGGAGCACATTCCGAGCATCATCGAGAGTATTACTAATACGAATAACATACTTCTTATACGTTTCATAGTTTCATCTCCTTGAGTTTTTTGTGGTTCTACCATAATGGTAGGTTTTCGGTGCTAAAAGGTTACAAGAATTTTACTAATTTTAGTATAGGGGATATATATGCCGTGTGTCAAGATGGAAAATGTTAATATTTTCTAACGGTGTAGCGTTGCGCATTATTTTTACCGAAGGCTACCGCCGCGCGTCGGCGGCTTCCGACGTATGCCCGGCGACAAGGCGTACGGATGCTGTGCCTGCATAGGTGCGTCGGGAGTTGCGGTTATGCCCACCTCGTCGGTAATGCTTGCGCGCGACGGCATAAGAATAAATCATTATATGAACGGCACGGTCACACTCGACGGAGTAGTCCTCAAGATAAAGACCGAGTACCCCTACGGTGAGCGCGTGGAGATAACCGTCGAGACGGATATCGAGGAGCCCTTCTCTATCGGCGTGCGTATTCCCACCTTCACCGACGGTGTGACGGTAAACGGCAAGGCAGCAGCCGCCGACGGGTACGGCTATCACGTCACGACGAAGGTATGGCGGACGGGTGACAAGATCGAGCTCGTTATTCCGAAGATACTGACGACTACCGTGCTTAACGGCAAGATCGCGCTTACAAGCGGTATCGTCGTTATGGCACTCGACGAAAGAGTCGAGGATCTCGACGTTAAGATCACCGAGCGAATCGTAAACTTGGAAAGGATCGATGCTCCGTTCGATACAAGAGAGGCGTATCTTGTCACCATTGATAACGGCGCATCGGCAAAATTCGTTGACTTCGCATCTGCGGGTTGGGATTGGAGTGCACAGAAGAACCGTATCACCGTTTGGGTAGACAAGGCATAAAAACAGATAAATTTTGCAGTTTAAGCATATAATTTATGGCAGACTCGAGAAAATCAAGTCTGCCATTTTTCTTTCGTTCGGTTTATTCTACCGTTTTTCCGTATTTTCTGCATCGATCGAGGAGCTCGGAAACGGGTGTCAGAGCTACATCGAGCTCTCCCCCTCTCACCGTTGTGGTGGAGACTATGACGTCCCCGCTCGGAGCAAAGGAGGGGTGCGGATCGAGATGATATACGCTCTTATCGTATTTCGGCTTAGGCATATCAGTGAAAATATTTATCTCTTTTCCACTGTCTCTATCAAAGAATACGACGTTGCAGGGATTCCAGCCGTAGGGGGTCGCATCGCCGACCCAAAGCCTTCTGTCAAGCGTGTGGGCGTGGCAGATCGGGCGCTTCCATACCACATTTTTCTCCCCCGTATATACGTTGTACTCGTAGACGTATTCAAGAAGATCGGGCCAGCATATCCAGCCGTCCGCCGACCAGAAATCGTGGCAGTAGATCGAGCCGTTATGCTTAAACCAATTGCCGGGATCGATAGGCTCGAGTCTCGTGCAATCGACGTCCATAAGCCAGATGCGGTGATCTACGTCAAATCTCTCGCCCGTTACGGGATCCTTCACCCAATCCTGATCGAGTATAAAAAGACTCGGGTCGGTGGGAGAAAACTGCGCGTGATTGTAATGCCGCTCGAACTTATTTACGTGCTTTATTTCGCCCGTTCTGAGATTGCCGACCGCCATATAGCTTTTGCCGCCGATATACATATCCATAGTTACGAGCTCGCCATCGCTATTGACGCTCAGGTGCGTTGAAAGCCATTCAAGATATCTGCCGTGCACGAAATCCTCGTCGAGCGTGATCACCTCGCGCGTGTTGCCATCGAGATCTACCTCGTACACCGTGTTGCGAGCGCCGAAGAGCGCCTTATGCGTGTCGGGGATCGGGTTCAAAAGCGTCGTATCCTGCGTGACGTTATTGAATACGCGGATAAACGGAGCATCGGGATCGAGCGAGAGGACGGCGTAGCGTATTGACGACGAGGGCCAATCAGCACATCTGAACCACATATATTTTCCGTCGGTGGTTATACCGCCGAGGTGTGTGAAATATAGGCTCTGCTGTATAGTGGCTACGCGCTTACTTAGTATATAGCTTTTCACTCCGCTTTCGGGATCGATATATTCCTCGAAATAGGGATGGCGTGAAAGGTCGTACATATTTATTCTCCTTATCCAATACTTTTTAGGATCAGCCGACCCAGGGATTGAACTCCTCGCCTATGAGCTTGAGAAGTGCCTCGACGAGGAAATAGTCAGCGTAAATAAGGGTGCGGTGAACGCCTGCGACAGCCTCTGAATACTTGCCGGGCACGGGATAACGCTCGGTGCCGTGCGAGAGGATCTCGTCGGAGGACTCGTCGAGGTTAAGGAAGTGCTCGGTGACAGCTCTTATGATCTTGACGGCGGCAAGGGCGTATGCACCGCCCTCGTTTTCGGGCAGAGAGCGCGCGAGCTCCAAGAGACCGCACGCGGCGCAGGTTGCGGCAGAGGTATCGTAATAGACGGGCTCGTCGGGAGCGCGGAAATCGACTCGCGGAAGCCAATCGTCGATGCAAGAGGCGATAAAGTAGTTCGCTATCCTCTTTGCGGCATCGAGGTAACGTGTCTCCCCCGTCGCAAGGTAGGAAAGAACGAAGCCGTAAAGCCCCCACGCCTGCCCTCTCGACCAGGAGGAGCCGTCCTCATAGCCCTGACCGCCGAAGGTTTCGACCACCTCGCCCGTGTCTCTGTCGTGCTCAACTATGTGAATGACCGAGCCGTCGGGGCGAAGATGCGCGGCAATCGTTTTATCGGCGTGTGCCATTGCAATTCGCTTGAAGCGGTCGTCCTCGATCACGTCGGACGCCCAATAAAGCAGCGGCAGATTCATCATACAGTCGATTATCGTCCAATTTTTGACGGGTCTTGCCGGCCAGCCCTTTGCATTCGAGTCGTTCCAGGCACGGATAAAGCCACCGCCGAGGACAAATCTCGACATCAGCGAGGATGCCGCCCAAAGGTTGCGGTTTTTCGAGCGTTCGTCACCCGTTATACGGTAGAGTGCGCCCGAGAGGATGTGCCACATAAAGCCGACGTCGTGGTGAAACTCCTCGAAGGAGGAGAAGACCTCGTCCTGCCTTCTCTCGGTGCTTTTTGCGGTGAGAAGATAGCTCTCCTTGCCCGTCTTCTTATACATAAGAAGGTTGAGACCGCCCCAGAAGCCGCTCGTCCACATAAGAGGCGAGCCCTCGTTATGAATGCCCCGCTCATCAACTCTGTCGGGAATTTTATCGCGCGAGCGAACGGTCATGACCGAAAGCTTCTTCTCGAGCCTTTCGAAGAGATCCTCTGCCCACTCGCGGTTTTCTTCTATTACTGTCGTGTATTTTTTCATATTTTCCTCTTTAGTTTGCGTATTCGATCTCTTCCTTTGATTTCTCTACGAGAAGTCTCATCGCCCTGAAGTGCAGGTTGTGGTCGAAATATTCCTCGATCTCGGGCTCGTGCTTACCGATCGCGATCCTTATCTCATCCAGCCTTGCGACGGCGGCATCGATATTGCCCCTCGCCCTCTCGATAAGTGCCGCGGCAATTCCCTCGCAATATTCGGCGTGGCGCTCAAGAAGCCTTACCGAGACGGTCTCGACTCTGACGTCGGAGTCGTAATGCGATCTTATCAGCTCGCGCCCCTCATTGATGATCTCTGCCGCGCGCTCAAATATGCGAGCGTTTTCCTCGTCTACGATAGTGTGATGGTGATTCGTGCGCTGAAGGCTAAGGAGGCTATACGGCATAGCCTCGGCGAGTCTTTCGAGATAGTCTCGGAATTTGCCCGAGTCCTTACCAAATGCGTGCGAGAAGTAATCATCGATTATCTCGTCAGCGGTGAGGCTCGAGTCAAACATCGATCTCGCAAGGGAGTAGAATGCGACACCCGTCGGGAAGAAGGAGCGTTGCGAGCCACAGCTAACGATTCCGTCAACCTTCATAGAGAGATAGCTCCTCACGTCCTCGTTCACGAGCCGTGCAATATGGAGGCTCGAGACGTCGTAGCATTGGTTGAGCCAGAAATAATATTCGAAGGAGAAGGTCGGTCCGTGCCAGCTCCTCTGCCACTCCGAAAGATGAGCAAGATACTCCTCGAGCGTTTTCGGCATCTCGTTTGAATTTCTTGCATATTCAGATGCAGGCGAAGTAACGACTCCCGACGGGAGCGAGAGCTCGTAGCTTCTTGTTATCGGTGCGGTGAGGAGGGCGAAGCGATCGGGGTTATTGATAATTTCGCGCTCTGGTGCCCAGGTCGTGTCGAGGTACTGTATAAAGACGATGCGCGTATCAAGTCCGCGCGCGGTGAGCTCCGAGTCAAGCTCGTTCATCAGTACGACGTACCAATCTGCAGGGCGCATTTTCACGCAACCGTCGCACTCACAGCTGTTATTTACTCCGTCGGCGAGCCAGACGTGGATATAGTCAACGTTCAAGTGTCCTTCTGCGTAATCCGCTACGTAATCGACGAATTTCCTGCGCGCCTCGGGGCTCGACATACAAAAGTTAGTGTTGACGGGCTTATTGCCGAACAGTCCGCGCTTTCCGTTTATCTTCGTGAGATATCGGATGCTCTCTGCGGGAACGGTAGATGGATCGACGGGATTCCAATTCGCCTCGAATTTTATGCCGAACGGCTCGACCGTCCAGCCGTGACCTATATCGTGGAACTGCAGACCGCGCTTTGCGATCTCGGCTTCGCATTGGCGCTTCCATTGCAGCACCTGTCTGTCACTTATTTTCTCTTTGGGGCGGTTTTCCGAGTTGTTTATATGCTCGTAATACATATTGTAAAAGATATTCGGCACCTTGAACTGGAACATAAAGACGTTCAGACCGAGCTTGGGCGCAAGCTCTATCGCATCGAGAAGCGTTCTCTGCGAGTTCGTACCCTCGAGGCACTCGCCTCTGTAACGACAGCTCGGCTTATGGCGATACTTCACCGCCTCAATGCTCTTCATCGGTATATATTCGCCGTCCGTTCCGGGCATAAGCCAGCGGCAGCCACATCGGCGCAGATATTCGTAGACGGCAAGAAGGACGGAGCGGTAGTTTGAGCCGGCGATCACGCCGCCATCGGTGTCGCAATCGATATAGATTATATCGTCAAGCTCGGTGTCCTCCGCATCGCTCACGTCGAGTGTAAAATCCTGCATAAGACCGAGACGGAAGCCGTCGGTAGCGATCGGGTCACGCGCGATTGCAACGTCACCGCACTCGGGCATCATCATTCTGAAATATTTTTTCAGCTCCTCTGCGGCGTAATCAACCGTGGAGTTAACGGTGATTTTGTTTATCTTCAGCATAGAGCGCCCCTTTCAAATTACAAGTCCTTTGTGTTTATTATATCACCTGCGATATACCTAGTCAATTGAATATTTTGTTTTTTATATGAATATCTTGCATAATAACGCTTTACATTTTCGGCGCGACGTGGTATAATCAATAAAAAAGCTCGGAGAAAATATGAAAAACATAACCTACAATCTATTGTTGAAGGAGTCGGCGGATATGCCGATAGTCTTTCGGTCTGCGTGCGCGTATTACAATCAGGAAAGCTTTTCGTGGGCTGAGGGATATACCGATTTTTACAGTCTGCAGTTCATCGTTGAGGGCTCGGGAATTCTTCGTTGTGCAGGCGCGGAGCATAAATTAGCGCCGGGATGCGCCTTTTTTATGAAAATCGGGCAGGCGTTCGAATACGTAAACACGGGTGGTCTCAAGAGTGCGTTTATTTCGACGGTCGGGTCGGTGCCCGAGGAATTTTCGAAAAGATGCATCGACGGATACCTATTTCTTGAGAGCGTTAATCTCAAAAAATTCATTCCGATGATCGAGGACATAGTGCGCGAATATTATCTCACGAGCAAGAAATCGAGGCTATCCTCTCTCGCATACGAAATTCTCGCAGAATTTTTCACGGAGGCTGAGGGCGCATCGACTAGTACGTGTGACCCCGTGATGGGCTATATCAAGAGGAATTTCACGAAAAAGATAACGCTCGAGGATATAAGCCGCAGCGTCGGCATATCCGTCTCGAAGCTCTGCCACGACTTCAAGAGGGATCACGGCTGCTCGGTGTTCACGAAGATAAAAAATTTGCGTCTCGACTACGCCAAGGAGCTACTGTCGGAAAACGGTGAGCTCAAGATCAAGGACGCCGCCGCGCTGTGCGGATTTGATGATCTCAGCTACTTCTGCTCGGCTTATAAAGCGAGGTTTGCAAGCTCGCCGCTAAAGGACAGAAAGGCTTGATAATATATTTTTTATCAAATAAGCAAAAGGCAGACCGTGTCTTCGCGAAGATTTTTCGGCTCGCCGTCGGTCAGCGAGCTACCGCCGCGCTTCGCCGCATATGCGAACCTACAGCACTCGCATAGCTCGCGCCGGGTTCACTTTATGAGTAGGCCAAAACAAAAAGCACCCGCAACGGCGACCTGCGATAAAGCAGGTCGGCCGAACGATGTTTGCCCTTACGGGCAAATGATGTTGCTGCGGCAGTGATGTTTACTCCGTAAGTGATGTTACGCCTGACGGCGTAATGGGCAAACATCACATCATTGCGACCATCGGGAGCAACATCATTATGAGCGAAGAGAATAACATCACTTTTGCGTGAGCAAAAACATCACTCTTGTACTGCCCGACAGGGTATTCGCCTACGGCGAAGATATGCAGGCTCGCCGTCGGTCAGCGAGCTACCGCCGCGCTTCGCCACATATGCGAACCTACAGCACTCGCGTAGCTCGCGCCAGGTTCACTTTATGAGTAGGCCAAAACAAAAAGCACCCGCGAGGGGTGCTTTTTATTTTGGCCTACCCGACAGGATTCGAACCTGCGACCTCGAGAGTCGGAGTCTCGCGCGCTATCCAGCTGTGCCACGGGTAGATATAGTAAATGCAAAATGATATTTGGACTTGCCATACATTAGTAAGTATAAATATAAGTATACAATAACAAACTGCAATTGAACGGTTAAGGGGCTATCCAGCTGTTCCCCGTCCACTTTTGTGTCGCGTGCCTTCGCCTCGTATACTCGGCTTGCCTCGCTCGCAACGTGGGACATCGCTTCACCAAAAACAACACTCAGTTGTTTTTGCCTTGCTCTCCACGGGTAGAAATAGTAAATGCAAAATGCAAAGCGCAAAATTATATAGTGACCTCATCCGTCAGGCGATGCCTGCCACCTTCCCCAGAGGGGAAGGCTCAGGGGGGGAGGCGGCGGAATAACCGCCGCCTATCCATAGGTGATTTACCAATAAAGAGCCCAATCGGGGTCGAGCATACGGTGGAGCGCCTCCATATAGAAGTAGCAGCCCCAGATGTTCATCTCGTCTACCGCGAGGTTGATAGGCTTCGAGTAGACTGCGTGAAGGAGAAGTCCGTTTGCCTCGGGGATATCCTTGGTAAGATAGTTATCTATGAGAGAATTCATAATTCTCTTCGATGCGTTTACGTATATTGCGCGGAGGGGATCATCCTTTTCCATATACTTGATACCCTCGAGCATAGCGCATACGGTGATCGCGGATGCAGAGGAGTCCTTAGGCTCACCGTCACCGTCGGTGAAGCTGAGATCCCAGTAGGAAACGTAGTCCTCGGGAAGGTGGTTGAGGAAGTAGTTGGTGGTTGCCTTGAAGGTCTGGAGCGCTCTCTCATCCTTTTTATAAATATACGTAAGAAGAGGACCGTAGGAGCCCCAGGACTGACCGCGTGCCCAAGCGGAATCGTCAGCCGCGCCCTGCGCGGTCTTGCCAAAGCGAGGTGCGCCTGTGTTCACATCGAAGTAGTAGGTGTGATAGGTGCTTGCATCCTCACGGCAGCATACCTCGATCGTGGTTTTGAAGTGGTTGTAAGCGATCTCATCATACTTTTTATCGCCTGTTACCTCAGCCGTCCAATAAAGAAGCGGAATATTGAGAAGGCAGTCGATGATAAGGCGGTAAGAGTTGGGATCGTCAACGTTGCCCCAAGCCTGAATGAATTTACCGAGATCGTGGTATCTGGTGCAAAGGTGATCCGCAGCCATAATAGCCGCCTCTTTTGCCTCCTCGTTGCCCGCAAGCTTCCAGGCAGCTACGCAGGAGGGTGTGAAAACAAAGCCCATATCATGATGATTGACACCTATCTTCTCAACTATACGCTTAGTATAGCTGGGGATCTGAGCAAGAGCTGCATCCTTATACTTCTCGTTACCCGTAAGCTCATATGCATGCCAAAGTATACCGGTCCAGAAGCCGGTACCCCAGCCGCCTGTGTTACCCATAACACCATAGACATTCTTCTCGCTGTATTCACGAGGGAAGTTGATGCCAAAGCATTCAAGTCCGTAATTGATCTTCTTCTCCGCCTCGGCAAGAGCATATTCAAGCTTCTCTCGGGGGAGGTCAAAATCAGAGTATCTCTCAGGGTTGCTTATCGCAGGAATATTCGGTATCATATCGTTATCCGCCTTTCTATCGATCGCGTGTCGACGGTGTTATTCTACCATATTAAATATATTAAGTCAACCGTTTTGAGAAATTTTCCGACGTAAATTTTTCGGGAGGGTGAATAAATAAGCAACGCTCGTGCGATAATTCCGCATATAAAGTGAAAGGAAGATAAAAAATGAAAAAGACTGCTATTTATTCCCTGCTTTTGCTGATCGCGACGCTGATCGTAGCTGTGATGCCGACCGAGGCGGAGGCGGAGATATACGAGGATACGCTACGGCTACATATACTTGCCGAGGACGACAGCGAGGGGGCGCAGGCACTGAAGCTCGAGATACGCGACCGACTGCTCTCGGAATACGGCACGTTACTATGCACGTCGGGCGACGTAGAAGCGGCGATAGAAAACGCACAGGGACTGCTCCCCGAGATAGAAGCGGCGTGCGAGAGGTGGTGTCAAGAGCTTGGCGCACCCGCCGACGTCGCGGTGACGCTTACCGAGGAATGGTACGGTACGAGAGAATATGAGAGCTTCACGCTCCCTGCGGGATACTATCGATCTATGCGCGTGATAATCGGCGATGGCGAGGGCAGGAATTGGTGGTGTGTGATGTATCCTCCGCTCTGCCTAGGTATCGCGACCGAAAACGCGCCTAGTGACGACGGTATCTTAGACTATACTCGCGAGGAGATATCGCTGATCGAAAATCGTGGATACCAAGTGAAATTCAAGCTATTGGAAATCATATCGGAGGCATTTAAGAAAAACAGTTGATTTTTTCTCCAAGGTGTGGTAAAATATTCACGTAAGAAATCTGCTAACGGAGATATCAATGGAAAAGAAGGATACTAAGATAATAGCCGACAACAGAAAGGCACGGCACGACTATTTCGTCATAGAGACCTACGAGGCGGGTATCGAGCTGTTCGGCACCGAGGTGAAATCACTGCGTGCGGGCGGTGTCAATCTCAAGGACTCCTACTGCGAGGTGGACGGCGGTGAGCTTTTCGCTCTCGGCGTACATATAAGTCCCTACGAGCAGGGCAACATATTCAACAGAGACCCTCTCCGTCCGAAGAAGCTATTGATGCATAAACGCGAGATAATGAAGCTGGCGGGACTCGTTTCGCGCGAGGGATACACTCTCGTGCCGCTCTCGCTCTACTTCAAGGGCTCGCACGTCAAGATGGGCGTCGGACTCTGCAAGGGTAAAAAGCTCTACGACAAGCGCGATGACGCCGCAAAAAGAGATGCTGACAGAACCATCGAGCAGCATATGAAAAATAGGTTCTGACAACAAAAAAAGAGAGACTTGCGCTCTCTTTTTTTGTTATTTATCGATATGATCAAATATAATCTGCCAGAGTTTTTCATCCTGCTCCGTCATTTTGTACCAATTATACGAAGAAACGAAGCTTGCTTTCTCCTCGCTTGTGGAGAGAGCATTTTTCTTTTTTGCGGCGGTGTGCTCGGCAAAAAATTTGTCCTTATAGGCGACGGCCTCGGCGGTGAAGTTCGGGTTATGACCCTTGCCCGTGACGGTGAGGAGCGTTACGTTATTGCGTCCCTCGAGCGCTTTGGAGAGTCTACCGAAATGCTTTTTATAGCTTACCGTCTTATCGTCTGTCGAGTGAATAATAAGCGCGCGGGCAGAGGTGCCGGCAAGAGTGGTGACGGCATCGGCGTTTACGTAATCCGGGTTCTCCGCCTCCTCAAGCTGCCATACGGTGCCGCGCCAGAGCGCGAGTATGCCCGAAAGATTATCAGCCTGAATAGTGCGGACGGAGGTAAAGCCGGAGAGTGCTACTATCGCCTCCACGTCGGGATGATACGCGGCGATATTCATAGTCGAGAAGCCGCCCCAGCTGTGACCCATAACGACGAGTCGCCGACCGTCAAGCTGCTCTGCCGCCTTTAGTGCGGTTATTGCGGCATCGAGGTCGGAGAGCGAGCCTGCAAAGCCGCGGATCGCCTTACCATCGGAGTGAGTACAGCCGGTGTGATCGTAGGAGAACACTCTGTATCCGTGGCGGGCGAGCATCTCTATCTCGCGCATATATGCGGTGTGACCCGTGCCCATGCCGTGGTCAAATACGACGAGAGTATCCTCGCGTGCGTCGGGGTAAGAATAGAAATTGCCACGGAGGACGTCGCCTCTGTTGTTGTTAAACTCAAAGGGCTCTGCTATGAGTCCATCAAAGTCGCCGTGAGTAAAATAGAATATCGAACCGTCAGCATCGTGGCGTGTAAAAAGCATGCCCGAATACATCGCGGCTATCTTGCTCGAAAGGATCATATTTTCGCTCCTTTTTCATTCTGCTCTGTTTTTTATTGCAAATTTTATCAATCCGCGCGCCTTTCGGCAAGCTTGTCGCGGTAGGTGCGATAAAACTCCTCATATCTATCCTCATCGAGTGCGTCGCGGATCTTCTGCATAAGGTCGTTGTAGAAGTAGAGATTATGAAGTACGGCGAGACGCATACCGAGAGCCTCGCGAGCCTTGAAGAGGTGGCGGATATAGGAGCGGGAGTAGTTGCGGCAAGCGGGACAGGAGCACTCGGGTGCTATCGGGCGCCCATCCTCGGCATACTTCTCGTTGAGGAGATTGATCTTACCCTCCCAGGTGAAGAGGTTGCCGTGGCGTGCGTTTCTCGAGGGCATAACGCAATCGAAGAAATCGACTCCGCGATAGACCGCCTCTACGATATTCTGCGGCGTGCCGACACCCATAAGATAGCGAGGCTTGTCCACCGGCATATATGGCTCAACCGTCTCTATGATATGGTACATCACGTCAGCCTCCTCGCCTACGGCGAGACCGCCGATGGCGTAGCCGTCGCACTCGACCTCCTTGATAGCCTCCATATTGCGGATGCGGAGATCCTCATAGGTGCCGCCCTGATTGATACCGAAGAGTAGCTGATGGGGATTGACGGTGCCCTCCTGTGCGTTAAGTCTGTCTAGCTCAGCACGACAGCGCTTCAGCCAGCGGACGGTGCGCTCCTCAGACGCCTTTACGTAATTATACGGCGCGGGGTTTTCCACGCACTCGTCGAATGCCATAGCGATGGTAGAGCCGAGGTGCGACTGAATACGCATCGATTCCTCGGGACCCATAAATATGCGCTTACCGTCCATATGAGAGTTGAAGGCAACACCCTCCTCGGTGATCTTACGGAGCTTGGCAAGCGAAAATACCTGAAATCCGCCCGAGTCTGTGAGGACGGGTCTCTGCCAATTGAAAAACTTATGAAGTCCACCCATACGGTAGATAAGGTCGTCGCCGGGACGTATATGGAGATGGTAGGTGTTGGAGAGCTCGACCTGACAGCCGACCTCCTCGAGATCGCGCGTGGAGATGCCGCCCTTAATAGCGGCGGAGGTTCCGACGTTCATAAATACGGGGGTCTCGATAGTTCCGTGAACGGTCTCAAAACGCGCTCGACGAGCCTTTCCCTCGGTTTTAAGTAAAGTAAATTTAGCCATTTATATAAGCCTCTTTTATATTTCTGCCTGGAATTTTATCATAATAATGAGTTTTTTCTTATTTTAATCTTTCAAACTGACGGTCAAGCTCGCTTTTTGTCAGTCGGTATGCGACAGGTCTGCCGTGAGGGCAAACGGTGATATCCGGGAGCGCGAGAAGTCGGGAAACGAGCCACTCGATGATCGAGCGGTCGTATACTCTGCCGCCCTTGATAGCCGCCTTGCAGGCGATCTGATAAAGAGCACGCTCGCGGCGCAGCTCCTCGGTTAGGGTGGGATCACCCTTACCCTCTGCGGCATCGTCGAGCATACGGATAAGCAGTGCCTCGGCATCGGACGCGCTGATGGCGTCGGGGATAGCCGTGACGTTCACGCTACCGTCGAGCGTCTCGAGCTCAAAGCCGACCGCGCGTATTTCGTCCGAGCACTCTGCCAGTGCGGCGGACTCCTCGGGAGTGAGTATAACGGTGATCGGGAGAAGAAGCGACTGAGATGCTACTCTGCCGTCAGCCTCTCGGTTTCTGCGAAGCTCCTCGAATATTACGCGCTCGTGAGCGGCGTGCTTGTCTATTACAAGAAGTGCTCCCCCGTATTCTACAAACACGTAGCAATCAAACGCCTCTCCGATGATACGATAATCTGCAGGATCTACCTCGGGGATCGCGGCACGCTCCGTCATAGGCGCGGGTGCAGGAGTGTCGGGAATATCCATGCGTGCCGGCTCTGCCGCAGAGTAGCGGCGAAGAAGCTCTACCGAGTCACGCGGAGTCATCGTGGACGTGCCGTCGGTTGCGGCAAAGCCCTGCCCTGCACCGGATGCCACCGAAAGCGGTTTATCGAGATCGAGGGTATGACGGCGTGTGCTCGACGTAGGTGCGGCGTAACCGCCATAGCTACCTCTCTGTGAGGATGCCGTGGCGTCGCGCGAGGTGACACTATTATAGGTGGGTGCTTTATATTCCGAGGAGGCGCGAGAAGTCTCAACCGACGGATGTCGCGTTGAAATAGATATCTGCTCTCCCCTCGTATTCTCGCCTATCGGAACAAAAGCACCGAGGACGTTTCTCTCCTTCGTTTTTGCACCGAGGGTCATCTCAGGACGGTACTCGTAGCCGTCGATCGCCTCACGCACCGTGTGATATATCGCCTCGAATACGGGCTGCTCGGAGGCAAACTTCACCTCGAGCTTTGCAGGGTGGACGTTTACGTCAACGGTGGTTGGGTCCATCTCGAGGAAGAGGGTACAGACAGGAAACGCCTCGGGCGCAATATAGGAGGTATACGCCTTCTCTAGCGCCGCCATTGCAGTGAGGCTCTTCACGTATCTGCCGTTTATAAATATGTTCTCGAGGTTTCTGTTTTTCTTCACGTTATCGCTTCTGCCGACGTAGCCGTGAACACGGATACCGTTCGCCTTACCGTCCGCTTTTATGAGCTTCGAGGCAAAATCCTTGCCGTATATCGCGCGAACTGTGTCGAGCAGATCCGAGTTGCCGGGAGTCGAGAAGCGTTCCTCGCCGTCGATCGACAGCTGTATCGAGATATCGGGGCGAGAGAGTGCAACACGCTCAACGAGAGCGGTGACGTTCATAGCCTCGGTAGAGTCCTTCTTGAGAAATTTGCGGCGCGCGGGAACGTTATAGAAGAGATTCTCAACGACGACGGTGGTGCCGTCAGCCGCACCGACCTCGGAGAGGTCGAGTATCTTGCCGCCCTCGCTGGTCAGCATATATCCGCACTCGGCATCGCGCGTTTTCGTGATTATCGTGACCTCGGAGACCGAGGAGATAGCCGCGAGAGCCTCACCGCGAAAGCCGAGGGTGGTGATGCCGTCCAGATCCTCACGCGTGCGTATCTTACTCGTCGCGTGGCGCTTCAGTGCGACGGGGAGGTCGTCCCTCTCCATACCGCAACCGTTATCGGTAACGCGAATGAGCGAGACTCCGCCGCGCTTGATCTCGGCGATTATTTTATCCGCACCCGAATCTATCGAGTTTTCTATAAGCTCCTTAAGCACCGAGGAGGGGCGTTCTACCACCTCGCCTGCGGCGATAAGGTTGGCTATTTCAAAATCAAGTACGTTAATTTTTCCCATACTTAAGCCTTTCGGGGATATCCCCACAAGTTTTAGTTACGGTCACGACGGCAGTGTGCCGCCGCTGTAAATCGTATATGGAGGTAATAGCAGAGTGTGAGATCACCGACCGTCAATCGAGCAGTTGCTTCAATTCGTAGAGCGTTGCTATCGCCTCGATGGGCGTCATAGTATTGATATCTATGGCGCGGAGCTTGTCTATGACCTCATCGGATTTTGATGCCATAAGTCCCGAGAGAAGATCAAAGCCATCGTCGGCGCGCTTCTCCGCAGTCTGCCGTGCAGGAGTGCGGTCACCGCTCTCTATCTCGGCTAGTATCTCGCGTGCGCGCTTGACAACCTCGTTAGGTACACCCGCGAGCTTTGCTACCTCGATACCGTAGGAATCGTCGGTGCCGCCGCGCACTATCTTACGAAGGAAGGTAATGCCGTCACCGCGCTTCTTTGCGGCAATGTTGTAGTTCTTCACGCCCTCGAGCTTATCCTCGAGATCGGTGAGCTCGTGGTAATGAGTCGCGAAGAGCGTCTTTGCGCCTATCCTTCTCGAGTGGGTATATTCGACTACGGCACGCGCGATCGACATACCGTCGTAGGTGCTGGTGCCACGTCCGACCTCGTCGTAGATGATGAGGGAGCGGCTCGTCGCATTTTTCAGAATATACGCGACCTCGGACATCTCGAGCATAAAGGTGGACTGTCCCGATGCAAGGTCGTCGGAGGCGCCGACACGGGTAAAGACCTTATCTACGATGCCGACTCGCGCCTCGCGTGCGGGGACGAACGAGCCTATCTGCGCCATTACCGTTATTATTGCGACCTGTCTCATATAGGTGGATTTACCCGCCATATTGGGACCGGTTATGATCATTATCTTATTCTGTGCGGTGTCGAGGGTGGTATCGTTGGGAACGAAATAGGAGTCGGTAACGAACTTCTCGACAACCGGGTGGCGTCCGTCCTTGATAACTATCTCGGAGGAGAGGTCGATCTCGGGGGCAACGTAGTTATTCTTCGCCGCCACCTCGGCAAGAGATCGGAATACGTCACACTCGGCAACGTGTGCCGCCGCGCGGCGCAGTCTCTCGCTATTCTCAACGATCATCATACGCAGACTGTCGAAGATGTTGAATTCAAGCTCGACGAGCTTCTCGTCGGCGGAGAAGATCGTGGTCTCCATCTCCTTGAGCTCCTGGGTTATGTAGCGCTCGCAGTTGACGAGCGTCTGCTTTCTGACAAATCTGTCGGGCACCTGGTCGACGAAGGACTTGGATACCTCGATATAGTAGCCGAACACCTTGTTATAGGCAACCTTCAGCGTCTTGATGCCGGTATTCTCGCGCTCGCGCTGCTCTATCGATGCCATAATATCGGTGCCGCCATTCTTTATCGAGCGGTAGTAGTCGACGTCGGCGTTGAAGCCGTCGCGCACCATTCCGCCCTCACGCACCGTGAAGGGTGGAGTGTCGACGAGTGCCGAATCGAGAAGCGAGGATATATCCTCGAGGGTATCGAGCGAGCGCGCTATCGTGCGCATTGAATCGGATGGGAGAACGGATACGAGCGCCTTGATATCCGGGAGCTTCTGTATGCTCTGGCAGATGGCGCGCAGATCCTTAGCATTTGCGGTGCCGTATGCCGCCTTTGCCGTCAGTCGCTCGATGTCGAGGACATCGGTGAGCAGCTCTGCGAGAGTATCGCGAGACTCTCGGTTCTTAACGAAATCTCCAACGGCGCTTTGTCTGTGGGTAATTGCGGCAGGGTCGATCAGAGGTCTGACGAGCCAGGAATGAAGAAGTCTGGCACCCATCGCCGTCTTAGTCTTATCAAGAACCCAAAGCAGAGAGCCGCGCTTCTCACGCGTTCTCATAGCCTCGACAAGCTCGAGGTTGCGGCGAGTAGCGAGGTCAAGCTCGAGATACTGTCCTCTCGAGTAGACGTTGATCTCCTTTATGAACGGGATCTCGGTCTTCTGCGTTTCCTCTATGTATCCGACGAGCGCACCGAGTGCCATAATAGCCTCGGGCTCACTGAGTCTGTCAGCCTCGTCACCGAATACGCGTCTTACGGCATTGCGTGTTTTGTCGTATATAAAGAGTCTCTCAGCACCGTCGAGAGTGAGTGAGGAGAATCGCTCCTCCGCAAACTCGGGTATGCCCTCGGCATCGCGGCGCTTCACGTTGATTATCATCTCGGAGGGCTGATACGCGGCGATCTCACCGCGAACGAGCTGAAGATAATCATCTCCTGTGAGGGCGGTCGAGAATATCTCTCCCGTCGTGATATCGGCGGCGGCTACCGCGGCGGCACTTCTGCCGAGGCAGATAGCCATAAGGAAGTTGTTTTTGCCCTCGGTGAGAGCCGAGGAATCGGTCATAGTACCGGGAGTCACGACGCGCGTGACGTCACGGCGCACGAGGCCTACGGCGGATCTCGGGTCCTCGACCTGCTCGCAGATAGCTACTCTGTATCCGTGCTCAACGAGTCTTGCAACGTACACGTCCGCTTTATGGAACGGGACACCGCACATAGCGGCACGCTTACCGTTGCCGCAATCTCTGCCCGTGAGGGTCAGCTCGAGCTCACGCGAGGCAATTATCGCATCCTCAAAGAAGCACTCGTAAAAGTCGCCGAGCCTATACATCAGTATATGGTCGGAGTACTGCTCCTTCACCTCGAGATACTGCTGCATCATCGGTGTCGCACTCTCAAGCTTTTTTCTATCGTCGATTATTTCTGCCGCCATGACGGTCCCCTCTCATTCGATAATTTCTGCTTAACTTTTTATACCTTGTTTTGAAATTAGTGACAGCCCGAGCAGGTGGAGCAGTCGTGAGTGCACTCTACGGGGCGCTCACCGGTAATGCAGAACTTGATCTCCGCATTAACCTCTGCCATAACTGCGTTTACAGCCTGCTGAGCCTTTGCAAAATTGACGTAGAGCTCGTGTCTCGAGATCTCTCCTCCAAGCTCCTGCACGCGTGCCTTAAGGTCTGCGACGAGCTTCTCGTCAACCTCTGTGGGGTCCTTAGAAAGCTCCTTACCGAGCAGGAGTCTGTCGGTCTCGTATTCGCTCATCTTAGACTGAAGTGCGGCATCGCGCTCGAATGCATCCTTTGCCGTACCGAGTGCCTTTATTTCCTCGCTTCTTGCTATCTCCTCACCAAGTGCGTGAGCGAGCTCAATGATCTTTGTCATAACTGTGTCCTCTTTTCTTGTATTTTCCTGCCGTTTTGTTCAGACGGCTTTTGTAATTTTTATTCGGCGGTGCCTATCAGATCGTAGGCGGCGGTCTTTGTTATTTTCACGTTTATGAATTCACCGTGGCGCACGTCGCGCTCCGCGGTGAAATGTACGAGCTTGTTCGAGTAGGTCCTGCCGGTGTAGACGGTCCTGCCGTCGCGTGACTCCGAGGAGTCGGTCAGAACGCGCAGGGTGCGGTCGAGATACGGTGCGTTAGACTCGCGTGAGATCGCATCCTGCATCGCAAGCAGCTCGGTGATGCGCGCAGTCTTAGTGCTCTCGTCTATCTGAGTTGATAGGCTCGCCGCGCGCGTGCCCTCACGCCTCGAGTATACGAAGGCGTAGACCATATCAAATCTCGCCTCGCGAAGCACTCGCAGAGTCTCGCGAAAATCAGCGTCACTCTCCCCGGGGAAGCCTACGATCACGTCGGTCGAAAGCGCTATGCCGGGTATTTTTTCTCTCAGTTTTTCCACAATCGAGAGAAATTTCTCGGCAGAATAGGTTCTGTTCATCGCTTTAAGTATTGCGTCGCTACCGGATTGGAGCGGCAGATGGAAATAAGGAGCTATCTTATCACCGTGACGCGCCATCACGTCAATAAGCTCGTCCGAGGTGTCCTTCGGATGACTCGTCATAAAGCGGATGATGAAGTCGCCCTCGAGCTCTGCTATACGCGAGAGCAGCTCGGGGAAGCTGATATCGGCGCGATAAGAATTGACGTTCTGTCCGAGGAGCGTTATCTCACGGCAGCCGCCTATAACCAATCTTCTGCAATCTGCGATTATATCGTCGCTTCTGCGACTGCGCTCTCTGCCGCGCACGTATGGCACGATACAGTAGGAGCAGAAGTTGTTACAGCCGTACATTATAGAGACCCACGCCTTATGCCCGTGAGTCGATACCGGCTCGATGCCCTCTACGACGTCGCCCCTATCCTCGCCGAGAATAAAGCTGCGCTTGCCGTCAAGGAGAGCGCGTGCCACAAGCTCGGGTATACGGTGGAGCATATTCGGCTCGAGAGTAAAGGTGACGTAGTGAAAATCATTTTTCAGCATATCACGGCGGTGAGGCTCGGCACTCATACAACCGGTAACTCCGATTATCAGCTCGGGTCGGTGCTTCTTCAGCGCCTTGAATCTGCCGATAAGTGAGAGTGCCTTCATCTCCGCGTGCTCGCGGATAGCGCAGGTATTCACCACTATCAGGTCTGCATCCTCTGCCCTCTCGGCAGGGAGATATCCCATGTCTCGCGCGAGGGCGCGTATCTTCTCGCTGTCCGCCTCATTTTGCTGACAGCCGAAGGTGTGGACGTATGCGTATTTCGGGGTGTCGCCGATGAGACGGCGGACGGTGGAGATATAATTATCCGCCCCGGTATCCTTTATATCAATAATCATATCAATGTCATCTTTTCGATAAGTTTGTTTGGTGAAAGTCCGTGCAGGTCGTAGAGCTCCTCTCCGAGCCGCGGTGCGGTATACGGGTCCTCTATCGCGGATATGCGATAGCCCGTCCGTCCCGTATCGAGCCCGAGCTCAACGAGAGCGGAGAGAAGTCGCTCAGCCACGCCGCCCGCGCGTATCCCCTCCTCCGCGAAGACGGTAACTCGGCTCGCGGCGACGGTCGGCAGAAGTCGCTCGGCAGTATCGGATATCTCGGTCAGCCTCTCGAGCACGATAACGCCGACGCTATCACCGCGTGAAGTAAGCTCATCCCTCGCGGCAAATACCCGCTCGCAAAGCGGTGGATAGGTTATATAGAGCCTGTCGGGCGGGAGCGACGGATCGAAATCCGCAAGGATCCCACACGTAGCGTCACCGATATACGAAAGCCGCCCGATAAGCTTGCTCGGCTCCTCTGCGCTCGGGTAACGGATAGCTATCGGTGAGGTCGACTCACCCGAGTGCAGAATAGCAGAGGTCAAAGACGAATATGAAAGCGGTGATAGCACCGTGATACCGCCTATCCCCGAGAGGAAGGAAACGTCAAACACGCCGTGATGGGTTACGCCGTCTCCGAGCGACAGCCCCGCACGGTCGATAAGCAAGCGTACAGGCAAGCTCTGGCGCACTGCATCGTGGAGTATGCTGTCGTAGGCTCGCGCGAGGAAGGTCGAATAAATTGCCACGTAGGGCTTCATACCCGCGGCGGCAAGTCCCGCGGCAAAGGTCACCGCATGTGCCTCTGCAATACCGACGTCAAAGCATCTATCGGGATAAGCTCGCTCAAAATCCGCAAGTCCCGTGCCGATGCCCATAGCGGCGGTGACTGCAACGACGGAGGAGTCGCGTGCCCCGAGCTCGGTAAGAGCCGATGCGGCGCGGTGGGTGAAGCCGTCATCCGAATTGCGCAGTGATAGGCTGTGATAGCGATCGGGTGCCAGCTCTGCGGGTGGGTATCCCCTACCCTTCACGGTACGGACGTGTACTACACAGCATCTGCCGACGTCGCGTGCAACGGACAGCGCGTGCTCGAGTGCTGCGATATCGTGACCGTCGACTATGCCGATATAGTAGAGACCGAGATCCTCGAAGTAGTTATTGCGGTGAAGCATGCCTGCAAGACCGTCCTTGGCGGCACTCGCGGCTCGTGTAAGACAGGCACCTACATACGGGATACCGTCAAGAAATCGCCTCGTCCGCCTCTTGATACAGCGGTATTTCCTCGATGCACGCACACCCGAGAGATAGTCGGCAAAGGCTCCGCGGTTTGTCGAAATTGACATACCGTTCTCGTTGAGTATTATGACAAGTGGCAGGTCGGGGGTGAGATTGTTGAACGCCTCGTGTATCATTCCGCCGGTGTACGCGCCGTCACCTATCACGGCGACGGTATGCCCCGCCCTGCCGCTGATAAGATCGGAGGCGGCAAAGCCTACGGCGGCTGAAAGAGAGGTCGAGGCGTGTCCTGCTCCAAACGGGTCGTGCTCGCTCTCGCGCATCAAGGTAAATCCCGAGAGTCCGCCGGGAGTGCGAAGCGATGAAAAGCGATCGCGCCTGCCGGTTACGAGCTTATGAACGTAGGACTGATGCCCGACGTCAAATATTATCCTGTCACGCGGTGAATCGAAAACGCGGTGTATCGCCAGGGTGAGCTCTACCGCGCCGAGGTTGGAGGCAAGGTGTCCGCCTCTCAGCGTCACCGTATCCACGAGCAGCTCGCGTATCTCTCCTGCTAACGCCGATAGCTCCGAGCGTGTCAGATGCTTCAGGTCGGTGGGTGAATTTATTTTATCTAAATATCGGTATGGCATATATCTCTCCCCTGCCGTAGTAGACGGGCGGAGCGCGGTGCGCCACCTCCCGAATATGTATCATTCGGTGGGAGATTTTCCGATTATCTTCACGTATGCGCGATAAAAAGCGGAGTAGTCGCCGAAGCCTACCTTATAGGCGGCGCCGGAGGCTGTCTCGCCGAGCTCTATCAGCTGCTTTGCGTACATTATCCGCTTCTGATTTATGTAGCCGTGTACCGAGATGCCGTTATGCCTTTTGAACGCGCGGCAGAGGTAATACTTGCTGACGAAGAAGCGGCGCGAGAGCTCGTCAAGAGTGATGCTGCGGTCGATATTGCTGTTAAGATACTCTATGACACGTGCACCGAGCTCTGCTCTGTCGTAGTAGCTACGGGTGTCGGGTGCCGCGGTGAGAAGTATTATCAGCTGTGAGATGAGAAGCCGTATATAGGTACAACGCTTCGGCTCGGGGAGCGAGGTCACGGTATCAAATCTCTCAAATACCGCGCCCGTCTGTGCGTCGATGGATTTACAGGCGAAAAGACCGCCTGCCTCGTCGTCGCCGTCGAAGGCGGCGGAGAGCATATCCGTCGTTTCACCGACAAGGGAGGAGAGGCTGAATTGTAATACGTACCTCTCGTAATTCACATCGGGATCAAGCACCAGGTTGTGATAAACGAGCGGCTTGACGATAATGACGGTGCCGGGCTGGAGTGAAACGTCCCTACCCTCTATCACGCATTTACCGCTTCCGTCACGCAGATAGAGTATCTCGTAACGGTCGTGACAGTGACGGTGATCTATGCCCTCCGGCAACACCGTATCAAGCTTGTAATGCACGTGCACGTCTTCTATATCGATATTCAATACCGTCACCTCCTCGCCAAACCGTCGCATAATTATTATGCGCGCAAAAGTATCCAAGATACATTCTAGCACATCAGCGCAATTTTTGCAATAGTTTTTGCAAATGTTACAATCATTTTTTTGTTGTAATAGTGAGAAATATATGGTAAAATCTAAATAGACGGGGGATACGCTCCCAAAAAAACAATCAAGGAGAAGCATTATGAAGCTTGGAGCACAGTTTTATTCCATAAGAGATAATACGCAGGATGCCATAGGACTGAAGAGATCGTTTGCTGAGATGAAGAATATCGGCTACGACGTAGTTCAGCTGTCCGCTATAGGACCTATCGAGGCCGAGGTGATCAAGTCCTACGTCGACGAGTATTCACTTCCCATTACCTGCACCCATCAGAGCTTTGACAATATCGTAAACCGCACCGAGGAAACAATAAAGAACCATATCACCTACGGTTGTCCCGTAGTGGGCATCGGCAGCATGCCCGTCGAGTATCACGGTACAGTCGAGGGCGCGAGAGCATTTCTCAAGGCTTTGAGCGAGCCTATGAAGAGGATCGAGGCGGCAGGACTCAGGTTCGCATATCACAACCACGCCTTTGAGTTTGAGGGCGAGCCGGTATACGATCTTCTCATCGAAGAAGCTCCTACGCTCAACTTTATTCTTGATACGTATTGGATCAAATATGCCGGCAGAGATTATATACACTACATTAAAAAGATCGGCGCAGAGCGTATGACCAACGTGCACTTCAAGGATATGGAGTCGGAGCCGAAGGGCGCTATCTGTCCCTGCGGTAAGGGTGTCATCGACTTCAAGCCCGTAATAGAGCTCTGCGACTCTCTCGGCATTCCCTACGCACTCGTTGAGCAGGACAACGCACCCGCGAGCGGCGACTCATTCGGTCAGATGAGGATAAGCCACGATCATCTCAGACCTCTGTTTTAAGAAAGGATAGTTTAAAATGGCAGAATTCGTATTAAGCGCCTTTGCCGACGAGGCAGGCTCCTCGCTTGAGGAGCAGATCGCGGCACTCAAGAACAACGGTATCGGCTACATAGAGCCGAGAAATATCGGTGGCAAGGGTATACTTGCCCTCACCGACGAGGAGGTGTACGCCGTACGTGCGGCACTCGACCTCGCAGGAATAAAGGTCAATTCGCTCGGATCTCCTATCGGCAAGTATCCGATCGACAAGCCATTCGAGGAGCATCTCGAGGCATTCCACCGCGCGATACGCGTATGCAAGATGCTGAATACGGAGAATATGCGTATGTTCAGCTTCTATCCCACGAAGGGCGCGCCCGTAAGAGAGTGCACCGACGAGGTCATAAGAAGACTGCGCGAGCTTGCAAGAATTGCGAAAAATAACGGTATACAGCTGAACCACGAGAATGAGAAGGAGATCTTCGGTCAGAATCCCGAGGAGGTCGCGCTCATACTCGACGAGGTTCCCGAGCTGCGTGCGGTGTTCGACGGTGCAAACTACCGCGAGGCGGGCTGCGACGTTATCGACGGTATCAACGCTACACTCAAAAGCTTCGGCTATTTGCACATAAAGGATGCGATACACTCCCCGAAGATGATCGTACCCGCAGGCGAGGGCGAGGCGAGACTTGCCGAGATCATCGACATCGTTAACGGTAAGGTTGACGGCAGAGTTTATCTCACAGTCGAGCCTCACCTTCATATCTTCGATGCGTTCAAGGACATCGACAACACCGAGCTCGTAGGAAAATATACCTTCAAGACAAATCGCGAGGCGTTTGATTTCGCCGTTAACGCGCTGAAGGGTCTTCTCACAAAGCAGGGCTATAAGGAGATAGACGGCGTATGGAAAAAGTAAGATTCGGTATAGTAGGATGCGGTAATATAGGAACTACTCACGCGAGAAACTTTCGCGACGGGAAGGTCGAGTTTGGCGAGCTCACCGCGGTATGCGATCTCAACGAGAAGAAGTTTGAGTTCTGTAAGGAGAATTTCGGCGATAAGATCGCCTATTTCACCGACGCGGAGACGATGTTCCGCTCGGGGCTCTGTGACTGTGTGATAATCGCAGTTCCCCACTACGATCATCCGAGGCTGGCTATGCTGGCACAGGACTCGGGCCTTCACTGCGTCGTTGAAAAGCCTGCCGGAGTCTACACGCTCCAGGTGCGCGAGATGCTCGAGCACGCAAAGGGATCGGATAAGCTCCTCGGCATTATGTTCAATCAGAGGACCAACCCCGCCTTTATCAAGATGCGCGAGATGATAGCTGAGGGCAAGATCGGAAACGTAAAGAGAACCAACTGGATAATCACAAACTGGTACAGAACTCAGTACTACTATAACAGTGGCGGATGGCGTGCTACCTGGGCCGGCGAGGGCGGCGGCGTTCTCTACAACCAGGCTCCCCATCAGCTCGACCTATTCCAATGGATCGTCGGCATGATGCCCACCAAGGTGCGTGCATTCTGCCATTTCGGAAAATGGCACGACATTGAGGTCGAGGACGACGTTACCTGCTACTGTGAATACCCCAACGGTGCGACGGGTGTATTCGTAACGACTACCGCCGATGCGCCGGGTACCAACCGTTTTGAGATCACGGGTGACCTCGGTACGCTCATATTCGAGAACGGTAAGCTTACCTACAAGCAGCTGAAGATCTCGGAGCGCGAGCATTGCTACACCTGTACAGAGGGCTTCACCTATCCCGAGGCGTACGAGCCCGTGGACCTCAGCTTTGAGGGAGACGGTCCTCAGCACTACGGTATACTCAGCAATATGGCGAAGGCAATACTCGGTAAGGAGAAGCTTATCGCTCCCGCAGAGGACGGTATCTGCGGCGTACAGCTTGCAAACGCGATGCTTATGTCGGAGTGGCTCGACCGCGAGATCGATATCCCCTTCGACGACGAGCTCTTCTACGAGGAGCTTAAAAAGAGGATCGCAACCTCTAAGCCTCGAGAGGTCGCTAACAACGACGAGGTTGCTATACAGTAGTGAAAAGATTTTTCAACGTCGGCATACGGATCGCTCTTCCGGGAAAGAGATGAGAGTAACGGTCACGAGGTGCTGATCAAGCGCTTCCACGAGGCTATCGAGCGCGGTGACAACGAGATGCCCGTAACACTCGAAAGCGCAAAATGGGCGCTCAAGATACTTCTCGCGGCATACAGATCGGATAACGAGATCGTTAATATTTGATAGCAACAAAATCATAAACCTTATATAAGCAAAAATGCACACAATTGTGTGCATTTTTGTATTTAGTGGGTACCCGTGTTAAATATAAGTCTCCCAGAGACTTATATTTAATCAGCCTTTTGGGCTGGATATCATCAAGACGAAGTGTTGTATATCATCAGCAGAAGGCTGCATCCACGCCTTGCGTGATGATATCCAGCCTCGTTGAGGCTAATGAGATGCACCCGTTCAACGCGTGAACGAGTGATGATATAACACACTTTGTACGGATTTGTTTTCTCGGGGTTAATATGGATACGGTGGGAAAGCCTTTTGCGGAGAAAACAAAAAAGCCTCGGTTTTACCGAGACCCTGTATATCTTAAAGATACTTTTGTAAGTATCCATTAAAAACCGAATAAATCCGAGAAACGTTGAAGTGGGGGGTGATGTGCTGCTTGAAAGAGTATCTTTAGAAGCAAGATAACGTTCGGAGTTGCTTGCAACTCCACCCCTCGGCCAATTAGTACGATGAAGCTAAACGCATTACTGTGCGTGACGAAATTCAACGCGGTTAAAGTGATACATACATAAAATCAGATCGGTACGCAGGTGTGTAAATTACCACCTCATATAAAACAAAAAAGCCTCGCTGTTGCGAGACTCCGTATATATAAAGGATACGTTGTAAGTATCCATTAAAAACCGAATAAATCCGAGAAACGTGAAGTTCAAGTAATGTGCTGCTTGAAAGAGTATCTTAGAAACAAGATAACAGTTCAAGCCCTCGGCCAATTAGTATCGATCAGCTAAACGCATTACTACGCTTA
>JAZRBV010000039.1:0-15090 GCA_045635225.1 Eubacteriales bacterium
TTCCATGCAGTTTAACGACGTAAATGCTCGGTCATATAAAAAAGCGTTCTGATCCGACCACTCTTCGTGGGAATCAAAGCGCATTTTTTCTTATTCTTCAGGCACTTCAACCTGTGCATCAAGCTCTGCCTCCTGCGCGGCAAACTGCTGATTCTGAATCATCTGCTGTGCTTCGGCAATCTGCGCCGCCTGTCCATCAGGATCTTCCATGAGGAATTGCTGCGCTCTCTGCTGCATAAGCTGTGCCTGTGCATTGATCTGTGCGATCCGCATCTGCGTTGCCTTGATGTTTTCGATGCCTTCAAGCAGATCCTGTTTCGGTGCGACGGAATCATTCGGAAGAGCTTTCACATATGCTTCAAACTCCGCAACCCTCTGAGGATTGAAGAATCCGTTCAGAAGGAAATTTTCCATCGTCTGCTCCATTGCAAAGCGATCATATACGCCCTTGGGAGTGACATCGATCTTCACGGATGCCTTGAGCTGCTGGAGTACGCTCTGAGGCACGTTGACCATCTGAACGTATTCTTCCCCGGTCATCGGATCGGTGACGGTTTCCTCCATGTCAACGCCGTTCTCAGCGTAGACCACAAGGTATTCAAGGTCGATCTTTGCGATGTCCTCGATGAAATTCTTGTAGCTTTCCTTCTGCTCGGTCATCGGTGCTTGAGATGCCTGCTGCACTGCGAGGATCGCACGACCGGATGCAGATTCGGGATTGACCTGACCTGTCGCCGTGTCACCTGCACCTGCAAGCTCTCGTGTGACCATGATAAGGTCTTCCTGAAGCTGTTTGACATCCGGAGACATCTGCGCGGGAGGAAGAACACCCACAATCTTATTCACATCATCCACAGGTTGTCCGTTCGTGCGGATCATGCCGCCTACAGTGTTCAGTGCCTGCGGATTCGAGATCTTCGAGGTGTCGACAACCTTCTGCGGAAATGCCTGATATTTGACAGTCAGCACTCGTCTGACTTCGGTACGGTTTACTTCAATCTGATTGGGGATAAGGTATCGCACTTCGCCTTCGCCACGGGCAGAACCTTCTTTTTCCTCCCACAGGAAGTGCGCGATAGGATAAAGAGAGAGTCCGGTATCCACATCTTCAGCGATGTCCACCCATCTTGTGGCAATGGAATAATGCACCGTGCCATCCTGTTTGTACATCTTGTACACGACGGTGACCATGTTGTCCAGCTCGATCTTTGCAGCCTCGCCGGATTCCTCGAACGTGTCCGTGTCACCGATGATGTACGACACCTTGTCCTCGCTCATACCGTTGTCAAGTGCCAGCTCGATGGCATTGACCACAGGCAGTCTCTTGCGGATCAGGATGTACGGCTGTGCCTGAATATCGTCATCATTCTCGTTGCCATAGTAGATGTCGTTCTTCTTGATGATTTCGTGAACAGGGACATTGTTCTCGCTGTCGTAGTTGACATAGATAATACCTTCGTCGTTAATGGCAGCATCTTTAGTGATCCTGCGTCCCTTGAAATCCATCTTGTCCTTTTCCCACAGCCGCTGAGAATATCCGTTCAGCAGGTCGCAGTATCGCTCTGCTTCCCTCTGGAACGACGGGTTCTCGTAATTCTGCGAGGAGTAATGTACAGCGTACAGATTATCATGGATGACCGATACCTTGTACTTGACGATGGGCTTGATGAAATTCTTCTGTACGGGTTCTACGTCACCGAGCTTCGCGTGTTCCCACTGATTCCCGTTGTACATTCTGTAGTTTCGGTCGGTGTCCACATAGATTCCGGTGCGCCTGTGGTAGTTACGCCCCTTCTCGTACAGCTCCCATATATCGGTCTGCTTGATCTCGTTTAAGTCCATTTATCCCACATCCTCCTGTCCTCTGCCAGTGCCGTCATAGCATTCGATGTTGCGTATGATGGTATCAAGTTTGTTCTGATCCATCTCCGCTTGCTTTCTCTCGTTGTGTTCTCTGACAGCCTGTAAAGGGTTCACAGATGGCATTTTTACAGTCTCGCCCTTTGATACTGCCTGTCCTGTTTTAGCCCCTACAACGAAGCACAGGACGTTCACAGCACCCATGACGAGCATGATTAATACTTCCATGTATTCCTCCTCAGATCACGGTGATCTCTTCGCCGTAATCGTAGTGCGTTTCCAGTTTCTTTTCGACGTTGAATCGGTACTGCGGATGCATTTCTATCGGTTCGACAGGGAATACCACCTGATCCCGGATGTGATGTGCAATCGCAAGCCCCATCATCATGTCGTCGTGTCCGCCCTGTGGAGCTTCTATGCGCCCTTTCTCGTTGCGGATGATAGTCAGCAGTTCTTCAAGCGTTGCGCGGTCATAGATCGTCTCACAGTGTTCACGCACGATCTCAACCAGCTTCGATATGATCGTCGGTCTCGTAAGAGATGTGGTCTTGAAACCAAATCGTTTTTCCGTGCGCCCTGTGTACGTGTCCTGCGCTTCTCGCGTGTACTGTTTCGGGTAGCCAAGGCGTTGCAGCTCCATGATCGGATAGCTGTCGAAATTGGCTTCCACGCCGATGAGAGCATCCTTGTAATACTTACCGAGGCAGTACATCTGCCGTGTGTATTGGTCTGCATCAAACTGATGCCGCAGCACAGCGACCTGTTCTCCGGTTTTCGCGTTGAGAACGTGTCCTGTGAAATAGTCACTGCCTTCTCCGGCTGTGTCGCCGCCGATGCAGTATTCCGTGACTTCCGGTGTGTTCGGCATCTGATACAGTTTGATGTATCCGCTCTTGTCGTTTACCCAATGGATATTGGTGATCTTCAGCCCGTCATAATCGTAGGTGAAATACCCCGTCTTGATGGGTTTCGGCAGTCTTTCCAGCCGTGCCAGAATGATCGCCGTGTCGAACACGTTCTTCCCGGACAGCAGGAACGCCTCTTGAGGTGTACACGGATATTCCTGCTTTATCAGGTCTTTGTCAAGGTACTTGTCATACTTGTTCCAATACCAAAAGAGCTGCTCAGCATCCAGTCTCTTTTCCTCTCTCAGCCAGCGCAGTCTATCCCATATCCAGCCCTTATTGATGTCCACGCCGTGCATGAACACCGCTTCGTCTTGTAGCCGTGTCCGGTATTCCTTCGTGCGCCACCACTCAAAGAAGCAGTTGATATGCACACCACTGTCCCACATCTTCTGATAGTCGTTGTAGCCGTTCGCAGTGCTTTCGTATATCTTGATGCAATTCTTCGTGAATGCTTCACCGAGCGCACCCTGTATCGGCGCAATGCCGTCTTTCCAGAAGGCGCATTCCGATCCATGAAAAAAGTTGACCGTCCGAGAACGACCAACGTCTTTTGTAGCTGTATCCACTGCCCACGAAGAGTTGATATTCGAGAACAGTAGCTGTTTGCGGTTATTGAATTTTTCTGTAGGTTTCAAGGCTTCAGGCAATTGAGAGTACGGAAACTTCGCCTTGTTCTGGAAGATCGCCTCGCTGTTGTCGCTCGTGTCTGCAAGCGTGAACCCCTGAAAGTTTCTGTTGAGAATACTGCATGATAGCTGATATGCCGTCACAAGCGTTGTGAAGCCCTGCTGACGACCTTTAAGCACCAACAGCGATATATCTGTTATCGTGCCGTTTTCATAGTCCTCAATCGCCTGTGTGAGCGTGTCAATGAATTCGTGCTGCACATCATTCAGAAAGAACGGCATCGTCTTCTGATTCTTATCAACCACGATGAACACAAGCTCGATCAGCTTCGCCGGGTATCTCTTCACCTCCGCAAGCAGATCTGCGTTTTCCATCAGCTCATTCGCAATCGCTTCACGCAGTTGCTTGTCGTATTCTATGCTGTGCAGCTCTTCCCACTTTGCTTTTCGCTTTTCGATCAGGAAGTCGGCTGTGTATCTCATAGCAGATCCTCGAGCTTCTTCGAGACGTTCAGATCTCCCTTGAGCTTGTCGATGAATCCTCCCTGAGATCGCACAATATTCTCGCTTGCTCTCATTTTCGTATTCATGTCCGTGTTCTCATCTTCCAGCAGAGTTGACCACCACTCCTGTACTTCTTTCACACTCTTGATGCCGTCGGACTTCAACTCTTCCTGCATCTTTTGTATATCTTGCCCAATAATGCCCATTAAATATTGTGAATTTCTGTCGGCATATGTCTCGGAATATCCGGCATCTATCATTGCCTTCTTCATATTCCCGCCGTTCATCATGTAGTTTATCTTGGTTTGTTCTCGCCTGCTCAGCTTCGGCATCCCATATGCCTCCTTTCCAACAGAGTCAGCCATAGGCGGATGGCAGAAACATCCGCCCCGGAGAGAGTATTTTACGATGATCCTATGTGAAAAAACAGAAAAGGCATAGGTTATCGCTGGCTGTTTACTGCACAAAAAAAGCACCGTCCCCCGGTACGGGACGATGCCTTCTTCGTTTACTTCTGCATGATACATTATATATCACCGCACAGTCACATTCAATGGCATTCAGTCACACCAAGTCACAAACCATATCATTTATGCTCATTGAGTACAATATACACAAAAAATTTGTGAATCTTTGGTTATTCTGCGAATTGTAATTTATGCCCATTGGGTGTATAATATAACCATCAAAGGGAAACACCCAAACAACAAACGGAGAAAGACAATGACTATCAAGATTATTGAAGCACCGAGCAGAAGCGAATGCTGGTGGCACGTAGATTCCAATGTAAGAGCGGTCACCGAACACACTATCACCTACCACGACGGTTCGGAGAACCACAAAAACTACTTCGCAAAGGTTGAAATCCTCTCCATAATGGATGCTCCCGAAGATTGGGAAGAACGCAAGGAATTCTACAGAAACCTCCTCAACCTCCCCGATGATTATCTGATAAGCCCCTTTGAAGGATATCTTCCCCGCATGACCGATGCAAAGTTTGAAGCAATCGACCTCCTCAACCACATTTAATTCGCCCCACCACCACACCCCGAGCCGGGACGGGAAATTCCCGGCACACCTCAAACCAATCTCAAACCGATTCAAAGGAGAAAACATCATGAAACACTACTACATCCGCTACCCCAGAAACTTCGCTAACGAATACGACCTCGTCTGGATCGAATCCACCGACACCGCAGCAATCGCCAAGGCTATCGACGAAGGCTACGAACGCATCACTCGCAAGGAAGCGTACAACAAGGTCTCCATTGAAAAGTGGCGCAGAGGAAACGATCAGGCGATGTCCGGATACGCTCCCACCGTGATCCTCCCCTACCACGTAGACCTCCCCGAAATCCCCGACAACGACAAGTGGGAAATAGTCTTCCAGCGCGAAGGCAAGGACGAAGGTTATCTCTACTGCTCATGCTGGACACACGACAACATCTTCGTCACGCTCTACTCCGATGACGGCATCGTGTTCTACCCCGTCAACAAGCACTAACACCAACAAAGGAGGAACAACAATGAAAAAAAGAATCTATAAAGTTGTAGTCATAGGGCTCGACAAAGAATTTAAATTCGATAATTTCGAAAGAACAATGGCATACTGCAAGGAATTGGATTTTCAGGGATACGCCTTTGAGTTGTATGTCTACAACGAATTCGAGGGATCTGCAAAATGATTACAATCAAAGAGATCCGCACCGCATCCGGCATGAGCATCACCGACTTTGCACGATACTTCGGCATCCCCTACCGCACCGTACAGAATTGGGAACGCGAAGAGCGCAAGTGTCCCGACTACCTGATCGAGCTGATCCGCTACAAGCTCGAAAACGAAGGCTATATCAAAAAGGAGAAAGAACAATGAAGCACGACACTTTCCGCGACATCGTCGCCAAGTACGCGCCCGAGCGCATCAATCAGATCGAGAAAAAATACATCCTCAACATCACATGGCACGTCGCCGAAGCTATCTGCGGCTTCGGCTACATCTACCACCGCCACATCAACGAAGGAGACGATAATTATGCTTTTGACACCATCGAAGAGTGTCGTGCGTTCCTCGAAGAAGAGCTTGCCGACATCCGCGAATTCATCGAAGGCGAAACGAAGCCCAACTACGATATCCGATACAGCATCGACGCAATTTACAACGAAATCGAGTGCATTGTCACAAGTGCGGATGATGACATCGATCTTGATGTTTATTCCGCAGAATTCCCCAACGACAGCGCCAGAACCGCGCACTTCGAGTGGTGTGATCTTGGAAAAGGCGATTACACCGAAGTCAACGAGTGTGACGGTTGCAAATACTAATCACAAAAAAAGGAGACCATTGACGGTCTCCTTTTTTTCTTTTACTTCGCTTCAAGCCGCATATTCAGCTCGTCGATGGTCTTGATGCGCAGCATCCGCCATAACGGTGCATCGATGTCCGGATCTCCGAGTCCGCCGCCGATCCCGTTGTAGTTGATCTGATTCGTGATATCGTCCCGGATCACACACAGCGTTTTGTCGGACAGCTTCGGTATGAGAGGTACGATATACCCCACCACGATGCTCGGCATATAGCTCCGTCTGCCGCAGGCGTATCTCTCTGCACAGACAAGCATCGTCTCAAAGTCTTCGTTAATCTCGATCATTTTTCGTCTCCGCTTTTCGGAACAAAACCACCACATGATATCCGGTATCATTGTATACAGTATCGGTCGATACAATTTCCACCCCACACTCCATGGCATATTCGTTTATTGTTATGCAAACTTCCGGAAGATACCTGCCTTTGAATTCAACGATATATGTTTTCATTTTTTCTCCATTTCTTTCTGCACCTTATAAATATCCGCCAGTATCGACTGATACCCTGCCATAGTTATATCGGGATTTTTCGCCAGTCTCTTCTCCAGCTCAACCGCAAATTCTTCGATGATCTTGTGCTTGTATTCCGCGAGGATCTCACGCATCTCGTCAATATTATCTTTCATTTTCCTCCGACTTATAAACCATATCAATTCCAAACGCTAAAACGATCCCCACAAGCACACCTGCGTATTCCGGGATCAGTCCCGCTTTCTCGCACACACCGAACAAATAAGTACAGCCCATCTCCTCGATTAAAAACAGGTGTTTCACTTCTCATCTCCATCGATCATATCGAGTAACTTTATAATTCCGAGAAACGGGAATACAAATACCAGAATAACCGGAAGAGTCACAAACCAGAGCATCGAAATACCTCGGCAATCATCCCTTTCCCATTCTTTCAAGCGAGCGTTTTTAAACAGGGTTTTTCGCAGGAGTTTATACGTCAGACACACACCACCCAAATACACACCCGGTACAGTGATCGCCCAAAACAATATATTTATCATCACTCGCACCCCAGTATCTCTCTCGCCGCCTTGATCGCCTCCGGTTCGGTCGCAAACATCGTCCGTCCGAATTCGTTCACGGCACGGTATCGCGTGAGTACCTCGCCGTTTCCGCCAGTGTACGCAGTGTGGATGCGATTGTCGTATGGGCTGTCGCTGTTGATGGTGTAGCGCACCACCTTATTTCTGAACACAAATCCCTTGTTGGTTACCATGTACACATACTGCCCGATAGCTACGGGCAGCTCGATTGTTTTTCCACTCATTTTTTCTCTCCGTTTAATAATTCCTGTACGTGTTTTAAAGCTCTTCCGTGGGTTGTTGTAACCCACGTATAATCCTTGCCCATCTTCTCGGCAATGTCGGCAAACCCGATGTGCTGTATGTATCGCATATGCAGTACCCGGTATTCGGTCGGATTGTACAGGCGTTCAATCACCTGTACAACCCTCTTTTTCTCAGCGATCAGCTTTTCGACCGCCGCAGCGATCTCTTCTTCGATCATGATGCACCGGATCACGGCATCTTCCATTTTCGAGGTCGTAGTGCTGCTGGATTTTACCTTCTCGCCGCCCATGTTCGCCGTGATATTCAGGGCAAGATCTTTCCATTGTCTCTGCTCGATCAACTTATTTTCGACAAGGGCATCAAGCATGCCTACCCTTGCCAGAAACGCCTGCGCTTCGTTTTTTACCACTCGATACACCCCGTTATATAGCTGTGATAGGGAAGATGCTTGATCTGATTGCAGAATTCCCGCCATTCAGGCAGCTTATGGTTCTTCCGCGCACGGTACATATTCCGCAGTACCTCGTAGTTTGTAAAAATCGTCCGTTTCTGATTGTACGATGACGGCAACGCCTGAATCATATCATCCCAGTACTCCTGTTTCACTTCGGCATCTTCTGCGGTGTTGTACCACTTCCGGCACTCCTCAAGGAATGGGATCACATGGTCAGTCAGCAGTTTCACTCCAACGCTTGACATCCGTTCGTGACTGAAGTCGTCCAGCTCAAACGGTTTTGCATGGATCTTGTGCATCGTGCTGCACGAATTCGCCACCGTGCCGACCTTGTATGTATCGAATTCCTTCCACCAGTACAGAGGAGCAGTGATGTCCACGTACACAGGGATCATCCGCATAAACTTCCGATGATCCGTTCCGGCAGACACAAGTCTTTCCATCAGCATACCGTCATCCTCGCCGATCTCGTATGCACCGTTGACGTTTTTCCATTCGCAGCCCAAACAGTTTTCCGGGCATCTCGTCTCGCATTCTCTGTCACCGCAGGTAATATAGCTGTCGCTCTTGTCCCACGAATTCTTCGGATTCCGCATCCCACGGATCACTGCTTCCCACTGTTCCGGAGACGGTGTCACGATGTTCTCGATCTTAATCATTCTGTCTTCTCCTTTTCTCTGCTCTGTAGCATTCTTCTGCGCCTGTACACCTTTCTTTCGTGCAGTTCAGGCACACATCTCTGATGGCGTTCCGTCTCGCCACCTCCTTTGGATTCTGATCAGGCACAGCTTTATCAGCCTGACTCGCCGTGTGGATCACCAATCCGTGAGTGTACTTCCCGGTAAACGTCTGCGCCGTGATGTTAATCTGCATTTCCGTCTCCATGATTCCACTCCTTGATATCAACGCCGATGCCTTTCAGCAGCTCGATTTCGCTTCTGCCGAATTTCCACCGACCGCTGTTGAGATACAGCCGCCGGAAGAAGTCATAGAACCGTCTGAGTCTTTTCTTGCCGAATCCGAAACACAAGTGCAACGCCCACAGGACAGCCGCATCGAATTCGTCTGCATCCTGCACCCGTGCCTCGTCGATCTGCCTCTGAATCTCTTCGTGCATTGCCTTCCGCTGTTTGCCCGTCATGGTGTAAGGCGTTTTGATTTTAACTTTCATCCACGCCTCCCAGCTCAATGAGTTTCGTCTCATACCATTCCGCCTTGGCGATGTCCTCTTCGCCGTTCTTCTTGTCTGCACGGTAACGATACTTGTACGCATTGCACATACAGAAATGCTTCACAGCTTCTTTGCCGAACATGGCGACCATCACATCGATGCACTCGTTTTTACCCTGATAGTGCGCAGGATGATCCACGGTTTCCTCTTTTTCGCTTTCTTCCTTTCCGAACACCATTTCGTAGTTTTCCAGCATGATTTTCAAGGAATCTTCCGTGTCGTGTCTGGTGCAAAACGCTCTGTCATCCAAGATGCAGTTGGCGCAGCCGGGCTGTTTTCCACAAAACTCCTCAAGAGCCTTCGCTTTTTCTTCGATCGTCATATTACCTCCTTATTCCAATCCCAAGAGACTCTTCATCTTCCCGATGTCCTGTCTCAATGCCTTCTGTCTTCTGTCCTTCCCGGCAACCTCTATCGGCGTACACATCTCAAATAATCGGCTGAAGATGCGCTGATAGGTAAGGTCTGCCGGGTTCATAAGCTCTTCCCGTGTCAGGTTTGTCGTGACGATCAGCGGAAGTCCTGCCCGATACCGGGAGTCGATCACATTAAACACGATCTCCTGCATATACTCGGTCTTTCGTTCCGCGCTCAGATCGTCGATCACCAACAGAGGGAACGCATTAAGGTTATCGTAATACTGCTGTTTCCCATCGAACGTCCCCTGTACCTCATTGGCGATCCGTGCGAAGTTTGTCACCAAGCAGGGAATACCCTTGCTGATAAGCGCATTCGCAACACAGGCTGCGAGGTAGGTTTTCCCCGTTCCCACCGTGCCGAACAGCAGCAGACCTTTGCCTTCTTCGCGGAAGGTCTGGAAGTGCGCGACGTAGTTTTTCATGGCGTTCGATAACTTCGGATTAGATCCGTCATCATTTTCAAACGTCCACTCCGTCATGGCTTTTTCCGGGAATCCGGTATTCCGCATCCGCATGACCTTCGCGTAGAATTCACGCTGCCTCCGCTCTTCCTCTTCAGCCTTCATCGCCTCCGCCTTGCATTTGCATACACAAGGCACGATACGCCGCCGACCGAACAGCTCGACCACCGTCTGTTTCCGGGTGTGGCACTTGCCGCAGTAGTACAGGCTGTCCTCCCCAACATAGTCACCATCGACTATGTTGTTGGAGATCTCTGCCCGTTTCACAAGGATATCAACCGCCTCTTCTGCCCACGGCATTTAAAACACCCCTTCCAGATCAGACTTCGTTCCGCTGATAGCGATTCCGTTTACCCCGACCTTTTTCTGTGCATCTTTCTTCGCCCATGAGCGGATTGTAGCCAGATGGTTCTTGTAAGACTTGCTCGTGCTTGCTATGTATTCGCTCAGACGTTCGATACGTGACAGATAGTCCGGGAATTCCGTCTTCAGCTTTTCGAGATCGGTATCAGATAAAAGGACGTTGTTATATGCCCCGTATTTGTGGCGTGTTTCCTTCGCCGGAGGCGATACAATATCTTCTTTTTCTTTTTCTATATCTCTTTCTTTATCTATATCTGTTGCGTGACAGTCACGTGATGTCACGGGACAGTCACGTGACATGTCACGTGACATATTGTCCGGTGCAGGAAGCATTGCCGCATTTTCTCTCTGTCTCTGCTTGCGCAGACGGTTCTGCTCCCTGATTTTATCGAGACCTTCGATGTTTTGATGCTCGTCCCATCCCGAAATAGCGAAGTATTCCTCTTTCGTGACGATCATCCCGAACCGTTCGAGAGCTTCCAAAGCCAACTTGATGGTGTTTTCCTCGAAGTTCAGCTCGTCAGCCAACATTTTCGGTGTGTACGGAATGTTCTCCGTCAGAAAGATCATCCCACCCGAATTGCATCTACCTGCCATCGTGAGAAGCATGATCCAGATAAGGACGATGTTGTTCCCGTCAGGCAGACGGCGCAGGTGCTTGATCTTTCGATTATCAAACATATCCGTAGTTATCTTGATCCACTTGACTTCCGCCATCTTTACACCTCCCGTATCTGTATGCCGTGTATGTGCAACATTAATTTGCGCTTGAGGATGTATTCCTTGGTGCGATATCCTTTGGAGTCCTCTACCACCGTCTTACCGTTTTCCGTGTACACGAAGTCGGCAACATAGGTGCAAGGACGTTCCACGACCTTTCCGTCCACTCGCTGTGACGGGATAAGCTCGAATTTGACCTGTCTTTTCAGATCGGAGATTTGCCCTGCTCGTTGAAGCAGGACAAGCTCTCTGTATCTATCGTACTCCCTCTTGGAGTCAAAGATTTCGCCGCCGCGCAGGATCTTATGATTCCCGTACTTCATCGGGGATCGCCTCCATTCGTTCGCGCATCGCCCACGCGAGGAATTCCACCAATTCGGGAATCGTATCATACGGTACACTTACCACCGAGCCGTGCTGGACGCTCACAATCATCTTCCTATCGGCGTTCGCCAGCGTTACTCTCATGCCGTCGATTCTATAGCTCTCCTCAATCGGTTTCGGGTTATACCTCGGCGTTACCGTCGCCATTTCTTTCACCTCAGTTTTCGTTTTTTTTCTGCGGATCATCGCGGAATGCTTCGAGTCGTTCCATGTGGCATCCCTGTGCGCCGATGTATCGCCTCACCGTATTGACGGATATATCCAGACTCTTTGCGATGTCGTGATTGGATAAGCCTTCCTCACGCAGAGTGAGCATTTCCGCCGCAGTCACATCAATTTTTCTTCTCATTTTCTTCTCCCTCGACGGGAGTGATGAAGTACCGATTCCATCGCGTTGTACCGCTTCTTTCCTCGATCACTTCCACCTTATACCCGCCTGATTTTCTTAATTCGCTGATACGTTTTGTCGGACTGTTTATGCCAAGCTGCGTGAACGCCTCGCGGACTGTTATACTGCCGTGTTCGGCGCAGTATGCCAGTATCTTACTGCGTTGTGTAGCCTTGTCCATGTCCATCACTCCTTAGAACGGTAACGGTTCGTCACCAAGGTCTTCCATCTGAGGGGATGCTGTCAGATTGTATCCCATCTGAGGTGCGCTCTGATTGTAGCCCATCTGCGGTGCTGTCTGCGGCGGAGTCTGAGGTGCTTCGTTCTTGGAGTCCACGAACATCGCTTCTTCCACGATCACTTCCGTCGCGTAGCGGTTCTGTCCGTTCTGATCCTTCCACGAGCGAGTCTGGATGCGCCCGGTCACGCAGATCGAAGAGCCTTTACGGAAATACTTGGAAATAAATTCCGCCGTATTCTTCCATGCTACGCAGTTGATGAAGTCCGCCTGCTGTTCGTTGTCCTTGCTTCTGCGGTTTACCGCTACGCTAAACTGCGTTACAGGAGTTCCGCTCGGAGTGGTCTTGATTTCCGGATTGGCGGTCAGCTTACCACCGAGAATTACTTTGTTCAGATTCAGATTTGCCATACTTTTATATTCCTTTCTTTACTTTCGACCGCTTGAGCCGAATCCATTGTTTCCTCTTTCGCCTTCCCACAGCTCGTCCACAAGCTCAAGGCGAGGTCTTACAATGGGCAGAATCACGAGCTGGATGATCTTGTCCCCTGCTTCTACCGTGTAGTCATATCCGCCGAGATTGTACAGTTTCACACGAATGCTGCCCGTGTAGCCCTCGTCGATCACTCCCTCTCCGATGAGGTCGTGATGGATGTTGAGTCCGCTCTTGCTCTTGAGAAATCCCACGGTGTTCGGCGGCAGCTCGATGTGTACGCCAGCGTCAAATTCGGCACTTTCTTTCGCCGAGACGATCTGTCGCTCCCTCGCGTACAGATCAAACCCAGCATCTGTCGGGTGTGCCAGTGTAGGCATCTTTGCACCCGGATCAAGTTTGATTTTCATGTTTCCTCCTCGATATAATTTCTTCCGAATATTCCGATAAAATCGTCTGTTGTCCAGCCGTAATACTGCATCGCACGTTTCTGGACTATCGCCTGCACTTTGCGATTCAGCTCGGCATTTTTGTGTACACCGTTCAGGTGGCACGAATCATGGCAGATGTAGACCTTGAGTCCGTACTGTTCCGACTTCTTGCGGTTCGCACCGAAGAACACATGGTGTTCGTCCAGCCCGAAGTAATCCGCACGAGCGTTCCTGCCGCAGATGAAGCAGTGTTCCCGGTCGGCTTGTATGATGCTTTTCATTTACTCACCCCACAGGCTCTTCAGTCTTGCGATTTCGTTCGGTGTCATGGTCTGGATCTCCAGCTCCTTCGCGTCGCTCACAATGCCGTCGATGAAGATCGACATCTCACGGGTATCGAATTCACTCGATCCTTTGAAGACCTTGTAATGCTTGAACAGTTTCCCGTTCAGTTTGCTTTCCCCAGCTTCCTCGCAATACTTCACATACTCCTTAATCGGGATGTGTGCCAGTACGCTGACGATCTCGCTCTGCCCGTACCGCTTGAGCATTTCGAGGTACACTTCCTCTTTGCTCGTCCGGCAGACATTGGCGATCTCGCTGATAAGTTTCCACGCATAGTTGTTTGCGTTCAGGGATCTCTTTTCACGGTGCTTGTCAATCTTGATGGACAACTTTTCAACGTCGTGCAGGTCGTCCCACATTTGCTTGGTGACGGTTTCTTCGTTGATAGCCAACGTCACCAAGATACGCCGTGCAAACAGGTCTTGTGTTACGCCTTGCAGTTTACCTGTTACCTCATACATCTTTCTGCTCACTCCGCTTTATGCCACAGTCCTTGCACAGATGCACCCCGAACGCCTTGTGTGTTCTCTGCGCCATTGCCGAGTCCACGATGCTGCCGCAGTCGGCGCAAACATATTCTTTGATGTCTTCCGGGAGGTCTTCACCTGCGTAGATGTAAAGCCCGAGACCGAACATCGCCAGATTTTTCGTCAGACAGCGCATGACGGCTTTGTTGATATCGAACATCGTGATCGCTTCAACGGTGTATTCGCCTCGTCTCGTGGCATACTTGTACGCCTTCAGCTTCATCGCCTTGTTGTTGGCATCCATCACGGGAAGCCACATCTCGTAGGTCAGTCCGCCAGCGGTCACATTGGTGTACACCATGTAGCCGATCTCTTCGTCACCGAAGTAGCATCTGCCGCTTTCGTCCTTGCACACACGGTACGTCGCATCAGGGTACACCTTCTTGAATTCAGCCCATGCGTTCGCCCAGCTCAGGTAGCTCAGATCGTTCTTCTTCTCGATCCACTTGGAAACATCAAGGCTGTACAGCTCCTGAAACTTTTCTTTGATTTCATTACACATTTTCTTCTCCCTTATTTAATCTGGATGTTTTGCTTTGATTCAATCGACGCCCCAACCACTTCTTCGCCACCTGCAAGTGCCTTCTTGACGGCGGTTTTGTTGATGGTAGGTTCTTTGAACGCAAGCATATCCCTGTGATTATCTCTCGCCCATTCAACGAAAGCACCTTCGTCTTCGATCACTACACTCTCGCTCTTTCTGAAAGAAATTTTGTTTCGTGCAGTCTCGATCTTGGTATATCCTGCGTTTTGCAGTGTGTCAGAGAGATAAGTCTTGATTCTGTCGTACTGACTCTCTTTCGCTTTTCTGCGCTCGGCAAGTGCCGTTTCCTCCGCCTTGATTGCCCTTACTTCCGCATCAAGATTTTTGAGCATACAAGCGATGTTATCTGCCTTTTCTTCAAGGACTACCGCGATGCTCTCAAGCGTGTCGGCAATGGCATCTTCGGGAATTTCTCCCGCTTCGACAGCATCAAGAAACGCTCTGTAATCCGCAGCGATTTCGTACAATCTCATTTTTGTTCCTCCTTCTGTTCTTCTTTGCTCTCCTTGTACTCGGCAAGATCTTCCTGTTCAAACAGTAGGCGCAGGAGAGAGAGCTTTTCTGCCACCGTGAGCTTGTTGCTTTCCAC
>JAZRBV010000040.1:0-1641 GCA_045635225.1 Eubacteriales bacterium
ATTAGGGTCGCGCGGATGCTCGCTCTCGTTCCACGGTTTCATTGTATCATAATCTCCTTTCCTTGTCAACAGCATCATTATACCACAAATGCTTTTCCCATACTCTCCCACTCTCTCCCGATTTTGTTGACAAGCTGTAAATAATGAGAAAAGGACGGTGAAATACGAAAAATGTATAAGAAAAGCACCCTACACCGTAGTGCAGAGTGCTGTGGGTATTTAGTTGGTTAATCAATTTCCCCACTTTCGGGGATAAATATATGATTATACTTGATTTGTAATTCTCGTATGTTTTTGTGTAATTCACGCCTTAATGTATCGCAACTTTGACCGAGGGCTTCCAGTTTTGCTTCTTCTTCATCATAACGGTTTATTAGATTTTCCCACTCCCGGTGGTAATGAGGAAAATCCGGATGTTCTTTGTTTAACATTACTTTTTACACCTCCTATACTCGAAACCTAAACGCGATGCTAGCAATTCCATAGTTTTATGGAAACCGTCTACGTCTATGTCGACAAAGTTGTCAATTGATATTTGATATACTTTGTTTTTATGAATGTTCTAAAACTCGTGAAACGCCTCTTCCTTAGACAGCTCCACCGTCTCAACCGTCTTCCACATCTCGTAGTCATTTAATTTTGGCGCTCGTATTCAAAAGTTATAATGTGAGAGTATTTGTTTTGTAGTGCTTTTATTCTTTGGTGCAATACACGTCTTACTGCATCCCCACTACATCCGGTCGCATGAGCTTTTTCCAATTCCTCATCATACCATTTGATAAGGTCATCACACTCTTGTTGGTAATGCAAATAATCGTGATGGTCTTTATTTACCATTGTTTTTACGCCTCCTATACTCGAAACCTAAACGTGATGCGAGTAATTCCATAGTTTTATGAAAACCGTCTAAATCAATATCAATTTTTCCGTCAAGTGAAATTCTTAAAGTAAATTTTTTATACAGTCTTTCAAACTCATACTCAGCCTCTTTTGGAGACACGTCCACCATCTCAGCCGTCCGCCACATCTCGTAGTCATAGAGACAATCCGATGCACGCGAATACGCCTCGCCCTTCTCGTAGAAGTCGCGCATATCCTCCGCGCTAAAGGAATACCACGTCACCTCTATAGGATGATTGTGATATGAGTACGAGCCTCTCAGATCGCCAGGGATATCGGTGTTGTTTACTTTGCCCTGATGCCCATTGCTACGCCAAACACTACCGTCGGGAAGTATTGTAATCTGAACCTCGTAAGGTAGAGAATAAAGCTTAGCTTCGTACTCGTCCAGCAACTTATGTACTGCGCCCTTGTCATTAAAGTCTACCGCGCCTATGCGGTAGCTCTTTCCCGACTCGAAGATTTCTTGCAACTCGTTGAGTTTATTCACGTCAAGCGTTCCGTTACTATGCAGCGGCAGATCTACGCCGTTATCCTTCGCCCACTTGATCTGTGCGTTCACTCTCTCGCGGTATCCGCCGTTACCGCCTTTGTCGGTAAATTTACCATTAGGGTCGCGCGGATGCTCGCTCTCGTTCCACGGTTTCATTGTATCATAATCTCCTTTCCTTGTCAACAGCATCATTATACCACAAATGCTTTTCCCATACTCTCCCACTCTCTCCCGATTTTGTTGACAAG
>JAZRBV010000041.1:0-14021 GCA_045635225.1 Eubacteriales bacterium
AAAGGGTGTAGGGGTACCAAAATAAGGGCCGATCCTTGCCCGGTTCCCCGAGTCCAAGGATCGGCCCGGCGATTGCGTCCAAGGATAGACAAGCCTGGCACGTCTACCCTTAGACTCGCGATCTGTAGTACGTTCTCAACCTGTAAACAAGTTTTCAAATTCTCTCATACACATGTAGGACTCAAATATCATGTCCTCTCGGACGTATGCATCCCAGAGGTAAATATACTTTCGGCGGAACCGATCCATGTCCATCGGATCATCGTTGTACTTATACGGGCTTCCTGCTACATGCCGGCAGCAGTAATACTCCACCCGGTCCTTATGACGATATATGCACAGATTCGAGGTCTGCACGATCGGCTTATACTCCGTCAGCGGCCGCGGCCGGATGTTTGGCAGATCCTGCTGGGCAAATCTGTTTTTGATCGCCATCTCTGAAAAGCGGTTGCTGCCGCTCATCTGGTACAGCGCGGTTTCAGCTTTTGCTTTTGCGATCGGGCTGGTCTGCGGAATATAGATCGCCGTCCTCCGGCCGTAATCATAATAGCATTCCCGCTCGTGCTGGATCATCCACTCCGCACGCTCTGTCCAGCCCAGATCCATGAACACCCTGTTTCCGAGATCGTCCGCGTTTCCGAGACACAGGCAGATCAGTGGAGGCTTCCCGGCAAGCTCCCGGTTTCTGTTCACCGTCTCATATGCCTGCTGCAGCGCGAATCCTTCCGAGCGCAGCGGTCGCTCATTTCGCTCTGGCACGAATTCGTCATAGATCATGAGCGTCACACCCTCCAGCGATAGCCCCCGGAGGTTTCTGAATGTACTCAGGCCGGCCGTGATTCCGAGGAAGTCACCGCGGGGGACTGTCCGACCGTCTTTGTTTGTTTCCGAGTGATAGATCCCCGCGTTTTTCTTTGTGATCGGATTCATGATAAGATCCCATCCGAGATCCTTGTTCAGAGCATTCACCGGGGACAGCTCCTGCCGGGATATTAGATCACACTGCTCCTGTGATCTCCGCATATAGATGAACTGGCCGCGGCCCTGATCGGCTCGTTCGACCGCATACTTAAGTACGCCGAATGTCTTTCCTGCTCCGCGTGTATCGATCACATAGATCCAGCAGATTTCCTCCGGATCATACTCGACGATCCCTTTTATATCGATCCATCCGGCATCAGTGTAGATAGGTATCTGTTTATAGTGTGGCATATTTCCTCCGTAATAAAGAGGGCCCAGATCACTCCGGGCCCATGGGCGATGATAGCTGGCTATCAGTTATCGATCAGGCGGATATTCAGGTACGGCCGCCGGCTGGTTTTTGACTCGGTAAAGAATGCCTCGACGGTAAAAGGGAACGGGTTATCTGTGCCAGCCCCATTGAAAATCGCGATGATGTCTTTGAACGATTGCTGCACGGTGGCCGAATTTGTCGCGATCGCGTCCCCTTCGGTGAGTTCAAACGTGAGCATGTTTTTCAGCTCGCCGGTTTTCTTGTCGGCGTCTTCGAAGAAGCAGAATCCGCTGATCTGCAGCTGTTCGTTCGGATGATCGCTGAGCTTTCCGACGAGCGGATCTTTCGTGAGCTTATAAAGCTCGAATGGTGTGAACTGGCGAGAGGTTTCGAGGATTGTCATGATTCGTTGTCCTTTCTTTGTGTGGATGAAATAGGAATGTACTCAAGAATCCTTCCATAGTGGATGAACTCTTCAGGGGATTGAGTCACGATGACATAGCGGTCCTCGATCACCGTGACGCGTAGGATCATCTCGCCGGGCTGAAGACGCACACGTTCCCGCGCAGCCTTGACAGGGTCCGTCTTATCGATCAGCGAAAGATCCGCGGTCCTCAGCTGATCAGTCTGTGCATTGATAATGCGGACGCTCACGCGCGAGCATCTGAATCGGCGAGAGACCATGTTTTTGGTGTTCGGTCTCTTGAACTGGTCTTGATCTTTGATCATGAAGGTACCTCCATTGGTTATTATAGCATAGTCAGCATCCGTTGTCAATCCGTTCCCCACAAGTTACTTTCCGGAAAATATCGAAAACCCCATTTTCGATCAGATTCTCCAGCACTTCCGCGTAAGACTTGCCCAGCGATGTCGTGTAGGTGGACTCAATCAGCACTGCTCCGGTTCCGACATAGAGCTGCCGGCCATCCAGCGTGATCGTCCCGATCGGATCGTCCTGATATATTACGTCCATTCCTCCGGCTTCCCGAAAGACGAATCCCGGTTGGAAAGCAGCCAGTCCGCCGGCGCGCTCCAGCTCCTTCGCGCCGTCTTCTTTGACGACGCCGGATATCGTGATATGCAGCACTCCTTTCTTGTCGCGGTATACGTATTTCTTCGCGCCGAGTGTCTTGAATTCCATGTACGGACCGTTTTTCTCATCCACTTCCACTATCCCCATGTAATGGACAGAGCCGGCCGGATCCGTCGCGCACGCGCGGTTTTTAATACTGCGCTCCTTCCGGATCCTGTTATATTCGGAAAAATCGACGTCACCCCAGAAGTATACGCTGTCGGTATCGCAGTATATGAAGTTATTCCCGCACAGCCAGATCAGTTCACGCAATTCCAGACGTGCCAGCGCTGTGGTCCTACCAGACACCCCATTGATACGGCATAACCGGCTTTGACTGATCCAGCAGCACAGCTTCATACTGATCCAGCGTTCCGGGATAAAACTCGCCGTCAATGGTAGCGCCCTCTATATACTCACCTCCTTTATATTGAATTGTCAGGCGGACCGGATCCTGTGAGCTGCAGCCGAAGACGGCGTTGAGTAGATTCTTGCTTTTATTATACAGCACTTCCATTCCTTCAACGCCTTTCAGCTCGGTCTTCTTGACATAGTATTCAATGATCACATTTTTCATTTCGTCCGGCAGAGGCCCGTATCGAGCGAACTGCCATTTTTCGAGATGTATATCATCCCATGTATAATCGCGGGATATGATATAAAAGTCCTTGTCTGTGACCGTAATCTCGAGGTAATCTGCTGATAATATCCTGCCATTATCGAATGCCGGCCGGGACAGCAGCCGGCATTTATCAGCGGGGATATACGGCACCGGATTATACTGATCTCTCAGCCGGATTCCCTCGAAACCGATCCGCGCGATGACAGCGCGATCCGTTTTGATCTTCTTGACCATTGCTTTAATATCATGCGCATCTTCTTCCGGCGGATTGAAGAACTCTGATACCGGGAATCTCATATTGCACTGGACGTCTGGATAGCTGCTGGACCGGTCGACGCTCCGGATAGGGCCGGGAAGGATCTTGCCGGCGTAGAATCTGGACGCGTGGGTATCCCCTCCCCGGAACGCCTCCCGCAGGAGCTTATATGTATCGAGCGGAGGAATGAGCCGCTCGATATAATCGCGGCGCGGTTCGAGTGACTTCTTCAACGAACGTCTGATATAGCCCGTGGAAGTGAGCGGCAGACTGTAGAGGTCATCGTGATCGATCTCGCACTCCTTCTGAATGCATTCAACCAAGCCGATGACATCATAGCTTGCGTATTTCAGCTCGTTCTCATTCAGCTCGGTCCACGGGTATCTGACTTTTGAGTAGTCAAATTCCTCGCCGGACTGCTTCTTGTGCTCAACGTCGAGTTTCTTTGTATACTCATCCAGCCCCATATTCGAATGAATATAGCTGCATCGGAATTCGATCTTGTCGCCGCAGCACAGAAATTTACAGATCTTCCGGGCCTTTATGCAGAACACAGATTCCTCGTTCAGCCGCTCACCCAGCACGTTCTGATCGCGCAGGAAGCTGAATTCGTAGCTCAAATTGTGCACAAAGACGACAACGCGCTCTTGATCCTGCAGTGCAGCGGCCATCAAATCCAGCAAAATGACGAATTCGTCCCAGTACCGGCCGATGATCGTGATACCCGTTCCGATCTGCAGCTGCCAGACATACATGAATGATATATAGTCCTCTTTTGTCACCCCCTTTGCGATCTCGTGGGATCCGTGCTGGATCCTGCTGGTTTCGATATCGAATGCGCAGATCAGATCTTTGTATCTGTGAGTCTGCGGTTTCTTTGCTCTGGGTCCCGGCCGGCCTTTCCTCTTTTGCAGTGGTATTGCCTTTAACATGGCCGGATCGAAGTCCTCCGGCCGAATGATCATTTTCTGCGTCCTTTCTTTGTACGCTCCGGGATCAGAGCGCGAGCAGCTGCACGTGCTTCCCTTACAGTTCCGGACTGCTCCGGATCCATGCCCAGCATTTTTCGGATCTCGTTGGCTGAGTATGCGCGCTTCCTTTCCGGATTCAGACGTTTCTGCTTCACCAGCTTTTCGATCTGGTCCAGATTATCCCGGAAGAAATTAAATTCCTTCATGATCGCCTTTTCACTGACATTCGCGTTTTCCATTAAAAGGAACATGCGCGGACGGATCTGGCGCGCGGCGTCGCGCTGTTCAGCGCCCGTCGATCTTTTCGGGTAGGGTATATACGCTTCCCTGTACAGGCTTGTCTGATTCATGAATTTCGAGAAATCGCCGAAATTCTTCCTATTGATTCCCTTTATTCCTCGATCCTTAAGGGACTCGATTGTCAGTGCGCGCTGCTTCCGAAGACCGGACAGCGTGCCGGTTTTCGCTTCCAGCAGGCTTTCCAGCTGGGACAGCATGGACGGCAGCTCCTTCGCGGGGATATCGGCCGGTTTGATATCCAACCATGACTTATTATTCCGGACGATCGGAGAATCTCCGAAATCTTCACTCCGCTCGATCCGCTGCAGGCGCTCACGAGCAACGCGGCGGAGTTTTTTATACTCCGCCCGCAGATCGCTCTCCGACTCACGACTCAGCGTGATCGGATTGTAATTGTCGGGATCCCCGAATCTATATGTCAGCGCCATTATTCATCACTCCCCCAGACTTCTTCCGCGGCGGCGAGCTCGTCTTCATCATAGAAATCGATCGCCGGCTCCGGATCCTTCGGATCATGTTCCGCGATCCACCTATAATAATAGGAAATGATCGCGCGTTCCGCGATGCGGGATCTGTTCTCCCCCGCTCTGATCTCCAGCTCGTCAAGAAGCGCCAGCGTTTTCACGGAGATCGCGAAGGTGGTGCTGAACTTGCGTTCCTCGGTCGGTATTCTTTTCGGCATGATTACATTTCCTCCGGTAAGAAAATTTCCTTATAAACACCCGCGATGTGATTGGACTCCTTGCTAATGCTGGTCCTCTCGAACAGGCATGCATGCTGCACTCCGGTCATGCAACGCAGGCAGTGAACCGCGTCGAGATAGTCATCGAAATAGACTATTTTTGTTTTCTTGCCCCGATAATCCAGTCCCATGACCATATACCGGTCAAGAGCGTTCATTTTGATTTCCATTAGAGATACCTCCTGCTTATGATAACAGCGGCTCAAGCTCCGGCTTATAATCAATGCCCATGAGCTTACAAATAGCCTGAGCTTTCGTGAGACCCGCCGCGAGAAGCTCGTCCAGATCAACCTCGTCATTCACACTGTCCAAGAGTGAGCACATGTCCGGACTCAAGTGCATTTGCAAACCGTTGAGCGGCTGAGTGAGTTTCAGCGCGTCACTGTCCGCATGTTCGAGGTATTTGAAATTGATCGCGACAAACTGCTCGCACTCAGGGGCATAAGCAAGGAGCCAGTCAGTCCCCTTGTAATGGTAATCTCGACAGCGAATGTCGAGGCGCGTGATTTCTGTTCCGATCTGCATAATGATCCTTCCTTTCTGGGCACAATCCGCCCGAGTGTATTATATCAAATTCCGCGCCGGATTGCAAGATACTATGATAAATTATTTATATTTATTTCTCATCGCATCATAATAGTTTCCACAGGCTGTCGAAAACATTGTTGAAAACTATCTTGACAATAATAGCAATATATGCTATTATATTATTGACGGGGGGGGATCCGCTCACAGACCAGCCGACGGAATCGGCGAGCGTGCGCCGGGTCAGCGCGCGAGGATCCCCACGTCCTTTTATAAAAGAAAGGCAGGCATCTATGGACGTTCCCGCGATTCTCAGCGCTATCGGGACAGTGGGTTTCCCCATTGTCGCATGCGGCGCGCTTTTCTGGATGCTCAACAAGACCATGAAGGAGCTGACGAGCGCCGTAAACAACAATACCACAGCGATCACCATCTTCACGGAAAGGACCACGAACCATGACAAAGACGGAAATTGAATTCCTGCGGGCAGCCGGTTTTACCATCGCGGAGATCATGGCCATGCAGCCGGCCGGCGATCAGAGCGCGGCTCCGGCTGATCAGCCCGCTCAGGCGGCCGCGGAGCAGGCAGCTCCCGAAACCGCACCCAGTACCGATCCCGCGCCCACCCAGCAGGCGCCGGCGCCGGCCGCGGCCGGCGCGCCCGCTGTGCAGCCGGCGGACAACAACCCGGAAATGACGGCACTGCTCAAGCAGATCCTCGCGGCCGTTCAGGCCGGGAACAGATCCGGCGCTCAGATGGCGACGCCGGAAAAACTCACGCCGGAAGAAATCGCCGGAAAACTCTATTAATAATAGGAAGGAAAAAGCGAAATGGCGAACACTCTCAGCATCAACCAGATCGGGACGCTGATCCAGTCTGTCGCGGAGCAGGCGACCGGCCGCGCAACGATCACGCCCACCAATACCAAGGAATTTGTAGCTGTCGCGCAGACCGCACTCCTCGCCGGCAAGGAAGCTGTCACGAATGCGCTTTCCCAGCTGCTTTCCCGCACGATCTACGCCCGCCGCGACGAGTACCGCGGCGCGCTGGATATCCTCGTTCTGAACGAGCAGGCATACGGAAACCATGTCCGTAAAATCTCCGCGGAGGATACCGACTTTGAGGAGGATCCCCACTACAACCTCACGGACGGCAGCTCGATTGATCAGTATACGATCCGGAAACCCAAGGCCATTCAGACGAACTTTTACGGCGGCCAGACGTGGATGAAGAGCCTCACGATCTTCGCGGATCAGCTGGATACAGCGCTGTCCGGGCCGGATGAATTCCAGCAGTACCTCGGTCTGATGCTCGGCAACATGGCGGACCAGATCGAGCAGGTGATGGAGGATCTCGCGCGCCTGACGCTGTGTAACTTCATCGCCGGAAAGCACGCGGTCGACTCCGGGAACGAGGTCCATCTTCTCACCGCGTACAACGCAGCGACCGGTCTGAGCCTCACCGCGCAGACTGTGAAGCAGCCGCAGAACTACGCCGGATTTATCCAGTGGGTTTACTCCCAGCTGCAGGTATATTCCGACCGGCTCGCGGAGCGGAACGTGCTGCATCACCTCAATTTCACGGACCATCCGATCCCCCGTCGTACGGCCGGCGAAAATCAGCGGCTCGTCCTTTACTCCGCCGACGTCGCTCAGATCAACGCGAGCGCTCTCCCTGGCATCTTTCATGAATCCGATCTCAAGCTCCCGCGGAGGTTCGAGCCGATCAGCTACTTCCAGTCCCCGACCAGCGGGAACCGGAATAAGATCAACATCCTTCCGAGCTATACGGCGGCAGACGGTACCGTCGTGAACGCAGGCACGGCCACGGAGCTGGATGACGTCTTCGGCGTGCTGTATGACCGGGATGCCATGGGCTGCACGCGGATCCACCAGCGGACCTACCGTACGCCCTTCAACGCGAAAGGGGAGTACTCGAACGTCTTCCACCATTTCACCACCAGATACTGGAACGATCTGACCGAGAACGCGATCGTGTTCTATATGGACTAATAAGGGAGGAGCATCATGGCCCTGACTGTCAATTTCTGGTCCTTCAGTAAAAAAGAGAACAGCACGGCCAGACCTTCCGCGGGGCCGGCGAGGACCCTGTCCTGTAACCTGAAATCCGATTCCGGCATTCTCAGCCCGATCCTCGAAATCGGGCTGGGAATGTCATTCAACCCTTACGCCTACAATTACGCCCAGATCACGGATTATAACCGGTATTATTATGTAACCGATTGGCAGTGGTCCGGCGGACTTTGGCTGTGTTCGCTTGATTCGGATCCACTGGCTACTTTCCGCTCGCAGATCGGCCTCTGCACAAAGTTCGTTCTGCGCTGCGCATACGAGTACCAGAAATCCATTATAGATACGTTCTACCCTACCACTGGCAGGAAGACGTATACAAAAACCACTGAGAATGCTGGTTTCGCAACAGATCTGCTGTCAGGATTCTTCGTGCTCGGAGTGATCAGCGGCGACTCCAGCAAATACGGCTCCGTAACCTATTACGGCATGCACGCTCTGGAGCTGGCACAGCTGGCAAATATCATGTTCCCGTCAGCGAGCGCCGCGTCCGACTGGACGCCGACATTCTCCGGTCTGACCGACGATCTTTATCGGGCAATCTATGACCCATTCAGTCACATCGTGAGCTGCATGTGGTTTCCTTATTATCACCTTGCGGACTTTGTCACTCCTGCCGAGAATGTGCGATTCGGAAACTATATAACTGCTGTGACAGGGTATAAGCTCGACGATATCAGATACTGGGATGAGATCAATTTCAACATGTCGTTCCCGGTCGGCTGGGTAAATCTGGATGCGCGCGAACGCTGCTCACCATATGTCCGAATCTCATTCCATCTGGAGCCTTTCGGCATGATCGAGCTGAATCCGGAAGACTTTACCACGTACGGCAGCATATCCGTATATATCAAGGTTGACTGGGTATCCGGCGACGCGCTGCTGCAGATCTATGCCGGCACCAGCCGCTCAAACGGATATCTGGTATATGAGCAGAGATCCACATTCGCGTCAAATGTGCAGCTCTCACACAGTGAAATCAAGGTGCAGCAGATCGCCGGCGCTCTGGGCGGGGCTGCTGCTACTATAGCCGGCGCTCGTGTGACCGGGATCCTGCAGGCGGCCGGAAACGTTCTGGACTTCGCCGACGGATCAACGAGACGCGCGAGGGATTCAACCGGAAACAATTCCGGATTTAATTTCATCGACGGAACGGCGACACTGATCATCGAACAGTCTCACTTCACCTCGGATAATAACACAGAGTTCGGGCGGCCGCTTTATCAGGACCGTACGCTCGGCAACATACCCGGCTATATAAAATGCGGCGACGGAGATATATCGCTCCCCGGTTTCCCGGAGGAAAACAAGAGAGTGAGCGAGTATCTTGTAAACGGTTTCTATTTTGAATAGGAGGATCACCATGGCGATTTGCACGAATCTGTATGTAATCGCGGCGATCTGCGGAAACTTCTATCAGGAGTCCACGGTGAATCCCGGGATCTGGGAAGGTATGACTGTGGGCAATCCCGGATACGGTCTCGGGCAGTGGACGGATAACCCGCCGAGTGTGATGAGACGGACTGCACTGTTTAATTGGCTGGATGCTCACGGATATTCTCATGATTCCGGCGACGGGCAGCTGGCTTTCCTCGTGTATGAAAATATCTGGATCCCCAGTCTCTTCACACCGTCGGCATATGCCACTCTCAGCGATTTCTTCGCGTCCACCAGCACCAACCTGTCTGATCTGACGCTGGAATGGATGTATCACTGGGAAGGGATCAATGATGGCACATTCTCTACCCGATACAACGCTGCGCAGGCTTTCTACGACAAATTCATCCATGACGACGGCAGCCGAATGCCGTGGTTCACTGGGAACTACTATCTGTCCGGTCCTCCAGATTATGCGGACAGCGGCGATAACGCGCTCCGGATCATGGACTTCTTCCTCGGATCCGAGCCGCCTCCGCCGGGACCTGTCGAGCCGACGGAAGAAGAGATCATTGCGATCGTGAGGGCGGCCCTGAAAAAGAAGCAGAAAGGAGGCGTTTTCATCCTGTGGTAACAGCATTCGAATCAATGGCCGTTCCGGGACTTCCGGGATGGTATGACTATGCGGAATCCTATGGCGTGAAAAATCTGCAGGCAAGCTCGTTCTTTCCCTCAACAGAGGGGAAGGATTCCCTCACCTATAGATATTTCGTGCGGACCCTTCTGCAGATGGCCATGGCACCGGCGGAGCTGACTGTGCCAGATTACTGGCCGCTGCCGTATGTGCTGTACATGCTGTACTGCCGCGGCTTCGGCGCTATCATATATACAGACGAATTCGGTCTGATCTTCAATGGCTGCACACTGTCCGGATATGACGTGTTCTATCAGCCCAAATATCTTTCCGTCTCTAATCCGCTGCTGCCGGAGAACAAGTATGCAATGCTGGAGATCGGAAAAGACGCGGCGCTGATCAGACTGCGGCCTGATTATGGATCGATCATGGATACTGTCAGCTATTACGCCGGGCAGCTGGCGACAGCAGCAAGCTCGCTCAATATCAATCTGATCAACGCCAAACTGGCTTATGTCTTCTGCTGTGACAACACCACGATTGCGAACTCTTTCAAAGCCCTTTATGACAATATCGGATCCGGGCAGCCGGCGGCTTTCGCCGACAAGAAGCTCTTTGACGACGAAGGAAATCTGAAAGTACAGCTCTTTCAGCAGAATCTGTCCAGCATGTTTATCGGACTAGATATGCTCGAGACAATGCGCGGATTGATGAATGCTTTCGGGTCCTCCGTCGGGATCCCGAATGCCAACGTCACGAAACGCGAGCGGCTGAACTCAAAAGAGGTTGACGCGAACGCGTTCGAGACAGCCGCCATCCCTCTGGTGTCCGAAGAGATCATCCAGCGGGATATAAAAGATGCGATCCGGATTTTCCCGGATCTCGCCGGCAAGCTCTCATTCAGACTCAGAAAGGAGGCGCTGCCCAATGCCGCTGGGAGCGATGGTCACACCACTCAGCCTGTATATGATCGATGATTCCATTTTCGACGGAATCGAGCTGCCAACCCCGCCGGCAAATCCTACGGACTATCCGGATCTCTATGTATCGGGATTTCAGCTGGATCGCGATGTCCTGATCGATAACCTGCTCATGGAAACCGGCGAGATGAACGTGATCTATCCGGATCCCGAATTTTTCAAGTATGCCGTGACGCAGTGGTCGAAAAAGGAAAAGCATGTATGGCAGGCGCTTTTCGATACCCTCTTTTATAAATACAATCCGTTGTGGAATAAGGACGGGACGATCAAGGAAACAGCGCTTGATCTGACTGAGCGCGAGACTGCGGGCAGCAGATCCCGGACCGGGACCGTCGATCAGACTGTCACAGACGACATCTCTGAAACTGACACTCACAACCTGCAGGATCTTAGGACACCCAATCTGACACACACCGGGCAGGATACCACTACCAACACCGGGACCGTGACGGACGCCGGCACCAGCTCGAAGCATACGGAGCACGACGGCGATGTCACGACCGATACCACCGGCAGTAAAACCAATACCGGCACCGTCGGAACGTCCGAAACCGGCAGCACAGAGAATAAGGTGTCCGCGTATAATTCGAGCACGTACGAAAACAGAGACAAGTCCGACAATACAGGATCCTCCACGAGGACTGACAACCTGACCGAAGGAACAACCGGGCAGGAAGTGGTCGAGGATCGTTCCATTATCGACGAGACAGGTACGGCCGGCAATACCAGAACAGATAACCTCGTCGAAAATTACGACACGGAAACTCACGAAACCGGCACGGAAACGATCGCTCATACCGGCACCCTCTCCCGGTCCGGAGATAATACCAGCACGACCGACCGGGATGAGAGCGAAACAGAGAGCACCAGCGGAACTGATACGGGCAGCCTCGATCACACACTCACCCGGACGGAAACCGGAAATATAGGCGTCACCCAGACCGCTATGCTTATTCAGGCGCAGCGCGATCTCGTGAAATTCAATTTCTATGATCTCATTATCGAGCGGTTCAAGGAAAGATTCTGTCTGCTCGTGTATTAAAGGAGGAAATTATGCCGTTCCCCTATGACAAATATCCTTGGCTCAATTTTCAGGAGCTGAACCTCGCGTATTTTATCCGCCACTTCCGCGAGATCTTCCAGCAGTGGGACGAGCTCTATCATGATCTGACTGAGTGGAAGGAAGCAACCGATGAAGATCTGGCTGAGTGGAAAGCAGCCGTTGAATCCGGTCTTGATAGCTGGAAAGCCGGCGTAGAAGCTGGGCAGACCGAATGGGAAACGGCAACCCTTGCCGCCCTGAATGCGTGGCAGTCCGCCTTTGAAACGCTCTTTAACAGCACGTTCACCAATCTCACACAGATCAAAACGGATGCGGAAGCTGCAAGAGATGCTGCTATCGCCGCGCAGGCAGCTGCTGAAGCGGCCGCTGATTCCGTAACGGCGAGCGCCACCCAGATCGCCCTGAACAAGAATAACATCGCCGCGCTGCTGAATGCTCTGCGCGTAGATTCGGCTATCGCGCATGAGTGGAGAGACGGCGGGATCTCTTCCGGCAGCGGCGGAACAAACAACAACACCAACCGCATCAGCTCCGCGGCGTATGTTCACAACGACGGCACCGTCGGCGTATTCGTGGAAGTACCCTCCGGCTATAAAGCCATCGCATACCTCTATGAAAACCAGTCCATCAGCGGCGGATCGTTTAAAGGTCAGTACTCAACCGGCTGGTTTACCGAAGACTTCATCATTCCGCATGTCTGGAACTACTTCAAACTCGTCTTTTCGTATACCGACGACAGCACGATCCACAAAGAAGACGCACCGTCGATTACTATCGCGAATATCAATGTCACAGATACCAGCCTCACCACTGCCGGAAAAGCCGCTGACTCCTTTACGGTAGGAACGCAGCTGAGCAGCATTCTGTCCAGTCTGAGCACTATCGATGGCAATGCCATTCAGCTGGCATCCTTTACCGGCGGTACTTATCTGGCGAATCAGGAATCCAATACGATCTGTCGGATCGGAAATATCAGCAGCATTCTGGATGTCCCGCCGGATCTGACCGGCTCCAGCAGATACGCTTGGCTGCTCACGATCAGACCAGCGAGCGGTAACGCATTCCAGAAACTCTATCTATCGGCGTATCAGCATGAGTGGATCCGATTCTATTCAGTATCCAGCGGGAACTGGACAAACTGGCTCACAGCGGCGGATGACGGTGAGATCCCGAAGTATGTCGCAATCGGCGCTTCCACCACAGTGGGCGCTATTCATAACCGCGGCACGGCCACCGATCCCGACGTCGTCACGTACACAACGAAATATGCATATCCGAACTACGTCGGCGAGGTTCTGCATCTCAATACTGTGAATCTCGGCGTAGGCACGACCGGTTTCATTGCACGCGGATCCACCGGAAACAGCGAAAACTTCATGGACGTCGTTTACAATCACCCTGACGATTTCACCGGCGCGGCTCTAATATCGCTGGAATTTGGATACGGCAACGACCGCACGGCCGGCCTGCCGATCGGCGACTTCAACGACTACTACCCCTACGATGAAACAGGCTATCACCCCACCGGCAGCGCTGGCATCACAGAGATGCTGGATAAAGGCGCAACCCTCTACGGCTGCCTGAACTGGATAATCAAATATCTCGGCGATCACTATCCGCAGGCTCAGCTCGTGATCATCTTCGGCGCTCCGCGCGCGAATGAAAACAAGGTCCCACATATCACCGCCCAGAGCGGCGGAGGATCCGGAGGAGTGGTCCCGTATAAGATCACATTCGACAATACAACCCCCGGCACTCTCGGAGAGGAATTCGAGAAGCTGAAAGCAGCCATAAACATCCCCATGTATAATCTGATGTACAACGGCGGAGGACCCTTCACGTACTATCAGATGTACGCCAAAAATCCTGACGGCACCTATGCCATTTTCAGCACGACCGGCGACGCGGAGGCGGATCCGTCCACATGGCTCTGGAACGGGCATCCGAATATCGTCGGTTATGAGATGTACTGCCGTTTCATCGCCGGTATCATCATCAGCGCATTCAAGCATTAATGTAGAACGTTCTACGGATCGCGAGTCTAAGGGTAGACGAGCCAGGCTTGTCTATCCTTGGACTCGTTCGCTGGGCCGATCCTTGGACTCGGGGAAGCGGGCAAGGATCGGCCCTTATTTTGGTACCCCTACACCCTTT
>JAZRBV010000042.1:0-24058 GCA_045635225.1 Eubacteriales bacterium
CTTGAAACTAACGCCCCGTGAGGTTGAACAATATATAACCCTATTGCAACGTGGGGGCAAAAATCACAGTTGGCACGTTCACGAATTTGCAGACGAGGAAAAGAACCGCAAGGAAAGCAAACACGGACACCGAAAGAAAACACACCCCATAGGGAGCGTATTATTCGACAATAAACAATACTCTGTAAATATCTATAATAAGTATTTGGAGCGGTTAAATGTTCAAGAGGAACGAGGAAAAACCGACACCGCAGAACTAAAGGCAAGTGAGGGGGTGCTACGGATTGAAATTCAAGTTAAAAAGAATAAGTTAAACACCATAAAAAGGAATATCAAAAGCGACTTTGATTTTGACGGAAAACCCATTGAATATTTTGCACGTTATGATGTGGCAATCCCTATTGTTATGAGGGCGTTGGAAGATATAACAGGCAGAGCCGATTATAGCACCTTTGAGACCGCCAAAAAACGCGTTTTAAGCGGTGTAAAGACAAAAAGAACACAAACGGCTATCATTGAGTTTTTGGAGCGTGTAACGCACACCAAAAGCCTTTGGAGAGCAAAGGAATTGCACAAAGGGGAGATAAAGGCAGAGACGGTTTTAGAGCATTTGAAGCGGTTAAACATCAACCCCGTAACAATCCCCGTATCATTCAACCGTGATATTATGGACAATCTCTTTGATATTGTCGCGGTGCAATTCGCAGAGGAACGAGAACGCGCCACAATGACAATATAGAACCTTGCAAGTTCTAAAATATAAATAGAGATACGAAAAACGGGCATTTTAGGGGTAGAAAAACACAGAAAACCCCCACTATATGGGGTGTTTCTTGAAATCGTTTTAGAGATTAAAATATTCTCTTGTGAAATTAAGAAAATCGCTGCTTTTTCCTCTGTTTTTGCCAAAAACCCGAAAGAAACGCTAAATAACAAGCAAAATATTAAGAAAATCACCACTACAAGGGGTGTTTTCGAGAATGTATAGAGAAAGGGAAAATCTATGAAAAAATCGGCATTAGATGTTCAAATTGAAGCATCAAAGAAATTTAGTCCCTACAAACTAAAAGACTTTTTGACACGCACCGAGGACGGCACGGTTATTGTTGACCGTACAAGAGCAACGCAGAATGATAAAGACAATGAGCGTTTGTTTTATGTAATTCTTAATAGGGATTATTTATGGAACTATCGTTATTCAGAAACGGCTACTATTTATTACGTAGTCGAGGACGGCAAGGTATATGGCGGTGTTTATGAACCCGAAGCTGGGTGTCATTCTAAGCGTCTTATTGCCGAGACCTCAACGGGACATCTTGTGTACCATTACATATACAAACACGATACATTGAATGAGATTATAGGAGCAATACAGAACGCCCCACAGAGGGCAAAATAAAGCCATTAGAGCGCGTTTGGGAGTGAGTAAGGCAAACGAACATCGACACGAAAGAACGCTTTATAGAGCATTTGAGAGGGCATTTCAGCCCTCTCTTTTTTTGCCTTGTTTATAACCCCATTTGCTTCACTCTACGGTAGAACGTGTTAGGTTTTAAGTTCAGTATTTCCATAGCCTTTGTGGCGGTTATCTCTCCATTTCTCCACCTACGGCACACTTTGGTAAATTCCGTATCATCAATAGCAATAGCGGAACGCCCTTTATACTTTCCCTCACGCTTTGCAATTTCAATTCCCTCCGCCTGACGTTCGAGTATATAACCTCTTTCTAATTCTGCCATAGCCGCGAATATAGTGAGCATAAATTTTCCGCTTACCGAATTAGTATCAATGTTTTCTTTTAAGGAAACAAAGTCCGCGCCTTTACTCTTGATTTTTTCTACTATCTCTAATAAGTCCTTTGTGTTACGCGCCAAACGGGAGATACTTTCTACTACTACGGTATCACCCTCACGAATGTATGATAACATTTCCGCAAGTTGTGGGCGGTTAGTGTTCTTTCCGCTTTGTTTGTCGGTATATACTTTTTCTATACCAAGATTTTCAAATGCTTCAAGTTGTCTCCCCGTATTCTGTTCAGTAGTGCTTACTCTGCAATAACCAATTTTCATTATTGTTTTCTCCTATCATTTTTTGTGTCGGTTTTGGTTGATGATGTCATTATAGCACACTTTCGGTTGTGTGTCAATAGAGTTTTTAAAAATATTTGACATATTTCAAAATCATTTTTCGGACTCATTTGACACACTTTAGTTGTCTTTCAATAGAGCATACCCTAATGACACATACGGGGAGAGCTTACACCATACACAATAACTGTACGCAAAAACCGCACCGTGTCATACTTTTTCACTCTCACAAAATGCACAAATAACCTATAAGCCGTTGACAAAATCCGTGTTTTGCGCTATACTGATACTGCGACGCACAACTGAATAAACCCATAATAAAGGGAATACTATTTGATAAAAATGTATTCTCTCACCTTTGTTATGGGTAAAAGTGCGTCGCGGCTCTTGAGAGATACGTTTTTTGTGCATCTCTTAGGGGGTGCACTTTTTTGTTTTTGGAGAGACTATGAAAAGATTTGCATTGTTAATAATAACGCTTACCCTCTTTTTGTCGGGGTGCGGTGTAACGGACAATACCTCTAACAATCCCCCACCCGTAACCACAAATCCGAAAGAGGAAATCATTACACCCGTTTGGACTATAAAGAATTACGTTGATGAATTTGACAACCCGACAAGTATAAAATATATGACGGCAACTTTCGAGGGGACTTTTAGCAATAGCGCGACAACAAAATCAAAACTTAAAGTGGTATTTCTAATAGACTACTGCTCATATTCTATAAAACTATATGAATACGGAAATAACGTAGTTAAAAACTATCAAAGTAAAGAAAAGCGGTACAATATCACCATTCTTACGCAAGAAAATAACAAGGTGTATTTTGACGCTCATATAGACGCGTCGGGTGATAGACTTTATTTAGGGAAATGCAATACTTACAACCAAATTTTTGACGAAAGCGAAGCGGAGTTATTAAAGATACTCAACAACGAGGGCAAAATAAGTATATACATTGAGGAATACGGAAACACCCTTACGAACTATCTTTTTACCGTGGATTTAACGGACTTCAAAAAACACTTTGCCGACATACAGATTGACTAAGGGGGAAATATGGAAAACGAAAACGCAACACAAAAATGCCCTAAATGTGGAAACACTATATTTACGGATATTTGCCCATATTGTCACACCGATATTTCACAGACGAAAGTAAACAAAATTCCTACGGCAGAGCAGACCGCCAACACAAAGAAAATTGAGAAAGTGGTTAGTATTATTGTCGGTATATTGTTAATTATTGGTTTGCTCTTTTTAATATCACAATGCACCAAAGATGACGGAACGTGCGAGCGATGCAACAAAGAGGGTGTTTACGAAATCGGCGGTGACAAATATTGCGAAAAGCACTATTTAGATGTTTTAGGTGAATTGATAACGTGGGACGGGGATTGACAAACCGCTCCGTATATGCTATAATAAGCGCGTGAGTTGCAAAAAAGTTGCAAACGCACATCACCCCCACTATAAGGAAACTATCTTAATCAACCTTTTTGAGTGTAAAAATCAAAACATTCCACTATATGGAGACTATATAAACACAGTGATTTGTGTTCAAGTCTTGTCACTCAGACCAAAAATCCGTCAAAATCAACAGATTTTGGCGGGTTTTTTCTTTGCTTTTTTGTGCGTTTTACCATATTTTCGCGGCCTAACCGCCCCAAATATGAACTAATTTTGAATTTTGTGAACAAACCTCAATTTTGACCGGCAAACTTTGACCCTAACCGCAACCTTTTGACCGCCAATTTTCCCTTATTTTTTCAAGGGATTTGAGGTTGTGAATAAATAATTAACAAATTGTAAATCCCCAAAATAAAGACTCTCGCCCCGTTTTCGGGGCGAGAGAAAAACACTGCATATTATTGCTCTAAATACTTCTTTACTAAGTTATCATAGTCTCTTATATCAGCACAGTTTCCTCGCTTTAGTGATGTAAGCGACCCTGAAAAAAGCTCACACCTTCCGTCCAAGTACCATACTCTGACACAGATTTCGTCAAAACTTGGGGGACCGTGATAAACGAAAGGGCCGTCGGTATAATCTATTTGAGAAAAATCCCTCAAAAACTCTAACGTTTTCTCATGCTCAAGTATTTTCAGTATTTCTACATCCGATTCATCAATATAGTCATTTGTAAATGTTGTTGTGTAGTGATAAATAGCGGTAAGTTTAATTATTTCCGCTTTATCAACATTCTCTGATATTTCTTCATAATCATAACGAAAACGTTCTGTTTTCACCATATCTTCAACATAGTTTAAAAAGCCATCACAGCTTGTCAAAGAAAATAAAATAGCAAAAATCAAACAACAAATCAATGTTTTTTTCATAGCAAAACTTCTTTTATATTAACAAATTGCAAACAAATAACTTCAAAGACAAAAAAAGAAAATCGCCTGTCAAATTTAATCACCATTTTTTAGAGAATCAATTAACTCCGAAATTTCAGGATTGTAAGTTGAATATATTAATTTCTCCTCGTTATCGTTTTCATATGAATCGATAACTCTTTTTTCTATAGCTCTCGAGGTAACATACAACTTATACTCTGAATAACACAATACTAACGCTTCGCCACTAATCACTGGCATTTGCATTCCCACAGCTGCAGTAAACTCTATTTTTTCAAAAGCCAACAAAACACTCTCTTGTTCCTCTGCGGTCAATGTTCTATACACTTCAATTTCTTCAATGAGGCCGTTTTCTCCTTTAATAACATTAACATAATCAATTTGCAACAGCCCCTCTCTTAAATCACCGGACATGAAGTGTACAGGTTTATGAACACAAGAATTTAATGAAAACAAAATAATGCAAAATGTTAAGCAAATCAACCCGAATTCAGCAGCTATCTTTTTCATAAGCATTTTACACCTTTCTTTTACCAAAAAATAAAGTTCTCTTCATACCAAAAATCAAAATAGTTTTTTCTATCTACTCCCCCGAGCCAATCAGCTGTTCTCTCCCAAACCTTAGAGTAATACATTTTTTCTCTTAGTGGAGAAGGATATCTTAAATAGTCACCATTAAAACAGTAATAAGCGGAAGGAAGTGCTACAAAAATGCCATAAAACAGTGGACCAAGAATCATTTGCTGTATACTATGTCCATACTCGTGATTAAGAACAGTGTTATCTATTTTATCAGAGTTGTTTAAGAAGATTCCTAAAAACGAAAATGATGACAAATTTTTATTATCAAATCTAACAACAGGAACCCCTTTATAAAAAGAAACCTTTCTTATGTTTCCTAGAGAGTCTCTAGTTGTTATTATACTTGCATCAGTATTAAAAGGATTCCAACCTATGGCGTCCATATTTGCTTTTATTTCGCTATCAAATACAGAAGCTAGCATAAATCCACCATACATCATCGTAGAAAAGCCCAACTGTGTCAATACACCGCCGCCAATTTTCGAAATAGCAGTCGGCAAAGTTGCAATAGTAAACGCAGCTCCGGCTATCGCTAATGCGGTTCCACCTACGAAACGCCCTATAGCTCCCCAATCCCAAGTAGTGGGATTCCACCACTCTGTACCGTTAGGGTCAACAGCCATTATAGGATTATTACCACAATATGCATACAGATTAAGACCGTTAATGGAATCGGGATTAATATATGAAATGCCATCGATAGTCATAAATCTGCATATTTCAGGATCATAATATCTCGTCTTGAGGAAATACAAACCGGTCTCTACATCATAGTAATAACTTCTGTATCTAAACGGATTGAGATTTGCAATAACTGCCGTACTTTCATCAAGTACGTTTACAGAATGATTTCCCCATCCATCGTATATATATTTTACTACAAATCGTATTGCTTGTCAAGTTATATAAAAACTCTCGCCCCGAAAACGGAACGAGAGAAAATATGATATATTTTTAAAACCACAAACCACTACTATTTTTCATTTTCTGTAGGAACTTGATGATTAAAATATGAATTAATTATCTTCGCAGATGTAAATCCTACTCCGTAAACTCTTATTAACTCTCCTTGTGAATTGTATCGCGCGGCAAACGCTCTATTCGAAGTTAGAGTCTCAACATAAAAATCTCCGTTTTCGTACAATATTCTTAATGAATATCCATCTGGTGCATTAATATCCTGCAAATCATAAAAGCATTCATGTTGAATCATTTTATCAATTAACGCCTGAGCTTTTTCAGCCGGCAGTACCTCTAACACTTCCATCTTTGATTCATCGAACTTTTCCCAGTCATATTGACTAAAATCGCCCGGTCGAGAGTCATGTTTATGAACGGGAGCATCGGGGTTATCATAGAAAATGAGCGAAACTTCTGAATAGTTTTCAACATCTTCTTCTGTCATATACGAGATAACCGGTTCGCACGAACAGAGTGAGACGCACAAACAAAGCAACAAACATACACATATTTTTTTCATAGCAAAACTCCTTTTATATTAATAAATTGCAAACAAATAACTTAAAGGACCAAATAACGAAGCAACTACCATATGCCAAATTCCTACTTCAACATCCTTTTCCGTCCACGGTACATCATCTTCGTCTCTAATGGTAGGATCTGCTCCTCCGAAATAGTCTGCCACAACCTCCCACGGTTTTACATAATAATGAGTAGCTGCCGGCCAATTGCGTTCTCCCCAATAGAAATACGATGGGATACCTACAAACAATCCATATTTAAGAGCGCCCATAAATCCTTGCTGTATACTGTGTCCCCATTCATGCTTCACCGTGTTTTCGCTAACACTTGGTGACAACCACATCCCAAGGAAACTACCCGAACGACCACTCGGAAGATTATTAATCTTTACACTCGGCATTCCTTTGTAAAAAGAAACTCTTCCCGATTTTACCACCAAACTTGAATCTGAATTCAAAGGGTTCCAACCTATTCTATCCATGTCTTCTTCTATAGTTTTGTTAAATACAGATCCTATCATAAATGCTCCATACATCATGGTTGAAAAACCTATTTGTGTGGCAAAACCTGCACCTGGTATAAGCAACGCAGCTTTTAATGTTTTCGCAATAATAGCTCCGCCTAGCAATGTCAAGGCAACCCCACCAGCAACACGTCCGATGTCATTCCAATTCCAAGTAAAGGGATTCCACCACTCTGTACCGTTAGGGTCAAGACGCATCACTGGATTATTACCACAATATGCATACAGATTAAGACCGTTAATAGAATCGGGATTAATATATGAAATGCCATCGATAGTCATAAATCTGCCTATTTCAGGATCATAATATCTCGTCTTAAGGAAATACAAACTAGTCTCTACATCATAGTAATAACTTCTGTATCTAAACGGATTGAGATTTGCAATAACTGCCGCACTTTCATCAAGTACGTTTACAGAATGATTTCCCCATCCATCGTATATATATTTTACCACAACATTACCCTGATTGTCAAGTAGGGATATTATGTCGCTTTGGGCATTCTTTCTGTAGAAGTAGGTTGAACCATTACAGATTACTCCCATTACTCCTGTATGATCATAAATGAATTCCAGACCGTTAGACTGATGAATAAGTCTGCCGTTCGAATCATAGGTAAAGTGAATAATATCATCTGTTCCATGTCGCTTAGTAAGTCTTCTGCCACTCGCATCATAAGTATATCTGTTTCCGTCATAACTCTGAAGCTGTCTTCCATAAGACCAGGTTGCATTCTTTCCACGATAGACCGTAGGATTGCCGATCTCGTCATACTCAAAACTTTCACCGTTATACGACATTAGCTTATCACTGCCCGAGTCATATGCATATTCCAAAGCAAAGCACGAAAGCTCATCAAGAGCCTCTTTGTTCTCCAATGTGAAGGGGTAAATTATCTTAGATACAATATTACCACAGTTATCGTATACGAATGTGATAGTATTACCCAAAGGTTTATTATCTTCTCTTACAAGTCTTCCAATGGAGTCGTATGTGAATCGAGATACCAGATTACCATTTTCGCGAATCTCGGTAATATTACCCATAGCATCGTATTTATACTTGATGCCATCCTTAAGAACGAAGTTGCCGTTAACTATATTTCCATATCTGATTGCAGAAGGCATATTGGTTGCATGATCTCCGAACTTAAGATAAGAAATCTGTTCTTCAGCGATTTTAGTGCCGGAAACTCGAACGATTTTGCCAATGCTTCTGCCGTTAACATCTGTGCTAGGTTCAACATTAATTGCACCTACAGTAATCTCGGAAAGCTCTTGGGCTGCTGTGTTTCTATAGTTGTAAGTGTAAGTTCTGGCTGTTCCATTATAAACCAACGTTTCTCGAACGAGCTTCTTGTCACCGTTATAACCATATACTTCAAAAGCGTCCTCGCAGCAAGTATCACACCATGATTCCGTTGCATTCTTATAGCTCTTAACAGTCTCTATCTGTCCGTCTGAATTATATTCATATGTGGTAGTTCCGCTAATGTTATCTATCTTTTTCACAAGCTTATTGTCTGTATCATACTCATAGTTTATAGTTCTTCCGCCACATGTTGTTTTGGTAACCATACCGTGTATCTTTCCTTAGTTTCTTGTGTAATTTTTTCTTCCATTGCTTTTTCCTTTCATAATGTTTTTAATAATGTCGGTCATTTCCACTAAATCACTGGGAAAAACCGCACTTCTGACGCTCCATCGAGCGTTATTTTATTTTTACAGCGTTCCGGTGTATTTTAGCGCTGCTCCCTAAAGCCCTTTCAAGCTCCCAGAATCTCGTGAATTCGGTCGGCTCTGCCGTCCGATGTGAAGCGGGTTGGCGGCAATGACGCCTACCCTTTCTCCTGCTTATATATCGCCCCTACGCCACATTGCTCATATTCCTCGCAAAGCGTCGTAACTCGGTCGTTTTAGCAAATAGACATAGGGAGTATTGGTGTTGGTATACCCAAAGATAGCTTGATTCCCCCCCTTGATTTATCTGATCTTTTTAAGCCTATTTGTTAAATCAGAGACACGTTATTATTTAACTATAAAAATAAAAAAGTGAGCATCAAAAGAATTACAGATTTTAATTTCTGCTTTTAATTCTTTTGATGCTCACCCTGCTTTCCCATATTCACTGATGGGAGGACGCATCACTATCAATTTGTTTTTATTAACATTGCGCGCTTACAATAGGTAATACGATATATCCCCTTGCGACTTTTGGTTTTTCAATAATTGCAACCAATGTTTTGCACCTTGAGCATATCATATTTTTACCTTTGTAATCATCTGTTACAACTTTAGTAGTTATATTATATTTATCTTTTGGATCACTGCTGAACAAAAGAGTTCTCCCGCAATCCGAATTAGGACAACGTGCAATTGGAATTCTTTTGATTTTTGTTTCCAATTAAATACCTCCTCACCAATTGAGCTCCTTTGCCAGTTCGAAGAGACATGCGTTGAAAGCTTGTTGCTGATGGTTTGCGTCTATCTTTTTTACCGCTTCACACAAATCGCGAATCGCCTTTACTGCATTTACAATTTCTTTCTGCTGGTCGAACTCATATTGCTGTCTTTGTAATTCGTGATAATAATCCGGATTCACATATTGCGGATTAAACATTTGATTGTAAAATGTATTCATCTGGTGCTCCTTTCTTAATGTATGTCCTTAACTACTTTAAGAGCAATTCCCTGAATTGTAAACTCTTTTGGATATATATCTTTTTTGTCATTGGGATAGTTTTTATTTTCAGCATGAAGTCTCGGCTTGTTACCTTCCCAGAACAATCTTTTAAGAGTATTTCCGTTCTCCGTGAGCGCAACGATAACTTCTCCGCTCTTTGCAGTTTCAGCTTTCTTCACGAGAATTAAATCACCCTCAAAGATTCCAAGATCAATCATCGAATCACCGTACGCTTCAAGCAAAAAGCATTCACCGTCAACCCACTCTTCCGGAATTGCGAGATATCCAGTTACGTGCTCTTCCTGCTCGTCGGGAGTTCCGCATATAACCATACCAACGATAGGTACGCGTCGGAATCCGCAACGCATCTTTTTTTGCAGAGGAGCCTCAAGAGTTTTCTTTCCGTTATATGAAACCACTCCGCGCTTTTCAAGCTCGAGCACGTAACGGTACGCGGTTGCCTTTGCCATATTCATATGACTCATTATTTCTGCAAGTCTCGGAGCTTCCCCGTTATTCTCTCTTGCGTAAGTTTTTATGTATTCAGCAATCTCAGTAAGCTTATTTTCATTCATGGAACGCATTTATCAATGCACCTCTTTTCTTTTTGAAACCTTGTGTTTCATTATCTCGGTGAATAGATTATAACATTTTGAACAGCCTTTGTCAATACCTTTTTGAAACTTTTTGTTTCGCTAAATTGAGATGCTAATATAAAAATCCGATTAGGTTTCTTGCGATTCCTAATCGGATTTTCTTATGTCATTGTTTTGCTTTCTCTCGTTCAACCAAATAATCAAGACTAACTTCGAAATAATTTGCGAGTCTGCAAAGTGTATCTATGTCCGGTTCACGTTCTTCCCTCTCATACTTTGGATACGTGCTTTTTGCGCAACCAATAACTTCTGCTACTTCCCTTTGTGTTGCTCCTTTTTCTGTGCGCAATTCTTTAAGCCTCATCATCTTCCTCCCATCCGAGGATATCGCAAAGCATATCATACGCTACTGCTTTCTTGCCATGTTTTTTGGATGTATATTCGTCCTCAAAATAGATCTCACTACCATCTACATGGCATTCACAGTGCCAAAGCGGATTTCCATCTTCATCATACGTTTCAGAAAAATCGTACCAAGGTTCACCTATATAGCCTTTTTGATAAAGTTCCTGTAATTGATTTATTGCTCGGTCAATGCTCGGTTCGCCTATTTCATCTACCCAAGTAAACAACAGGTTGTTTTCTTCAAGATATCGATAGGCCTGCTCTGCTACCGCCATTCTTGCTTCACTCTTGGTATCTCCAACATCCCAAAATCCATTTTCCAAAGGGTATAAACCTAATTCACAAACATACTTTCCGTATTTACCAGCATAAGGAAAGCCTCCTGTGGTTCTATAGCAATACACAGGTATATTATGATGCTTTTTTTGATACCACTGTTGAAGCAGTTCTACGTAATTGATTTGTTCATCAAAACCATTTTCTAAATAAAAATTCGGATCTAACATCAAATCCACAACATTGGTTAAAGCGGTTAAGTTCCATTCTGAATCAAGAGCTACTGCACCAATAATCGCTTCAAAGAGATCTTCCTGCACTGACTCTTGCTCCAAGACTTGTTGTTCAATATCGCTGTTTCCCATAATCAGTTCATACTGAAAACCGAGCATTCTAATTCTACTTGATAGCATTTCACGGCAAACGAGTTTTTTCTTAATTTCAGTCAGTTTTCCCTCCCTGAAATCCGAAACGAATTCGTTGCAATCTTCACAAGGATCGTAATCATCGTAATCCTCCGAAAACGACCCATATTTTTCAGCGAGCAACTTTACGACAACGAAATCAAGAGCCTTATCACCTATAAATTCTAAGACCTCGTTATCCTCACCACTGTTCTCTTTTGAATAAGAACGTCTGACAAATGCCTGCTGCAACAAATCGGAATTTTTAAATGCGTATCCAATTTGTCCTTGAATAAATTTCAATGTTTCGTTGTTCATAATAAAAACAACCTCCTTATAATAATTTCTACAAGAAGGTATAAGTATAGCCCGACAAAGCCCACGTATACCGTGCGCTCCTATCGGGCACAAGTAATTAAAATGCGTTACATAAATCATTATTATTTGAAACAAACCACTTGCATAGATTGAATCAAACACTCTTGTTTTACGTCCAGCCGTTTAAATACTCATACCGCCTTCCTGTGTGCTTATTATAACATATTACTGCTCAGTTGTCAATCGCTTTACACTATCCTTTTTGGATATATGAACATCGCAATACGCATTTACGCGCTCTTGTTTCTCAAAAATCTCACCTCGAAATTTCGGCTCACAGGGGCATCTACGCGTGGTCGGGTGGGGGTAGGTATATATGTCGACCCTATAAAGATTTAAGTATTTACGACCTTCAAAAACCTTGAAAACACTGGGTTTTTAGCCGTAAGTTGTCGTCGATCTTGTTCCCGACAATTGACAACTTCAGAACTCGAAAATCGCTCTTCTTTGTTTAAGGCAGTATAATTTTTTGCCATTGCTTGAGTTAAATATCTCTTTGCCTTTGCCTTAACTCATTACAATCTCCTTAAAATCAACTGGATATGTTGTTTTTATGTTTACCGTTCACACTTATCAGATTTTGCAGAGTTTTCCTCTTCTTTGTTTAGTGTTGACCAAATTTTGACCACGATAAAATATAAAATCACCGATGAGGTTTCAATAAGATTCCTCATCGGCTTATTTTATCGTTATTGTCACTCCGCTGCCTTAAAGTTATAAATAGGCTTTATTCTGCAGATTATCTCTGCGGTAGGCTCTATGTTCTCAACGATCTCATCCATGCTCTTGTAAGCCATGGGTGACTCATCAAGCGTATCAGGCACTACGCACGTAGAGTATATACCTGCCATCTCCTGCTCATACTCAGCCATTGTAAGTCTCTCGAAGGCTGCGGTACGGGACATAAGACGACCTGCACCGTGAGGTGCTGAAAAGTTCCAATCCTCATTGCCCTTGCCAATACATATGAGCGAGCCGTCACGCATGTTAATGGGAATAAGAAGCTTCTCACCTGCCTTGGCAGATACAGAGCCTTTACGAAGTATCATCTCATTCACGTCGATGTAGTTATGAATGGTCTGGAAGGTCTCTATCGCGGTAAATCCGCATCTCTCGATTATTATCTCTGCCATTCTCGCACGGTTTCTCTCGGCAAACTTTTGGCAGATATCTACGTCGTGGAGGTAATCCTCCATGAACGAGCCGTATAGGTAGCAGAGGTCTTTCGGAAGCGAAGGCTCCTTCGCCTTGTACTCACGCTCAAGAGCCTTGAGAGCATACTGTATCTCCGCTCTTCTTCCCTGCTCCTTATAAGTGTGGATTATCTCCTCGCGTCTTCTGTAATAGTCCTCTTTGCCGGCATTAAGGTCAACGGCAAGGTTCTGGTAATGCTCAGCTACCTGAGTTCCAAGATTACGAGAGCCGGAGTGGATTACGAGATACTTTCCACCATTCTCGTCTACGTCAATCTCAATGAAGTGGTTGCCCCCACCAAGAGTGCCAAGCGATCTCTCAAGACGAGTAGCATGCTTAAGCTCTCTATAACAACGAAGCACAGTAAGGTCAAATCTCTCGTATCTACCATCCCACACCTCTCTTCCGCAGGGTATGTAGTGAGCCGCCTCATCTACCTTCTCGAAGTCAATGTCGATATTACCAAGGTAAACCGTGTACATTCCGCACCCGATATCTACGCCAACCATTGAAGGAACGATCTTATCGGTTATAGTCATGGTCGTACCTATAGTACAGCCCTTGCCGGCATGAACGTCGGGCATTATTCTTATCTTTGAGGATGCAAAAGCCTCGGTATCACATACCTTCTTTATCTGCTCACGGGCCAAATCCTCAAGCTGACCCGTGAAGCACTTGGCGGTATTAAACTCGCCTATTATCTCTATCATAATTATGTTTTCCTTTCAAAAATAAAGGGAGCGCTCTTCACGCCCCCTATAGTATTAAGCTACGATCTTTGCGTACCTCTCGCTCTCTATTACCTCAAGCATAAATACATAAGGATTGAGTTCTCCACTTGCAACCATGGAGAAAAGACGAGGAGTACAACCGGATACAAGAGCTACACCCTGCTCGTTTTTGGTAACGGGTTGCTGAGTGTTTCGGCTATCCACGTTCCAGAATACGATTTCAGGCAGCTTGTAACCTGCAGATTCGTACAGTTTCTTTGCGTGCTCGAAGTTAGTGAGATGACTATCTTCGGCACAGCAGTCGAATTCCATGTCAGAAATGATATAAAGCTTTGAAGGCATCTCATTCTGAGGAATAGAATTCTTTTTAGCGGTATTAAGAATAAGCTCAAACACCTTTTGAATATTAGTATTTGCAACCTCGTTGTAACCCATGCAATAACGAACCTTATCGACGATATCGTTGCCCTTGATCTCTACGAGACGAGGCTTTTCCGAGAAAGTGATAAAATGGTTCTTGAATGCACCCTGGTTTCGTTCTGCAAAATAGATTCCGAGCGAGAGAGCAACGGTCGCAGGCATCGGATCGGTGTAGCTATACATAGACCCTGATCCGTCAATGATTGCAAGAGCGTTCTCATCGTTGCCAAAATCCTCTTGGGTATTCCATGTGGTGTTTATAGATTTTCTTTCCGCTTCACCTATGCGATTACGCAAAATAGGGGTGATTATTTCGTAAGGCATAAGCGTACCGGTATTAAGTTTTACCGTACCGCTTGATACGTTATCGAGGAACTGACTATAACGCTCCTCATCATTGCGTACAAACGCCTTGCGGTATTTGTACATAGCCTTTGAAGGCTGCTTTGAATAGTCGAAGGTATAGTCCTTTTCCCGAAGATTGTTTTCGATAATACGAATGCGTGCTCGAAGGGCAACAAGCGCCTTGCGATAACTTGCATCGTTCATACCGAAATGCTTTGCGATTTTCTTTGCATTCAGTACGGTCTCGCTATTAGAGGCGTTAACCGAGGGCAACCACTTTGCAAGAAGTGATACTTCACCGTCATTTGTGAGTGCCTCGTTATCCTGATCGAACTGAGCCTTAAGAACGTCAAGCATCTGACGCTCGCAGGGAGTACCCATTAGGCAAAGAAGATCATCGTAACGGCCGTATTCAGCTACATACTGAAGATTTTTGAGAACGGTGTTAGGCTCGTTCTCCGCAAGCCAATTTAGTATTACCTTGAATACTCTGCGCTCACCAAGTCCTCCGCGAATATCTCTTGCGAAAAACAGGAGTTTCATTGCAATATCTCTGTTTTCACTAAATGCGCGGATGAATCGTGCTTCGATTTCACTGTCGCTAGCGTGACGCAATGCGCCTATAGTTGCGAACAGGTCGAGGCAATCGGATTCGGTTGTAATGTTGGTAACTGCACCGTTTTCGGTAACAGTCTTGTTTGCTTCCTGTTTAAGATACTGTAACATGAAACTCACTCCTTTTCTAATAAAATGTAATGTTTGGTTTATAAAATTATTATTACAAGGCACAGTTTAATGCGAGATTCGAACTCGCGTACGAGGATTTTCAGTCCTCTGCTTTAACCACTAAGCTACTTATCTATTGCTGCTTGTGCCTTTTTGGTGCCTCCGGCAGGAATCGAACCTACGACGCAGGGATTTTCAGTCCCTCGCTCTACCATCTGAGCTACCGAGGCATAGTAAGGTGGAGGGCGATAGGATTTGAACCTATCCCGAGGATTTGACCTTGCTCTTCTACAGAACTGCCCTCCGTATAACAAGGCGCGTTTTAACATTGATAAGTATTGGTAATCCTTCGATCCCGCGACTATTCAGAATCTCACTTTTCGCTGTCTGCGCCTTTTTAACTAAGTTAATTCCCCTTTCTACAAGACACACCTTAATATGTATATCTTCAAACTCAAAAAATAGGAAACATTGCTGTTTATGTCTTAAGGGGAATACTAGATACAAAGCTTACGGTATTTCAAATTAACTTTGAGCAATGAGCTTCTGAAAGTTTTCATTGTCGCAAGCTTCGTTTACAAGACGCTTAGAAAAATTTCGCTACCAATTTGGTGCGGGTCAGAACTTACCTGACAAGTCCGTCTTTGGCTGTGAGCGTCTTTATTTACAAGATGCATTTAAAAATCATACAGAGCCTTTCACTCTATTCGTGGCTGTTTACTAAGAACAGCTGCTCCTATGTAGCAAATGATATCTTTTTGAATTGCTGTCTGCATCTTTAATATCCAAATCTCTTTGATACGCAAGGCATTGCCTAAGTACAGTACGAGGGCGATATCAACGCATCATAAAAATTTGAATTACAAGACACTATTGCTTCACCTCCGAGTATGTAGTAACATAGCTTCGGCATCATAAGTTCGGTTGCTGCTCGTGTCTTTATATAATTATCGGCAAGTGAATCCCCTACTGTATAAGTGGTAGGAAAGTGTTAACCGTTAAGTTCTTTACAAGGCACTGAAGCTCCGCTGTGCGGATAGACAAAATCATCTTAAGTAGATGTCAGAAATTCATCATTTGCTGTATGTGCCTTTGAGGTAACCGTTGCCCGCCGGATCTATTGCATAATGCAAACACTCGTGAGGTCGGTACCAACAAGATACTATTTTCACCTGATGGCTTGCGCCATCATCTACAGTGTAACGTTGCAAGATGACCTGCTTACGACAGGGGCCAACAACGCCACACGTGCCAAACACCTAAGTATCAGCCTGAGTTGTGGTCAGTAGTTGCTGTTAGTATCTTTAAACCAAATCTACCTCAGTAGGCTACAATTGCCGTTAGGGATTTGGCACAAGGCACATTTTCATTCGGGTTACGAGCCCGACAGCTTCACAGATTCTAGTCTGATGCTCAAAGTGTTGCTGTTTGTGCCTTTCAAGAACACCGCCATGCCGATTAGATGTCGACTGCTTGTGTTCTTGTGACTACATTTTACCACCAATTTCCTCGTTTTTCACGGAAAAAAAGCTGCGAACTCTTAAAAAAGTCCGCAGTTTTTCTGTTTTTTTAGCCTTTCTATGACTAAATTTCGGAAATTTTCAGAACCTATCACTTCGACAAGTGGGCCAAACGATAGTATTCTGATAACCATTTCAGTCTCGTCAGCTAATGCGTATTTAATTTTAACGAGGTAATGCGTTTTGTCAAGCTTCTCCGCTTGCTTCTCAAAGTGAGCAAAATGGAGCATTACTCTTTCAAGCGCATTTCTCTCATCAAGCACCTTGAGCGTCATAGTATCATATAACACTTCCCTCTCTTCGCCTTCAAGAGTTTTCGGTCCGGTGTAATGAACGCACGAACGCATCTTAGCAATATTAACCGTTGACACCGCGTGCCATCCCGCAGTAACGACTCTAAACTTATCGTCCTTCTCGGAATACTCAATTCTTTTCGGATGACATCTAACGAACATCGGCTTGCCGAATCTGTTAGTCATCTCAAACTTAATCTGAGTACCATTCCTGATTGCTTCAAGTATGACTCTGAATTTCTTTATGTACTCTTCGTCTTCGTAAGGATCACCATCACTGTACTTATCGTATATATGATAATCTTCAGAGGTGAACAAGGGTTCGACGTCATCAAGTCCTTTAAACTCTACACCGAATAGCTTGATTCTTGGATCGAGTGATATTGCTTTCAGCCACTGCTTTTGTATGGTTGTCAGAGGCATCGTAGGCTTGTGCTCGATGGTAGTACTCATATCCGAGTGAACAAGCTGCCATTTTTCGCTCTTGAGAGAAGGCATTATTGTTAGAATACTTTCTCCAAAAGCTCTGTCTACAACCGCTTTTTGCAGTTCTTTTTCGTTATGCTCGCCGTCAATAATCCCCGAGAGAATATCTGCTATTGCATTATAATACGCAGAATAAAGCTCACTGAATATCATTTGCTCACCTCCCCGATTCCGTACATACGATACATCGTATCAAGGTCAGACTTGAATTGATTTTCAAGCGTCTTGCTTGTGAAGTTCATATCAATTATACGGCATATAAAGGTTCTAATCCAAGGAATCATCTCGCTCACGTCATACACGTCGGCTGTAAAACGATAGGTGTTATCGTCGATCTTTTCGACCCTACCTACACGCTTTTCCCTCTCGAGTCTCCTTATGATGTGCGCTTCATCATCTGCAACCTTGACCGTGAAGTCAACGTGCTCGAGCCTTTCGATTCCCCACTTGTTACGCTTTGTACTAACTCCCCACATCTTATCTTTCATTTCGTCAATCTGCGCACGTAGCTCGTCAAAACGAGGAGTTTGTTCTTCAAGCTTTATATTTGAGAGATAGTCAATGCGGTAGGACTGGAAATTATTATAATCGGGCAGGTATGCAAGCAGATGCTGTCTACCGCTTTGAACGCTTATAAATACTCTAAGTGGTATTATGCGGTTTCTTCTCGGAGTATCCTTTCTGCGACTAAGGTTAGAGACGCTTATAATTCTCTTTTCTCTCATCGCAGTAAATATAGATGCTAACACTCCACTATCTATGGCACCGGTTATGTAATGATGCTTAAAGGTGAACGCATCGGTATCCAACTCTTCCTTATCTAATATAAAGGAACCGATAACTCCGCACGGGGCAACCTCCGAATAATAGTGAAGAACCTCGTTCAAATCTTTAACATCTGTATTTTCGGCACGTCTATATGAAACCTTACGGCCAACCTTCTCGGTTACAATGATACCAGATTCGGTGTACTCTTTCAGTTTTTTACGAACGGTGGACTCATCAAACATCATCGGGTTTTCAAATCCCGAAAGATATTTCTCATCTATCTCCTGCATGATTTCCGAAAGAGTGTATTTAACCGAAGGCTCGTGTAGGATATCGAAGAGGATGAAATGGAGAGTAACGTCTCCATCGGTAAAACTTTTTGCCTTCCACGCGTTATAGAAAGGATTATGTCTGATTGAACGGCTATCAATCGAAATGAACACGTTCTTACCCTCGGGAGTCCTCACGAAGCTCATATGATCTCCAAGCCAGCTTTCAATCCTGCGACGCTCGTCATCATAAGAACGAGAGCTTTTCTTACTATAATCGTCACGACTCTTGAAGCCGTAAATATAGAACTCACGCATATAGGCGCGAATCTTTTCAAAGTTTTTTATTAACTCGCTGTATGATGACATGCTTTACTCCTTTCTTCATCATTTTTCTTTTCTTCTCTCAAACTTATTCAGTTAACGTTTCAATTGCGATTCTCATGCCAAGTTTGAATGCGTAGCAGAATATTGCACACTCACCGAGACTCGCGTACTCGCTCCAACACTCGTGGAACTTCTCGAAGATCTCTTTCTGCTCATCAGTGAAGGTTTTCTCTAAATCTTCATGATGCCTTGCCATATGCCCAAGGAGTTCTTTCATTTCCTTCGAGTTGGTTCTGCTGTCCTCTTGCGGTATTATGTTTCCGTGCCACAGTTCTTTAATTATGCTTTCCATTGGTTGTACCTCCTGTTATCACAACACAATACCACACGACTTCTGCAAAGTCCAGACATATTTCAAACTAATAGTATTTTTTTATTTGTTCCTCTATATTATTTACAAGTTTAACAACTTTTTTTGCAAATAAAGGATCGATATCGTAATTCAAAAAGGATAATAAGTATGCTCGATAGCCACACAGAAATTGAATAAATTGATAGATTGTTTTGTACGGAAACGATGCCAAATCTCTATGTCTAAGTTCAATAGTATTAGCACCTTGTAAAAAAACTTCGGGATTGTTTTTTGCCATACGATAATTATTTTTTGAATAAGCTATGGTTTTCCGCACATCAAAGATTCTATCCCTCGACAACCTTATACCATCATTTGAAACAACATAACCATTGAGAGATATCTCTTTATCACCATGTTTTATTTTACTGTAATTAACTTTAAATTGTTTTGATAAGAGTATATATTTAATCTTTTTCAAAAACCATTTCTTATCTTTAAAATTAAAACCTGTACTTGAGAATAATAAATCATCGGCATATCTAGTGTAACAAATCCCCAACGCTTGGCAATACTTGCTAATACGCTGATCTATTCTAACCATTATAAAGTTGGATATTATAGGAGAACACGGAGCTCCTTGCGGCACGATGTCATTAAGTGTAGCTATATTTGAGACTAAGTCCAAGATCTGTTTTTTATCGTTTTCACTATCAAAAGATAAATGATTTAAAAGTTCGTTTTTGATAATATCAACTGTAATGCTTGGAAAGAAATCTTTTATATCCACACGCAAAAAGTATTTAGCCCCAACATGAGGTTCTAGATACGATAAATAGTTCTCACCTTTTCTAAATCCTTTTACACAAGTAGGATACTCTTGTTTTTCAAGGTATCGCGCTAGACCTTTTTGCACACTGAAGAACATCGATGTTTTAGGCAGATAATTAATTTTTCTGACACCATTTTTCTTCGGAATAATAAATTCTTTGTAATCACTTTTAGAAATTGACTTCAAAACCTTAGAATAGGAGAGATCCCATACCATGTTGCAAAACGATTCTGTTGTCATGAAATCCCTCCTTTCAAAGAATAGATAAAGCGAAGTACTTTCTTAATAAATCGCGTAGCGCGTGCTATGGCAGCACATGCACAACAACAATATGCACGACGGGGCAGGTCAGCCTAATAGTGACTTCTGTTCCTTGGAATTCGGGTTGCTAAACCACATCATCAAGGCCTTGATTAACTCAAGCATTGCTACTTCGCTTTACCTTATTTCATTATACCATATAATTTTACAAAAAGCGAGTGTAATTCAGAAAAATAATATTTAAATTCCGAAAGAACTTTCTTTTTTCCATTTTCTTCGTCTTCAAAATATTTCATCATACCTCTGGGCGACTTTTCATACCCTTCCGGCAACACCGAGCAAAAGAAATTGTCAATATAATCCGATACCCAACCATCAGCCTTCTTGTTCCCCATAACTCGATCTAAAATCAACGCATCATTACTGGGAATGTTCTTTTTAATGGACTTATATGACTTAAACAAATCAGAATGTCCTGCAAAGACAATTCTTAAAATATTGATTTTATCGGTGTTCATCATTCCGGAAATGTATGTATCAAAAGCGTCAAAATCACTTTTTTCATTATGCTTTTTTAAATAATCAATTGCATACGGATAAGAGTGGTTGTTAATTAATGCTGCCTCTATATCGGTTGCAAACATAAAAATATTATATCTACTCAGATAAGTTTTAACCGAATCAATAAATTGTGCGAAATATTGATCATTACAGCTATAAAATGGTTTGAAACAATGAATATGCAGTTTTTGTGCCATTTTTTCAATCTTTTTTCTTTGATGCGGTAAATATATTTCTATATCTTTTTTGTTTCTAAACAGAAATTTTTCTCTATCCGATCCCAGAAATTCGCTTCTTAATGAAACCGCATAAGATGAATCGTTGAAATTTATAGCTTTATCTGCGTCTATTAAGCATATGTATGGGATTTCAGCTTTATTTTGAGCCGGAAGCATGATGTTAAGTATCGGTTTATCCGTCATAGCCTTGTAAATATCAATCTTTTTTAGTTGTGGAAACAATATCTGCAAGTATGGATTTGCAAAGAATTCTAACTCTGTTTCGCCTTCCACAAACAAAATTGCTCTGGAAAAGTATGAATTGATATGATCATCCAGAACACGATACTTTGATTCTGGGCTATATTGCGTATACTTTTTCATCTTTTTAACAACCGTATGTTTTTCGCTAATAGAAACCCTGTGTAAATTTAAGTTTTCCGATACGGTCATTATATTTTTTATTAGTCGCGAAGAATGTGTAGAAATAATTATTCTAAGTCGGTTGTCCAAATTTAAGTATGATTCTGCCAACTCATCAACATAATTAGGATGCAAACTGGTTTCTGGCTCATCGAACATTACAATAGGCTCTTTCAGCTTGTTTTTTGCAATTTCATTTATTGATTTTAATAACAACTCAATATATTTTACAGAGTTAGTGCCAGTAGAAAAATATTTAAGCTTGCGACCTTTTTGATATATTGTTTGACCATCAAAATATAATTTGCTTAATGTTATTGCAAATTCTTTAGATGTCGCTGGCCTAATGCTAACTTCAGATGAGTCAAATATGCCTTGAATACCTTTAATTTTCTTTGATATCTCACTGTCACTATCTACGAGATTGCGTATATTATCTTGTATTGTGTTTCTTTGTTCATTGGATACTTTTCCTAATTCTCCAAGCACGTTCCAAACTTGTGACCATTCATTAATATCCAAATCACGAGTATTAACATAAAAGCAAGGAAACAAGCTTTTAATTATGAAACGGTTTTCATACTTTTCACTCCACTCTATTCCTTTCCCCTTAGTTTGAACCATTTTAAGAGAAAATTTATTGTTCTTTTGAGTGGATGCCAACGAAATAATAGCTCTGTAATAATTCTTATATCTATCGTTCTCCGCTTCATCATCAAACAGAAGAGATAAGTCATCCGTGTGCGTTTTTGATATTTTAACAAAATCCGTTAAATCAAAAGTTAGTGTTATTCTAACCTGATTGCTAAATTTATTGTTTAAATCAAATACTGCATTATCGACATGCTGTTCAGTTAAATTGCTATAAAAATAGCTAATGGCATCCAAAATATTTGTTTTGCCGGTGCCATTTGCTCCTATTAATGCATTTATGTTATTCAAATCCAAATCACAACGTTTGAGTGATTTGTAGTTTTCTATTCTAATATGAGTTAATGGCATTGTTTAACCTCCGCGCTATTTTATATCAAAATTCCATTACAATGGTCTACTTCGTGTTGTATTATCTGCGCAGTCCAACCTGTAAAATTCTTCGTATGCGTTTTCATCTCAAGAGTTTGGAACCGAACCTTGATGGTTTTATATCTTTTACACTTACGGGGGCCGCCGAGAAGAGAGAGACATCCTTCCTCGGTTTCATATATACCCGCCTTGGCTACGATTTGCGGATTAATCATAACCGTGTACGTAGGAGCTCGTCCGCTCTCGTCAAGAAAGGCGATGATGCGCTTGCGCACGCCGATCATATTCGCTGCCATACCAACACAGCTTTCTCTGTGTGCCACCAGCGTATCAAGCAAATCTTGAGCTATTTGTAAGTCTTCTTTCGTAGCCACTTCCGACTTTCCTGCAAGGAATATCGGATCATGCATTAGTTCTTTAATCATATCATTACTCCTTACAGAATACAGCTATTGCTTCTGAAGCAAACTCGGCAGTTCCTTCACCGTACTTGTCGATATTCTTCTTGAAACGATCATCGGCAACGTACATCTTGCCAAGCCCTGCGACAATCTCGTCCGTGCAGGTGTAGTAGTCCTCCGTGATGTGCTCCTGAAGCTTGGCAACAGGCGCCTGCGCCTCGGCAGAATCGGCACTCGCGCCGCGCGCCTTGCACGCGGCAAACTCAGCAAAGATCGCCATTAAGCCATAATTTGCCTCTGCCCACTTCTCTTTTGTGTAGTTCTTTGTTTTTTGCTCGTGATCTCGGTAGGCATCGGTTGTGCCCCAACGTTCACGAACTTCTATTTTAATACTGTTCATAGTGCATACTCGTATTCCTTTAATTCTTCGTACAATACGTTGCTTTGATCAAAGTCCTGGAATAGTTTTTCGAAATCTATATCCTCCAGTTCTCCCATAGAAAAGTTCAAGCAATCACTGTGTTTCTTTTGAATATACATCGATAATTCTCGACTAAAACCAAATTTTTGCATTTCTATCGTTTTATAGTTTGTCGTTCCAAATTCAATATAATCCGCCAGTTTTTCCATATCTGGACTCATTGTACCATTTTGAATGTTCAAATAAATATAGTTAGCAAAATATGTTTTACAAAGATGCTTAATGTCATTTTCTACTTTTTCCAAGATATCATTGATAATTAGGTTTATCTGCCTTTCATCGCCAATATAATCTCTATATTTCCTATGACCCTCGACATAGTATTCATCTAACAAAAATAAAATTTCTCTTTTTTCAATTTTATCTATTGTACTTTTTATGACATAAGCAACAGTAGTCCCCTCAATCCAACTATATATCAAATGTGCGTAATAGTTATAGCTTTTTTCATACTTTACAAGTCCACGCTTATAAAACTCGTATGTTTTCATGATTTTTTCCGTGAGAAAAGCTATATCGCTATAAGTCAGCAAATTTGCATCAAAATCTTTAAATCTCTGAATAATTTGAGGATCTTGTGTGGCGAACACCTTTTGTTGATACTTAATTGGAATTGTCGTATACTCCTTGAAGCTTTCTAACTTGTCTAC